>JAPDQK010000001.1:0-238911 GCA_034505955.1 Candidatus Zhuqueibacter pondensis
ATACAACGCTGACTCCTTGAAGCTGAAGCGTGATGGGTCACGCCGTCAGCACCGCTGCATCGGTCGAGCCTTTCGTTGCCTTATAGCTCGGCCTTGTCTCAAACTTCGAGAGACCGCGTAGGAGTCCCCGGGGTTAGCAACGTTCTCTTTCGCGAGGCGACGACACCAGCCACGCACTGGGCATGTGCTCGCTTACCCGCATACATCGAGCACACGATGTCGAAAAAATCGGCATCAACACTTCGGGCAAGAATACACCGTAGTGTGCACCAGAACGCTGAAACGTGCCGCCTCCCGGCGACCGGTGGTTTGGCTCCTTTCCGTTGGGATTGCTCACCAACGGCCAGCACTTAACCCCAGCCGTTCCGTACCGCCACGGGGCGGCGCGGGTCGGACTTTCACCTGTTACCTGCGTGACGCGGAGAGGGGAGTATCCGCCTCACCGACTTGAGAACGCGCCTGCCCGGCGCACATTCTTCCAGAATGACATCTTTCCGTAGAAACGACTCCCCCCAATCACTGTGGCATTATTTTCTCTCGGATTTTTTTGACCTGTTCATTGGTGGTCATGAAATAACAACAAAGCGACTTGATTTTACTTCAAGGTATGTGAACCGCACGAGCGGCAAGGACGTTAAATTTCATAGGAGGCATGATCATGAGTTTTTGCAGGCGAATTTTCAATGATTATTTTGATGATGGTGTTTCCATTAGTGACGATTCCGACAGCTACGACGAAAAAAACGAAATCAGCAATCCCACAAATCCGGTGTGGGACGGGAGTGAGATTCACACCAACCCATACGGGACCGATCCGACGGCACCAGATCCCAACGAAGTGAATCCGGACTGATCAGTTGTCACTGTTTTTCGCAGTTGGATTGCTGGCCTCGATTTTGTCCTGACATGCCGCGTGTCCGCACAAAATCGAGGCCGGGAAGCATGTTTTTTTCCTGCAAACCAAGCTCTCCCATTCTTTTTTTCCGCGCTTGATTTTTCTCCCGTTCCAGTCATCTCTTTGCAGATAATAAATATCCGGCGCTTCTGCGGTTGATGAAATATGCCGGTATTTATCCCATGATTTTTTCTGATTTCCCATCACCCAAAATCATCAACAACCGCACATCATCAAACATGATTGGCAGCATGAGGTGGAGGTGCAATTATGGGACTGTTGACCAGATTTTTAAATGACTATTTTGACGAGCGCGCCAAGGAGATCGACGAGAATGGCAGCGATGACACCGATATCTACGATGACAGGAATGAAGTTATCGACCCCAGAAGTCCGGTTTGGGATGGCAGTGAAATCCACATCACTCCTTACGGGCCGGATCCGACGTTGCCGGATCCCAATGAGGTGAATCAGGATTAATGGCAGGTTGCCTGGCCAATTTGCGCAGAAGCCGATTCTTCCGATGCAGGAGATCATTTTTGTAGGGCAGCCAGCCGTCGCGGAGGTTGAGCTCTTCGCTCAACAACAAATTCCGTAAAGCACGCTCAACCCATTCAAGGGCCGATTGGGTTGCACCTTCGCGATGTTCAAAATATTTGGCCAGCTCGATGTAAGGCAGCGGATGAAAAGGCTGGCGATCGATTACTTCCCTCCAGATCTGATTGGCCTTGTCATAGCGCCGCTGGCTTTTGTAGCACAGGCCAAGGGCAAGATGATCTTCGAGATTGGGCGTCGAGCGTAATTGCTGAAGCAACTCCTCGAAAAGCCGGGCACTCGCTGCGAAATTGCCAAGCTGGCGATATAACACCGCCACGCGCCGCAGTTCCTGGGGAGAAATCACCGCGGCACCGAGGCCTCGCATCGGGTACTGCACGAGTTGAGCGATGCGCACGAGCAAAGTTGCCATTGAAACAATGTCCTGCCGGTTGTGTGCAAAAACTTCCGGCAGTTGTGTTGCGTCGCCGTAGCGTAGAAAATCGAAATAAATTTGCGGAATCAGCGCGCCCGGAATGTCCTGGCTGCGGCGTAGTTGCAGCACGTTATTTTCCAGCTCACCGAGCGAGCAACTCTCGACGCACTCCTTCCATAGACGCCGTGCGGCATGCAACACATCAAAGTGGGGCACGCGATCGAAATCAACAGGCAAGCGATGCAGTACAGCGCGTGTACGTAACAGCGGAATGTCGAAACTCTTGCCGTTGAAGGTGACCAGTCCTTTGCACTCTTCCATCAAGGTCTGCAAGCGCTTCAACATCGCCACCTCTTCGCAGGGCTGGCGCAAAAAATACTGCCGTACCACAAATTCCTCACCTTCAAAACAACCTGCGCCGAGCAAAAACGCCACAGTACCGGTTCCACCTGCAAGACCGGTTGTTTCCGTGTCCAAAAACAAAGCATGCGCGAGGTCCAGTTCGACCAGCCGTTCGTCTTTGCCGGCGATCGCCAATGCTGCGCTCGAGATTTCATGCAGGCTGGCAAGGCGCACTGCACCATGCGGATAATGGAGGGCGAATCTGCGCTCAACCACAAAGCATCCGTCCTGTTCATTGCCACCAAGCAAATCATCAAGCGGTGTGGTTTTTCGCACGGACTCGGGTGTGATGATTTTGGCCTGGCTCCGATCGAGCTCACGGAGTTTTTCTTTCAGGGTCATGAGGTTTTGTTCGTATTGCGCTTTCCGCAGTATTGGTTGCCGAATTTGAATTTTTTCGGAGCATTGTCGTCAAAGCTCAGTTCCTTCTCTCGCTGCGTTTCAACTGCGCCTTGTAGATTTCCCGCATTCGCAAAAACGCCTTCTCGTATTCGCCGCTGCGAAAATCCGGAAAGCTCCACGGATAAGCGTAGAAATGCCCTTTTTCATAATGCAATGTCAAGTCCGCCCAAATCCCGTCCGAGAGATAAATTTTTTGGCCGTTGTATTTCGCCGAGGCCAAAACAAATTTATCAGGATCGAGATAACCGGGATCAAGATTCACTTTGCGTTGGCCGTCCACGGCAAGCTGCTCCTCAATGACATTGGTGACAAGCTTGATACCGGCGAGGTTCCCGGGCGAAATGAGTCTTTCAAAAGCATAAAAGCAACGAATGATCGGTGCACCCATCTCCGGTACGTAATAATCGGTCACCTCGAAAGGGAACGGCGCGCTGGTGAAATCGATCGGACCGAATCGATCGATCGATCGGGTGCGCGCTTCCGCAAGTCGCATCTCATCCGAATAGAGAACGGCCATAATGAGCTTGACCGGCAGGGGTGATTGAGGCGCTGCCATAACCAGTGCAAAGTGGGAGGTGGAATTTTATGATTGCATCATATCTTGTCTGCAATGGTGAAGTTGGGCGTTGCCAGACAAGTCGATTGTCCTGCGCTCGCGTGCCAGATTTTCTTGCAACGCTGCCAGCGCCTGTTCGACGTACTCCGGTGCAATACCGAATAGTTGATGAATGGTCTCATGATAGTTGCGCTTGATGGAAACATTGCGCTTGCCTTCGAGGGAGGTGATGCGCATAAAATCTTTGTGAATGAAAATCAGTTCATCGACATTGGCGCGAGTCAGGCACAGGCCGTGCATGCTGTTACGGTAAAACGAAGCTTGCCAGTGTTGAAGAAACTCCTCCGCCGGCGTTGGTCGATCCACAAAACGGTAACGCCATTTCATCTCTTGGCGGTTGAACGTGAAAAGATCATAGGCACCGTTTTGCCGATCAAAGCGTAATTCGACGCCGGTAAATTCGGTGTGATAAAGCCGCGGCTTGCCCGGATCGAGCGCCATCGGCTGGCGCAGCAAATAGCCGGGATCAATCAAAAACTTGTCGCCATCCAGGCAGACGATCAAAGCGCAATGAATGTTCCTGCCGGCACGCATGTCGCCCATCACCACATAACAAGGAAAGCCATGATGCCTCAGGAGCGTCTGCAGGAAAAACGTGAGTGAGAAACAGGTGCCGCCGAGCCGCCAGTGCAAATGATCTTCCATCACCTCCTCCGGCAAGCGCAGGCGTTGCGCTTGATTTTCACCATGCCGCTGAAACTTGAGGATCTTGCTGAGATTCTCATACGGTAGATGTGAGAAACCGGCAAGAATTTCCCGCAACACGGTCATGCCCGGGCGTGGCTCTGCAGCAATGCCATAGTGTCTGCGAAACAGTCTGACAGCCTCTTGATGCAAAGTTGCGTCGAGAAGATGATCCGGCGGAACCATGACGATCAAGGATGGTGAAGTCACAATCAGTTTCCTGCTCCTTTGGTCCTCAGTAAAGATAAAAATCGCCAGGCACCAAAGCAAGCGCTTTCTCATGAACTTTTCATTTGCATGATAACGGCACTTTTTCTAAATTTGAGAATCTGAAATTTCAACGAAAGGAGCGCAGGACTGTGGAAAAAAGTTTGAAGGCCGAAGGAGTCCGTTGGGATATCTCGGATCTTTATGCGCGCCATGATGACGAGCGTCTCGAGGCCGATCTCATGACCACTGTTGAGCAGGCGGAAAAATTTGCAGCGCGTTATCGTGGCAAAATAAACTGTGATGATTTGACCGCTGAGACATTGCACCGTGCGATTGTCGAGCTCGAGGCCATTTACACCCGGATCTATAAACCGGGGATTTATGCTTTTCTGGCTTTTTCAGCAGATACGGCGGATGATGCCATCAAAGCACTTTATGCGCGCTGCCAGGATTTGATGGCGCAGGTGCAAAATCTCGTGCTTTTCTTCGAGCTCGAGGTGCAAAAAATTCCCCAAGTCCGCATGGATGAGTTGCTTGCCAGTGACCGGCTGAGTGGCTATCGCCATTATCTCGAGGGCGTGCGTTTGTTTGCGCCGTACACGCTTTCCGAAAAAGAGGAGCAGGTGATCAACAAAAAAGACCTGTCCGGCAAACATGTTTTTGTGAATTTGTTCGATGAATATGTTGCCTCGTTCACCTGGCAATTGGAGGTTGACGGGGAGATGAAAACGTTGACCGGGGAGGAGATGCGCCATCTGTTGCGCCATCCTGATCCGGCACTGCGCGAGAAAGCCAAACGCGCATACGATGGCCGCTTTGGCGAGAATGCGATCATTTTCACCAATATCTTCAATGCCATGCTCAAAGATCACAGCCTGGAAATGGAGATGCGCGGCTATCAAAGTCCGATGGCTCCGGCGCATCTGCGCAATCGAATTGCAGCAGAAGTGGTGGAAACGATGATGGAGGTGACCAGCGCGTACTATCATCTGGCGCAGGAATATTACAAACTGAAAGCTGAGCTTCTGAGGATGCCCAAAGTGCGCGGCTGCGATCTGATTGCGCCGGTGGTTGAAAAACGCGAGATCATTCCCTGGCAGGAAGGAAAACGGCTGGTGCTGCAAGCGTTTGAAAATTTCTCGCCGGAATTTCACCGGCTCGCGCAATCGATGTTCGACAACCGCTGGATCGATGCGGAGGTTCGGAGAAACAAACGGGGCGGCGCGTACTGCGAGGGCACGGTGCCGCAACATCATCCGTATGTCTTGATGAGTTACAACGACGATATCAACAATGTCTACACGCTGGCACACGAGTTGGGCCACGCACTGCATGACTTTTTCGCCGGGCGCAAGCAGACGTTGTTCAATTTCCAGCCGCCGCTGGTTGCGGCTGAGACCGCTTCGGTGTTTGCCGAAATGTTGCTGACGCGCAAACTGCTGGCGGAAGTGAAAGAACGTGAGCTGCGCATTGCCATTCTGACCGGCAAATTGGAGGATTTGTTGGCGACGATTCACACCCAAAATTACTACACACGCTTCGAACTGGATGCACATTTGCAGGCCGCGAAAGAACGGCTCTCGGCAACACAGCTTTGTCAATTGTGGACTGAACGCCGGCGCGAGATGTATGGGGACGCCGTTGATTTTCTACCGGAGCAGCAATGGTACTGGGCAGCGATTCCGCATTTCATTCATACCCGGTTTTATTGCTACGCCTACACCTTTGGTGCCTTGCTGGTGCTGGCGCTCTTCCGGCGCTACGAGGAGCAAGGAGAAAGTTTTATTCCGCGTTATATCCAATTGTTGGAAACCGGCGGCTCCGACACACCGGAGAACATGATCAAAAGAATGGGTTTTGATATTCGGCACGCGGAATTTTGGGAGAGCGGTTTTCGCGTGATGCAGTCGTTTTTGGAGGAGCTGATGGCGTTGAGCGTGCTGAATTAGTACTACAACGTTAAGTTGATAAAGCTGGTTATCTTCATCCCACAACGTCAGCCTGCGGCCGTAGGCTGTGGGTTCCTGAACCCGCAAGCTATAATAGGTGCCCGGCTGTGAGTGGAAACCCACTCCGTGAGGAGTGGGAGCATCTAAAATCGTTGCTGACGCGGTAAGCTTGAAGCACCCACTTCGTATTAGTACTACAACGTCAAGTTTGTATTGCCGGCCGCTGATGCCTGAATCCCACAACGTCAGCCTGCGGCCGTAGGCTGTGGGTTCTTGAAGACGCAAGCTATATAAAGAAATACGGATACTGGTTGAAAACCCACTCCGCGAGGAGTGGGTACATCAAAAATAATTAGTGGCGCACGCAGTTTAAAGCACCCTATGGGCGCAGCCCACATCTGACAATGTGGGCTTCCATAGTGATTTGCTCAATTTGCTCGATATATATAGCTGCCCCCGTCACTTACTCACAGCCTACGGCCGCAGGCTTGCGCTGTGTGATTGTCATGATTCGCTAAAGGTATCGGGGTTGAAGGATGTCGGCTTAACGATTTTGGAGCTGCTGCATATGCGGATTCCCCATTGTTGGTTTGAAACGAAGTGTTGAAAAAATCGTTACCTTGCAACGAGCCATCGAAATTCTCAAATTCCCAGATTCAAGAGAAACTCATCCCGCTCTTCCCATCTTCAGGAAAATTCGAAGCCATACGTTATTCTAACTGCAAAAAAAATAGGCACAAGATTGGGCGCTTTTTTGGCATACTGTTTGGAAGAGGAGAATAAAAAGTGGTGAAAGAGTATGACTTTCTATGGCAGAATCTATCGAGCGATATATGACAGAAACATCTTTGAGTATCAACGATAAAGTCATTTTGCAACGCCAGCATCTTCAGCCTTTATTCGAGGCGTTGAGAAAGCGTGGGTATCGGATTGTGGGACCTGTGGTTCGTGATGGCGCGATTGTATATGATGAGTTGAATGCCACTTCTGATCTGCCTGCCGGATGGACCGACGAGCAACAGGGCGGCGCTTATCGCCTCAAAAAGCGGAACGATGAGGCACTCTTCGGCTATGTTGTCGGCCCGCACTCGTGGAAAAAATTCTTGCATCCGCCGGTGTTGCGCTTGTGGCAAGCCAAACGTCACAACGGTGGTTTTCAAATTCACGAGGAGAAATCCGAACCGCCCAAATTTGCTTTTGTCGGTGTTCGGTCTTGTGAACTTCATGCCATTGCGATTCAAGACAAAGTTTTCGTGGATGGCCAATACATTGATCCTGCCTACCAATCCCGGCGTGAACATGTCTTTATCGTGGCTGTCAATTGCGGCCAGGCTGGCGGCACGTGTTTTTGTGTTTCGATGAACACCGGCCCGCAAGCCACCTCCGGTTTTGATCTGGCCCTGACTGAAGTTCTTGAAAACGGGCGCCATTACTTCGTAACCGAAGTCGGCAGTACACGGGGGGCAGAGATTCTTCAAGATGTGCCGCATCAGCCGGCAAAGCCGGATCACAAAGCCACCGCTGAGCGCTTGGTGGCAAAGGCGGCCAGCCAAATGGGCCGGCACCTGGATACGACAGACATTAAAAACCTGTTGTATCGGAACTCCGAACATCCGCGCTGGGAACAGGTCGCGACGCGCTGTCTGAGCTGCGCCAACTGCACCATGGTTTGTCCCACTTGTTTTTGCACGACGGTGGAAGATACGACGGACTTGACGGGTGAACACGCCGAACGCTGGCGGAGATGGGACTCGTGCTTCACCATGGATTTTTCGTACATCCATGGCGGCAGTGTTCGACCTTCCGTGAAAGCGCGGTATCGGCAATGGCTGATGCACAAGCTCGCTTCCTGGATGGATCAGTTCGGCACCCTGGGCTGTGTCGGTTGCGGGCGCTGCATCACGTGGTGTCCGGTCGGCATTGACCTCACCGAAGAAGTGCGCGCCATTCGTGAGACTGAAGCAATCCCAAAGTAAGGAGAAAAAAGGAGAAATAAAAGATGGAAACGCTTGAACCCATTTTAGCAGAACATCCATTTTTGCAGGGCCTCGACCCGCACCATCTGGAACTGATCGTTGGTTGCGCCTCCAACGTGCGCTTTGAGCCCGGCCAGTTTCTTTTTCACGAAGGCGAAGAGGCCAATCAATTTTATATTATTCGCCACGGCAAGGTCGCGATCGAAATCTTTGCCGCCCAGAAAGGTCCGATAACCATTCAGACCATTGGCGCAGGCGAAGTACTCGGTTGGTCATGGCTGATTCCGCCGTACCACTGGCATTTCGACGCACGCGCTGTCGAGCTGACCCGCGCCATCGCCCTGGACGGCAAATGCTTGCGCACCAAATGCGAAAATGATCACGACCTCGGTTATGAACTGTTGAAGCGATTTACGCATATCATGGAACAACGAATGGAAGCAACACGATTACAACTCATGGATGTTTATGGCAACAACCACACTCGCAAAACAAAAAACAAGTGAGCCGGTAACCACGCTGATCGATCCCATGCGGCCTGCACCTTTTCTTGTACAGCGGTTGCGGCAGGACACGCATGACACGTTTACGATCGAGATCAAACCAGACCACGGCACGAATGGATTTTCGTTTCGTGCCGGGCAGTTCAACATGCTTTATCTGTTTGGCATGGGCGAGGCGCCGATTTCCATCAGCGGCGACCCAACCAAACCAAAAATTCTGGTGCATACGATTCGCGCGGTTGGCACGCTCACCAAAGCGATGCGCAAATTGAAAGAAGGTGATATGCTCGGCGTGCGTGGTCCCTTCGGCACGCATTGGCCTGTTGAGGAAGCCGCCGGAAATGACGTCGTGATTGTGGCTGGTGGTATCGGCTTGGCCCCGCTGCGTCCAGCTTTATATAGTGTTCTGGCACAACGGCAAAAATACGGCAAAGTGGTTCTACTTTACGGTACGCGCACACCCGCTGATATTTTGTATCGCCGCGAATTGGAGCAGTGGCGCTCCCGTCTGGATCTGGAGGTCGAGGTCACGGTTGACCGTGCCACCCCGGAGTGGCGTGGCAATGTCGGTGTCGTCACCACCCTCATTCCCAAAGCGCCATTTGACCCTCACAACACCGTGGCGATGGTTTGCGGTCCGGAAATCATGATGCGCTTCACCGTGCTCGAGCTGCAAAAGCGCGGCGTCCCCATTGAGGACATTTATTTGTCGATGGAGCGCAACATGAAATGCGCCATCGGATTTTGCGGCCATTGCCAATTCGGTCCGACTTTCATCTGCAAGGATGGCCCGGTGTTTCGCTACGATCGCATCAAAGAATTGTTTGCCAAACGAGAAATTTAATCTATGAATCGGAAGAAAAAATCAGCTTCACCTCCTGTGAAATCCATTCAAAAGAGTTCTCGCGTTGCGACGAGAAAGTCTGTGAAGGTAAAAAGTAGGCCGAAAGTCGCGGTTTGGAAATTTGCCTCCTGTGACGGTTGCCAGCTCAGCCTGCTCGACTGTGAAGATGAGCTGCTCGCGGTTGCCGGCGCCATTGAGATTGCGAACTTTCCTGAAGCCACACGAGCCATGGTGAAAGGGCCGTACGACCTTTCGCTCGTGGAAGGCTCCATCACCACGCCGCACGATGCCGAGCGCATTCATCAGGTGCGTCGCGCCTCGAAATTTTTGGTAACGATCGGCGCCTGTGCCACGGCTGGCGGTATTCAAGCCCTGCGCAATTTCAAAGACGTGAAAGAGTTTATTTCCATCGTCTATGCCACGCCGGATTACATCTCCACGCTCAACAAATCCACGGCGATTGCCGACCATGTTTTTGTGGATTTCGAATTGCGCGGCTGCCCCATCAACAAGCATCAACTGGTGGAAGTGATCAGCGCTTTTCTCCATGGCCGCAAGCCGAACACGCCGCCATACAGTGTCTGCATGGAATGCAAACGTCGCGGCACGCCCTGCGTGATGGTTGCGCAAGGAGTTGCATGTCTTGGCCCGGTCACCCAAACCGGCTGCGGTGCCATTTGTCCGGCTTATTATCGCGGTTGTTATGGCTGCTTCGGTCCCAAAGAAACACCGAATACTTCTTCGTTGAGCAGTTGGTGGAGTCAGCTTGGTGTGAAGGACGAAGACATTGTGCGCGCGTTTCGGGGATTCAATGCGTATGCCGAGGCGTTTCGGAAAGAGAGCGAGGCGCTGGAAGTACGACCTAGTTAGAAGTTGATTTTTTGCAAAAAGGCAAAGTTTTTTACTCGCAGAGATGGCTTCTTGGTTGCGGCTTGTCCGCGTTGAGAAAATGTTTGTATGTAAATTGGATATACGAAGTGTATGAAGACGAAAACGATCAAGGTGGATTACCTCGCCCGCGTCGAGGGTGAGGGCGCGTTATATGTGAAGATCAAAGAGAACCAGGTTGCGGATCTCAAATTCAAGATATTCGAACCGCCGCGCTTCTTCGAGGCGTTTTTGCGTGGGCGTAATTACAGCGAGGCGCCCGACATCACCGCGCGCATTTGCGGCATCTGCCCCATCGCTTACCAGATGAGTTCCGTTCACGCGATGGAAGATGCTTTTGGTGTCACTGTCGACGGCCAGCTCCGTGCCCTGCGTCGCCTCATCTATTGCGGGGAATGGATCGAGAGCCACATCCTGCATGTTTACTTGCTGCATGCGCCGGATTTTCTCGGCTATGAAGATGCCATTCAAATGGCCAAAGATTACCCCGAGGCGGTCCAGCGCGGTTTGCAATTGAAAAAAATCGGCAATGAACTCGTCACGCTCATCGGTGGTCGGGAAATTCATCCGGTCAACGTGCGGGTCGGAGGATTTTATAAGGTACCGACCAAACAGGATCTGGCGCCACTTCTGGAAAAGCTGAAATGGGCACGTGACGCAGCGCTCGAAACCGTGCGCTGGACCGCCACATTGGAATTCCCGGATTTCGAGCAAGATTATGAATTCGTCGCGCTGCGTCATCCTCAAGAATATCCCTTCAACGAAGGCCGGCTCGTCTCCAATAAAGATTTGGATATTGCCGTGCGCGAGTATGAAAATCACTTTATCGAAGAGCATGTGCAGCATTCCAATGCCTTGCATTCCGTGCGCAAAGGAAAAGGCGCGTATTTTGTCGGCCCGCTGGCGCGGTACAATTTGAATTTCGACAAACTTTCCCCGCTGGCGCAGAAAGCAGCCCGTGAGGCCGGACTTGGGCCGGTGTGTCGCAATCCGTTCAAGAGTATCATCGTGCGCAGTATCGAAACGGTCTATGCCTGCGACGAAGCACTGCGCATCATTGCTGCGTATGAAATGCCGGACAGACCCGCAGTGGAAATACAACCCCGGTCCGGCGGAGCCACCGGCTGTGGCTGCACCGAGGCGCCGCGTGGCATTCTCTACCATCGTTACCGCCTGGACGATCAGGGCATGATTCTCGATGCCAAGATCGTTCCACCCACTTCGCAGAATCAAAAAACGATTGAAAGCGATTTGTGGCATTTCGTCTCGAAACACATAAAACTGTCAGAGAAGAAACTTACCTGGCAGTGTGAACAGGCGATTCGCAACTACGATCCCTGCATCTCCTGCGCCACGCATTTTTTGAAGCTGGAGATTGAAAGAGAGTAAGCGGCGGATCATTTCGCTTGCACTTGGTGATGATATATTATGCCGGCCTCCTCGAAATCCTCACGATGGCAGAACAACTGAACACAACATTTCCCAAAGTATTGTGCGTTCTCGCAATGAAAGTGGAAGATGCCAGTACATTGTACGAAGGGTTGAGCCCACTTGTGGGAAAAGCTCTTCCATAATTTTGTTGAGCAGGCGAGAAAAATATTGAGTGGTTGGGAATGCCGGAGCATTGACTCAAATATTCGCAAATGGAACACACAATAATTGCACTCCGTTCCCACCCCGTTTGGCTGAAATTGAACCCTTGAATTTTTTGGGGATTTCTTTTTCAGATTGCAAAAGAGATTTTTCCATGGCTGCACACACACGTATCCTGATCATCGGCATTGGCAACGAATATCGCCGAGATGATGCCGCCGGACTCGTCGTTGCGCGGCGCTTGCAGAAAGTGGTGCCCAGTCATGTCACAGTCATTGAACAAAGTGGTGAGGGGGCAGCGTTATTGGAGGGTTGGAAGGATACGGAGGTCGTTTTTTTGATTGATGCCGTCCACTCCGGCGCGGCGCCGGGAACCATCTTCCGTTTTGATGCCACCACGCAACCCATCCCGACAAAATTTTTTCATTACTCCACACACGCCTTCAGTGTCGCCGAAGCCATCGAGTTGGCGCGAAGCTTGAATCAACTTCCGTCCCGTCTCATTGTTTATGGAATTGAAGGGAAGAACTTCTCCTCAGGAGTTGGACTCTCCCCGGAAGTAGATAACGCCGTGCCGGAGGTTGAGAGGCGGGTGAGGCAAGAGATTCAATCAGGCTCTTGAGGCTTGCAGGAAATGCTTTAACGGCTGAAGAGGCGCAAACCATTCTGAGTAACTTGGTTCCGGATTGGCAAGCGAAACCGGGATTTTGTCGGCGGCAGGCAGTGACTCGGGCTTGACGACGAGCGTGTCGAAATGCACCTCAAATTTTACGGCAACTTCTTGCCCCGGGCGTTTTTCAAGCTGCAGTGTAATCACTTTGGCGGGATGATCTTTGTCAACGAATTGCCGGAGCCGGAAATTTTGACCCTCCTTTGTCACCTCCAGCACCAATAACGGCTCCCCGAGTTCGCTGTTGATTTGCGGCCGCAATGAGATCAACTTATATTGTGTCCACTCTCCCTTGCGCTCGCCTTGGAACACCAATTCCGGGTCCCGCACCTTCTGCTCGAACTCTTCCTCGGACACCATTGCATCAAACACTGGAATCTTGCTGTGAAAATCCTCTGATTGCAGATAGGCGAGAACGCGCCCGGCAATGTCACGACGTGCTGCTTCAATCTTTTCGGCAATTCCGGTCTTCAACGCCGTCCGTCTTTCCGTTTCCTGCCGGTGAACACGTTCCAGTTCGCTGCGCAATTGAGCGAGGCTTTCATGCAAACCTGCATAGGCCGCGCGGGACTTTTGTTCGATTTCCGGCAGGGCCTCGGGGTCAAGCTCTCTGCAAATTTTTTCGGTTTTCTCAAACTCACTGATCAACCAGGCACGCTGTTGCAGAATTTTTTCAACAGCCACTTCTTTTTTATTTTGAAGCTCGTCTTTCATTTCTTCGACCATTTTTCTGAGAGCTTCAAGCTGGCCGGTTCGACCGGCGGCGACTAACTCCATGATACTTGCTAATGCAGCAAACAAGGAAAGCAAGCCGGTCACCTGTACGTTTTGTGCCCCATTCAATCCTGCAATCGCTGCCAACATGCCAAGACCGGCTGCAACCCATCTGAAACTATTGGCGATGCGTTTGCAAACGACATATCGAAGCCACCAGATTCGCACGGTTATCCACAATCGGAAAATCCAATCCTGCAGCAAATCGATCGGCCGACGAGGCTTGCCCACGAGCGCAGTAACGCCTCGAATGGACAATGTGGTAATCAGATAAATCCCGATGAACAAACTGAGCCAAAGAAACATCGTTTCCACCGGCGCCCAGGAACGAAAGTGATAGGTCCGGTAAAAAACTTTACGAGAATTTTCGAGCTGAGCTCGAATCGCAAAAGAGTATATCACAGGCTTGCCGAAGGTGCCGCGTCGGCGTGAAGCATAGCCTGCTGCCGCCAAAGCCTCGAAACTTGCCTCCAGCGACTTGAATTTTTTGGCAGGCGCAATGGTGACGTAGAGATTGTCGCTCGTTATGTTCGTCGGAGAAAAGCGCAGATAACTCCGTTCCAATTCGGTTAACGCCATGGCGCGATCGGCATTGGAAATTCCGATCAACTGCGTCATCACTTTGCTGCGGCCAGGCGCCGGCTTGCCCAAATGCGACAGCCAAACTCGTAGCAGCTCTTTCCGCTCACCCCACGCTGAGTTCATCCACACGACTTGCTCGAATCGGTTGGGAGCGTCGAGCTGGCGGTCGTAGACATAGCGCAAGACCAAGCGCGCCCCGAGACACAGGCCGGCAAGGAGCGACAATGCCAACCAAAATATTCCTCGCTTCGTGATTAAATCAAAACGTCCGCGTTTGTCTTTTTCATCGGACGCGATCTTCACGCCCTGTTCTCCTTTCGGACTCATATTCTGCGCAAACCGGAACCGCGATCGAGTGATTTTGATAAAGATAGCCACCAAACGCCGAAAGCCTGAGTCCCAAAGTCACTGTTGCTCCCAAACTGTTGGGAAAAGCCGGATCTCCGGTTATTGCTTGCGGCGTTTGCCAGTAGTATACAAAAGCAGGTTCTTTGGTGACCTGATCGTAGGCCTGTTGATCTTTGAATTTCAGCGAATAGGGTTTCCCATTGTTGATTTCGATGGCAAGCTGGTCTTGCGCGTTGAGATTTTGCCGGCCGCATTCATTATAGGCCCAGCCACTGGCCCATAATGAGGCGCTGCAGGGCTGGGGCGCGTTGATCAGGCGATCGAGCCATCGCCGCGGTACAGGCGCCGGCGTAATTTGCAGCGAATCAATAAACACGCGCCAGCCGTGCCTTTGCACAATTTGCAAACTCACCACCGCCTGATCTCGTGGCAATGCGCTGACCTCAATTTTCCATTCACGAATATTGGCCAGCTTGAGACTCCTACCGGCAATCTGCGCGAGATGCCCGGTGTCGACTCGATAATCCAGATAAAGGCTGGGTTCGTTCATGAGACCGGTATGCTCTGCTATTAGTTTTGCCGGCAGGAAATTTTTGTCGATCCGGTACATGAGGTTGATTTTCTCTTGAAACTCATGCGGCCGCATGGGTTGAGCCAGAGAAAAGTGGAAACGATAATCCTCGGCAGCAGCAGGTGCAAAGGTGACACCGGTTTTGCCAATCTTGCCATTGAACAATTCGGCGCCGCCGATGTCGAGCGCATCCCAGATCGAATCTTTGAACAAAGCGAGGTTGCTGCGACGGTCACCGACATCAACCCGAAGATAGTACGGATGACCCGGAGAAGTATGGCCGAGCGGAGGGTAGGGCAGGCCCGAGCGCCGGCGGTCTTTTTTGCTATAGCTGAGAATTTTGCGATGGCGATTCTCGTCTACGGTGCGCCCGACACAAACTGAGTAAATGCGCCAGATATTTTGCATGCGCTGCAGCAAGGCATAAAGCTGCCGGTCCCTGGCTCTGATTGCCTGCTGCCGGCTCGCTTCTCCGCGCCTGGGATTGCCAACGTCCATTCTGCCGTCGCTGATGAAAAAGATGTACAGGTCAGCAATCCATCTCCGGCTGGGATAGAAATTCTTTTCAAAAGTCTTGAATGCGGCAAAGATGTCCGTGGAATCCGAATAACTGCTTTCTTTGGCCCAACGATCGATGATGCCGAAGAGCAACGCCCGGTCTTCCGGATTTTTCAATTTGAACCAGCGCAAAGCCCCGTGTTTGGTGAGATACTTTGGGGTGTCTTTAGCCGAGCCAAAAGGAACAAAGACCAACTGATCATCGCGGTCAGTGGCTTTTGCCAACCGGCGGATGAGCTGTCGCAATCCTTCCCACCGGAGACCATCAGGGTCATTGTTTTTCATGGTGCCGCTGTGATCGATGATGAAAACCAGATCGCGCGGTATGCGGCAACGGTCGTAGAACTGTGCGGCTGCAACTACCGGCAGCAACAACAAAATGATCGCAAAGTGCAGTAAGGTCCGTACGGGCAAGGGTGTTTTTCCAATATGTGCCATGGCCCGGGGCCTCTTTGCTTTTTCGATTTGGTCAGCATTCATAAGATGTTGCATTCAACCGCAGTGGAACTCTTACGATGGTGTCGCGCGAGAGGTGGCAGCAGAAATTACAACACAAGATAATATTTTGTAAAGTATCAGGCAAGAGGAAAATGTTCAATTCTTTTCGGTATTTTAAGAGCAAAATCCGGCGTAACAGTTCACCACCCCTTTTCAAATGTCATTCCACAGGCCTGCGGCTGTAAGCCTGCGGCCGTGGGCTACGCCCGTAGGGAATCTTTTTTCAACCAAGCACTGTGCTTGGTATTAAAAAGATGCTTCCAGCATGACATGGAGGGTAGTCCACCGATGACTGAGGCATCACGCCGGTTTCAAATTCTTCCCTTGACATTTCCCTCGCTTTTTCGTAAACTGTCGCATTGCCAAATCATCTGTTCTTTACGGGCGCAGCCGCATTCAGTGGTTGAGCCCACACGAGATCGGAAGAAGTTCGCGGCACGGCGAAAGTTTGGCTGTGTTCCGGTTGCAAAAAAGTTTATGCTAATTTTGACCTGAAGAAAAAACGCATTGAACTTGAGTTATAATCTTCTTATATTGATACCACCTGTTTCAGGGAGGAGTTCTATGAGCGAATTGACCGATACTCATAAAGAAAGGCTAGGCCAGTTTAAAAGCACGGTTGAAACGAACATGAATTTCACTTCGTTATTTGATCTGAGCCCTACTGAAAAACTTCAACTGGTCGAGGATCTCTGGGATGACCTTGCTGCCACTCCCGAGGCAGTGCCAGTCCATGACTGGCAAAAACAAGAGTTGGCTCGTCGGAAAGCGAACCTCCTGAGGAACCCAGCCTCCGGGCTCTCTTGGGAAGAAGTCAAACGAAGGGTTCGCAGTCGTTATGGCCGCTAAATTGATTATTGCTCCGGAAGCGGAGCAAGACATCAGCGAGGCGTATGCCTGGTATGAAAACCGGCGTATAGGTTTGGGAGAAGAATTTCTGAGCTGTGTCGATGCTTGCATCCAGGCCATTTGTCGTATGCCCGAGATGTATGCGGTTGCTCATGAGAATTATCGGCGCGGGCTCGTGCGACGGTTTCCTTACTCGATTTTCTATGAATATGAGGACAACACGGTAACGGTTTATTGCGTTTTCCATAACTCCCGCGATCCACAAAAGTGGAGGGAACGGCTACCGTTATAAGTTTTGTTCCGGCACATTCGAGAGTGTGGTGGTGAATTCACCACGAGTTCGTGGCAAGTAAGGTTTTTGTGCCGCTTAAATCGAACGGCACAAGTAAATCTCCCCTGTATTGAATCTTCGACGCATTATGACGGGCACAGTCAGAAGCCTACGGCCGGCCGCAGGCTGCCCCATGTATCGCATCTTGCAAGGAGGTTGCTATGCTTCATCCCACCCGACAATCGACGCAGAAAATTCGGCGGTTGCACATTGTTTTCATCAAGCCCTCGAAGTATGATGACGAGGGTTACGTCATGCGGCATTTTCGCGGCGTGCTGCCGAGCAATACGCTGGCCTGTCTTTACGGTCTCACGGAGGAGGTCAAGCGCCAAAAAATTCTCGGCGAGGTCGAGATCGATATCACTTTGCTCGACGAGGCCATTCACAAAATTCCGGTAGCGAAAATCATCAAGCTCGACCGCCGGAAAGATACCAAAGTCTTCGTTTGTTTGGCCGGGGTGCAGACCAACCAGTACCCGCGCGCGACGGATTTGGCGCTGCAATTTCGCGCCGCCGGGGTGACGGTGCTGATCGGCGGTTTCCACGTCAGCGGCATGCTCGCCATGTTCCCCACGATTCCTGCGGATATCCAACATCTGATGGATTGTGGCGTGACCATCGTCAAGGGCGAGGTGGAAGAGCATTGGCACGAGATTCTGTCGGATGCCATTCACGACCGGCTCAAGCCGATGTACGATTTCATCAACGACCTGCCGGATCTGCGACAGCCGGCGCTGCCGATGGTGAATAAAAAATATCTGCGCCAATTCGCTTTTCCCAATTTCGGCACGATCGACTGCGGCCGCGGCTGTCCGTTCAATTGCAGCTTTTGCACCATCATCAATGTGCAGGGCCGCAAGGTGCGCTACCGCGATGCCCACAAAATTGCGGAGACCTTGCGGCGCAACCATCACGCCGGCGTCAATTTCTATTTTTTCACCGACGACAATTTTGCCCGCAACAAAAATTGGGAAGCGATTTTCGACGAGATCATCCGTCTGCGCCAGGAGGAGGGCATCGCCATCAGCTTCATGATGCAGGTTGATGTGCTCTCCTACAAAATCAAAAATTTTATCGACAAGGCCAAAGCTGCGGGCTGCACCCAGGTGTTCATTGGCATGGAAAGCACCAACCCGAAGAATTTGCAAGCCGCCGGTAAGACGCAGAACCATGTGGATGATTTCGTGAATCTCATCGCGGCATGGCACCGCGTTGGCGTGGCGACCCATGTGGGTTTCATTATTGGTTTTCCATTTGATACCGAAGAATCGGTGCGCGAAGACCTGCGCCGGCTCATGCACGAGATCAAAGTCGATCAGGCCTCTTTCTTCATGTTGACGCCGTTGCCGGGATCGATGGATCACAAGAAAATGGTGGGGGCCGGCGCCTATTTGGATCCGGATTACAACACTTACGACTCTTTCCACGAGAGCATGCAACATCCTCATCTCAAAAACGGCGCGTGGACGAAATTGTACCGTGAGTGTTGGCGCAGCTTTTATAGCTTTGACAATATGAAAGCCATTCTCCGGCGCGCCAGCAAAGAGACGTATTGGAATATTTTCAAAAATTTCATCTGGTACAAAAATGCCGCGTTGGTCGAAGGCAATCACCCGATGGTGGCCGGCTTTTTCCGTCTGAAGGATCGCACCGTGCGCCGGCCGGGCTACGCGATCGCAACGCGCTGGGCCCACCTGAAGATGCGCGTTCCGGAGATCTGGCGCTATGTGAAAGGCGTTACGAATCTGCTTTTTGAGATGCAAGAGCTTTGGCTGCAAACTCGTCTCCGGCCGGCATTCGAGATCAAGGTGGTGCGCGAGCTTGACCAAGCCTATGGCCGCAGGCTCAAAGCGAGCCTGCAGGAGAAGTTGACGATATTGGAATGGAAACGTTCGCGGGTATGGAGTGGTTTGCTGAGCACTTTTAATCGCCTCAACGTCTTTGCGCTGGGCGGCCGGCAATCGCGCCGAGAGATGACCCGTTTCTGGCAACGGGCTTACGTTTATTTGAAATCCGGCCGGTGGCATCGCATTTCTCTGCCGCGATTGGCCGCGAATCTCTTTCGCGAGGCGAAACTGGCCTTGTACTTTTTGCATTCGATGCTGGCGCAAATCAAATCCAAAGAGGTATTGCGGCGTCGCCGGTTGACGTCCGCGCAAACACCCATTGCAATATCCCTCGGACTTCCCAACAAAGTGGGTGAGCTTAAAACTGCGCTCGAGACTTTTTTTACGGAACTGGGCGTGAAAATCATTCCGGCGGGACAGAGTCTGGAAAGCCTGCTCGAGGAGGGTCATGATTTTATACAACGTCAAAGTCAACACGTCGAAAAGGCGGTCTCGACTTACCTGCATGGCTTGAAAGGCAAGGCGGATTATGTGCTCCTGCCGCTGGTCAACGAGCTGGAGCAATATCACCAGCGCTTCCTCGCGGGCATCGAAGAAATGGCGCACGAGGTGTCGTCGAAGCTGAAACAATTGCCGAAAATCATCAACGTGCCCCTGCCGCAGACGAATGTGGAAGTGCTGCGGGAGAATTTGTTGCAGCTCGGCCTGTTGTTCACGGATGATGTGGCGAGGGTGCGGTTGGCTTACGAGCGGGCGGTGGCGAGGGAAACCTCCTGACTTTTGGTGCAGGTGTTATCGTGAGTACTGCAAATCCATTGGATTCGCACCGTCGAATTTGACAGGCTTTTAAAAATCCACATGCGTGTGTCATTGCTTACCCGGTTGGATGAAGCAAATTTTCGTCGCACGGCCGATTTGTGCTCGACAAGATTGCCATCTTCATTCGTCTTGTGCCGCCCCATCTCGCCAGTTCTCAAGAGTCGAATGAGCTTTTTGCCTTCATCGGCCAGGTATACTCGACACACGGAGACAATTCGGAACAAACCGTCTTGTTGAGAAAGCAGTGATCTTGCATTCTCTTGCCTTTGACCTCGAGAAATGATATATTAAAAACCATGAACACATTGAACCGCAATTGTTATCGGTGCAGCCGGAACATTCTTTGTGGTGTTTTGCTGCTCCTATTGTTTTCGCCATCGTTTGCAGCTGGCCAGACGCAATCAGGGTTCCGTCTGCAATCTGTTTCGGTGCAAACGCGATCGAGTGGTTTGCCCATCCTCGCCCGCACCGGCGACTGTGTTGCCTGGCGCACCGGCTCCGGCCTGATTTGGCTTGATCGTCGAGGGCAGTCCATCGCTGAGGCCAAAGCCACGTTTCTGAAGCATGCTGCCAGTAGCGATGCCAGCACGATCGCCACATTGGAGAAGATCATCAAAGCAGGGGAGAGGGAAGGCGAGACCACGCTCGCTTTGCGTTGGTTTGATCGCGAGGGCCGACCACAAGGCAATTACATTTTTTCACAGCACAGCGATGATCCGTTGCCGCAATTTTTGTTCGATACGGCCGGATCGAATTTGCTGGTCGTGCAGCCGGCCATCGCGCGTCTGATTTTTTTGAACCGCAGCGGGCAAGTGACTCGTGAGCAGCAACTCTTCAGCGATGCGCCGTATTCACTTGAAAGGCCGTTCTTGCTCGCTGCCAGCGCCGAGGCATTTGTTGTTCTCAGCCAGCCTGCGCCCTCGACAACCGGAAAACTTGTTGCACCGGTACTCTGCCGATTTTCAGTTGCTGGCGATGAGTTATGGCGCCGCGAATTGGCACCGGGCACTGCAGGTGCATTGGCCATTTCCGATGATGGGCGGTGGCTGGTGGCTGCGCGCTACGCGGTTGTATCCGACGAAGGCGCACACAGTCCGCGCGTCGAATCTACCGTCTCGTTTTTCAATCACCGGGGCGATCTTCTTGTAACCGTCAACGGCCTGTTCCGTCAAGCTCTCTTTGCGAAAAACGGCGCTCGGGCGTTGCTGATGGACCGCCGCCAGTTGCGCATGGTCAGCCTTCCGAGCGGCAAATTGCAGTGGCAAATCAACCTCTCCAGAAAAACGGAGATGTTGGTGGACATTGCCGCCACCGCCGGGTTGGATAAAATTTTTGCTTTGGCCGGAGCGAGTGTTTTCAAGGACAATCGTTTTCTTTTTGAGAATAATCGCCTTCTCGGTTTCAACGGGCAAGGCAAACAACAATTTGCAACCTCACTCAAACAGGCCTTGAGCTCGCCGAAATTGTTGGTTTCCGAGGATGGCCAAAAACTTGTCCTCGCCGCAGAGGGTTTGTTGCAAAACTTCATCGTTTCCAATGTAGCGAAGTGATTTTTATGTCCTTCCTGCGCACAGTCATAACAATGAAAAAAAATTCTCCTTCATCTCGCTGCAGCGTGTTGCTTTTTTGTTTTTGCCTTTTGCCGTTTCCCTCCCGTGCCCAATTTCCCTGGCCGGTGACGCCGTTCGATCAATCGCAACCGATCACCGGCACTTTCTGCGAATATCGTGACACCGATCCTTCGCCACATTATCACAACGGTGTCGATATTCCCAAAGCCGATGGCTCACCGGTGTATCCGGTACTGGACGGTGTCGTGACTTCACTCGATCCCAGTGGCAGCAGCGCTTTCGTGCGTGTGGGCCGATTTGCGTATGTTCACATCATGCCGAATCCAGCACTCGGCGTGGGCGACTCGGTCTTCAAATCCATAACGGTACTTGGCACCATTCTGCAGGGACTCGGTCACGTGCATCTGACCGAGGGCGAGGTCGGGAGTGAAGTGAATGCGTTGCGTGAGAATACCGGGTTGTCTCCATACATTGACACCTGGCCACCAACGATCAATTACGTGCGATTTTATCAGAACAGCACCGGCGTTCAGTTCACCACCAATTCCGTCAGCGGTCTCGTCGACATCATTGCACATGTCGCCGAGAAAAATGGCCCGCCGGGAAGCTCGGCCTCGGTTTTGAACAACGGCACCTACAAGCTCGGGTATAAAATTCTCTCGTCCGATCGAAAAACGGTTGTATATTCTCCGCCCAACAACGGCTTGCGTTACCAATTCGATCGCAAGCCCACTGCCAGCGTGCACAACACATTTCATCCCTCGCTGTCCAACACCAGCACCCATGTTTATTACGTGACGAATACGGCAACGACAAAGACTTATTGGGATACCGGCACGCTGCCGGAAGGCGATTACACCGTGATGGTGTTCACCGAAGACACTCGTCGCAATGCCGACACGGTTTATGTACCGGTGCGTGTGACGCGGCGCGATCAATTAGCCCCGGCGCAGCCGACTTTGCTCAGCGTAACGTTTGCCGGTACGCCACTGGCGCGCTGGAAAGCAAATACGGAAGTGGATTTGCTGGGGTATCGGTTGTCTGCCTCTTCGGACAATGCTTCGTGGACATTGGCGATGGGAGAGGGCCAATTGACCAAAACGACCACCCAAGCCGAGCTCGGCACCATCACCGCCGAAAGATATTTTCGACTCACGGCGGTGGATACGGTTTCGCCGCCGAACGAGAGCATCAGCTCGGATGTTTATGGTATTGCCTCCTCAACCCGCGGCGAACGCCTGCTGATTGTCGATGGCTTTGATCGCTTCGGCGGCTCGGGTAGTTGGCAGCAGCCGTGGCATTGGTTTGTATTCTCCCACGGCCGTGCGATTGCCGGCAATGGCTTCGCGTTTGAAACCTGCGCCAACGAGGCGGTGATTTCCGGATTGGTAAATTTGCAGGATTATCAAGCTGTTTTCTGGTTGCTTGGAGATGAATCGACGGTTGACGAGACCTTCAGTGCCACCGAACAGACAAAAGTGAAGGCCTATCTGCAAAATGGCGGCAATCTCTTTGTTTCCGGCTCGGAAGTGGCGTGGGATTTGGACGTGCAAGCCAAAGGCGCAACCAGTGACGACGCCTTTTTGCGCGACTATTTGAAAGCGGATTATGCCAGTGATGATGCCAACAACTATTCGGTGAGCGGTGTCGCCGGCGGCATTTTTGCAGGACTGAATTTCAATTATGGCAGCTCGCCCTATCCGGAAGATTATCCGGATGCGATCAACGCCGTTGGGGGTGGCACCATCTGCCTGCGTTATGGCAATGGTCTGAATGCCGGGGTTCAATTCGCCGGTGTCTTTCCAGGCGGCACGCAGCCGGGGAAGTTGATTTATCTCGCTTTTCCCTTTGAAACGATTTCGACCGCAGTATCACAGAAGGAAGTGATCCGCCGTGTGCTCGAATTTTTCTTCGGGACTACTGGCGTCGCTGATCCCGGAGAGCGTGAGAACGTGCCAACTCAATTCACGCTTTCGCAAAATTATCCCAATCCCTTTGGGCATCTGCCATTCAATCCAGTGACGACCATTCGTTTTGGGTTACCGATTCGTGCCCGCGTGCAATTGGAAATTTTTAATATGCTCGGCGAGCGTGTCCGTGCCTGGCCGTGGCATTTAAAAGAAGCCGGGCTTCATCAACTGCAATGGGACGGCTTGAATGATGCCGGCGTGCCGGTGGCCAGCGGTGAATATTTTCTGCGCATGTCGATTGAGCCAGTGGCAGGAGGTAGGGTCGTGAGATCGGTGAAGATGAGCCTAATCCGATAAGCCTTTTGCTCTTACCGGTTTTAGCGACTTTTCAACAGCGAGTAAGAGCAGAAGTAAGAGCAGGAGTAAAAGTATGATAAAAATTGATTTCAGCTTGACGCCCACCAAACTACTTCCACCAATTCAACATTTATTCGAGATCTCCGCAACCAAAATTCGCAGCATTCAAAAGACGTGGAAACCGCGCTGGGGTGCGCCGGTGTTTACTGTCAAAGGCAGATACACGACGCGAGGTTGGACGGAGTGGACGCAGGGCTTTCAATTCGGTTCGGCGCTGCTGCAATTTGATGCGACCGGCGATGAGGAATTCCTTGCTCTCGGTCGCCACGGCACCGTTACGGTCATGGCCGCTCATCTCACACATGTCGGTGTACATGATCACGGTTTTAATAATATCAGCACCTACGGTAATTTGTGGCGATTGCTGCGCGAGGGCCGGACTCCATATAATGAATGGGAGAGAAATTTTTATGAATTGGCGCTCAAATGTTCCGGCGCCGTGCAAGCCTCGCGCTGGACGGAGCTGGGAAACGGCAGAGGCTACATTTATTCGTTCAACGGTCCGCATTCCCTGTTTGCGGATACGATTCGCTCTTTGCGCTCGCTGGCCGTGGCGCACCAACTTGGGCATGTTTTGATGGGAGAGGGCGACCAACCGATTTCGTTGTTGCAGCGACTCGTTGAGCATGCCAGGACCACGGCGGAATTCAACGTTTATTACGGCGAGGGCCGGGATATTTACGATGTGCCCGGCCGTGTGGCGCACGAGTCCATCTTTAATTTGAACGACGGCAGCTATCGGTGTCCCAGCACGCAGCAAGGCTACTCGCCCTTCAGCACCTGGACACGGGGTTTGGCCTGGATCATCTGCGGTTATGCCGAACAGCTCGAGTTTTTTGATACGCTGAGTGAACAGGTGCTGCAAGCTTTCGGTGGCAGGAAGAAAATTATCGATATGATGCTGCGCGCGGCGCGAGTGACTTCAGATTTTTACCTTGACAATAGTCCGGTGGATGGCATTCCCTATTGGGATACAGGCGCGCCGCATTTGCATCGCCTCGGCGATTATTTGAATCAGCCGGCGGATCCGTTCAATCCCCATGAACCAGTCGATAGCTCGGCTGCTGCCATTGCGGCGCAGGGATTGCTCCGCCTCGGTCGATTTTTGCAAAAGCATAAACAGCAGAAATCAGGACAGCGCTACGTTCAAGCAGGTCTGACGATAGCGAAAACCCTGTTGCATCCGCCATATCTCTCTGAAAAGGAAAACCATCAAGGCTTGCTGTTGCATTCCGTCTATCATCGTCCCCGTGGGTGGGATTACGTGCCGAAATCAGCCCGCGTGCCTTCAGGCGTGCCTTCGGGCGAGTCCTCGATGTGGGGAGACTACCATCTGCGCGAGCTGGCGTTGTTGCTCTGGCGTGAGGCGAAAGGCCAGCCGCATCTCACTTTTTACTGAAAGTTTTCATCTTTTGAGATTTCGCGCACCTTGGCCTCATGTTCAAGTTTCGAGTAGTTTGAGGAGACGTGTAAGAGTAAGAGTATGAGTATGAGATGATGCGCTACTTCAATCCCGCCACCAACAGATAAATATCATCCCGCAATGGTTTCTTCGCCCATTTTTTGATATCTTCAACCAAGCCTTTGCAGACTTCGGCTGTAGAATGAGCGATTACTGGCATCAGGAAATCGATCAGCCCGCCAATCCCCAACTGCGCTCCGTTCGCGCCTTCTGCCTCAGTGATACCGTCGGTATACAGAATCAGCTTGTCACCAGGATGGACTTCGACGAGATCGTGTTTGAATTGATGATTTGCCATGCGCTCAAAACCGACGATTGGATTTTGGGACTCCAATTTTTCAAAACTTTTTGTGGCACGGCGCCAGAGGATCGCGGCTGGATGCGCGCTGCCGGCGTAGACGAGTTGGCCGCGTGACAGTTGCAGCATGCACGTGAACATGGTCAGAAACATGCCGGTGCCGGCAAAGGACTCGACGATAAAGTCGTTGAACTGATGCAGGAGGGCCTTGGGCTCGAGATGTTCGCGAACCAGCCGGCGAATTTCGCTCGACATGCGGTTTACCAAAAGCGCGGCGGTGATGCCGTGGCCGGTAACATCGACGAGTGAGAGGTGCAGGTGGTCGTTGCCATCGAAATAAACATCGGAAAAATCGCCGCCAACCCCGATCATCGGCAGATGATGAACGTCCACTTCCACACGCGGATGTCTGAATGGCCGCGGTACCAGGCTGAGTTGCACCTGCGCGGCAAGCTTGAGGTCGCGCGCGATCATTTGTTGATGCGCCTGAATCTCCCGGCGTTGCGCTTCGATCTGCAGTCGCATTTCGCGGCGCTCGAGCGCCTGGCGCACCTTCAGGCGCAATTCCTCCAAATCGATCGGCTTGGTGAGATATTCAAATGCACCGAGGCGCATGGCCTCGACCGCGGAGGAGACCGTGCCGTGGCCGGTGAGAATGAGCACTTCGGTGAGCACCGGCTTTTTTATTGCTGCTCGCAAAACCGCGATGCCGTCGACGTCATGCATGTGCAGGTCGGTAATCACCAAATCAAAATTCGTGACCCGCAAGCGCTCCAGGGCTGCATCACCATCTGCCACCGCGGTGACCCGATGCCCATCCTTGGCCAGAACTTCTGAAAGCAAAAAACGAATCGCCTGCTCGTCATCGACAACCAATATCGCCGCCATGATGCCTCTATTTGCAATTGCAGCGCAGCACCATGAGCGTGATGTCGTCGCTTTGCGGGGCGCCCGCTGTGAATTCCTTGACCGCGTTACTGATGGCTTCGATCATGCCGGCCGCCGTGTTGGTGAGATTGGCACGAATGAGCTCTTCGATCCGTTTTTCCCCGAACTCCTCGTCGTTGGTGTTCATGGCTTCGCTGACCCCGTCGGTGTACATCACCACCCAATCACCCGGATGCAACACATGTGTTTCGTCCTTGTAGGGCGCATTGGGAAACATGCCAAGCAGCAGGCCGCCCTCCTGCAGCGTCTCGAAGCGGCCGTCGGGATGAAAGAGATACGGATGATTGTGTCCGGCATTGATGGAGGTCAGGGACCCGGTGTGTCGATCGAAAATGGCAAAGAAGGAGGTGATGAATTTGTCGTGGCTGGTATTGCAGTAAACAAAATTGTTGATGCGCTGAACGATTTCCTGAAAGGAAACTTCGGCGGTCATCATGGCGTGCAAGGTCGCATGCAGATTCGACATGAGCAGCGCCGCCGGCACCCCCTTGCCGGAGACATCGGCAATGGAGATCAAATAGCGCTGATCATCGATGGGGAAGTAGTCGTAATAATCGCCGCCGACTTGACGGGTTGGAATGTTGAGCGCAGCCAGCTCGAAATCGCCCAGTTGCGGAGCTTCTTTCGGCAGCAGCCGTTGTTGAATCTCGCGTGCGATCGCCAGTTCCTCTTCGAGTTTCTGCTTTTCGAGAGTCTCCTGGAATAGCCGTGCATTCTCCAATGAGATCATGGCCGCATTACAGAGCGTGGCCGAAAAATCGACATCATCCTCGAGAAATTCGGCTTTGGTGATTTTTTCACCGAGCAGGACGGTGCCGCGCACCACATTCTGGCTCAACATGGGTAGAATCAGCGTGATGCCGTTGTTCTGCAAAGTCGTACGCAAATCGTCTTCGATCAACTTGCTGGTCAAGACCGGCTGGCTGATCTGTTTCAAGCGATTGCGGAAATTTTCGTTTTCGAAGGTCATCAGTCCGTCTTCGCCCCGAAAACCCTTGTTGACGCGCAGCAGCAGCTCGCCGTTTTCCTGGGTGTAAATCAAGCAACGCTGCACCATCAGCTCACCCATGAGCGCATATGCCAGCACGTTGACGATTTTATCTCCTTCGAGCGTCGAATTGAGCTCTTTGCTGATTTCGAACAGCGTGTTGAGTTCTTGAATTTTCTTGTCGAGGCGGCGATTGACCTCGTTGAGCTGTTGAAAGATCAGCGCATTTTCAACGGCCGTCGCTGCCAAATTTGCCAGGGAATTCAGATACTCCAAGTCACTCGAGCTATAGCTTTGATCATTGGATTTGTTGCCATAAACCATCAAGCCGAGACAGCGGTTGCCGGAGAGAATCGGCACCATCAAACGAAACCCCAATTTCACCAGCAGCGCGGCCCACGGCTGCCCTTCCAGCTCATTCAAAAATTGTGTCGTGGGTTGTGGTGGGAGGTTGATTTCAATTTCCTGGCCGATGTGGGTGCGCGGGATGCCTTTGAGCGTTTCGATGACGAAGCGCTTTTCGCCACGAGCCAACAGCACGACGCCTTTGCCGATCATCATTTTGCCCATGGGTGTGAGCAGCAGCGTATCGAGAATATTCTTGAGCTGAAGAGAAGAGTTCAAAGTTCTGCTCACGTCGAACAGGGCTTGCAGCTCGACGATGCGCTCGTCCAATTCACGGGAGAGCCGCCTTGGGACATTGGTGTGCCGACGGCTTTCGCGATAGCCCAGAGGGGTGGTGCGTGTTCCTCTCACCCCGGCGCCGCGTCGTATGATTGAACGATTGATGTAAGTTCTGGGGCGCACTTCCGGCGGTGCATCACCGCGGGTCAGTGCCGGCGTACGCGCAGTCTTCCTTCCGGGCTTCGAAGTGTGATTTGAATCCATTGTACTTCAACCAATTTAATAAAATAATAAAGTGTGAGGAAAGACAAATAACAGTCAGCGAGGTGATTTGACCTCAGTTGGATGGGCGTGTTTGGATTTTCTTTCCAGAAAATATTTTGACATGATGACCTGGTTGCGTTTTCCAGGTTTGATGTCAAAATCGATTTCATCCATGAGGGTGCGCATCAGATAAATTCCCAGCCCGCCTACCCGCATCTCCGCCAAATACTCCTTCATGTCCGGAGTTTTGATTTTCTTGGGATCGAAACCACAACCGTGGTCGGTGATGATGACGGTGAACTTTCGATAATCGATCTGAATGACGATATCGATGGGCTTTTTATCGTCCCGTTTATAGGCATGCTTGATCACATTGGCACAAGCCTCATCAACGGCCAATTCGATCTTGCTGACATCATCATCTTTAAAACCGACTTTTCTCGCCACCCTGGCAACAAATTCCCGGATCAGCTCGAGATTGTCGGTTTGGCTTGGAATACGGAGCTGATACTTTTTCTTGACCTGGGGCAATCCGTCACCGCCTTCCTTAATCATGATCAAAGCGTTTCAATGGGATTGGTGATGAGAAAAGCTGTTCAACGCCAGGCTTTCATCTTCGCGGATCTCGAAGAGTGTGGGAAAGCCGAGCAAGTCAAAAACGCGATAAATTTTCTGATTCATGTTGGTCAGTTTGATATCGCCCCCGTTGTTGCGAACCTCCTCGATGAATCCCATGAAAACGCCCAATCCGGCGCTGCTGATGTACGTCAGATCTCGAAAATTCACCACGATCTTGACGCGTTTTTCATCGACCAATTTCTGCAGAGCCGACTCCAGATCCGGCGCCGTGTGGGCGTCAAGATAACCTTTGAGGCGTAAAATCGAAATTCCGCCGTTATCAGCGCGCGCCACCTCAAACCCATTCATGTAAAAACCTCCTCAAAATAAGCTGAGATATCCCAAGTTTCATGTTTGTGAAGCCAAACCAAGCCATTGGACATTATTTTCGGACGATGGACGCCAGTTATTTTCCTGCTTGTTGCGTCCGGGAAAGCTTTGTCCACAATCTTCGGACGCTCTTCACGAGTTCAGATAACCGAATTCCAGCCGTGCTGACCTGCAGCCGAAGGCAACGTCCGTAAGGGATTGTGCCCTTGGGCGGGCTTTTCCGATGAGGTATTTTAATATACACAATTCTGCCCAAAATCCAAATGTTTTTTTATTTCATTTTTAAAACCACCACGGTGTAATCATCATGTGCTTTCTCTGATCCCACAAACTGCCGCACCGCCTCAACAATGGTCTGGAGAATTTCCTGACTGTTTTTACCTGTAAAAGTCGTCGCCAGCTCGATGAGTCGGGATTCCTCGAATTCGTGCAAGTGCGCATCCATGGCCTCAGTTACGCCATCGGTGTAGAAAACCAAAACATCGTCGCGTTGCAATTGCAGGCGATCTTCGGTGATGACCTTGTCAAAGATTTGACCGTCGTCCAGACCCAGGGCAATGCCCTCCGGCTGTAAGAGGCGAGGCGGCTCATTTGCGCGCACGAAGATAATCGGGCAGTGCCCGGCCCGGCTGTATAACATCTCCCGGCGTGTGAAATCGATCTGGGCATAGATGAGACTGACGAAAACCGAGCTTTCAATACTGCGGTGGAGCGCAGCGTTGGCGTGTACCAACACTTCGCGCGGGGAGTGATAGATGCGGCTGTAGGCTTCGACAATTCCCTTCATCTCGGCCATGTGAAATGCCGCGGATGCTCCCTTTCCGGAGACGTCACCGATGACGATGCCCAAGCGATCCTGATACTCGAAGAAATCGAAATAGTCTCCACCCACTTCGTTGGCGGTGATCGCGATGGCGGCAATATCGAGGTTGGGCAAACTCGGCATGCGCTTGGGAAGCAATTTCATCTGCGCATCGTGTGCCACGCGCAGCTCCTGCGCCAGCAGCTCTTTTTCAATGGATTCCTGCCACAAGCGCGCATTATCAATGGCGACCGCAGCCTGATTGGCAAAAGCCTGCAGCATGTCGCGATCGAACTGATCGAAGCTCCACGCATCGCTTTTGGCAGAAAAGAGCACACCCAGGGGCTTTCCCTTGGAGAGCAGCGGCACCCCGATCAGGGCGGCGAGGTTGCTCTTCCATTTTTTCAAATAAGCGGTGCGTTCGTCCGTTTCGATTTCGTTGATCAACACCGGCTGGCGATGTTGGCAAATCCACCCGGTAATGCCGTGCCGGGAGTCGAGAAGGACGCTCGCCCGTTCTTGTTCGGAGAGGTTGATGGCGCTGGCAAGCAACAATTTGTCATTTTTTTCATCAATCAGCTCCAGCCACGCCGCATCGGCTTTGGCCACCTGCACTGCTTTTTCGGTGATCAGGCGCACCAGATTGCCAATCTCCAATTCGGAAATGATGTTGCTGCTCAGCTCGCGCAGAGTTTGGATTTCGCGCATTTTTTCATCAAACAAGCCGGCAGTCGGAAGCTGTACAAGCAGTGTCAGCAGGGTCAGGCCGGTGTAAATGGCAAAAAAGAGAAACGACACGGAGACGAAGGAGGAGAGGGCAATGCTGTATTCGCCGTACCGAGCAGGTGTCACCTCGTTCAAAGCCGTAATGGCCAGCGCCAAGGTGATTGTCCCAAGCCAAAATGTTGCCCATTTTTGGCTGCGGTTGAGGGGCCGAATCCAGGTGTGTCGTGAACCGTTCAGCACCATGAGCAAGATCAAAATAAAGAAGGCACTTTTTGCAAACGCGTTGCCACCCCAAAAACCGGTTGTGCCGGCGCCTGTCAGAATCCGGTAACCAATATAAATGGCAGCAACAATGACAAGCAGGCGAAAATTTCTGCTGGTGTCGCGTTTGCTTTTGTAATAAATCAAGCTTCTGACTTGCGGCCAGAGCGCGATGGTGCAGCCGGAAATCAACAGACTGGTTACGGCGGTGGTAAAAAAAGTACTTGATGAAGAAAATATGGAATCGCCGCCATCGCCAAATAGATTGGCGAGACCAAGCAGCACATTGATCACTACAATGCCCCAGAACACATGCAGCAAGGCACGTTTGATGTTGCGTTTTTCGATCAAGCGACTGGCGGCAATTGAGGGCAGCAGCAAAAGCAGGCCGGCCACGAACAGGAGGTCGCGCAGTTGGCGAATGATCCGGGGGAAATTGCCGACAATGAAGAACATGCTGTCGAGCAAAAAAATGGCAAAAATCGCTGCGCCAAACATGAGCAATGCCAGCGAAAGCGGTACCGGCCGGCGCGCGCGCAATAGTAATTTCTTGAGACGAACCGAACGCCCTTCTTGCGCATCTAATTTGTCGTTGTGATCTTTTGTCCGCAACGAAACGCCGGCAAGCAAAATGGTTTGCGTCGAAGCGGTCTCTCTTTTTTTTCGCTTTCGCATGGCTCGAACTTTTTGTGTGCGTAAATTATACCATATCCCACAGTGCAACAATCAGTCGGTCAATTTCTTCAGTTGTGTTGTAATGCACCATCCCAATGCGCACGACGCCGCCCATTTCCTCAACGCCAAGACGAGTGGTGACTTCCAGAGCGTAGAAATTGCCATCCCAGACGAAAATGCCCTGCTCGCCGAGGCGGCGCGCGATTTCCTGGGGCGTTAAGCCGGGAAGCCGGATTGCGAAAGTCGGGGTGCGATGTCCGAAATTCTTTGTGTCGGTGATTCCGTAAATTTTTACTCCAGGCAGGGTTTTGAGTTTTGCCACAAGATGCCGGCTCAGTTGATTTTCATGTGATTGAATCACATGCATCGCGCGTTTCAAATCCCGCTGCCGGCCTTGAAAGGTATTGAAGTTTTGCGGAAGAAGTGGCGCATGATCTTTGCCGATGTCTGCCAAGTATTCGATGGCGGCGATGGTGCCGGCAATGCCTTCGTGATTGAGCGTGCCGGTTTCAAATTTGTCCGGCGGCGTATCTTCTTGGGGCCGTACTTTATATGCCGGTAATTTCTCCAACAGCTCACGCCTGCCATACAGCACGCCGACATGCGGCCCAAAAATTTTGTACACCGAGCACGCCAAAAAATCGCAATCAATGTCGCGCACATCAATTGGGCCATGCGGAGCATAATGAACCGCATCCACGAAAATCATCGCACCAGCGGCATGCACCATTTGGGCAATGCGTTTCACGTCATTGATGGTACCGACGGCATTCGAGGCATAACCGACGGCGAGCAGCTTGGTGCGAGGGGTGAGCAGCTTGTCGAGCGCGGCGGGATCGAGCGTGCAAGTCTCCGGCTGCATGTCCCACCAGCGGATGTTCACGCCTTTCTCTTGCAGAGCCAGCCAGGGCGAGATGTTGGCATCGTGATCGAGACGCGTGACGATGATTTCATCGCCGGGCTGGAAAACTTTTGCAAGGCTGCGGCTGAGATGAAACGTCAATGTCGTCATATTCGCACCGAAGATGATTTCTTCAGGCGAAGCATTGAAAAAATCCGCCATCGCCACGCGCGCGGCATCGACGACCGCATCGGTCTGCCGGCTGGTTGGAAATTGGCCATGCTTGTTGGAATTCATTCGAATCAGATAATTGGTCATGGCGTCGATCACGCGCTGCGGCACTTGTGTGCCACCCGGGCCGTCGAGGTAGAGGAATGGCAATCCTAGGGCATCACGCTGTTGCAAGGCGGGAAACTGGGCGCGGATTTTTGCTACGTTGAGAATGGCTTCGGACATACGGTAATCTCAGTTTTAGTATCATCACGATTAGAATGCGGAACTCTGTTATTGTTCCAGGATGACATTAAACGGAACTCAGCATCGAACCTCCAGCTTACACCACACGCACCACCACCATCGTCATGTCGTCGTGCTGGGGCACATTGCCGGTGAAACTCTGTACGGCCTGGCGGATCTGATTAATCGTTTCTTGACTGGAGGCGCCAATGCAATCGGATAAAACCTCGAGCATGCGTGGTTCACCGAATTCCTCATTTTTGCCATTCATCGCTTCGGTGAAACCGTCGGTGTAAAAGACAAAGACATCGCCGCTATTTATGACGAGTGTCTGCTCTTGAATGTTGCGGCGAAAAATTTCCCCATGTTCCAAGCCAAGGGCAAGGCCATTGGGTGAAACAAAAGCGGCGTTATGTTCCTGGCGGCGCAGCAATAAAATCGGATTATGGCCGGCACGGGCAAAAGTGAAAATGCGACTCTCCAGATCAAATATGCCGTAGATCAGACTGACAAAGATGCCGCGCTCGGCGTTTTCGTAGAAAAGCTGATTGGCCCGAATCAGCACCTGTACCGGGGAAAGATTGTCCTGCACCGAGGATTTGATAATACCCTTGGTGAGCGTCATGTAAAATGCGGCAGAAATTCCCTTGCCGGAGACATCACCAATAAGCACGCCGAAGCGGCGATGGCCGGGCTGAACAAAGTCGTAGTAATCACCGCCGACTTCATTCGCAGGAATGCACAGCGCGGCAATATCCAGTCCGGTGACTTCCGGCAGTTGGCGAGGCAGGAAACTGAGCTGCACCTGCCGGGCAATTTCCAACTCTTTTTTGATCCGTTCTTTCTCGGCGAGGCGTTTGAGATAATCCGGCTGCAACGCATGCGTGTCAATCTCAGTCCGGCCATGGCGTTGGATGATCCTTCCAGCCACGATGAAAAGCACGGGCAGCGCCAGTAGGATCCAGCCATTCAGTGGACTGAGGATTTTGCCGGCATAAAGAAAGCTGAAGCCGTGCAAAAGTAGCGGCAACGTAAGTGCGGTGGTCACGGTGGTCAGAAAATCATGGCGGAGGTAAATCAACGCGAGCGCCAAACCAAGGAGGAAATCGAACCCGAGCGCGAAACCGAATGGTGACAAATCCAGCATGTGAGTTCGCCCCAACGCCGAGACCAGGGCGGCGATGGCGACGATAGCCCAGGTTTGGCGAAAGTAACGCACGAGTATGGAAATCAACAGCAGACGATAAGTGGCTTCTGCGAAGAGGGCGTAACAAAGATTCTCTCCCACAACTGTCAGCGGCGCCACACTGGCCGTGTAATATAGCAGGACATCATTTTCATGATTCAAAATAATCTGTGCCATTGGGCCGAGACGATTCAAGATTAGCGTCACGCCACCGAACAAAGTCAGGCCGAGCGCGGCACCGCGCCACAGACTTTCTCCAGCCTGGCGAAGCCACCAGCGGCCGCGCTGCACCGCCTGGAATGTCAACAGCCGGTCCTGCCCAACGTCACGCATCAAGCTCTCCCCAGTGCCATAAACAATCACAAAACCGAGAATCACAAAACCCGGCATGAGAATGGCTGGGACCAGAAGATCGATCAACCCTTCTCTGGCGGTGTCGGTGATGAATGTCAGATCCAAGCCGATGGCGGCAATAATGGCGGCCGGCAATCCGGCTTTGAGACTCATCTCGTCTGCACGCAGTTTTTTAAAAAAGAAGATACTCACCAACACGATCATGAATAAAAACACAAGGACCTTGCCAATTCCGGCGAGTGTATGTGTCGGAGCGGGCACGGCGACCGTGGGAGCGTATTTTAACTGCCATTTGATCAAGCGAGCGCCTTGTGTCTTCGCTTCGAGCTGTACTTTCAGACCGACAACCGGCGCCGGAACTTGCCACGCCATTTCATGGTCGGCTCGGGTTTTTTCATAAGTCACTTGCGATTTTTCCAGCATAAAGCCGCCAGTGTCAGCCAGCACGGAAAAAGGCAGCAGGTCAAGCGCCAGTGTCTGAGCTTGTTCCAAATCTGGAGCGAGACTGTCGGGTTTGGCTTTGGAGTTGATCTCGAGCAATAACAAACGACCGTGCACATCGAGTTGCAGGCGCGCCTCCCCCAAGACATACTTTTCAATGGCCTTTTGGGTGCGTTGCTCTTCCGACTCGCCGCTAAAAATAGCACTGAGTCGTGATGGCTCAGCGTAACGGACATTCCAGAGAAATACCGGCATCTCGTGAATCATCAAGCGGTTGGTCTCGGCTACCCCGAAATTAGTCTGAACAAATGTCAACAGAGCGCGATTGAATCGAAAATCAATGGTTGGCGCCAGCCCTTCACGTGAAAAATTGACCTGATCGAGAACGGCCTCGGCCTGCCGTAAAATGTCGTTTCGCGACTTCGTTCCCTCCGCGCCGGCTTGTGGATAAGTTTTTGGGAAAAGCAAAATGGCTGCGATCAATCCCAGACCTGCAAGCGCGAAAAGCCAGATGTTGGCGTGTTGATATTTTCTCATAGGGCGGTATCGATGTCAACAGGAGAATAGATTTGGTCATAGAAACCGAGAATGCGACCATCAGACGAAATCCGCACCAGACGGTGGTTGCCGGTGTCGGCCACGAGGCATGAGCCATCGTAGGGATTCACCGCCAGGCTTTGAGGTATGTCAAAACCTTCGAATGCGGGCAGGTTGATTTCGCCAGTCGCAGCCAATTTGATGATGCGACTGTCACGAATTTTGGATGAATAATCTATGCACCAGCAGGCGCCGGAGGTTCTATCTGCAGCCAGTCGATAAGCGAAGCGGAATGGCAGCGTTGAAAAAGTTTCCAATTCCCCTTGGGCATCGAGTCGCATCACACGCGTGCCATCCGCAATCCACACTTTGCCGGTTCGCTCATCAATGTCGATATCGGAAGGACGTTGCAAAGTTATCTTGGTGATGCGGCGCAGCTCGCCCGTGCTCGACAGGATGAGGATACGGAAGCTGGACCGATCGAGCACCCACAACTCCGAGGTCTCCGGATGTACAGCCAGGGCAGCAATTTTTTTATAGGATTCAAAGCGATCAATCAGCGCGCCGGTGTTGTCGAATTTCATCAAACCGGTGGTTGAAGTGTCTGCCACCCATACACTGCCGTCCTGGGGGTCTACCGCCAAATCAACAGGCTGCGCGGTCAGTTTGACACGAGTCGTCAGCAGCCCATTCATCTCGAAGCGCCCCAGTGTTCTCTCGTACCCCGCCAGTACCCAGACACAGCGACGTTTGGCATCGATTTGCAATCGGGATGGACTGTAGAAGATCTCGGTGCGCAGGATTTCGTGCATGCCGTCGTGACTGAGTTTGATCAGAGCACCGAATTGATCATCGGCAACCCAGGAAAAGGTGGGACCGGGCGTAATGCTCACGACATCCGATAATGACGATTCGAATTCCTCCGCCAACGCAGAAATGCAATAGCTGTGTACGATGCCAAAGCTGACCCCGAGGTCGCGAAACGTGAAACTGCGCGCCGAAGTTTGAGCAATCGGCGCGAAATTGGACTCACCTTCCTTTTGGCGGTAAATACGAAAGCCGGTCAAATTATTCACTTCGAGACGATTCCATCGCAACTCAACGGTGTCGCGCATCGATACCACGCGCAATCCCGTCGGCTTGCCGAGCGTGTTGGGATTCTTTGGATCGAGCGGATTGAGCCGCGGACGATCCGAGCAACCGGAATGCAAGAGGACAACGCTGCAACTCCAAAGGCAAAACAACAAACCGAGAATGAGCCAACTGCTAACTCTATCACACCAAGATTTGTACGCGCAGAGATGACGCATAAAAGATGGAGGATTGGTAATGGAAACCGTGTTTAAGGCACGCCTGAAAGGCCACGCCTGAAAGGTCACGCCTGAAAGGTCACGCCTGAAAGGTAATCAATTTAAGCAGGGAAGTCAAGGGCTGGTGCAAAATTTTTTCTTGACAAAAAATTACATATTTTGTTATTGGAATTTTATTCCCGGTGGTGTTGCTGAAAACTGCGTGGCAGAAAAACGAGTAAACAGAATTGGTGTCCGGTGAATTCACGTTTCTTTACCTCCTGCAATTATCAAGCCCAAGCTTCATGGGCTGGTTAATTCAGGCCAGCGTGTGAGGTTTGGGTTTTTTATGGCGGGAGTAACTTATTCATGGAGGTAGAACATGTATTGCCCCAAATGCGGTACTCCGAATGCCGACACTGCGTTGAGATGCGTGAGCTGTGGCAACACCCTGCAGCCACTGCAGACCTTTCCAATGACCGGCCAGACAACTCAACACGTGCCGAATTATCTCGTTCAAGCCATTTTAACCACGCTTTTTTGCTGCTTGCCTTTTGGTATTGTCGCCATCGTCTATGCCGCTCAAGTCAATAGTAAATTGACGGCTGGTAATTATGCCGGTGCCGTCGAGGCGTCAAACAAGGCCAAAACTTGGTGCTGGGTCTCGTTTGGAGTGGGGCTGGGAGTTGGGCTGATATATCTTTTGATATTCATTGGCGGAGGATTATCGCACCTTTCGAATATGTAGCTGAAATGAAAACCGCAGAGACACGCAAAGCCACTCGATTATTCGAGACCACCGGGTTGTTACTGCTCATCTCGTCGTCGGCGGTATTTTTGTATCTGATTGACCCGGCGAAATCAATGAGGGGATTCCAATGCCCGTTTTATGCTCTCAGCGGATTCTATTGTTCCGGCTGCGGTTCGTTGCGAAGTCTTCATCAATTGCTGCACGGCAACCTGGGCGCGGCCATGGCATTGAATCCGCTGATGGTTTTGTCCCTGCCGTTTCTCGGATATGCTTATGTTTCTTTTGTGTTGTTCGGGTTGACGGGCCGGTCGCTGCCGGAGATTTTTATCAAACCGTTTTGGATTTGGACGCTGTTGGGAATTATCGTTGCGTTTGGAATTTTAAGGAATATCCCGCTTTATCCCTTTTCCTGGCTGGCACCATGAAAGGGCAGAAGGCTGATCCGCTCAAGCGGTTCGGGAACTTGAAAGGTACAAATGGAAAGTGGCAAAATGTAAGGATAGTTCTTTCCCCGTTACACTTTGCCACTGTCCTGGCATACAGGCAAGACATGCAGGCAACAAATGCCACAACAATAATGCCTGCCTTTACAACTTGACCGATAGATTATGCCATACTCTCCAAATTCTGCGCCAATATCTTTGTACCCTCCTGGAAGAGTACTTCAATTTTATTTTTGTTGAGCACTTTGGTGATCACCCCAACACCAAAAGTTTTGTGACGAATCGCCGGAGTAGAGCTGAATTCACCAGAAAGGGCATACTCCGCAACTTGGTGATCATGGATTTGGCCAACCAAAGTACTCCAGTCTTTTTTCACGCGGCTGGAGGCGCGCGGTTTTGTGCTGGCACGCCGGCGGCTCGTGACCGAGGAAACTTTTTCTTTCCCGGGCGCATGGTACGCGTGGTAACCCATACAAGTTTTGCACATCACCTTGCTGATCTTGCCGTTTTTGACGGTGGTAACCGTGTGCCAGGTATCAGCTTTGCACTTTCCACAATATGCTTGAATTTCCTGGCCAATCAGGGTGTCTTCGGATTTTTGTACTTTGTGCTTTGGCATTTTTTCTCCTTATTTATTATTTAATTTACACCAAATTTTTGAAAAAATCAAGAAATATTTCGTTAATTTGTTGTTGAAGAAATTCAATCAAGCACACTTGCTTTTGCGCTGAAACTTTGTTATTTTTGCACAGAGGTTATCCGGCGGCTTCCATGAAATGGTCATGCCGCAGGAATCTTCTCCTGCACAATCAGGAAACCCGATCAATGGGAAGGTTCCTTGCGGAATGTCAGGAGAAATTACTCGCAGTACGAACCTCAGGCATTAGGCGGTGAAAGCTTCCAAACAACAAGTCATGCAAGAGGCATCCCTCCAGGCGCAGGCCTACGGCCGCAGGCTTACAGCCGTAGGCCTGCGGACACAGTCTTTTGGGCATGACCGGCCGGGCCTGATGCTTAACCCCGATAATTCATAAGCCACATTTTCAGGCTTGAGCCAACCCCGTGAGATAACAAGCATGACAGTATCTCACGGGGTCGATTTACGCACCGCGTGAATTATCGGGGTTAAAAAGACTGCTTCTGGTGACAATTACGATTACGTGCCGAGTGCTTTGACAAATAACATTTGCAGCACAAGATTTTATTTATCAAGGAAAATAATGGAACCTATCGTTTCCCCAACTTCGCCAACTATTGCCTACTCGGAAATATCGAAAATTGTCCATGGCGATCATGGCGATCCATTTGCTGTTCTGGGAATGCATGCAGTAAATTTCGATGGGAAAACCGGCATGGCTGTGCGGGCGTTTCTGCCGCAGGCCCAATCCGCGCGGGTGGTGGAAATCGGCAAGGCGGAACAGTTGCAGCCAATGACCAGGATCGAGAATGCGGGATTTTTCGAGGCGATTTTCCCGGGTCGTCCGGCGCCTTTCCGCTATCAGATCGAAATTACCGATACCGACGGGAATATCCGGCGCTTTGAAGATCCTTATCGTTTCCTGCCGGTGCTTGGCGAGCTTGATCTTTATCTTTTTGGTGAAGGCAATCATCTGCAAGTCTACGAAAAGCTTGGTGCGCACGTGATGACAATCGACGGCGTGGCCGGCGTGCATTTCGCCGTGTGGGCACCGAATGCACGGCGGGTGAGTGTGATTGGCAATTTCAATAATTGGGATGGCCGCCGGCATCCGATGCGCTTGCACCCCGGCGTGGGCGTGTGGGAGATTTTTATTCCCGGGCTTGGCGAGGGCGAGCTTTACCGATACGAAATCAAAACCCAGCACGGTGTTCTGCGCATCAAAACCGATCCGTATGCGTTTCGTATGGAGTTGCGGCCCAGCAATGCCTCGATCGTGCAGCGTATTGATGATTTTTCCTGGCACGATGAGAAGTGGCTGGAGCAACGCCGCTCGACCTTTTTGTTGGAAAGGCCGCTGGCGATTTATGAAGTCCACCTCGGCTCCTGGCGGCGAAAAGTCGAAGAGAACAACCGTCACTTGAATTATCGCGAGCTGGCCCATGAGCTGGTTCCTTATGTCACCGACATGGGATTCACGCATGTCGAGCTGCTGCCGGTGATGGAGCATCCGTTTGATCCTTCCTGGGGTTATCAGGTGACTGGTTACTACGCGCCCACAGCGCGCTACGGCGCACCGGAAGATTTTGCCTATTTCGTGGATTACCTGCATCAGCATAATATTGGCGTGATTCTGGATTGGGTGCCGGCACATTTCCCGCGCGATGATTACGCGCTGCGCTGGTTCGACGGCACTGCGCTTTACGAGCACGCCGATCCGCGGTTGGGCGAGCATCCGGATTGGGGCACTTTGGTTTTCAATTACGGCCGTAACGAGGTGCGCAATTTCCTGCTCGCCAATGCGGTTTTTTGGTGCGATAAATATCATGTCGACGGCCTGCGTGTCGATGCAGTCGCCTCGATGCTTTATCTCGATTACTCACGGAAAGAAGGCGAATGGCTGCCCAATCGCTATGGTGGCCGCGAGAATTTGGAAGCGATTGATTTCCTCAAAAGATTTAACGAAGTAGTTCACGAGCGTTTTCCTGGCGTCATGGTGATTGCCGAGGAGTCAACCGCATGGCCCGCGGTGTCCCGACCGACGTATCTCGGCGGCCTCGGCTTTACGTTCAAATGGAACATGGGGTGGATGAACGATTTTCTGCGCTACATGCACGAAGACCCGGTGCATCGCAAATATCATCATCATCTCATCACCTTTTCGATGTTGTACGCGTTCACGGAAAATTTCATTCTCGTGCTCTCTCATGACGAGGTCGTGCACGGTAAGGGCGCGCTGCTCGACAAGATGCCGGGCGACTTCTGGCAGCGCTTTGCCAATTTGCGCGCGGCGCTGGGTTACATGTACGGCCATCCCGGCAAGAAGCTCTTGTTCATGGGTGGCGAATTCGGCCAGTGGTGGGAGTGGAACCATGCCGAGAGCATCCATTGGCATTTGCTCCAGTACGAGCCGCATCAGAAGCTCCAGCAGTACGTGAAGGACCTCAACCGGCTCTATCGCAGCGAACCGGCGCTTTACGAAGTCGATTATTCGTGGGAGGGATTCCAGTGGATTGATTTTCAGGATAAGGATGCCAGCCTGGTCTCATTTTTCCGGCGGGGAAAAAATCCAAATGAAGTTTTGGTGTTTGCGTGCAATTTCACGCCGGTGCCGCGCGTGAAGTATCGCATCGGCCTGCCGTTGCCCGGTTTTTATCGCGAGGTGTTGAATAGCGATTCCGAACACTATTGGGGAAGCAATATGGGCAATGAAGGCGGCGTGATGGCGGAAGAATTGCCATGGCACAATCAGCCGTATTCGGCGGAGATCACGTTTCCGCCGTTGGCGGTAGTAGTGTTTAAACGTGCAGAGAAAAAGAATTGACTTTTGTGCCATTTTTTGTATTTTTTCTCATACGGATGTTGATGGCAGAGAATGATTCCTGTTAGGTGCCGAAATGCTCTCAAATATCGAAGAAGTAAAACAAAAGATTCTTCCCGTTTTGCATCGTCATCAAGTTAAACGTGCAGCTCTATTCGGATCCATCGTGCGAGGTGAGATGAAGGAGGATAGCGACATTGATATCTTGGTACAGATTGACACAGATATCAGCCTGCTGGACTTTATCGGCATCAAACAGGAGCTTGAAGACATTTTGGAACGAAGCGTCGATTTAGTAGAATATGATGTGATAAAACCGATCATCAAGGATACCATCTTGAAAGAGCAGGTGGTTATTTTATGACCAGAGATGTGACTTTATATCTTACCGACATCCTGGATAGTATCGAAAAGATTCGGGAATACACGAGAGCAATATCAAAAGACGAATTTTTTCACAATACACAGATTCAAGACGCAGTTTTGAGACGTTTTGAAATTATCGGCGAAGCCGTGAAAACTATTCCTGAATCACTCAAAGCGGGATATCAGGAAGTGCCTTGGAGAAAGATAGCAGGGATGAGAGATATTCTTATCCATGTTTACTTTGGCGTTAATTTGGAACGGGTTTGGAGCGTGATTGAAAACGACCTTGATAACTTGGCAAGTACTTTGGAAGGGATGCAAAACAAATTGAAAGGCAAAAGTGGGGAGCCTTCTGATAGCCAGGAGTAAAATTGCGGCCTTGAAATCATTTGCAAACATTTCGCCATACACTCTTCGCTCCGCTTCTCATTCCTTGCAATTATTCACCACATTGCTCTACTTTACACACTTATTCTTGCCTTAACCTGATCGAGAAAGGGCATTACCTGTGAGCAATCTCTTCTGGGATGTCGGTATCATCATTTTATATTTCATCACCATCATCAGCCTCGGCCTGTACATGGGCCGCCGGGAAGAAAGCATGGAAGATTTCGCCCTCGGCGGTCGCAAGATTCCCTGGTGGGCGGTGCTCGCTTCGATCATTGCGGCGGAAACCAGCGCCGCCACTTTTCTCGGCATACCGGCAGAAGGGTATCGCCTGCAGAGCGCGCTCTACGTCCAGTTGATGGTGGGCACCATCCTCGCCAGAATTATCATCGCTTTCCTTTTCATCAAGCCATACTACAAATATCAGGTGTACACGGTTTATGAATTTCTCCAGAAGCGTTTCGGCGAAATTTCGCGGATCGCCGGCAGCGTGATTTTTCTCGTCACACGCGTGCTGGCCAGCGGTGTGCGGATTTACATCGCTGCCGTGGTGTTGGTGGTCGCGTGGAAATTTCTCACTGGCGAGTCACCGACATTGGAGCAATATGTCGTTGCCATCAGTATCATGACGTTGCTGACGACCGTTTACACGATGATGGGCGGCATCAAGGCAGTGATCTGGACGGATTTGATTCAAGCTTGCGTCATGTTCGGCGGCGCGCTGGCGTCTCTTGTCATCATCGTTCATCTCATCCCTGGCGGGTGGGAGGGCATCAAGGCTGGTACCAACAACTTTGCCAATTTAAAGATCTTTAGCACGGGACTGCAAAATGAGCGTACGCTTTATGAGGCGATGCTGAGTATTTTTCGCCAAGAGTATACGATCTGGGCAGCGCTCACCGGATATATTTTTCTCGTCATGGCGACGCACGGCACGGATCAGGACATGGTGCAACGCATGTTGACTGCAACTGATTATAAGCGCAGCCGCCTATCTCTGATCATGTCCGGGGTCGCGGATGTTCCGATTGCGTTGGCTTTCGTCACCATTGGCATTTTCCTTTACGCCTATTTTCAACGGGTTCCGGATTCGAGTCTGCCGCAAGCCCACAATGAAATTTTTGCCTATTTTATTATCAACAAAATGCCGGTGGGACTGCGCGGCTTGATTATCGCCGGCGTGTTTGCCACGGCCATGGGCTCGCTCAGCGCCGCGCTCAATGCCCTCGCCACCAGCTTTGTCAAAGATTTTTACACGCCGTATATCAAAAAAAACGCTGGCGAGAAGCACTATGTTTTTGCGGCACGGGTTTTCACATTTGTTTTTGCAATTTTGATGATCATCGTCGCCTCGCTCGCAGCGTACTCGGTGCTGCACAATCCCAAGCTGACGATTATTCCCATTGCGCTGGGAATCATCGGCTACACGTATGGCTCGCTCCTGGGGATGTTTCTCATCGGGATGTTGACGCGCACACGCGGTAATGATCGTGGTAATTTGATCGCCATGGTCTGTGGCTTTCTCACCGTGCTTGTTTTGAGTGGCACAGCAAACACGCTCTTGGGCTGGTTCGGTCTTCCACAACTCGAGGTTCCGCAAATTGCGTTTACGTGGTACATCATGTTTGGGTGTATTGTGACGTTTTTAGTTGGGATCATGTTTCGGACAAAGGGTTCGCCGGCTGCGCCCGTAGGGTGACCCGTTTCCCCGTTGACCGGCAAACCGGAAAACCACCAGGAGATTTATGAACGACATTGTCATCGCGATCATTTTAGGAGTTGTTGAAGGCTTGACGGAATTTCTGCCGGTCAGCTCAACCGGACATCTGATTTTGGTGGGCAACTGGCTCAATTTCACCGGCGACAAAGCCAACGCCTTTGAAATATTCATTCAACTTGGCGCCATCCTCGCTGTCATCGGATATTTTTGGAAACGGATTTGGCGCGTGCTGCTGGCGATTGTTGGTAAAAGCGCTTCGGAAAATCCGCACGGGCTAACACCGGCAGCAGCGTGGCGCTTTTGCATTGCCATAGTGATTGCATTCATCCCCGCTGCAGTCCTGGGATTATTATTCGAGGATCACATTGACGCCTTGTTGTTCAAACCGCAACCCGTGGCCGCGGCGCTCATTGTCGGCGGCGTGGCGATTTTGCTGATCGAGCAATTTCGACCCAGCGAGCGTACCGAGGTTGCCGAATCACTGAGTTTGTCGCAAGCCTTGTGGATCGGCGTGGCGCAATGTGCGGCATTGATTCCCGGAATGTCACGCTCCGCCTCGACCATCATGGGTGGCCTTCTGGCTGGTTTGTCCCATGCCGCAGCGGCGGAATTCTCTTTCTTTCTCTCAATTCCAACATTAGCCGCAGCCAGCTTGTACAAGCTTTATAAAATCGCCGGACAACTCTCCGGTGACGATATCATCATTTTCGCCACAGGATTTTTGGTGTCATTGGTGGTGGCGTGGGTGGTCATCGCCGGTTTCATGGCGTTCATTAAACGTCACAGCTTTGCGGTGTTTGCATGGTATCGCATCATCTTCGGCTTTGCGATTCTGTTGATGATGCTATTCGGAGTGGAAATAAAGATCAATCAATAGCGGTCAACTGTTTGGACAGGGAATTTGAACCACTGACGGAGAAAAAATGAATCGACAAATTTGGGGTATTGCGCTTTTCGTGTTGGGACTCATGGTCATTGCCGACGGCTTGCTTGGTTTTGTACAAAAGAACACCGGCCTGATGCGCTGGATTTATCTTGCGTTGGGCGCCTGGCTTGTGGTGCGAGGACTTTATGTTTGGTGGCCCCGTGGCAGGCATGAGAAAGGCTGATTTATAGAGCATGACATGGCGAAAACCAGATATTGTGCAAATTAATCCTTTGAGAAAAAATTCCGCACCACGCCGAAGAGGTCTTTTTTGAAAACGCAGCCACCACGCTCTGCCGGTATTATTGGCTTAAATTCCATTGCCAAACCGGAGGGCAAATGACCGAATTGCAGAATTTTCCTTTGCTTGTGATCGTGCTGGGAGCTGCGTTGTTGTTTTTCTTGACCGAACGCCGGCAGTGGCTGCTGCGCTTGCCGTTATTGCGCCTGCCGTGGGGTGAAGTTTCCCGGTATTTGAGAAGAATTCATCAGGAATTCGGCTTGTTGAATACATTGGGGTTGGGTCAGCAAGTCAGCATTTACGTGTTGAGCTCGAATCTCGGCTCTGGGAAATCGAAAGGCATGGCCAGGGCGCCATCTCGGCAGGAAAAATTTTCCAGCAATGTTTGTGATGTCGAGCAGATCATGCAGCGGGCGTTGCACGAGAAGAAGGCTTTGCTCATGATTGGGGCGCCAAACTCCGGCAAAACCACTTTGTTGAAGGTCTTGGCGCTTCGCTCGACGGATCGCGAGATGAGTCGACGCTTCGGATTTGCCGAGCCGCGCATTCCCTTTTATATTCCTGCCAAAGAAATCGATTTCGACTTGCCATTTTTGCCGGCAATGCAACAAGCGCTTTGGCAGAACAGTTTCGAGATTTCCCAAAAAACATTGAAAAAAGCTGTGCGATCGCGCCGCGCTTTTTTTCTTCTGGATGGATTGGATGAAATCCCGGCCGGCATCGAGCGACAAAAAGCCTGTGCGTGGATTGAATCGGCGCAGCGAAGGTGCGGCTCCGAGGTGCCTTTTATTATCACTTGCCGCACCAGGGCTTTTTTGGAAGATGTCAAATTCGATTTTCCTTACCTGACCGTTGCCATCCGCAATTTTGCCCTGTCGCATCACCGTAGTCTGCCTGCTGTCAGCGAGAGCCGGATGCCCTCTCGTTTTTTGAATGCCGTTGAAGACCATGCGGAATATGTGCTGATTGCGCCGCCGGCGCTGCCCACGTTGTTGATGGGAGCGAAAAAGCCGGCACCGGCCTATTATTTTTATCTTGCCAAATATCCTGTGACCAATCGCCTGTATCGAAAATTTGTCGAAGCCACAGACCACCGGCTCCCGGCGTTTTGGGATGATCCGGAGTTCAACGGCGATGATTGTCCGGTGGTTGGTGTCGATTGGGAGGACGCGCAGGCATATTGTGCCTGGCTGACCGAGCAAGGGACAAAAGAAGAGGAAAAAAATCGCAACACTAAATCCAACGTGATTTATCGGCTACCGCTGGAAGAAGAATGGGAGTGGGCTGCTGGAGGGGGCCGGCGAAAGTTTCCTTGGGGCGATTCGGTGCCTCAAAAGCGCCATGCTAATTTCAACGGTACCGTACAGGGCCTTACGCCGATTAATGCTTTTCCCGACGGTGCGACGCCAGAGGGGCTCATGGATATGGCTGGTAATGTTTGGGAATGGACTGCCACCTGGCGGGATGAAAAAAAGGAACAACGTATTCTCCGCGGCGGCGCTGGCTTCAATGACGCAATGGCCTTGCGTTGTGTCAGCCGTGACAGCAATTCCAAGAAACTGCTTCGGTTTGTCGGGTTCCGCGTGGCACGAATTGTGACGGACCAGTAAAATCACGGACTGAAGGCACAATCACGAAACTACCGTACAGCAAGGCTATCAAGAGTTTGTCCCCAAAACCGCGTTTATGGATTTTCTTCCAAAGCCCTCTATTGCAAAAGTCGATCCCGCTCTTTGTTCCACTGGATCCAATCCACTTGTGACTCTGCCGTGCTGTCGATCTTGGAAGTTGCATAACGGCCGTTGCCACGAATTTCGATTTGATAGCCTTCAACCAGGCGTATCCACTGCTCGAGCGTGACTTGATAGGGGCCGGGCACTTGGGTGGGACCGGGAATTTGTACGGGAGCACCGGTAGGCCGTTGCTGTTGTTGCAGTTGTTGTTGCAGATCCGGTGTTGGGCCGATATCGACCTGGCCGTCATAAACCGCGACGCGTGTGGTGCTGTCTGTCTCCATGCGGTAGATGGTGCCGCGAATTGCGCAGACCGCGGTTGGCGATTTGATCTCGAATTGGTCTCGTTGGATTGTCCATTTTGTGACATTCGCCCAGATTCTGCCCTGCGTCAGGCTGGCATTGACCTGTCGTGTGGACTTGGTGAGATTGGATTCGGCAAAATCAAAGAACGATTTCTCGCCGATGCGGATGATGCTGCCATCATTGAGTTTCAATTCGCAGCGGGATTCGGCTGCTGTTTTGATTCGATCACCACGCAAAATATTCATTCTCAGTTTGGCCGGAACCCATGCTCCGACATGGGAGTGATGAATCATCACTTCGCCTTCTCTGCCGAGCAAGAAATTGATTTTGCCCATGGGACTCGTCATGGTTGAGGGTCGCAGACCGATCGAGCCAAAGCCGGCAAGCATGATCAGCGCTGTCGTCAAGCCAGTCAAAAAATTCGTCCTGAGTCGAGACATTGTGTTGCCTTTCCGTAATATTGTCCGAGAAGAAGATTGTCTAAGATTTTTATTATCTGTGCCAAGGGTTGATTTTGGCATGACAGTGGTGCCACGTTTTTTAACTGTTTGCGCAAAGCTACGTGGGAGTACTTCTCAATTTGCGTGATAGCAGCCTGCGCACCGACGAGATCACCTTGACGCAAACACCCCAACCAGAATAAACGAAATTCTTATGAAAATAACTTTCGTAGTAGACCCCCACGGGCGTAGTCTTTTATGGTGCAGTTTGGCTACGCCCATGGGCTGCGCCCGTGGGCTGCGCCCGTGGGCTGCGCCCGTGAGGAGGGGCGGCCAAAGCCGCGCTGTGGTTAAGATGCTCTTTTGCAATCCAGTACCCTCTCCCAATTGGGAGTTCATTCGTCGAGCAACACCTCATTGTCATCCTGAAAGGATTTTTTTAGTATCGAGCACTGTGCCTGCGCTAAAAAAGATTCTTTTCCAGAATGACATGTTACTTGGAAGTCCGGCGGACAAGGCTACAAAATGCCCACCAGGCTGTGATCCCCCAACGTCAGCTTGTATGCCTTTGGCTTGATCGGTGAGCGCGTGATCTCGACATGCCGGCCGATCAGGCAGTCTTCCAGCCGATGAGGAATGTCGATGATCTTGCTGTGTTCGAGAACAATGCAGTGCTCCAGCTCGCTGTCTTGAACCAGCACGTGATGATAAATCGAAGTGAATGGCCCGATGTAGCTATTGACCACTCGTGTTGCCTCGCCGATGATGGCCGGGCCACGCACGCGACTGTTGATAATCTCTGCGCCTTTCTCGATCGTCACTTTTCCTTCGAGAGTAGAATCGCCATCGACGTGGCCATCAATGTACGGCTGCAATTCATCGAGCACCAGGCTGTTGGCCGCCAGCATGTCAATCGGCTTTCCGGTGTCGATCCACCAGCCCTCATGGATGTACGGATAAACCCGGTGGCCATGGGTGACAAGCCACTGGATCGCGTCGGTAATTTCCAACTCGCCGCGCCACGACGGCGCAATCGCTTCGACCGCTTCAAAAATGTTATGGTCAAACATGTAGATGCCGACGAGTGCCAAATCGCTTTTTGGCTCACGCGGTTTTTCCACCAAGCGCACAATCCGGCCATTTTCGAGCTCGGCCACGCCATAATGCTGCGGCTCAGCCACACGTTTGAGCACGATCTGGGCATTGTACTCACTTTGCGCAAATTGGCGAATCAACGGACTGATGCCTCCCTGGATGACGTTGTCGCCGAGAAACATGACGAAGCGGTCTCCTCCCAAAAACTCGCGCGCGATTTTGACGGCGTGCGCCAGGCCGAGCGGTTTTTCCTGCTGAATGTAAGTCAGGCGCACCCCCCAGCGCTTGCCATCGCCGGCGGCTGCCTTGATTTCCGCCGCCGTGTCGCCGACAACGATTCCGATGTCGTTGATCCCCGCATCGCGAATAGCCTCGATCACGCGAAACAGAACCGGTTTGTTGGCCACGGGAATCAGTTGTTTGGCTGAAGTATAGGTGAGCGGATACAGTCGTGTGCCTTTTCCGCCGCTGAGTATGAGCCCTTTCATGAATCAAATCCTCATTGCTCTTTGAAGCTGCGTTTCTTGTAGCCGGCAGGAATGCTAAAGAGCTTGCTGTCCAATGGTGCGTCACTGATGGCTGTAACCTCGGTGGTGCTTTGCATGAGCACCGTGCGGCCCGAGGCGTTGGTTGTTTCTTCTTTCTTTGCAGACTTTTGCCCGAGTTTTTTGCCAAAGCCGCCGAGCAAGCCGCCAACTGATTTTGGCATTTCCGGGCCTTCGGCGGTTTCTTCCTCCGCTCCCATTCTTGCTCTCGCGGGCTGTCCCCAGGTTTCAAATACGCTTTCCGTGAGCAACGGCATGCCTTGAAGTTTTTCCCCTTCCTGTTTCATTTTTTTCATCGCCTCGGACAGTTGGGGATCGCTTCCTATCATACCTTGCAGGGCATCGGCCATGCCTCCGCTGCCCGGCATCATGCCGAGCTTTTCGGCCAGGGCCTTGTGAAATGCCATGATCTCTTTGTAATGTTTGACCTCGTTGGCCATCCAAAACGTCGAAGTCACCACCATGCCGCTTTTGGTCTGTTGGTTTTCCTTGGTCGTGAGGGTCAGGACGACTTTTTCGGTATTGTAGCCGGCGATAACTTTCTTTTCTCCGGTACGGTCGATTTTGACCTCAAATGTGACTTTGGGCTCGGGTTCCTGACGGGGATATTCTTCTTCCGCCTCTTTGCCCATGCCTTTGAGCAGGTTGCGAAATTCCGCGAAGGTCATTTCGCTGTACTCTTTTTGTTTGTGATCGATCTCGATGAAGACTTCGCGATCGAGATCGATCATGGAAGAATTCGTGACCTTGCCGTTTTCGTCCATTCGGTCCGAGCGTGATTTGTTGCCTTGAATATATTCCACAGAGGTCGTCGGTTTGCCGCCGCCGAACATTTTCATCATGGCCCCCAAAGTGCCCTTCATGCTCACGGTGGTGGTGGAGGTGGTTTTGACATCCGGTCGAGGCGCAGCCAGTATGATGCTGCTGCTGATCAGCAGAATGCCAAGAATAATAATGGAAATGCGCGAGAGCTTCATCATTTTCTCCTTTACGTTACGATTTGAAAGACTTTTACCGGCTTCCTGCATTACTCCTCCCTCGCGCCAGCCCCCGACTTTCTATTGAAGAAATTGGTAACTATTCAGGGGATATGATTGAAAACCGAGGCCCACCCCTTAAGGCCGCGTCCGCAGGAGTAAAACAATTGTTCCAAACGCCTGAATAGTTTTGCCCCCTGCGGCCGCAGCCAAACGGTTTTGCCTTCTCAAAAGGCTGAATAGTCACAAAAATTAATAGGATGTCGGGGTTACTTCTGTCGAACCATATCACCTTTTTGGAAATCACTGCCGGAGACGATTTTGCAAGCCGAGGCCTTGCCTTTGCCGCCGAAGTTATTGTTTACGACTTCGAGGGTGCCGACTTTGGTTTCTTCGGAACCCAGAGATTCGCCGGTGTCGGGATCAATCATTTCCTCGCCGGCGCGATAAATCACGAAACGTTCACCAACTTTGACGCCATCCTCAGCGCCTTTGTTGATAATTACCTGATCCTCCTTCATCATCACCACTTTGGCCTCCCAAACCGTCTCGATGCCGCTCTGCTCATCCAACAGCTTGATGATCTCTTCGATGGCTTCGCGCGTGGCTTTGCCCACCAGGGACTCATCAAATTGAGCCTGGCTGTCAAAATTGATGTCTTGCGTGTCCAAAGAACCGCCGATTTTGGATTTTTCCTTGCGCACGTTTTCCGCTTTGAGAATTTCTCCGCTGGTGGTGTTGACGAAGCGGACGTCAATTCCGACGGAGGCGGCCTGTTTGGAAACCGTGGCACCGATGCCGATCTTTTTCAGCGCACCGCCGGTCGATTGCTTTTTGTAACCGAATTCGGTCACCGCCCCAACGATCGCAAGCTCAACGCCGAGCATTTTACCGGCCTTGGCCGCGCTCTCCGGCGTGACGATGCCCGCCATGCCGAGTCCCTGTTCCTGTAAAAGCTTTTCCATTTCCTGACGCTCCATAACACGGTAGCGTCCCGATTTCACCAGCGCTGTGATTAGCATGTCTGCCATGCCATGACCAACGGGCTGCCCGGTCCACCAATGCCAGGCGTGGTCGGTTTTATCTTCAAAATTGAAAACCGCCACGCGCTTTTTGGTGGATTTCGCTTTCTCTTGCGCTGAAGCGGCGTTGAATCCAAAAACAAGCAGGGTAAAAATGAGAAATAGACTCACGGATATGCGTTTCATGTTGTAACCTTTCTTTTTAATCTTGTGACCATTCAGCTTCTGCCCCCTTGTCGGGTTTCATCATGCAAATAACCCAGCGGGGTCATCCTGGAAGGATTTTTTCAGTCCCGATTACGATAATTTTGTTGAAAAAATTCTCCAGAATGACATCCGACTCGGATTCCTAAACTCCTGCGAAATTTTTTACTCCTGCTCGCCGTTGGAAATTTCCAAAAACGAGTGCGGCTAAGAGTATGAGTTGGAGTGTCCAGGAAGCTTGCCTTTTTGCTTTCAACTCACTGCACCCCGGAAGTATCCGGCGGCGCTATTTCGGCCGGTTCGGATGCGCTCGAAATTTTGACCTCGACACGGTTGGCGGTCACGTTCGTGACCTCAACTTTAAAAGGTGAAAAATCCTTGTTCCCCAATTCGCGTGCCATTTGTCGCGCATTGCCGAGAATCTTCACATCGAGGTTGGCATAACCGCCAGCGGCACTGCGTTGGAAAACGCTTTTAACGCCGCGCATATAGTATTTCAAAAGCTCGCTGAACTTTTGCAGCTCCGCATAATTTCGATAACCTTGTACCCGCAAGTTGACGGTGGTTGGATTGTAGAAACGCTTTTGCGCTTCTGCTGTCACTTTCGTGACGAGTGTTTGGGCGCACTTCTGGGCCGCTTTTTGAATGGCCATGGTGCCGCCGGTGACCTCGTCAATATGCGGATACGCGGCATTTTCGCTGGCGGTGGCGATGATCTTGGCATCGTCCGCGCTGATGATGCGGGTTGTAATATTGCCCTGGCAGGACTTCATGCCGCCGAGATTGAAGCCGGTCGCGACTTTTGCGAAGGCTTTGCCGGTGATGATCAGCTCTGCCTGTTGTGCGGCCGCGATCGCGGCTGCCGACTTGGCATTGCCTTCAATGGCGTTGAGAATGAGGTCGCGTTGTTGATTCTCCTTGGCCTGCGCCGCGTCCACCACCTCGAAACCTTTGCTGCGAAAAACATCAATGATGGCAGTTTCAGCGGCCGTCATGTCAACCTCGAAGTAATTCAGCCGATTAGTCTCACCGATGTTTTGTTCGGCGATCATGACCATCACGCGTGGATTCTCTTTCTCCAATAGTGCCGCCAACGCCTCGTCATCCGTCCGTAAATCCGAGAGGTTGACCGTGGCGCGCATCTGCACTTCGTACGTGTCGACCTTCTTGCCTTCACTCAAAATGTCATATTTCTTGACATATCCGGCCGACCAGGCGAGAATGCGGTCATCCACGAGCTGAAAATTCTCCACCAGGGTTTCGGATTTGATGTAGGTGCCCAATGCCTGTTGCACAGCTTTGCGCATGGCATCATCGATTGCCTGATCGCGCGCGGCAGCGACATCATTCGCCAGGATGGTACCGACACCGATGACCGTGATTTCGGCGGAAGCCGGCGCCATTTGTTGGGCGAGCAACGGCAGGGCCGAAATACAAAGTATCGCCAGAGGCGATATTCTGCTGAAAAGTTTTTTGATCGGCACAGCTTACCTCTTTGGCTAAAGTGCAACGCAAAAAAATAGACGCCACGCAAACCCCATGGCGTCACTGAATATGCAGTGCTGGAGTGATGGATGATGGAATGCCGGAATATTGCCATATTCCATTGTGCCAATGATCCATCACTCCAATGCTCCAGGAGGATGACTTCACCACTCCTTTGCGGTTCTAGCGGAATTCCATCCGCAAGGCATTCTGAAAATCACGGATCACAAGCAACGCATCGGCGCCGGAAATGTGACCTTCGGGATTAAAGGCGCCCGTGATCTTGTCCGCGGTCATGATGCCGCGATCAGCCATCAACGCGGCGGCATTGTAGGCGAAATGATCGCTGCGCATGTCCGGAAAGCGTGACTGGCCGCCAAAATATTTGGTTGCCAGAGTCTGGTCGCCAGTCGCCATTATCAAAATCTGCTGCATCGTCATCGCGTAGTTCGCGCGGGTGATCAGCTCGTCCGGACGGAAGGTGTGATCCGGGAATGGCTCCATGCCGCCGAGCTTGATAATATCGACGATCCAGTTCTTTGCCCAGTGATTGCTGATGTCGGTGGCCTCCGGCAGTTTCTCGGCTTGCGGCTGTGCCATTTTGGTGGGATCTTCAGGCGCTTTGAACTCAGTGTCGAACGTTGGTTGCTTTTTCTTCGCAAACACTTCGGCGAGCTTGAGTTCCTCCAGGAGCAGCACCGCGAGATCGGCACGGTCGATTTCCGGAATCAATGCAATCTTGGCACCGATTTTCGTTCCTGGAGCCGCCCGCTGAATTTTCTGAACGATCGCCCACTGATCATTGGCCTTGCCGGCATATTCGCCTTTCATGGCAATGGCTTTGCTGTAAGCATTGGCCGCCATGTCAAATTGATAGGCATTTTTGTAGGCCTCGCCCATGTAGAAATACGCCTTGTCGCTGTTGGGATTCAGCTTCAGCGCCTTGTCGTATTGTTTTACGGCATCGTTGATCCAGTCCTCGCCTTTCATGCGCATGGCCAGGATACGGCCTTTGATAATGTAACTCTCAACCGATTTGTCGTTTTTGCCGGTGGCTTCATCGACGGCAGCAAGCGCTTTTTCATACATGGCATCTTGCGCTTTTGCCTCTTTGATGCCCTCAGCTTCTGTGGCGAGCGCCAGGCCCATGCCGGCATAGGCTTCGGCATATTTGGGATCGAGCGCCTTGGCGCGGTCAAATTCGCGTTTGGCTTCCATCAGATTACCGCGATCCAGTTCGCGCATGCCCTGGTTGAAATGATTTTCCGGCGTGTCAAGCACGGATTCCTTTTTGATTGCCTTGGGGCCGCAACCGATAACGGCGAAAATGAAGAACACCGCGAACACCGCAGCAATAAATTGGAAAAAGCGCATTCCCATTTTTTGGCCTCCTTAAATTATAACTTTCGTTGCATTCGATTTCAGCACACCATATTCGCAACAAGTTGTGACGTGGAGTGTGCTGTTGTTTTCTTCAATCAGTCCAGAATAAACATCACGCGGCATTTATCCAGGAAATTTTGCGTCTGCGCCGCGCTGTGAATGCGCTGTGCATCGGCATTGGCCACAATCAAATCGGTTTTGTTGGTCCCTGTTGCCCGCACCGCTTTGATGATCAGCGGGTTGTTGGTGACGCGTTGGTTGTTGCGCGCCGCGTTTACATCTTTATCGTAACCCACCATGCCTTGTTTGACCGCAAACTCCCGGCTGACGTATTTTGAACCGTAAATCTCATTGCCGTTCTCGTCGACTACTTTCGGCGCCATCGCCGGCATGAGTCCCAAACCCTTGGCATCAATAATGAGGCCGGTAAATGCACCGCCCGCGGCACCAGTGCTCGGTTGTCCGGGAGTGCCCGGAGTAATCAATTGCACACCCGGCGGCACGGGCTTGCCCTGCGGCCACGGTTGGCCACACACCGGACATAACGGCTGCGCCGTGAGCAGGCGACCACCGCCAAAATTCTGCGGCAACAAAGCATCAGCAAGCACACCGCTCAATGGCACTTCGATTTCCACTTCCACCGATTGATCGGAAAGATAACGGGTGTCGACGATTGTGTACCCACGAATGATGCCCTGGACTTTCGTGTTGATCACATCGTTCTCCACCATGGCGTTGCGGACGGTCGTCTCCGAAGAGATATTGACACCCTGTACGGTTTGCAGGAGATTGCGCAAAGCCGCAAGTTTGGCCGCTTCAATCGCACCGGCGCGTTGTGCCCCTGGAGGGGCATCCGGTCGCGGTGCGCCGATCCCGGTCGCCCGGATTCTTTGCTGGCCCCAATCAACCACGCCGTTGTCGCCAACAGTTTGCGTGTACTGCCCAAATGCCAGGCTGGCCACCAACAAGCCAATGATCCAGCTCGCCCGGAGAGTTAGAAGAGGTTGATTCCTGAACATGTCGATCCTCCATTAAATAGGTCGAAAATGAAATTCATCGCGTGGCAGAAATTATGGCGAGCCACGTTTTTACAATTGACATCAAAAAAACAAGGAAAAGCGTCGCGATTGGAGAAAAGAAGGGAAAAAGTTTTTTCCCCCAACTGAGCAGGGCAACTTTATTACATTGCGCAGGCGCGAGCCTTTGGTTTAACCAATATCGGTTTGGAGGCAAATCCTGTTTCGATGCCGGGATCAGATTGACCGCCTGCCATGATAGCGCGTCATTCGTGCCTGCCGTGCAATCTTGGGTATTTGGTGACACAAAAGATTTATCTTGAGCCGATCAGATCAAAAGACAAGAAATTAAAAAATCCGCCCTTCACGGCGGATGGAGCGAATGACGGGATTCGAACCCGCGACAGCCGGCTTGGGAAGCCGGAGCTCTACCAACTGAGCTACATTCGCTTTTGCGGCTTTGCGTCCATCTATAAAATTAATCTTCTTTTGAAAAAAGTCAAGAGATTTGTGCAAGTTTGTTCAGGAATTTATTTGGGAGTATGTAGAGGCGAGACGAAAAGAAGATTCAGCGAACTTGGTCGATGCACGATCGTTGCCGGCATTCAATGGCGGCTGTGGCGTCGATGTATTCCTTGTGGGGCAAATGGTCGGTGCGAACAACATTCCATGCTCCGCCGATCTGAACTGCGATTATCCAATCAAATCAGTAAAACCACTAAACGGCTACGCCCTTACCGGGTTGACAAGAACTGCTGTTTCTCATTTTGTAAGCGTTCGCGCAGCGCGCGAATATAAAACTGTTGAGCATGACAAAAGTCGTCATAATCGCAGTGGGCACGAATGTGAAAATGGGCGCGATCCTCATCATTAACGGAAAAAGCACGGCGCAGTTTCCGACGACTTCGTATCGCAGCCGCGGCGAAGCGAGATTCAAAATGCTGATATCGATTTTCCGGCGCAACAGTCTCGCAACTTGACTTCCAAAAGCGCGCTGAGACCGAAGAAATCATCCGGCGTATGCTGATCCCCGGGTCAGAAATTGGCAAAATAAATTCAACGATAAAAAATATTTGCAATCACACTTGTTTTTTCATTTTGAATTTGTCATATTACACGGGGAATTGGCAAACAGGAAATTTCACAACCCGGACAAGCCGGAACCAAACAGGGACAAGCCTAACAACGGATTTCACAGATTACACGGATTAAATCCGCGCAATCTGCGTAATCCGTTGTTAATTTCTTTGCTTTTTGTGCACTGATTTAACTTATTAGAAATCAATGTGGCAGTAATCGAAAATCCAGGGATTGAAGTTCCCTCCGGCGCTCGACCTTGGTCGGGGTTTTGGCCTTTGGGTGAATGTGACAAGCATGTGCCATGCCGCCTTTGGTAGAAACGGTAGTTGGGATGTTTTTTTTAAAAAAAGTATCTTTGGGCAAGAACTCGGGATTGCGGTTTAGCAAAATATCGTTGAGTTCTGAAATGATGCGAAAGATTTGCTCGCGATCAAACTTGGAACCTATCCATACGACCAAACGCGAAACACGATCCATGAGCAGACCTCAAAGCAATGGGGCTGTGCCTGTAGGGTGATCTTTGAAGTCAAAATAGAGGGGAGAAAAGTTGGGATGCAAGAAAATTCTTAATTGCAAGAAACCCAACGCAAAGCGAGATTAAAAACTTTTGACACTACGTTCATAATTGACGAGGATAAAGCCCGTGAAACAATTGAAAATCTTTTTGTCTATTCTTCTTGCCAGCGTCTTCACCATCACCTCGTTGGCTCTTTCGGAATCCCTGAATTTGTTGTCCAATCCCGGATTTGAAAGCAAGTCCCTGGGCAATTGGACGGCGATGGATTCCTGTCGAGTCGAGTTGAACAACCTCGCCAAACATTCGGGAAAACGCTCACTCGTATTTCATCCTCTGAAAGATGGCGCAGGAATTCGCTCCGATATTTCTTCAGTCATTCAGCCGGGATACAAATATTTTTTTGCTGCATGGTTCCGCAATGCCGAAGCCGGCTGGGGACAGGTCGACGTTTTATTGATCTACCAGCAGGCGGGAAAAACTCGGCAAATCCCAATCGGCCGGGCCGACTGCAACAAAGACCTCTGGTCACAAGTATCAAAAGAATTTTTCGTGCCGGAACAGGCGGAGCATTCGGGACTTCATCTCGCCATCAAAACCGCCTGGGGCCGGATTGCCTTTCTGGTGGATGATCTCGAACTGCGGCCCGCACTCCAGATTCATATCGACCGTCCCGTACTCCCGAATGAACCGGGTATCGTCCTGCAGATGGGTCCGCACAGTGAAAAGCGTAACAAACTCAAAGTTCACGTTGAGGTCTTCAATCACCGGCAGCAAGTGGTCAAACAATTCGATCAGCCATTGGATGCGGCGATCCGTCCTGCGCTGACGGACGGATTTTACCGCGTTGTGGCGACCACCCAAGATTTGGATGCGCGACGATTCGAGGATGAAAAAATCTATTACCTCGGTGCGCTCGTACAGTTGCGACAGAATCTTGAAAATCAATCTAACGAAATCGTATTTTCTGAATCGCTCGCGCCATACCATGGCTGGATTCGGTATTTGCAGTATCTATCATCCTATTACCAAAAGCGCGAGGGCGAAGAAGCAGATCGCACGCTGCAGGCGCTTTTTCGACTGGCCCAGTGGACGCAAACCATACGCGAAAATCCTGCTGCCATTGACACGCTTTCCGGCGTGCAGGAATGGGCTTATTTATCTCGAGTGGATGATTCCGGACAGCCGTTCAAGCTTGCGATCTCCTCACCATACGATTCTCGAAAGACTTATCCACTGGTCGTGGTCATGCACGGTTACGGCGGCAACCATTTGGAATATTCCGGCGCTGTGACGAGCAATCCCGATTATTTTGAGCTTCACGTTTTGGGGCGCGCCCGCGGCGGCTGGTACAGAGATTTGTCCGAAGCTGATGTGTTGGATGTCGTGGATTATGTGCGGAAAAATTGGCGGATCGATGACCGGCGGATACATCTGACCGGCACCAGCATGGGCGGTGGCGGCACGTTCCAACTGGCATCGCGTTATCCGGATCGCTGGGCCTCGGCGAGACCGGTTTGCGGCTCCGGTGCGGACCTGCCGATACGAAATTGTCTGCATGTGCCTTACTATTCCACGCACAGTGTGGATGACCCGACCGTGCCCGTGCTCACTTCTCGAGCGCCTCTCCTAAAACTGATGGCAGCGGGCGGGCAGGTCATCATCGATGAGACCATCGGCTTGCAGCACGCGGCCTGGAACTATGCCGAAGGCAACAATCGCGCCCTGAAGTGGATGCGCGATCAGGTTCGTCCTGAAACCCGTGAAGTTCGGCTCATCGATTATACCGCTGTCGACCGTTTTGCCTGCGCAGCCTATTGGCTCAAAGTGGCGGAATGGGGCCAGCTTCCGGGGCCGGCGCGATTCAAAGCTACTGCTGGGCCGCAGAATCAACTCTATTTAAATTTGGAAAATATCCGGACTTTGCAGATTCACGTACCGCAGTCTCCTTTCGATCCGCGCAAGGACTTGAAAATATCCGTCAACGCGAAGGTATTTATCACTGTGAATGCGCCTTTGCCCGATTCCATTTTTGTCACTGAAGAAAAAGGGAATTGGTTTGCCAAGGTCGAGTGGACTGATCGTCCATCATTCGTGTTGCACACACCCGGCGGCGTGCACAATCTCTATCATCATGAACCGCTATTGATTGTTTACGGCACAAATGGTGATGAGACGTCGCAACGAGCCATGGCGCAAGCCGCCTTCGCCGCCAGCAAGAGTCCCAATCCGATGTGGGTGGGTGACGAGGGCGACATCAAAGACGGCGTGCCGAATCATCAACTGCTGTACGGCCATCTGAAAATGAAACCGGATACCGCCGTGACGGAATCTGATCTAAGAAAGTACAATCTGGTGTTGATTGGCAAAGCGGAGGAAAATCAAATCGTCCGAAAAATGCAGAATCAACTGCCGGTTCAATTTGGCAAAGAGATCACGTGTTCGGACGGTATGCGTTTTCCCGGCGAGGCGGCCCTCATGGGACTTTATTTCTACAATCCGCTCGCGCCAATGAAGCTCATCTACTGGGTGGCAGCGGATAACTCGGCGGCTTACCGGCCATATAACCTTCTTTTGCAACTTCAGAACAATAATCCCTGTGGAACTGACTTGCTGGTCATTCAGGAAAATCCCATCAAAATCGTCAAGGTTCGGCATTTCGACAGTCGCTGGAATTGGTCGAAGGTTTATGAGAATTCGGCCAAAGTTGCGGAACAAGAGAACACCTTCGGCAAAATATTTGAACGGATTGCCGAAGCCATTCGCAAGGCCACAGGAGCTGATTTTACTCTTCAAGCCGTGCAGGCGCCGCCCGAGCTTCAAGCCGGTGTGCCGGGGATCACGCAATGGGCTGATTTCGCCTCTCTTGATTTGACCACACCGATTGCGGTGATGAAGATGAAAGGCGCGCTCATTCTGAGTCATCAGAAAGGGTTTGCCGAAAGAGAGTCTCGGCTGCGTTTTTACCCAACTGCAGATATGAATATCGATCCTGATGGAATCTATCAGGTGGCGTTGAGTGCGTTGTATCCCCAGATTCAGCAGTTGATCAATCTGCAGAATCATGTACCGGATTCCTTTGAGATTCTCGATATGACCCAGTTCGAGGCGATGAAGCGAATATTGTTCTAATGAAGTGATTGATTTTGATTTGTCATTTTTTAAAGTGACTTAGATACTCTCATGAGGAAAATAAATATTTCGCAGGTTGATACTCTATTTGCGAATGGAAGCTATCCTATCGAGTTTCTCTTTTACTATAAAAATAACTTAACGACAAAAAAGATCCGTTCTGCATTAAAGAGCCTGTCCTCCGTTTTTTGGCCGATGTTTGGGGAATATGATGCCGGTGTAATCTATTTTGATCAATATTCTGAAAAAGATTGTTTTGATGAAGAAGTAACGGATCAGGAGTTTTATAGAGAAGAGACAAATCAGAATATTTATGAGAAGTATTGTCGCATTAATCCCACTGAGCTGAAGAAGTTATTTTTTTTAAAGATCATTCAGTATGGAAATGGCACGCTTCTCATTCCCAAGATGAATCATCTGGCCGGAGATGGTTACAGCTATTTCTATTTTTTGTCAACTCTTGCTGCAATGTCTCGGGATACTTCCATTCCATTCAAGAAGAATCTGATTCCTGCCTTTTACAAACCGCATCACCGACGAACGATACTGAAAGAATTCCGATTCAACGAAATTGAGCTGGAGCCATTACAGGATAAAGAAGAATTTACCGTAGAGCTTGAAGAGATTTCAAAGGCAGCGATCCGGAATATTATTAAAAGTGTCGCTGCGGATTTGAATCGGCAGGTTTCCACCAATGATATTTTATCCGCGATGGTTGCCCAAAAATCGGCTGCGATTCAAAAAGAGTATTTTGGCGACGATTTTCAGCTAACCATACCGATTGAGGTGCGGAGCCAGATTGAAGAATACGGCCCCAGGTATTTTGGCAATGGGATCATGTTTCATGTCATTGATTTTAAAACGAAAGATATAGAAAAGTCCAGTGTTGATGAAATTGCCATTGCCATTAGAAAATCCATGCCTGCCATTACCAAAGAAAGTTATATAAAATATCTTTGTAGTTTAGAAGCCATTATCGCTGATAGGCAAACTCACAAACTCAAACCGTACGATCCTGAAACTGGTTGCTTGGTAACCAATTTATCGCAGATGCCGGCGAATAAGCTCGATTTTGGAACAGGCAATCCTGATTTGATATTTCCGTTGACCATTGAGAGAAATTCAGCAGCCATTTTAGCGCGCAAAGATAATTTTATGATAAGATTTGCTTATTGAGTCTCATTTATTATTTCAATATTTACCCGAAATCGTTTTGCCTATCAAAAGCGGCCTGAAGAAGAAGGACATCATGACGGCCATTAGGGCTTTCATCAAAAGGCACCCGGTGCTGACCTACTTCGTCCTAACGTTCGCCATCTCGTGGGGTGGCTTATTCCTGGGTAGCGGCGGACCTAGCGGATTCCCCAGAACCAAGGAGCAGTTTGAGAGGATGCTCCCCCTCTTTATCCCGGTGGTGCTTGCTGGCCCCAGTTTAGCAGGTATCCTATTGACCGCTCTTATGTATGGAAAGCTGGGCTTTCGCGAGATTCTCTCCCGATTGTTCAAATGGCGGGTGGGTGCCCGCTGCTATGCTGTCGCGCTCCTGATCGGCCCGCTCGTGCTGACGGTGGAACTCCTTGCGCTTTCGCTGTTCTCTCCGGGATTTCTCCCGGGCATATTCTTATCCGAAGATAAGGCGTCCCTCCTGTTTATGGGTAGCGTGGCGGGGCTTGTGGTGGGCTTTTTCGAGGAGATAGGCTGGACGGGATTCGCCACACCGCGGCTAAGGCTTCGTTACGGTGTCTTTACCACCGGGCTTATCGTCGGCGTTCTGTGGGGAGCATGGCACATCTTTTTGAACGTCGTCTGGGTAAGTGGCGCCTATTCCGGAGGATTATCTCCGGCCCTCTTCCTGACTGCGAGAGGATTCGGTGATCTTGTAGGGCTACTGCCGGCCTTCAGAGTGCTTATGGTGTGGGTCTATGACCGTACCGGGAGCCTGCTGGTGGCGATGCTCATGCACGCGAGTCTCACCGCCAGCACGATGATCGTCGAACCTCCAGGGATATCAGGAGTGTCTCTTTTGATCTATGACCTCGTATCGGCCGTTGCGATGTGGGGGGTCGTTGCTGCTGTCGCCGTGGCTAACCCCGGGCAGCTCTCGCAACAACCGCTGAGCAAATAAAAAAGGACGCATCTTGATAAACCTCTTTAAGAAACAAAAAGGGATGAGCATCGTCGGGCAAGGCGGGAAAATCATCCTTTTTATAAAGCAAGGGTTGATCGGATGGTTCCATTTAGAAAACCTTCCGGAACAGGGCAGCAAGAGCTGAAGACGGTGCGAACGCTCTTGCTCATCTGCGGTATTTTGTCTTTCAAAGGAGATTCTCATGCAACTCATACACAATGACCACACCGGTGAGAAAATGGAGCAGTTTTACACCACACCAAAACAGAGCGACCTCAACAGGTCCTCAAATGGCTGGTCGAGACTATTGTTTCCATTTATCGGCATCGCTTCCTTGCTCTGGTTTTTGATCCGCGTTATTCCCAAACCCAGTCGCGCAACTTATCCATGCATGAAGGTCGCCGCGCCCATTGCCTCGAGCTTTGTGATCTGGCTGATTGGTCTGGTGACCTCGAGCCTGGCGTTTGCAAAAGCGAGGCAAACCTGGCGGCAATCGCGGTATTGGATCGCCGGTACATTCGCGGTTCTGGGACTCATCGGAATGTTGTGGACGACGACCGCACCGAACAAACCGGTTCAGGCGAGTTATTCCGATTTCGTTCCTGAACCCAACCAGCCCATCGGCACGGCCAAGGGCATTTTTCCGGGCCGCGTGGTCTGGGTATGGAATCCTGATGCCACCAACGAAAATTGCAATCCCGCTTCGTATGGCCACAGTTGGTTCATGCCGGAGAATAACAACCAGGTCGTGATCGACAAAATGCTCTCCGACGGAATCAAGGCTCTCACTGGCGCTTCCACCGATGCCGCTGCCTGGGACGCCATCTTCAAGTTCCACAATCAAGAGCGTGGCAAGGGGAACGTGGGCTATCAAAAAGGCGAAAAGATTTTCATCAAGACCAACGCGACCAGCTCTTGGAGCGGCAATTTCAGCACCCGCGACCTTTCTGCCGTCAACAACTTTTATTATGGTGTGGCGGAAACCTCTCCGGAGTTGGTGCTGTCGGTGTTGAGGCAGCTCGTCAACGTGGTCGGCGTGGCGCAGAGCGACATCTACATCGGCGATCCGATCAAGCACATCTACAAACATGCCTTCGATCTCTGGCAGCCGGAATTTCCGAATGTTCACTACATGGACTTCAGTTACGGCGCCGAGAAGAATCGTGAAAAATTTGCCTTCACGAATGCGCCCACGATCTCTTATTCTGATCGCGGCACGGTCATGACCTCCGCGGGCAGTGACAATCTCTGCACGTTGTTCGAGACCTGCGAGTACCTCATCAATATCCCGACCTTGAAAGGCCATGCCCGCGCTGGTATCACGATGTTTGCGAAAAATCATTTTGGATCGCAGAGCCGGAGCAGCGCCGCTCACCTTCACGAGGGGCTTGTCGACCCAAACCAGAATAATCCGTATCGCCAGGGCTTTGGATTGTACCGTGTGCAGGTGGATTTGATGGGCCATAAATGGTTGGGAGGGAAGTTACTGTTTTGTTTGATGGACGCGTTGTTCGCCGGCCCCGAGGCGGTCGCTCGGCCCACCAAGTGGCAGATCACTCCGTTCAAGGACGACTGGACTTCGTCGATTTTTTTGTCCCAGGATCCGGTTGCCATTGAATCCGTTGGATACGACTTCCTCAGGGCCGAATACACCAGCACGACCCCGTATGCGTGGGTGCAGATGCAGGGGGTGGATGACTACCTGCATCAGGCCGCGGACAAATCCAACTGGCCGCAAGGTATTTCGTATGATCCTGAAAATGACGGCACCGAGATCGGCTCGCTCGGCGTGCACGAGCATTGGAACGGCGTGGACAAAAAGCAATACAGCCGGAATTTGGGAACGGGCAATGGAATCGAGTTGGTTTTTATCGATCAGAAGCAGGTTGCCGTAAATGAGCGAATGACGGAAATGCCCGATGTGTTCAAGCTATACGCCAATTATCCGAACCCGTTCAATCCTTCTACTAATATCTGCTACGAGTTGTCCGAGCCGTCGTGGGTGGAGTTGACCGTGTTCAACGCTGCCGGACAGAAAATTGCGACGTTGGTTTCGGAAAGACAAAACACTGGCTCTCATACTGTGGCGTGGAACGGCACACTTTCTGATGGAACACCGGCTGCTTCGGGGTTGTACCTCTGCGCTCTGCGGGCGCAGAGCAATGGCAGGGTTCAGTCGGCAAGCGCTCAAATGTTGTTGATGAGATAGGTAATGGGGGAGACGAATCCGTTTTTGATTTGTTCGTGAATGTCGTTAACGGTGGCTTCTCCCCAATATTTTTCGACCTCAAGAATCATGTCGACCTCGCCACGTTCCTGAGCAACGACAAAACGAGTGGCTTGGCTGATTCCCAGTTGTTGGACGAGAAACTCCCCACCCTTGCGAATCAAATCGGGTGAGACTGAGTGTTGCATGGCTTTTACAACCCAAAAGTGAATTTGATGGCAGCTTTCAAAGCATCCAAATCGGAGTAGGCGCCCAGCTTGCGATGAATTTCAGAGGCACGGATGGTGGCAAGATTATCGGTTATGATCACAGAATTGCTGGTTAATCCCGTTGCTTGGCCGATTGGTGTCGTGATGTCAACAAAGATGCGGCTGGCATGCCCTCGCCCCGCAAGATTGGTCGTGATCATGCCGATAATGAGTTGGTCAAGATTTGTTTTCAAATTGACTTTTTGGAGAACGATGCCCCAGGCGTTTTTTCACAGTGAGCAGATTGGAGTCCGGAAACCATATCGAGACAATATCGCCTTGTTTAAAGCTCATCATATGCCTCCATGCCTGGAGCATTCCAAACGTCCTCGAAGGTCTTCAAACGCGCTCTCAGATTGGCAGCTTGTTCACGGGTTAAACCGGCTTGCTCTAATGTGATACCCTGCTTCGGCAGACGGTCTTTTAGGAACATCACAAAATCAAACACCTCTCTTATTTTTCTTCGGGCAGGATAAGCAGGCTATCGACGATTTGCTCGGCATAATCTTGTGTTGACATGGTCCGTCCTCCATCACTATATTTGTCTCGGTGACTTCGTTCTTCAAATTAAATATAGTCATCAAATCCGTTTTTTTTCAAAGCAAAAATTATCGGAGCAATTATGACCTACGGCATCTTTGACGACAACAACCGCGAATACGTGATCACCCGGCCGGACACCCCGCTGCCCTGGATCAATTATCTGGGTTGCGAGGCGTATTTTGGAATTATCTCGAATACGGCAGGCGGATATTCGTTCTACCGCGATGCCCGGTTGCGCCGCTTGACGCGCTATCGCTACAACAACGCGCCATTTGATTTTGGCGGGCGTTACATTTACTTGCGCGACAATGCAAATGGTGCGTTCTGGTCTCCTTCCTGGCAGCCAACGCGAAATGAAATCGAAGATTATTCCTGCCGGCACGGCATGGGTTACAGTGTCATCGGTTCCACCTTCAAGCGCATCAAGGCCGAGACGCTCTACTTCGTTCCGCTCGGAGAGAATCTCGAAATCTGGCAGCTCAGTGTCACCAACCTGCGCCGGAGGCCGGCGCAGTTGTCGGTTTTTTCCAGCATCGAGTTTTGCCTTTGGGATGCGCAGGATGATGCCACCAACTTCCAGCGCAATTTCAGCACCGGCGAGGTGGAAATCGAGGACGGCGTGATTTATCACAAAACCGAATATCGCGAGCGCCGGGATCATTTTGCCTTTTTTGCCTGCTCGCATCAACTGGCCGGATACGATACCCAGCGCGACGTCTTTCTCGGTCCGTATCGGAGTTGGGACAATCCGGCAGCGGTGGAACGCGGGCGTTCGTTCAACTCTGTGGTTCACGGCTGGGCGCCGATGGGATCGCATCATGTCAAACTCAATTTGAAACCGGGTGAGACCAAGCAGGTCATCTTTCTGCTGGGCTATCACGAGAATCCCAAAGACCAGAAATTCGACCCGCCGGATTCGCAGACCATCAATAAACAGACGGTCAAGCCCGTCATTGCAAAGTACCTGAAACCGGCGGCGGTGCAAGAGGCGTTTGATTCGCTCCGCCGATATTGGGACCAGTTGCTCGGTATTTATCAGGCCAAGACTCCCGACCGGCACACCAATCGCATGGTCAACATCTGGAACGCGTATCAATGCATGGCAACTTTCAACATGTCGCGGTCAGCGTCGTTTTATGAATCTGGCATCGGACGCGGCTTGGGATTCCGCGACTCCAATCAGGACTTGCTGGGCTTCGTGCACATGGTGCCAAAACGCGCCCGTGAGCGAATACTTGATTTGGCAGCCACGCAACTCGAAACCGGCGGCGCCTATCACCAATACCAGCCGCTCACCAAACGCGGCAACAATGATATTGGCAGCAATTTCAACGACGACCCGTTGTGGCTGATCCTTGGCGTCGCTGCCTATATAAAGGAAACGGATGACTGGACGATCCTCGACGAGCCGGTGCCTTATGACAACCAGCCCGGGAGCGAGACGCCGCTGTATGAGCACCTCGAGCGGAGTTTACGCTACACGCTTGACCGGCTCGGGCCGCACGGATTGCCGCTCATTGGCCGAGCCGACTGGAACGACTGTCTCAACCTCAACTGTTTCTCCGACACGCCGGGACAGTCCTTTCAAACCACGACGAATAAGGAGGGCAAAGTCGCGGAATCAGTTTTCATTGCCGGCATGTTCGTTCTCGCGGCGCGTGAGCTGGCGGATATTGCCGAACGCCGCGGATTGAAATCTGACGCGGAAAATTATCGGAAAGCAGCCGTGCAGATGGACAAAACGGTTCATGAACATGGCTGGGATGGCGAATGGTTCGTGCGCGCTTACGACGATTTCGGCAGGAAGGTTGGGTCAAAAGAGTGTGAAGAAGGAAAAATTTTCATTGAACCGCAAGGCTTTTGTGTATTGGCAGGGATCGGTCTGGAGGATGGCCTGGCGCAAAAGGCGTTGGATTCGGTCAACAAGTTTTTGGCCACCAAGCATGGGATCATGCTGCAACAGCCGGCATATTCGAAGTATTATTTACATCTGGGAGAGATCTCTTCATATCCGCCTGGATATAAAGAGAACGCCGGCATCTTCTGTCACAACAATCCCTGGATCATCATCGCCGAGACCCTGGTGGGCAACGGCGACCGTGCGTTTGATTATTATCTCCGCATCAATCCCTCGGCCCGCGAAAAGATCAGTCACCTCCATCGCTGCGAGCCGTATGTCTACGCGCAGATGATTGCCGGGAAAGATGCGCCGACCCACGGCGAGGCCAAGAATTCCTGGCTCACCGGCACCGCGGCATGGAACTATGTGGCCATTACCCAATTCATTTTGGGGATTCGCCCAACTTATGAAGGACTCATGGTGGCGCCGGTGATTCCCGCCAAATGGAAAGGTTTTTCTGTAAGCCGTGTCTTTCAGGGAGTGCGCTATGACATCACGGTCAGACGTGAAGGCGAAGGCAACCACGTGCGACTGATCGTGGATGGACAAGCGATCGAGGGGAACGTGATTCCCAAACCGGCTGCGGGAGTTACTCAGGTGACGGTCGAGGCGGTGTTGAGTTGAGGGCCAGAACTAGTGAACGAGTGCAAAGATGGCTTCCGAATCTGCGGCTTGGTCACCAGATCATCCTATGAAGCCATTAACACCACACGGTGGGCGATCCGCGAGAAGATGAAAATTTGATCAAGCGGCGATGGCCAGAATTTCCGGTGTGGCAGGGAAGGTGATATGGCCGTATCCGGTTTTGGGATCGAGCCGCAAGAAATTTGCAACTGGAGAGGAGGTAAGCATGGGCAATAATTTTTTCCTGGCTGTCGCTGTGAGTTTCTTCCACCCGTCAAACTGAACGACCGGAATCTGAGCGAGCGCACGATAGTTGATCAAGGTCAGTTGCACGAGTTTATGACGCGGCACGGAGACATAGATCAAAATCCCGTCGCGAAGCTCATAAGCCATCTGCTCTGCTTGATGCAGGCTTTCGTCAAAAATGACCTCCAGTACATCGCCTTCCGAGTCATAAGAAAGAAACATGTAATTTTTCTCCATTTTATTTGGGATAAGCAGTGACAACAAAATTATTCGGTTGATCTTTTTGTCGGCGAAATACAACAACAACTTCAATCGCACTAAACCGACCCAAGAAACGAACAGATTTCGTGTAATAGAATTTATCGAGAATCGCCGGGTCTTGTCTGCGTTTCCCGGATCGAATTGTGCTCAACACTTCCGCGCGATGACCATTCAATTGACGATGAGCTTTAACGATGTGATTCCATCTCTCGTCTGTCAAGTAGATCGTGTTGCCAAATCGATCTTGGACTTCATCGCGCATTATATGCTGAGGGTTGAGTTGATTCCATGCCTGCTTTTGTCGTCTTTGTTGAATAAATTTAACTGATCTAATAATCAATCGCAAACAAAATTTTTAGGGAATCGTTCTACGCCGGTAAAACTCCTTTTTAATGGTTTTGCCAAAAAATCGTTTTGCTTTTATTTGGCGACATCATCACAGTTAAAAAAGGTGCTCCAAACTCGGCACTTTCAGGGAGAGAGTTCACATGCGCATTTTCAAATTCATGTTCGTTTTCCTTTTCATCTCCCTCGTGGCATTTGCCGGCGATGAAAAGCCCAAGTACAAAAACTCCGCCTTACCAATTGAAGAGCGCGTCGAAGATCTCATCAAGCGCATGACGCTGGAAGAAAAAGTCGGGCAGCTCGTTTCTTTCTTCGCGCGCGACACCAGCGCTTTTGACGACAACGGGAATTTTGTCAGCCCTCAGGATACCGCCATACTCAATCGCGGTGTCGGTGCCTTCAGCGCACGCAGTCTCTGGCGCAGCAAATCCGCCCGCCATCGCGCGCAATGTATCAACGGCATTCAAAAATACATGCTCGAGAAGACGCGCTTGGGCATTCCGGTTCTCATGTTCAGCGAAGCCCTGCACGGCCTGATGATACCGGGCGCCACCAGTTTTCCGCAGGCCATCGCGTTGGGCAGCACGTGGGACACTACTCTCGTCGAGCAGATATTTGCCGTGGCCGCGCGCGAGGGCCGCTCACGCGGCACGCGGCAGGTTTTATCTCCCGTGCTGGATTTGGCGCGCGACCCGCGCTGGGGAAGAACCGAAGAATGCTACAGCGAAGATCCGTATCTCGTTTCCCGTCTCGGCATGGCGGCGGTTTTCGGTTTTCAGGGCCGGGGCAAAATCTTGGGCAAAAATAATCTCGCCGTTACGTTGAAACATTTTGCCGGGCATGGCCAATCCGAGGGCGGCAGAAATATCGCTCCCGTCAATTATTCGGAACGAGTTTTTCGCGAAACCCATCTTTATCCGTTCGAGATGGCGATCAAGCGCGCCCATGCCCTCTCGGTAATGGCCTCGTACAACGAATGGGACGGCGTTCCCAATCACGTCAATCGCAAACTGTTGACCGATATTTTGCGCCAGGAGTGGGGCTTCAACGGCTATGTCATGAGCGACGGCGGCGGCATGGACGTTACCTGGCGCGATCACCGTGCCGCCGCGGATATGGCGGAATCCGGCGTCCTCTCCGTGATGGCCGGCATCGATTTCGAGCTGGGCAGTGGCGCATGTTTCAGGCCGTTGGTTGATCAGGTCAGGAAAGGCAATCTCTCCGAAGAGCACATCACCCGCGCTGCGAAGAATGTCCTGCGCGTGAAATTCACTGCCGGACTTTTTGATGATCCTTATATCGACCTCGAGAGCATGGATAAGGTTTACAACACCCAAGAGCACAAAGCCCTGGCCTTGGAAGCGGCGCACGAAGCCATGGTGCTGCTGAAGAATGAGAACAACACCCTGCCTTTTGATGCTGCAGAAATAAAAACTCTGGCGGTGATCGGCCCCAATGCGCCGGATATTCATCTCGGTGGATATTCGCCCTGGCCCATGCAAGGTGTGAGCGTGTTGCAAGGCATGCGAGAATTTGCCGGTGGCAAATTCAAAGTGATTTATGCCGAAGGCTGCAAATTGACCCTCAACAAGGAATGTCACTGGCAGGTGAACGAAAATCCGATTTTGGGTGATCCGGAAACCGACCGGAAATTGATTGCTGAAGCGGTGAAGGTCGCCCAACAAAGCGATGCCGTGGTTTTGGTATTGGGTGAAAATGAATTGCTCTGCCGCGAAGCCTGGAGTGAATCGCATTTGGGTGATCGTGATAATCTGGATCTGGTCGGCAGGCAAAACGAGCTGGCCGAAGCGATCTTCAAAACCGGCAAGCCGGTGGTCGTGTTGTTGATCAACGGGCGTCCCATCACCATCAACTACTTGCAGCAAAATGCTCCGGCCATCATCGAGTGTTGGTATTTAGGGCAGGAAACCGGTCACGCCGTAGCCGATGTGATTTTTGGAAAAGTCAATCCCAGCGGCAAGCTTCCGGTGACCTTCCCGCGTTCGGTGGGACAGTTGCCCTGTTATTACAACAAAAAGCCCAGCCTGTTTCGCGAATACGTTTTGGCAGAATCCACGCCCCTGTATCCCTTCGGTTTCGGAATGAGCTACACCACATTCGAATACAAGAATTTGAAAATAACTCCTGCAGAAATACCGGTGGGCGGCACGGCAGAAGTCACGGTGGAGGTGACCAACACCGGCAAAATGAAAGGCGATGAAATCGTGCAGCTTTATATTCATGATGTGATCAGTCTCCCCACCCGGCCGGTGAAAGAATTGAAGGATTTTGCCAGAATTACGCTGAATCCGGGAGAAACCAAAACGGTGAAATTTACCTTCGCTCCGGAAAAACTCGAGGCCTTTGATTTGGATATGAAAAGAGTGGTGCAACCGGGTGAATTCGAAATCATGGTGGGAAAGAATTCGGTGGAGGTGTTGATGGATACGCTGACGGTAAAATGAACACTGACTGAAGCAAAGGTTCACTAAACCGCGTTGTCATTCCGGAGGAATCTTTTTTGATGCAAGCACGTGACTTGTGGTCAAAAAAGATTCCTCCGGAATGACAGTTCTAATACGGGGTTCATTGAATTTTACGACAGAATAGGAGAAATGGTTATGCAGCGATCCACATCTCGAACAAGCGCAACAATGACATTGTGCTTATCGATTCTTGCCGGCTTATGTCTTTTCGTATCTGCTTATGGTCAAAGCAAAGCACAGGCCAAGCCTCCAAAAACTTTTGTGTTCGTGCACGGCGCCTGGGGAGGCGGCTGGGACTACAAGCAGATGGAATCTCTGCTCGAAGCCGCTGGGCATCGTGTGTACAGGCCGACTCTCACTGGACTGGGGGAAAGAGTACACTTGGCAAATCCGCAAGTGAATTTGGAAACTCACATTCAGGACATCGTAAATGTGCTGAAGTTTGAAGACTTGACCGGCGTCGTGCTGGTTGGGCACAGCTACGGCGGCATGGTCATCACCGGCGTTGCTCATCGCGTACCGGAGAGAATTTCCCGCTTAGTGTATGTGGATGCCATGCTTACTCTTGATGGCGAGTCGATGTTCGATTTGATGGGTGAACAGGGTCGAGAGTTTTTTCTCAATCTGGCGAATATAAAAGGAGAGGGGTGGAAGATTCCGCCTTTTTGGCCGGACCCCGGAAAGGATATGCCACAGCCCCTGGAAACATTCCGCCAGCACATTTCCCTCGGTAATCCGCTGGCCGAAAAGATTCCGGCGACTTACATTCTGACGCTGGAGCCGGGAGCAACAACCGATGACTTCAGCCGGCATGCGGAACGGGCAAAACAACGCGGCTGGAAATATTATGAGCTGCGCACGGGACACAATCCGCAGCGGTCCATGCCGAAAGAATATGCAGAGATTCTCATGAATGAATGAGAAAGGATGCCGCATGGTATTCATACTTATAAAAACACGAGGTCACTCTTCAATATATATCGGATGGCAAAATTATTTGGGGTAGAACACAATTGATCCTACGGGCGCAGTCAAAAAAATCGGCGTGGAAGAAATGCAGATTAAGCTCAACCCGCACAAGCCGGAACCAAAAAATAAAAACGTAAGCAACGGATTACACAGATTGACACGGAATTGTTCATCTGTAATCCGTGAAATCCGAGTAATCAATTGTTAATAGTTTTGCCCAAAATCCCTGACCTGCGGCAGGGCAGGCGTTTTACCTTTCTTTGGCGACACCTGAAAGAAGAAACACGATGCAAAGAGAATCTTCAATCTATTTCGCCGCCATCATGATGTTCGTGCTGCTGCCCATGGCGTTGTCGGCGCAACTTGTCGAACTCTGTCAAGGAAGATCGACGACTGTGAAGGGTGGAGAATACAATGTGATGAACAATGTTTGGGGTGCGTCTACTGCACAATGTCTGCTGGTGGATTTGGATTCGACGTATTTCAAAGTCAGTTTATCCGCGCACAATCAAGGCTCGGTAGCTTCCTATCCCGCCATCTTCAAGGGTTGTCACTGGGGCTGGTGCACGACAAAAGACAATCCCATGCCGCTGCTGGTGAAAGAAATCGAGAGCGCTCCATTTACATGGATCATAGGCACCACAGGCGTATCCGGCACCTGGAACGCTGCTCTCGATATCTGGTTCGACGATATGAAATCTTTCAGTAATGATTATGATGCCGAAATGATGATCTGGCTCGACTACCACGGAGGCGCGGGGCCGGCCGGCTCCCGCCAGGCAACGGTGACCATCGGCGGACTCTCCTGGGATGTCTATTTTGCAGCTTGGACATCGTGGAACTACATTGCCTACCGGATAACCAGTCCGGTCGATAGCGTCAATCTCGATCTCAGAGACTTTATCCATGATTCGATCACCCGCGGTTACTTGTACACCCCATGGTATATGCACGCGATCGAAGCCGGCTTTGAGATCTGGCGCGATGGTCAAGGGCTCACGACGCATTCGTTTTCGGCTGAGGTGATAAAAACCACCTCTCCGGTGAATTATGCGCCTTCGTCTTTCAGATTGCAATCGCCTCCTGACCGCGGAGTGGTTGATTCGTTAAAAATCACCTTTAAATGGCAGCAGTCTATCGATCCGGATTTGGAGACCGTTGAATACATTTTCCATCTTCTCGGCCCGGGTGTCGACACGACTCTTGCAGGGGTGATGCAGAACAGTCTGGTCTTCGATGGTAGGAAATATCTTCAACCCAACGCGACCTACACCTGGTATGTTCAGGCGACCGATAAGATCGATACAACCGCCAGCACCACACAACGGACATTCGTCACGCCGGCGGCTGTGGGGATTGATCTAAACCATCACATACCCAACAAATTTTCCCTGCATCAAAATTATCCGAATCCATTTAATGCCTCGACCGAAATCGTTTTTGAAATCGATATGGCTGCTCAATTGGATTTGTCAGTATTCAATCTGATCGGTGAAAGTGTAAAGACCTTGGCAAAAGGCTATTATCAACCCGGCGAGTATCGCGCCATTTTTGACGCCTCGGGATTGCCCTCGGGAATTTATTACTATCAATTGGAAATACCTTCGCAAAGTTTGAAGCGAAAATGCCTTTATATAAAATAGATTTGCGTCAGAACGGACAACCGAGAGGAGGACATCTTGAAAGTTCTATTCATTGGTGGTACGGGCGTCATCAGCTCTGCGTGCGTTGAATTGGCAGTGGCGCGTGGCATTGAGGTGATTCTACTCAATCGCGGCCAAACGGCGCGCCCCATACCTGGTGGCGTGACCGTCTTGCGGGGTGATATTCGCGACAAAGAAACGGTTCATCAGCTTTTGAAGAATGTGACATTCGATGTGGTGGTCGACTGGATTGCCTTCACGCCGGATCATATCGAAACGGATTTGGAGCTTTTCCGTGGCCGCACCAAACAGTTCGTTTTCATCAGCTCTGCATCTGCTTATCAAACGCCGCCGGTCAGCTTGCCCATTACCGAATCGACGCCGCTGCGGAATCCCTATTGGGCGTATTCGCGCGCGAAGATCGCCTGTGAAGAGCGCTTAATGGCGGCTTATCGGCAGGAGGGTTTTCCAGTCACGATTGTGCGGCCTTCCCATACTTATGATGCGACCTTGCTGCCGATGCATGGCGGATACACCGTGCTACATCGGATGAAGCAGGGGAAAAAAGTGATCGTTCATGGCGATGGCACTTCCTTGAGGACGTTGACGCATCATCGCGACTTTGCGAAGGGGTTTGTCGGATTGCTGGGCAATCTTCATGCGATTGGAGAAGCGGTCCATATCACCTCGGATGAGGTGTTGACCTGGAACCAGATCTTTGAGATGGTCGCCACCGCGGCGAATGTGAGGGTTGATATGATCCACATCCCTTCGGAGCTGACTGCGTCCGTAGGATCGCGGCATTTGACCCGGAATGGGGCGCCAGCTTGCTGGGGGACAAAGCGCACAGCATGGTTTTTGACAACACCAAGATCAAACGTCTGGTGCCGGATTTCGTCGCGAGCATTCCCTTTCATCAGGGAGCGGAAGAGGTCGTTGCCTGGTATGATAGCCATCCTGCCGCGCAGAAAGTGGATGAGAAACTGGATCAACTGATGGATAAGATTGTTGCTTCTTATACGTCTTTAGCAGAGCACAGTAAATAAGCTTGTCATTGTTCCAGGAGACGGCGTTTCACAGCGGCTTTTCTCTGCACGCAAAGAATGAATGAAACATGGCCTTGAATGTGACCAACGAGAAGTTGAGAAAGTCCAAGGACTGTGCGCTGTTCGGCATTCTCGGTCGAAGCAATAGTTTTTGGCATGAATGAAAACGTCGTTTCGTTTGGCAGTACAGTCCGCTGGCTGTGGAATGGTAGTTCAGCGGCAGGAATGAGGACTGTTTGCTGCACGAAAAGCTTGCGGCTCTCAGGAGTGTAATCGGGAATTTACGCTTGGGTTAACGAGCATTGTCCACAAATCAGCCTTTGGGATATGATAGCAAGGTTTTTGTAGATTTTCTGACTACAAACTCCGCCTCCAGAACCACATTTTCTATTGGTAAGGGTTGGGGGGATTCGATATTTCTGATCAAAATTTCGGCGGCCTTTTTGCCCAATTCGAACATGGGTGCGCGAATCGTTGTCAGCGGGACGGGAATGTGTCTGGAAAAGGGAATATCGTCATTACCCACAACCGAAATCTCTTCCGGTATTTTGATTTTCATTTCGAGCAGCGCGGCCATGACTCCCAGTGCGACGAGATCGTTGTAGCAAACGATGGCAGTAGGGAAATCCTCCCGGTTTCTGTTATGAAAATATTCAAGACATTTTTTATAACCATCCTCCAGGTGAGCGCCGGTGGGGACGATCATGTCACTGTTGAAGGCAAAAAGGCTTTCACTGTAGGCCCGACGAAAACCGTCGATTCTTTCGTAAGTGTGAGAGGCATGTTTGGGTCCGGCAAAATGCACGATTCGGGAATGGCCATTGTCAATCAGATACTTCACCGCCTTGTTCATTGCCTTGATATTGTCAATGCTCACCACATTGGCTTGAATGCCCTTCACGTTTTCCAATAACACAAATGGGAAATTGATCATTTTCAGCCTGAAGAGATGCTCGATTTCGGCAGTCCCCTCCAAAACCGGTGCAATGATAGCGCCTTTGATGTCCTTAATCGAAAAACTTTTAGTGATATTTTCTTCTAGTATGTGATTTCCCTCGGAACTGGCAATGAGGACCAAATATCCCTTGTTTCTGGCATACCCCATCACGCCCAGAGCAATTGCCGTATAAAACGGATTGTCCAGCTCACGAATGAGCAAGCCGATACTGTTCTCAGAAGTTGTGGTCTTTAAATTTCGCGCACTTCCCCGGGGTCGATATTGCAATTCTTTTATCGCATTCAGGACTGCTTTTCTCGTCTCTGAGTTGACGGTAGTTTTCTCATTGATTACGGCAGATACCGTACCCTTCGAGACCCCAGCGAGTCTGGCAACATCCTCGATGGTCACTTTTTTCACTGTAGTCTCCAATTGTCATGATGACTTTTCTGTAAAAAAAAACTTGACTTTTTAAAAAAAGTCGTTATATTGATTGAAACGGTTCAACAATTTTTTGAACAATTTAATTTAGGATAATTTTTTTTTAAAGTCAAGAGGCAATCTCACCGGCCTCATCACGCGATTCCTCAAGTGGCTGTTGACGTATAGAAAATAAGAAGTTTCATTAATTTTTGAACAATTTAGGGTAATTTTTTTTAAAAGTCAAGAGCCAATCTCACCTGTCTCATCACGCGATTCCTCAAGTGGCTGTTGACGTATAGAAAACAAGAAGTTTCATTCGCTCATGCAGCAAGTAGTTAAGGAAGAATACAAGCCCAAGACAGATTCGCATCACTCTGCGAGGCCACTGCCTCAAAGTTGAAAAACATTGCAGAGTCATCCTCTGTGCCTCGAACTCGGCGATGATGTCCTGCGGAGGTGGGACAATAGAAGTGATCCATTTTATGCCCTCAACTCGTTATTTCTCAATATTGATAAAGCAAAAATGGCGAAGCTATTGTATCCTACCTTCCGAATTCTTAAAAGCCTGTATTCTCTCCCAAAAGGAGGAAGAGGCACAAAAACACCCATGGTCAAGGGAAAACTGTCGAAAGGAGGTGAGAGAAACAAGAAAGAACCAAATTTCATGAAGCCCATAGTGAGGAGGATAGAATTTAAGTTCAGGAGAGAAACCTAATGATGTTTAGCAAAACCCTGCAAAAGGAGAAGAACATGATGACATTCAACAAAATCTTGCTATCAGTTCTCTGCGTGGGTCTGGTTATCGGCCTGAACGTGATTGCCAGTGCGAACGAAATAACTCGTCCGGATAGCATTTTGTTGGTTCCGAAGGCGGCAGTTGCCCCTGTGATCGATGGCCGCATCGACGATGTATGGGAATGTGTGGGCAACACGTATCAAAATTACTACCGCAACGGTCCCAGCTTGCCGGACGACAAAACCGATCTCATGGGCTGGTATCGCGTGATGTGGGACGACAACTATTTTTACGGTCTCTTCTTCACAGTGGATGAAGTTCTTTGGGATACCAACACCGACCCGTGGACCAACGACAGCTGGGAGATCTACTTCGACAGCAACTATAGCAGAGCCTCGGCGTATGACGGGTTGGATGACAATCAGATCCGGTTCGAACACAAGGACAAAGCGGCTGCGGACATTGACGCTGCGGGCTGGTTCAACAAGACTGGTGTCGTGTTTGTGAACAAGGATACCTTGAACGGTTACATACTTGAGTTCAAGATCCCCATGGACGACATAAAGCTGGATCCGGCTCCCGGCACCATATTCGGATGGGAGACCCAGCAAAACGACGCCGATGGCCCCAGCCGTAACCACATCAGCAAGTGGTGGCTGAAAACCGGCGACAACTCCTGGAACAACCCCTCCGTTTTTGGGACGGCCATGCTGGTCGACACAGAAGTGGACGGGACTCTACCGGTTTTTAAGACCCCGACGCCACCGGTGATCGATGCCGAGCTGGAGGACCTGTGGTTCACGAACTCCTGGGAATTCAGCATGAACAGTTACACTAACGGTCCTTCGCTGCCCGAAAATTATGACGACCTGGAGGGTGAATACCGCGTGATGTGGGACGATGATTATTTCTACGGCTTCTTCATCACGAAGGACGAGGTTATGTGGGATACCAACACCGACCCGTGGACCAACGACAGCTGGGAGATCTACTTCGACAGCAACTATAGCAGAGCCTCAGCTTATGATGGGTTGGATGACAATCAGATCCGGTTTGAACACAAGGACAAAGTAGCTGCGGACATTGACGCTGCGGGCTGGTTCAACAAGAGCGGTGTCGTGTTTGCGCAAAAAGATACACCGGATGGTTATGTTCTCGAGTTCAAGATTCCCATGGACGACATAAAGCTGGATGCGGCCGAAGGCACAATATTCGGGTGGGAGACCCAGCAGAACGACAACGATAGCGGTGCCCGCGAGGCCATCAGCAAGTGGCATCTTGACGTCGGCGACAACTCTTGGAACAATCCTTCCGTGTTCGGCAGTGCCATGTTAAGAGGACCGTTGGCTGTCGGCGTCAAAGAAAAACCTCCTGTGGCACGGGATTTTGCATTGAGCCAAAACTATCCGAACCCGTTCAACCCGGGGACAACGATTACCTACTCATTGAAGAGCAATGGCAAGGTTCGTCTCTCGGTATACGATCTGATGGGTAGGGAAGTGGCGGTTCTGGTGAATGGAGTTCAGAGCGCCGGCAAGCATGAGGTGACGTTCTCGGGCGCCAATCTGCCCAGCGGCGTTTATTTGTACAAACTGCAGACCGCCAATGAAGTGATTACCAAGAAGATGGCCCTGGTGAGATAGGGTCAAATGACCAGCGGACTGATGTTGTATTAGCAATGTCTCAGATGTTGCTGACCGGTCGCTTATTAGGTGGTTTTGAGCGACCGGTCAGTTTTCCTGTGTCGGCGATGCTGGCGTGAAATCGCTTACCGGCAGGGGAGATAGGTCTTGCCAGCAGGACCTGAGGGGCGGTGCTTATTTCCTTCCTCGCGGCTTGCTTCACTGGCAACTCGATGTTATTTGCCATGGATTCTTATCGTTATCTTCGGTCCCATGTTTCCGATCGCGAGTTCGTGTTTGTCGGACGATTGGCGACGATGATTCTAACGATTTTTGGGAATGGTTTGGGTGCTGTTGCTCAAGTCCATGCGCTTGTCCATTTACATGATCCCACGAAACGTATCCACTTTTTCTGCCCGCCAATCGTTGCTGTTTTCGAGAGATGGAATATCTTGTTCTTAGCCGGGTCAATCAGTTTGGCATCTTGTTCAAATGGATACGGTTTTTTGAGGCAAGCGTGCACTAAATGGACTGTGAAGATGTGTCATGCACATTAAAGTGGAGGAAAGAGATGATGCGTAAAAAACTCCAGTGGACAGCAATTTGCTTATTGCTGCTCTTTGTACTTGTGCAAGTTGCAGGCGCGGGAACAACCGGAAAAATTGCGGGACGCGTCTTGGAAAAGGGAAGCAACGCCCCGCTCCCGGGTGCCAATGTCACCGTAGTTGGTACAACGATGGGAGCGGCCACAGATCTAAATGGACAATTCACGATCCTGCATGTGCCCCCGGGTGTTTATGCGGTTGAGGCCTCGATGATCGGCTACGCCAAGATCAGAATCAGTGATGTCCGCGTATACATCGATCAAACCACCCGGGTGGATTTTGAGCTTGAAACGGAGACGCTGGTTGGCCAGGAAATCACGGTGGTGGCCGCGAAAAGTGTCGTCAAAGAAGATGTGGCGACCAGTGTTGCCGCACTATCGGGAGACGAAGTCAAATCGTTGCCTTTCTCTAATATCAATCAGATCGCAGGATTACAGGCCGGCGTCCGAGAAAACTTGACCATTCGGGGTGGTGGTGCCGAGGAGGCGCTGATCCAGCTCGATGGCATCACGCTCCGGGATCCGCGCAACAATCAACCCATAGCGGGCATTCCTCTCAGTTCAATACAGGAATTCTCGATTGAACGAGGCGGATTCAATGCGGAATACGGTCAGGTTCGCTCCGGCATCATCAATGTGGTGACGAAGGAAGGGAGCAAGACCAGCTATGGAGGCACCGTCACGCTGAGATACAGCCCGCCACACGCCAAGAATTTTGGCATCTCGCCGTTTGACCGGAATGCGATGTGGCTGCGCCCATACTTGGATCCCGCCGTTGCCTGGAATGGCACCGAAAATGGCGCTTGGGACATCTATACCCAAAAACAGTATCCTCGATTCGATGGCTGGAATGCCATCTCGCACCGACTGTTGACGGATGCTGATCCAACCAATGATTTGTCCCCTCAAGCGGCCCAACGTCTCTTTTTATGGGAACATCGGAGGCGGCCGGTTACGGATCAACCCGATTATAACATCGATGCCGGATTTGGCGGCCCGGTTCCGGCTGTTGGAAAACAGCTTGGTGATCTTCGCTTTTTTGCCTCCTTCCGAAGGCAGCGCGAGATGCTCCTGATTCCTCTGTCGCGCGATGATTACCTGGATTATGATTGGTCGCTGCAGTTGACTTCTGATATTAGTCCAACCTTGAAGTTGAAGGTTTCAGGATTGACCGGCAAAAGCTACAACGTTGCCATCAATTCGGATCCGGACTGGCAGTATTTTGATCCGGAGAACCCGAACGCTTTTGGCATACTTACCGGTATCGCCAGGAATGCTTGGAGTCCCACTTATTATTTGAGAGACCCCTATCGAATTGCGCAGGTGACCTGGGAACAACGTCCAAGCCGCATCTTTTGCGACTCCTGGTACAGCCAAGCGACGGTTCAACATTATATCTTCGGCGCCAAATTGACTCATCTGTTGAGTCCGAGCACCTTTTACGATGCTCAAATTGAGCGGGTCTTCCGAAAGTATACCACCGGTCCAATTGCAAACCGCAATACCACGCCAATCCAGGAGATCGTGCCGGGATATGTAGTTGATGAAGCGCCGTTTGGTTATGATCCGAATCCCAATACTGGCATCACGGGCATGTTCTTTGGCGGGCATTCCAGTGTGACCCGTGATTCGACCAAAACCTCATCGATCCGATTGAAATTTGATCTGACCAGCCAGGTGAATTTCAGTAATCTGCTCAAGACCGGTTTTGAATTCGAGTATTTTGATTTGAATATGAACTATGGCACCGTCAAGCCATTTTTCGGTGAAAAGACATTTGTCAAACGTCAGGATAATCCTTATCGCGCTGCGCTTTATGTGCAAGACAAGCTGGAAGCCAAGGGCTTTATCCTCAATGTCGGATTGCGGCTGGATTACAGCAACCCCAATACGGAGTGGATCGATGTGGATCCTTTTAATGTGGGATTCTACTCAGCCAAATTCAGTCCCGATTCAAGCTATCAAATGGTAAAAGCGAAGTCTGACGTGTCGCTGAGTCCGCGTTTGTCGATTTCTCATCCGATTACGGTCAACTCGAAACTGTTTTTCAACTATGGCCATTTCAAACAATTGCCTACCTACGAACAAATCTTTCGCGTTGGCCGGGATGCAAATGGGAAAGTAACCAATATTGGTGATCCGCAATTGGCGCTGGCCAAGACCATTTCATACGAACTGGGCTATGATCATGCCTTGTTTGGCGACTATCTTCTTCAACTGGCGGGATTTTACCATGACATTGTTGATCAACAAGCTTTTACTACGTTTAATAGTCGCTTTGGGAATGTCACCTATTTAAAGGCCAATAATAACAGTTACGAGGACATTCGAGGATTTGAGGCCACGCTCAGAAAATCGACTGGCAGGTGGTGGAGCGGTTTTGCCAACTTCACTTATCAGGTGAACACCGCCGGTCTCTTTGGTAAAGCCAGCATCTTTGAAAACCCTTCCGAACAACGCGTTTATGACCGCAACACGGTAAATCAGTATCAGTACCGGCCGATTCCCAGACCTTATGGCAGGTTGAGCTTGTTGTTTCATATCCCCCAGGATTACGGACCCAAAATAATGGGATCAAAGCCCTTGAGCGGTTGGGAAGCAAATTTCATTGCCGATTGGCAATCCGGAGGGTATATCACCTGGAACCCGAATTCAGTCCGCGGGATTTCACAGAATATCAAGGTCAAGGACTCGTACGACACCGTTCTGCGCTTGAATAAAACATTTTCCGTCCAGAAAATGAATTTTGTCTTCTTTGTCGACATCTATAATCCGTTCAACATCAAGAGGCTTTCAGGCGCCAGCTTTTACGATTCGTTCGATTGGCAGGATTATATGTCATCGCTGCATCTACCGGCAAGCTCGGCTTATAACAACATTCCGGGAAAGGATAAGGCCGGTGACTATCGCAAAGACGGGATTGCTTTTGTCCCCATTGAGCAAGCTGGCACCGAGCAGGCTCTGAAAGCCATTACCCTGCCCAATCTGGAGCCGAATCGTCGGGTGCTCGGCTATGTGCAGGCCACCGGGCAGTATTGGGAGTATCGTAATGGGTCCTGGCAACTCGCCGATCGAGGGTTTGTTGATCAGGTGCTGAAAGACAAGGCCTATATTGATATGCCCAATCAAACCTATTTCAATTTCTTGAATCCAAGACAGATATTCCTTGGCATCAGAACCTCTTTTGATTTTTGATGAAATAAGATTGCAATTGCCCAAAAGGGAGATCGATATGAACAAATTGAAATCATGTTGCACGAGAGCTTTCCCAATACTGGCTGTCGTTCTCTGCTTGGGGAACTCTCTTAAGGCTTGGGCACAGGAATACGATACGGCCGCCGAGATTCGATGGTTACGGGTGGGATCGCTGCACAACTGGTTTGCTAACGCCGGTTCCGAGGTTGAATATGGCCGTCGTGGTCGCGCCTGCTGTCAAAATACCGATCAAAACGACGGCCTGAGATGGCCAGCGGAATTTCAATTCCAGGATCATCAGGTCTCCAAGGCTTTGTGGATCGGAACGACCAACTATAATGATCCCGTTAGCGGTAAAACCTATCAGCATAAGGTTATCTCAGCCGGTCCGCGCTTCGCGGCTTTACGGACGGAGTTCATGCCGGTTGAGTTCAAGATGATCGGCCGGTTCAGTTCGCCGATTGTGGTCGTGGACGGTGTGACCGCCTCAGACAATGCGCTGCTTGATGTTTTGGATGACACGCAGGCCTCGCTTGGTCCGGATCGATTGCTGATTAATAAGACCCATACCTCTATCGGCATTACGGTCACTCGTAAGATCATGGCATTTTCCCAGCAATATCATGACAATTACTTTATCTACGATTATGTGTTCAAGAATACCGGCATCATCGATTTGAAGGGCACCAAGGTCGAAAAAACGCTGACCGATGTCGTCTTTTTCTTTCAGTATCGATATGCCTTTGCCAATGAAGCTTATCGTAACGGCTGGGCGCTGGGCCAGGGCGTAAGCTGGGGGCGAAACGCAGTGAATCAGGTCGTCGGAAGAGATCCGACGGCCCCGGGGTTTGAATTTCGCGCGCATTACGCCTGGTATGGTCCCCATTCTCAGGCGGCCGAGGGTTACGACGCGGATTGGGGTGCTCCCAACTACACCGTCCGGCATATCATGACTGCGGCGAGCTATGTAGGTGTGGTGACGATTCATGCTGACAAGTCTGCGCAGGATAAAACGGATAATCCTTATCAACCTTTTACCACGCGATTCATGGGCTCAGATGCGGATGCGCAACAGGGCAGTGCAGCGACGCAATATGATGCAACGTATATGACCACGAGGTATGGATACATTACTGCCGGGCATCCTGCGAAGACCCATGCCGACGAGGTCGGTAGTGGCTTTGCCAACCTCTATGGAACCGATCCTGGTGGTTATGCGCAGGGACAAGGCTTCGGCCCCTATACCCTCGCACCGGGCGACAGCATTCATATTGTTCTCGCCGAGGCAGTGGCGGGAATCAGTAGAAGTAAAAACTTGGAAGTGATGAGGAATTGGCGGGATGCCACGAAGACTTCTTTTACCCTGCCGAATGGCGCAACGACCACTGATCGGAATCTTTACAAAAAGGCCTGGGTTCAGACCGGGGTGGACTCCCTATTCCAGAGCTTCCGGCGCGCCATCAGCAACTACAAGAGCAACTACAACATTCCCCAGCCACCGCCACCGCCCAAACAATTTACGGTGACCTCCGGCGGCGATCGCATTATTCTTTCCTGGAGCAATGAGGCCGAATCCTACCCGCATTTCGACGGCTACCGTATCTTTCGCGCTGTCGACCGGCCCGATACATTGTATGAAGAAATCTTTTCGTGTAATCGGTCGAACGTGGTCAATAGCTTTAGCGATACCTCGCCGCTGCGTGGACGCAACTATTACTACTACATCCAGAGTAAAGACGATGGCACCACTAATGACGTGGCCCGGGGTGTCCCGCTGGTGAGCAATAAATTTTATACCATGACCAACCAGCCGGCTTTTCTCCGCCGTCCGGCCGCAAAGTCATTGGATGCAATTCGCGTCGTGCCCAATCCTTATCACATTCGAGCGCGTGACCGGCAGTTCGGGTATGATGCGCCCGATAGAATTGCATTTTTTGGCTTGCCGCCTGAGTGCACCATCAAAATTTACACAGAGCGTGGCGATTTGATTGAAACCATCCATCACATCGATGGCAGCGGCGACGAGCTGTGGGATTCGCTCACCTTCTCGCGTCAGGTGGTGGTGAGCGGCCTTTACATCGCCTACTTCGAGGTAACCAAGGACGTCTACGATCAAGAAACAAACAAACTTTTGTTTCGCAAAGGCGACAACACCTTGCGCAAATTCATCATTATCCGGTGATCTCGAAAATGGTTTGCTGATTCACCCAACAACCAAGGAAAAGAAAGATGAAAAAAATAGCGTCTTGCCTTAAATGCGGGTGCATCCTTGCGCTCTGCCTGACAGCAATGGGAGTAGCCCAAGAAAGAGAGAAACTGGCTCAAACCGGTCTGCAGTTTCTGAGTGTCGCCTCCGATGCGCGGGCGGCAGCCCTGGCCGATGCGGTCACCAGCACCGAAAATCAGTCAAGCGCGCTCTTTTTCAACCCTGCCGGCATGGCCAACATGTCAACCGTGATGGATATAACCGCCGCCAGAAACAAATGGATTGCTGATATCCAATATTATGCGTTCAGTTTGGCAATCAGGCCTGCCGGCGGGAATTATGGCGTTTTGGGCCTTAGTGTCCAAAGCGTCGATTATGGGGAAATCCTCGGAACCGTAACAGCGCCCAGTGACAAAGGCTATGAAGACATAGAAATCGGATCACCTGTTGACGCCTTTGCCATTGGAATTGGCTACGCCAAGGCGATCTCCGACCGGTTCGCGGTCGGCGGTCAGGTGAAATTGGTCAGGCAACGACTCGGCGAAAGCATTCTCTCCGGACCCGACAATACGACTACTATCTCAAAGAATGAAGTGATGCCCCTGGCTTTTGATTTCGGCACACTCTTCAAAACCGGTTTCAAAAGCCTGGCATTTGGCATGTCGGTTCGGAACTTTTCCAAGGAAATAAAATATGCGGATGAAGGATTCCAGCTTCCCCTGGTTTTTACCATGGGCATTTCGATGAACCTCATGGATGTTGTCAAGATTGGCGGCTTGAATCAATCCGCGCTGGTGTCGGTTGATGCCACCCATGATCGGTCGCATCCCGAGCAATTGAAGATCGGGATTGATTATAAGCCCGTCAATATGTTGTCCCTCCGGGGCGGGTATGTGTTTAACAATGACGAAGACAACATTACTTTTGGCCTCGGGGTTTCTCAATTTGGGTTCGGATTTGACTATGCCTATACACCTTTTGGTGTTTTTGAGAATGTGCAGCGTATGACCGTCCGGTTTGCATTCTAATGCGAACTTGATGCAGTTCACTACAACATGTAATTATTCAGGCTTTTTCAAAGGCAAAACCAATTTGGTTGCGCCCGCAGGAGGCATTAAAGCTTTTAGAAGAATTGTTTTGCCCTTAATGGTTTTGCCTTATTCACAACTTTAAAATGAGGGTAAAGCTCATGAAAATAAGCAGAGGTGACATGAGAGCCCTATTATCCGTATGCGCCATCCTGGTTGGTCTACTCGGATGTGAATATCAGGGTCCCGAGGCAATTTGGGATCCTAACCAACCATTGGGCGAGGCCCCGGTCATTGAACAGGTGGTGCCGCCAAGCCGGGCGGCTGCAGGCGTGAATGAAATTAAGTTGATTGGCAATAACTTTTCGCCGGATCCTGCTGGTAACAAAGTCTATATCGGCGGCGTAGAAATCCCAATCAAGAGCGCCTCCAAGAGTGAAATCAGAGTTTATCGTCCGACCGTCGTCGGTGATTTGTTGTGGATTCGGGTCGTTGTCCAAGGTGCAGCGATAATGGCCAGTCATCATCCGTACCGGATTGATGAAGTGAAATTTTTGGTTGATGCTCTGGAGGGCGGCTTGAGCGTGGCTGCTCTTGCTGTAGATAAAGATGAGAATCTCTACGCACTCAACGCGCAAAGAAATGTCAGAATGGTTACGCCCAATGGGGACATAAGTACCTACGCGGCGATACCAACACGGATTATCCCCCGGAATGTCACTGAAATGAGGATGGGTCCGAATGGATACATGTACCTGGCCAGTAATGCCGCGAATTTGGACAGGATTGTACCGGGGGGCGGTACTGTGGAGAGATTCGGAAGCATCCCCCAAAGTGTGCAGTATTTTGATTTTGACGAAAACGGCAATATTTTTGCTGGTGGTCCAAGAGGGTTATTTGTGGTGAATTCCACGGGTGCGGCGACTGCAGTCGGGCAGTATGAAGGTTTTGAAATTAAAGCGGTCAGGGTTTTTGCGCCTTATGTTTATGTCGCTGCAAGAAATACCGGAACGAATACAGTGGGTATTTGGAAAAGCAGAATCGAGTCTGCCAGTGGTAACCTCGGTGACAAACAACTCTTTTTCGATTGGGCCCAAGCCGGCGACTTCGCCAAAGTGGCCATCAGTGCCATGACCATTGCTGAGGATGGTAACGTGTATGTTGGCACGAATGATCGAACCGTCACCAATCCCATCTTGATGATTAGTAGCGATGGGAGTCAATCAGAAGCACTCTACTCGGGTATTCTTGACCCCGGCGCAGAGAGGATGGTCTGGGGGACGGGCAACTCACTTTATGTCAGCCGTGGATTCTCGGGGATCACCACCCGAAGAGTCTTGCGGATTGACATGGGCAAGAAAGGCGCACCTGATTATGGGAGAAAATAAAAATAGTAAGAATTTAGCCATCTGAACTTTACCTTAACCAAGGCTGTCATTCCGTAGGCTACGCCCGTAGGGAATCTTTTTACTTTTTAAAGAGGTGCTTGTTAGTACCAAAAAAGATTCTTTCAGAATGACATCTCATTCAGTTGGCTAAATTCATACTAAAAATAAAGGTCAGTGACCAGTAATCAGTGTCAGATAAACTTTTTCCTGATTACTGCTGACTGATTACTGACTTCGTAATGGCGATGGGATGTCAACGGAGACAGGACGTGGCATTGCAGAGTTGCTTCACTTTTTTGGATTCATACGGCCGTATAGATTTCGGAAATACAATTGATGTTCTCCTACTGAAAGGAGGAATTGAAGATGAGACAATTGAAGAGGGTGATAGTCCCAATTCTGTTGTTGACAATGGTTCTGGCGGGCCGGCTTTGGGCGGGTACAACGGGAAAGATTGCCGGCACAGTAGTCGATAAAGCGACCGGCGAATCTTTGCCCGGGGCCAATATCGTGGTTGTTGGAACCACATTAGGTGCGGCAACAGATCTAAATGGTCGTTATACCATTTTGGAAGTTCCGCCAGGAATTTACAATATCCAAGTCTCTTTCATTGGATATAGAAAAATCATAATCAGTGATGTGCGGGTATACATTGATCAGACGGCACGGATAGACATTGCGCTCGAAGAGGAGGCGATCCAACTCGGCGAATCGGTGATCATCGCCGAAAGACCACTTATCAAGCCGGATGTGGCAACCAGTGTCGTTGCGGTATCTGATAAGGAGGTCAATGAACTGCCCGTTGCAAACGTGGTGAATGCCATTGGCCTGCAGGCCGGGATCAGCGGAGGGTTGAGCACTCAACTCAATTGGGCCGCCGGGCCGTCTTTCCTCTCCGGCTATAGCCGCGGCAAGGTCAGTGTTCAAGGAGATCTCAGTATCCGCGGCGGCGGCGGCGACAATATCCTTTTTATGCTGGATGGCGTGACGCTGAGAGATCCCCGCAACAATGAACCCATCACCAAAGTCGCATTGAGTGCCGTAAAGGAAATCTCCGTGGAGCGCGGCGGGTTCAACGCGGAATACGGGCAAGTTCGATCCGGTATTGTCAATGTTGTCACCAAGGAGGGGAGCAAGCGGGGTTATTTTGGAAGCATTCAGACCCGCATTAATCCACCCGCGCCGAAATACTGGAGGGGTGAGGGCATTCTGGATGTTCAAGATCCCATGTCTTATGCGCTGCGGCCCTTTTTCGACCCTGCCGTGTGCTGGACCGGCACAGGCAATGGCGCGTGGGACACATACACCCGGCGCCAATATCCCGAGTTCATTGGCTGGAATGAAGTCTCCAGAATTCTGAATTCGGACAACGATCCGACCAACGATTTGACTCCCTTGGGCGCGCAACGGGTGTTCATGTATGAAACCAGAAAAAAACAGATCAATAACCAGGCGGATTATGAAATTGACGCCGGGTTAGGCGGGCCGGTCCCGTTGATCAGCGACAAGCTCGGAAACCTGCGGTTTTTTAGTTCCTATCGCAGCAATCGCGAGATGTTGCTATTCCCTCTGACACGACCGGATTATAAAGACTACGATTGGACCCTGCGGCTGACCTCCGATCTCACCTCTACGATGAAACTGCGGATATCCGGTCTGATGGGAAAACAATATACCATAAGACACAATTGGGATGACACCGGTATCTATTTTTATCCGCGCCGGCCAAGCGAGATTGCCAGCGTTGCGAGCGGAATCTACGCGCCCTCCGATTTGATTGGATTGTTTTCCGATTTTAATTTCTGCCTTTCTGATATTGGCCACCGCTCCGTGGCCGCCAAGCTGACCCACACCATCAGTCCGCACACCTTCTACGAAGTGTCTGTGGAGCACTTTCGGCGCGATTACAATACGCGGCCCTCGGCATTACGGGATACGACGAAGAAGTATGAAATTATTCCTGGTTTTTTCGAGGATTCCAATCCGTTCGGGTATTGGCCGTATGATGCCAAAGGCGTGCTCGTGACCGGAGGCCAACATGTCGCCAAAGCCCGCGATTTTACCGTGGTCAGTTCCACCACCTTCAAAGCCGATTTCACCAGCCAGGTCAATTTTCAGAACTTAGTCAAAGCCGGAATCGAGTTTGACTATAACGATCTGGACTTCGACTACGGCACCATCAAATCGGCGACCGCGGGCAAGACATACTCGAGTCGGGTACAGATGCGGGTTTTCCCGATTCGCGCGGCTGCCTATATTCAGGACAAACTGGAAACCAAAGGATTCACCATGAATGCCGGGTTGCGCCTGGATTACAGCGATTCGAAAGCCGATTGGTGGGATGTCGATGCGTTCAACTTCCTGTTTTTCTCTTCCAAGTATAATGATACGAGAGTATTCCCGAAACAGGCTTCCAAACCACAATGGCAGTTGAGCCCGCGGCTGGGCATCGCTCATCCCATTACCGAGAATTCCAAGCTGTTCTTCAATTACGGCCATTTCAAGCAGGTGCCCCAATACGAAAGTCTTTTCCGCGTTCAGCGGAACGAAGAGCGCGCGGTGACGAGCTACGGGGATCCCAATCTCATTCTCGCCAAAACCATCTCCTATGAGTTGGGTTATGATCACCTCCTCTTCAACGATCTGCTGCTGGTGCAACTGGCTGCCTTTTACAACGATATTTCGGACCAGCAGGATTTTACCAGATATATCTCCGACATCGCAGGGTTTAATTATACCAAAGCCACCAGCAACAATTACGAGGATATCCGTGGATTTGAACTGACCCTGCGCAAGACTTCCGGGCGCTGGTGGTCCGGCTTTGCCAATTACACCTATCAGGTGAACAACAGCGGACATTTCGGCAGCTCACGGCGCTTTGACGATCCTTCCCTGCAAAAAAAGTGGGATGAAGCCACCGTCAATCTTTATCAAGACCGTCCGATTCCCCGGCCCAATGCCAGAGCCAATATCAGCCTGTATACGCCCAAGGATTTTGGCCCCTCCTTATGGGGACAGAAAGTGGCCGGCGGATTTTTGTTGAACGTTCTGCTGGATTGGCAAGCCGGCTACTGGACCACTTGGAATCCCAACAACCTTCCCTCGGTGGCGTACAACGTGAAGTCCCGGGATTTCTTCAACACCATTTTGCGCTTGTCCAAGACCATGGATTTCAAAAAATTCAAAATCGAATTATTCATGGACATGAACAATGCGTTGAACACGCTCCGGCTGTGGAACACCAATGATCAAGCTTATATGGAATCCCTCCACCTTCCCAAGAGCAAAGCGTACAACAATATTCCCGGCAATGACAAGGTCGGCGACTATCGCAAACCGGGCGTCGAGTTTCAACCCATGGTCTACCAGCAGAAAGTCCAAGAGACCACGCCACCGAAAGATTATCGCGCGATATTCTTTGAAGGCTCGACTGGGAGATACTGGCAGGTGGTCAACAGTCCCGAAGGAGATCAGTGGAAGGAAGTAGATCCAGAGACAATCAGCAAGATTCTCAAAGACAAGGCCTACATTGACATGCCCAATGCTTCCACCTTCTGGTTTCTGGATCCCCGGAAAATCTATTTGGGCCTGAGGGTTTCGTTCGACCTGACCGAATGATGAAAATGATGTTCGTAGTGATGCCTTCTCCGCCCCGCATTCATACAAATCTAAGGAAGCGGAGCGAGGCAGGCATTTGTGGCCTGTTGAGAGCACGACGCCTAAAGGCGTAACTACAAAAGTTGTTTTCAGAGGAATATTAAACCGAGGTCTCTCATGATGAAACGAAAAATGAAGATGCGAAATCGGCTTTTGCTGTTGACCATAGGCCTTTGGGTCGTGAGCAGTGTTGTCACCGTTGATGCCCAGGAAATCAAATGGCTCCGTGTCGGTGAATTGCAGTCGCCGATCAATGAAATCGGCGCCGAATATGAAAATGAATTTCCACAAGGTAATACCAACTATTTCTCCTGGCCCGCGCAATACGGCATTGATCAAAACACGACCCGGATGAAGGCCGTGTGGATTGGCTGTAAAGATTTTTACGATCCGGTCGAAAAAAAGCTGAAAAGCGTCAAGGTCATCGGTTCGGGCCCCCGCAATGCCCCAGACCGCACCAACCAAATCTTTGAAAAAGAAATCAAGCTGATCGGAAGGTACTATCATCCCACGGTGGTCGTTGATGAGCAGCGTGCCTCTGCTCTCGACATCTACGACGTGCTGGATGATGTGGATGAAAATCTCGAAGCCGATCGGATGGTTTTGGTGAAGTTCAATACTTCCATCGGCATTTCGGTTACGAAAAAGGTTATGGCGTTTGCCCAGCCGATTCACGGCAATTATTTCATCAACGACTACATCTTCAAAAATACCGGCATCTATGACCGGGCGGGAAATGTCCATCAACAAACATTGAAAGAAGTTTGGTTTTATTTTTACTATCGGTACGCCTTTGCCGGCGTGAGCTCCTCGGGGTATGGTTCCACCTGGGGAGCCTTTGGTTCCACCTGGGGAGCGAGTACACTCAACCATGCATTTGGCGAGAATCCGGCAGCTCCTGAGTTTAAGGATCCGACTTCCCCGTTTTTTCAAATGCGGGGCTTCTACTCTTATTATGGTCCACACCGCGAAAGCAATCAAGTGCAACTCTCTTATGAAGAAGATTGGGGATGCCCCAACTACACGGGTGGAGATGGAGTATTGGGTTCAGCCAAGTATGCGGGGTGTGTAACTTTGCACGCAGACAAGGCTCCTGGCGATCCAGCCGATGATGTCTCTCAGCCAAGAACGACCTGGTTCATCGGTTCCGACATCAATATCGTACTGGCAAATGTAAGCCAGTACGATGAAGTGTTTATGGCGGACCGGTATGCCGCCATGAGCGAAGGACATCCCTCCAAGCAGCATGATGAAGTCGTGGGAAATGATTATGCCCTCAATTATACGGATCCAAGACGACAAACCGGCGGCGGCACCAGCCAGGGTCAGGGATTTGGTCCCTACACGCTGGCGCCCGGCGATAGTGTTCACATTGTTTTTGCCGAAGGAGTAGCCGGGCTCTCGTGGGAAAAGGGTCGCGAGGTTGGTGGCAACTGGATCAAATGGCGCAATAACGTCCCGGACAAGCCGCCACTCTTTTTGCCCGACGGATCCCCCGCGCCTGATCACAATGCGTACAAGAAGGCGTGGGTCTTTACGGGAAGAGATTCCATTCTGAAAACTTATCGTGCCGCGATGAAGAATTATCAGTCCGGCTACAAGATTCCCCAGCCTCCTCCTCCACCTCAGCAATTCACCGTCACCTCCGGTGGCGACCGGATTCAACTCAAGTGGGCCGATAACGCCGCGACCGACCCCCACTTTGACGGGTACGTCATTTACCGATCCGAAGGTAATGTGTTGGGTTGGAGAACAGTCTACGAGAAGATCTTCGAATGCAACAAATCCAATGTCGTTCATAGTTTTGACGATGTCACGGCCAAGCGCGGCTTTGATTATTATTATTATATTCAGTCCAAAGACGACGGCACTCAAAACCTCATGGAGCCCGGCAAACCGTTGTACAGCAGCCTGTTCTGGACTGTGACCAGCGTGCCTGCCACGCTGCAGCGACCGGCCGTCACGACGACGCTCGATTCTGTCCGGGTTGTGCCCAATCCCTATGACATCCGTGCCCGCATTTTTCAATTTGGCGACCAATCCCAATATGATCGGATCGCCTTCTACGGGCTGCCGCCGGTGTGCAAGCTGAAAATTTACACCGAGCGCGGCGACCTGATCTGGGAAAAGGATCATACCCGCGGCACGGGTGATGAGCTTTGGGATTCGATGACTTCCTCAGGGCAGATCATTACCAGCGGGATTTATCTTCTCTACGTTGAAGCGCCTGGAGGCAAATCGGTAATTCGCAAGTTCGTTGTCATCAGGTGATGGCGCCCACCGCACTATGCGGTGCAAAAAGTACATCCCTGCCCATGGCTCTGACAGGGCAGGCACAGGTGATGTAAAATGCACATCACAGGTAAGGAGACAATCGATGAAAAAGTTGATGATTATTTTATTCATTGGGCTGCTCATTGGAGGTCTTTGGTCCGCAGGCGGGTATGCCCAAGAGCATCAGAAATTGGCCCAGACCGGTTTTCAATTTTTGAGCGTGGTGTCGGACGCACGCGCGGCGGCCATGGCCGAGGCCATGACCAGTCTTCAGATCGGCTCCAGCGCCCTGTTTTTCAATCCTGCTGGCATGGCGGACATGACCAACTTTGTCGATGCGACGGCCAGCCTCAACCAATGGATTGCCGATATCAGACACAGCACTTATAGCCTGGCCCTCAGACCGGCCGGCGGCAGTTTTGGTGTTTTTGGTTTTAGTGTTCAGCATGTGAAATATGGAGAGTTTTACGGGACACGTGTGAACAAGGCGACGGCTCTGGGCTATGAGGATACCGGCATCTTTGAATTGAGTGCCATCGCCTTTGGTGTCGGATATGCCAAGCAGTTGACCGATCGTTTTTGTGTGGGCGGCCAGGTGCGGTGGGTGCGCCAGGATTTGGGGGAGAGTGTGATTCCGATGATTAGTGCGACGGATACCAGCAAGGCGACAGTGACCAACGAGTTGACACCATTGGTGTTTGATTTTGGCACGCAGTTCAAGACCGGGATCAAGAGTTTGGTGTTTGGGATGACGGTGCGGAATTTTTCCAAGGAGATCAAATACGTGGAGGAAGGCTTTCAGGTGCCGTTGGTGTTCAATCTTGGCATTTCCATGAATGTTATGGATTTGATGGCAGGGCCGTCCTTGGAGCAATCGCTGTATGTGACTATTGACGCGAGCCACTATCGGGATCATCCGGAGCAGATCAAAGTGGGACTGGACTACCGGTTGATGAAGATGCTATCCTTGCGGGCGGGATACGTGTCGAGCAACGACGAGAGCGGACTGTCGTTTGGAATGGGAGTATCCCGATACGGCTTTGGCTTTGATTATGCGTACACGCCGTTTGGTGTATTCGACAAGGTGCAGCGGTTGACGGCGCGGTTCTCATTGTGAGTTGAACTAACTGGGTCTATAAAAGTTCTTTCAATGCAAAAAAAATGAAAATTGAGAACGTTTCACGTTACACGTTTTACAAGGTCGTGTAACGTGATACATGTAACGTTCTCAAGAAGAGAGGTAACCTTTTGGTTGTCCCGCGCCTGGCCTGCGCAGGGCAGGTTTGCGGGATCCGCGTTAGGAGACAAAGACTATGAAAGCCTATCGCTTTTTAATGATTGCAGCCATCTTCATGGCAACATCGCTGGCGGTCATGACAGGGTGTGAATACGATGTCGCGCAGCCGCAATGGGAAAAAGATTATCAAGCACCGCCGACACCGAGAATCACTCAAATCGAGCCGGCCCAGGCGAAGGCAGGGGTGAATACGATTACGATTCGCGGGCAAAATTTCGGCGGAGTGCCAAATACCAATGGCGTTTATTTTGACAATGTGCCTGCGGAAATTATCGAGAAGTCGGCGACGGCCATCACGGTGCGCCGGCCCAACTTAGTGACCGATGCCTGTACGGTGAAAGTGGTTTCGGACAGCGCCCTTGTCGTTGCCAAATTCGGCCCGTACAGAATTGATCCCGTCCTGGCGCGATACGGCTCCTTTCTTGACAACGTGCCATTGGGCGCCATCGCTGTTGACAATGCCGAAAATCTGTATGTCGTCAATGGCGACACTTCATATCGGATTTCCAAAGTCACCCCAGGCGGTCAGAATGTGCGTTTTGGAAGGGCAACACGAATTCCGACCGATGCAAGAATTGCCAACGGCTACTTGGTTTTGCTGAGCAGGAACCGGCAGATCGAAAGGATGGATCTGGCGACCGGAGTGGTGACGCAGTGGGTTCAACTCGCCTCGGGAAAAAGTGTTGCCTTCGGCGACTTTGATGCTGCCGGATATTTCTACGCCGGCGGCCGGAATACCGATCTGATGATCATCGCGCCGGATCTCACCTCCAAGGCCGCGGGAATCTACCCATCCGGCAATGAGATCATGGCTGTGCGCGTGTTCAGTGGCTATGTTTATGTGGCCGTTAGAGTCATCAGAACCTCTCCTCGCGATACCACAACGGCCATATGGCGTCATTCGATTGGTGCAGGCGGCAATCTGGGCGCCAAGGAATTGGTGCTCGACATGAAAGCGACCGGTCGATTCGCCTCCCGCACGATAAGGGCTTTGACCTTTGCTGCAGATGGAACCATGTATATTGCAACCGATTCCCCGGACCCCATTCTGATCTTCGATCCCAAAACCAATAATGTGGACTTTTTTTACAAAAATATTCTGCCATCCTATTGCAAACAATTTTATTGGGGTACAGGAAATTATCTTTACCTGATACGCGGGGATACGGCTCTCCAGCAGGAGTGGACCGTCTATCGGGTTGATATGGGAACCACCGGCGCGCCCTATTATGGAAGATAATTGATTTTCAAACGTTCGGATGAATCAGAAGAAGCACGCGGAGGAGCTGAATGGTTTTTCAGAGAAAGGGACAATTATTCAATGGACATCAGGGTCGGTCTTGAGCTTTCGGGGCCGACCCTTTATTGTTCTAAGAATTATTTTGCCACAGAATCAGTTTGCTTTTTCTCCGGGAAAAGTATATCATAAATAAGCAGTCCGCTTACAAACAACTCGAAATCATAAAGTCAAAATAATTTCAGACAAAATCATTAAATCCGGTGGCACAAAAACTGGAGAAAGTGATGATGAAAGCAAACCCGAAACTATCCAAACTGTATTTCCCTCTCCTCGGACTCGGTGCGCTGATCTGGTTTCTCGTCCGCGTGATTCCCAAACCGAGCCGGGCCGCCTATCCCTGCATGCGCGCCGCCTTCCCGCTGGCCTCCGCTTTTGTTCTTTATCTTCTCGGTCTGGCCACTTCGGCCTTTGCCATGACCAAAGTGAAAAACTATTGGAAAAATGAACGCTATTGGGCCATGGCCGTCTTTTTGATCATCGCGATCGTCAGCGGATTTATTTTCTTTCAAGCGGAGAAGCCGCACGTCTATGCCAACTCTTTTTATCTGGATACCCCCAATCAGCCCATGGGTGTCGGCCAAGGAATTTTCCCGGGACGAGTGGTCTGGGCTTGGAATCCGGATGCCACCAACGAGAACTGCAAAAACGACAGTTGGGGTGAAGCCTACCACGAGCCGAAGAATTCAAATATGAATATCATCCAGGCTATGGTCGATCAGTCTTTGTTGAGCCTAACCGGCCAACCCTCGGTCGGCGAGGCGTGGAATGCGCTGTTCGTTTATTTCAATCAAAAAAAAGGCCGGGGCGCCGTGGGTTATCAGCCCGGCCAAAAAATTTTCATCAAGACCAATGCCGTCAGCACCCCGGTGGATGGTTCTCACAATTATTCCGGCCTGAACAATTACACGATGGCCAAAACCTCTCCTCAGCCGGTGCTGGCCATTCTGCGGCAGTTGGTTAATTCTGCCGGCGTTCCGCAGGAAAACATCTCGGTGGGTGATCCGATACAAAGCGTGCCGAATGATTACTGGGAGGTCTGGCATCCCGAGTTTCCCAACGTGAAGTACATCTCGCTCGTGGGAGGAAACGGGCGGATTGCTTCACAACCGGGAAGCACTTCCCTCATGTTCTACTCGGATCGGGGCCAGGTCTTACGGACAGGCAATTGGAACGATGCCACTTGGGGAGATCCCATTTACGACGACAAGTTGTACACCGTCATCGAGCAGGCCGATTACATGATTAATGTGGCTGCTTTGAAGGTCCATGAAAGAGCCGGCATGACCCTTATGGCCAAATGTCATTTTGGGTCACATACCCGCTCGAACGCTCTTCATGTGCACAACGGTTTGGTCAATCCTGATGGCCGGCCGACAGCCGATCCCAAGCGCGATGGCTACGGCCTTTACCGTGTGCTGGTCGATTTAATGGGACATGAGAAGTTGGGAGGCAACACCATACTCAATGTCGTGGACGGTTTGTGGGGCGGGCCCGGCGCGAATCTTCGTCCGGTCAAATTCAAAATGGCGCCTTTTAACAACGACTGGCCCTCTTCCATCTTCATGTCACAGGATCAGGTGGCGCTGGAATCCGTCTGTTTCGATTTTCTGAAAGCCGAATTCACCAGCGATAAACATGCGGAAACCTATCCGCAAATGGAAGGGGTTGATGATCATCTGCATCAGGCCGCTGACTCAACCAACTGGCCTGCCGGCATTCGGTACGATCCGGAAAACGATGGAACCGTCCTGGCGAGTTTGGGCGTGCACGAGCATTGGAACAACGCTAACGATAAGAAGTACTCCCGCGATCTTGGCACCGGGGAAGGAATTGAGCTAATCAAGCTCCAGGGTGTGACCTCCGTCAACGAAGCTGATTCGCCGGAACGGCCCAGCGATTTTCGCCTGGAAGCCAACTATCCTAATCCCCTACAGGCGTCGGCTTTCAATCCCGAGACAGTGATTAAATATCAGATTCCCCAGAAGGCTCAAGTCACGCTGAAGCTCTACGACCTCATCGGTCGGGAGGTGCGGACTCTGGTTGATCGCATTCAGGATGCCGGAGTCTACGAAATCCGGTGGGATGGCAAAGACCGTTTGGGTCAAGCTCTGCCTTCGGGCGTTTATTTTTATCAAATCCAGGCAGGTGACTTCTCGTATGCGAAAAAGATGACCCTGTTGAGATAAGGAAAAGTTATTTCTAAGAAACTCACTGACCGGCTACTTTATGTACACGGAAGGTCCTGCATTCCAACCGTTTTAAGTGACCGCTCAGAGGAGATTTTCATGAAACCCACACTTGACAGCCACACTTGCGAGAAAACGGAGCAGTCGCACGCAGCACAAAAACAGAGCGGCCTCAAAAGGCCCTTAATTGGGTGGTCAAAATTGCTTTTTCCATTGCTGGGCCTCGCTTCCCTTCTCTGGTTTTTGATCCGCGTCATTCCCAAACCCAGCCGTGCCACCTATCCGTGCATGAAGGTCGCGGCGCCATTAGCTTCAGGATTTATTATCTACATCATGGGTTGGATGGCGACGATATTCTTTTTCCGCAAGGCCAAAGAAGAACTCAAGTCACACGCTGTTTATGCGGTGCTGTTTCTTGTCATCGCTGTTTGTATTGGCTCTTTCAGCTTTCTGCAAAACAAGAAAGACACTTATGCCTGTCCGACAACCTCATCCGATCCATATCCTGCCAACACCCCCATCGGTACGGCAAAGGGCATTTTCCCCGGCCGTGTGGTTTGGGCGTACAACCCGGAGGCCACCAATGAAAACTGCAACTCAACTTCATATGGCGACGGCTATTTTCTGGAAAAGAATAATAACCAGGCGGTCATTGACCAGATGCTTGCGGAAGCGGTCATGGCTTTGACGGGCGAAGCGACTGCGGCCCAAGCCTGGGAGGCGATCTTCAAATACCATAATGAAAATCACCGCAAAGGCGGTGTGGGTTACAAAAAAGGTGAAAAAATCTTCATCAAAATTAATTCTGTTCATGCCAGTAACTTGAATGCTGACGGTTCTATCAAGAGAAACTCCAATTATGGACTTGTCGATACCTCTCCCCAGGCCGTGCTTGCGGTGCTGCGCCAGCTCATCAATCACGCCGGAATAGACCAGAATGATATTTATGTCGGTGATCCGTTTCGCGATATTTTCAAACACTGTTATGATATGTGGCATAATGATTTTCCGAATGTTCACTACCTGGATCGCTCCGGTTTCCCCGGCAGGGAAAGATTTGTCCGTGGCAGCTCGCCGTCGGTTTTTTACGCGGATAAAAAGAAAGTTCTGCCATACGAAAATGAAACGTTGTACGCCATTTTGGAGGAAGCCGAGTATCTCATCAACATTCCCGCCATGAAAGGCCATCGCTGGGCCGGTGTGACTTTCTTTGCCAAGAATCACTTTGGCTCCATCACTCGCAGCGATGCCCAGCACCTGCATCCCGGACTCATGAGAACCACGTATGATGGCCCTCTGCGTGATGGCTACAAAAAGTACCGGGTGCTTGTCGATCTCATGGGAAACAAAAATTTGGGTGGCAAAACGCTCTTGTACGTTATGGATGGACTCTGGGCTACGTCCTACGAACATGATCCGCCATGCCAATTCCGCATGGCGCCATTCAATAATGATTGGGCGTCGTCCATATTCGTGTCGCTGGATCCCGTTGCCATCGCCTCTGTGTGCCTGGACTTTATGCAGGCTGAATTCCATACGGAAGACTTGACCACCAGTCCTCCGCGTTATGCCTACGCCAATTTTGATGGGGTCGATGATTATTTGCATCAGGCAGCCAGCCCGGCAGAGTGGCCGGATGATATTGTGTATGACCCGGAGAACGATGGCATTCCGCTGACCAGTCTTGGTGTACATGAACATTGGAATAATCCGATTGATATGCAGTACAGCCGCAATCTCGGCACAGGCGAAGGCATTGAGCTGGTTGCTTTGAAACATACAACGGCGGTTGCTCAGGATGAGGATTTGACAACAATGGCTCCCGATATAACACTCTATCAGAGCTATCCGAATCCATTCAATTCGTCCACGCAAATCACCTACAGCTTGCCGGTTCCTGCCAAAGTCAATTTGACTGTTCTAGATGTCCAGGGACAGGCGGTCTGCAATCTGGTGAATAGTTTTCAGCGAACGGGAACACATACGGCGATTTGGAATGGCTTGGATGAGAACGGTTCACCGGTTTCATCAGGCATCTATTTTTATCAGCTTTCGGTGGATGATGGGTATGGAGTCCATCGCCAGATTCACCGGATGGCGCTGTTGCGATAACGATACTGGCATCGCAGCGATGCTTGCGGCCATCAAGATGGCGAATTGAATTGCTCATGTAAAAGGAACCGAATTGGCTAAGAAAGCAAAACACAAACCGGCACATGCCCGGCCCGAATCCACACCCTCAAGGCCGTTTACCGGCCGCAACGTTCTGAGTCCTGCCAAGCGGCGGTTGTTCCAGACGTTCCTTGTTCTGACGCCACTATTTTTGCTCGGGCTTGCTGAGATTGGGCTTCGTGTGTTCGGTTACGGCACGGATACCAGGCTTTTCATTCCCGCACCCGGAAGATATGACGCCTTCTACAGGGGCAACCCCGATGTCGGGAAACGGTACTTTCTCAAGCAACCCACAATACCGAAACCGCAAAAGGACCTGTTTCTGAGAATAAAACCGGAAAACGGTATCCGCATCTTCGCTCTGGGCGGATCGACCACGGCCGGGTTTCCTTTCGGTAACAATCTCATGTTTTCCCGTATCCTCGAGAAACGGTTGGCCGACGTATTCCCTGATCGCCGGATCGAGATGGTGAACCTTGGCATGTCGGCGGTGTGCAGTTATACCCTGCTCGATTTCATGGACGAAATTCTCGCCCAGAAACCGGACGCCATTCTCATCTACGCGGGACACAACGAATTCTACGGCGCCATGGGTGTGGCATCGATGGAAACGATCGGAAAGAACCGTTCTTTCGTCCGTTTGTACCTCCGGCTCGAAGGGTTGAAACTCTTCATGCTCGTCCGCGATGTGATCGGCGAAATCCGCTATGTGATGACCGGGAAACGGATTGCGGAGGAGGACCCCGGAGATGTTACCCTCATGGAACGGATCGTGGGAAATCCCAACATCCCCTACGGCGGCCCGATTTACGAAAAAGGGAAACGGCAGTTCAAGGGCAACCTCATCGACATTCTGAAAAAAGCGAAAAAAGCCGGAGTGCCGGTGGTGCTGAGCGAGCTGGTCAGCAACATTCGAGATCAATCGCCCCTTGGTGCGGTGGATTCGGATTCGTTGCTTTTCGCTGAACGCGCTTACCAGGAGGCGCAACGATTGGAAGCCCTAAAACGATTTGACGAAGCCAAGATCGCCTATCTTCGCGCCAAAGACTTTGATCCGGTTCGCTTCCGGGCTCCGGAGGAATTCAACGACATTATCCATCAGGTTGCGTCCCAGTTTGACGTCCCGGTGGTACCGATGAAACAGGTGTTCGAGGAAGCTTCTCCAAATGGTCTGATTGGAAATTCGTTGATGATCGATCACCTCCATCCCAACATCGACGGGTATTTCCTCATGGCCGACGCATATTTTCAAACGCTTCGCACGCATCACCTCCTGGCAGCAACCTGGGATTCTACGCGGATCCGGCCAGCTTCCTATTATCGGCAAAATTGGGGTTACACTGAAATCGATTCCCTCTACGGCAAACTCAGCATCCAATATCTCAAGAACGGATGGCCTTTTCAACCCAAGACTGCTCCGCACTTGGGGCTCCGCGCCTATCGCCCAGCCTCGGTGGCTGAATCGCTGGCGGTGGCGCTGGTGGCTGGAAAGGGCAAAGTGAGGATTGAACGATGGCACCTTGGCAAGGCTCGATGGCATGAAAAAAGGGGCGAGTTGGAAAAAGCTTTCCGGGAATATCGAGCATTGTATCACACGATCCCATACGAAATTCGATTTTATCAGGGTGCCGTGTTGATGCTTTTCGCAATGAAACAACCGGAACGGGCAATTTCCGTGTTGTCCGAATCCCTTCGCTACATCGACACGCCGTTTGCGAACCGATGGATCGGTCGTCTGCTTCTGGTGCAGGGGAAGATTCGAGAGTCCATTCCTTATCTCGAAAAGGCCAAAAGCGCCGCGCCCTCCGATCCCGAAATCCTTCGGGATCTCCGCGATGCTTATAACGCCTCCAGAGATCCGCGTCATGTGGTTGCCCCCAGAGGGCTTACCACGGCCGATTTGTTGGCGACCATGATACCCTTGTCTTTTTTCAGCTCCGGACGGCGCCCATCTCCTTCGGCTTTGGGCCCAACGGATCGGATGGAAAGAACGGAAGAGCCAATTCTGCAGGAGTTGCAGTGAGGCTGGCGTAGTTTCTTTAAAATGAAATCTGTGCTTTTTCGGCAAACTTTTTCGAACCGCGCATCAACGCCAATGTAGCTTTAACAGTTTTGCCCAAAGTTGGGATGATCTTCTGGCAACGGCATTTCTCAACCCTGATGGGGAAATCGCCGTAGTGGTGATGAATCAAACCGAAAAGAACATCGAATTCCATAGCTGGACTGAAAACCGCGCGGTGAAGACGAACAGTCCGGAACATTCACTCATCACTCTGGTTTTATAGTAATGAGGAGGTTATTACAAGAGAAGGAGAGTGTTTTGAATCTACAAAGCTTGAGATTCTCACGACGCGTGGTTTATTCGACTCTGGTTGCGGTTATAGCGCTGTCTTTGTTCTTGATGTTGCCCATTTCCTTGAATTGGACGATCCCGGTTCCTTGCAAAATTCTGCCGGCTCGCGAGTGGCTGTTGATGAAGAATGAGGAGGGCGGCGTGCTGGCCACGTTCAGCGATTACATGCAAGGGAGCGTCGACAATTACTCGGTGATGAGCGTCATCCGGGGAGATGCTTTTCAATTCGATTTGACTTCCGCCTTAAAACCGGGCGATCTTGTTGGCGCCGGCGATACCGTCGTCAAAATCTATTCGCATGAGCTGGCGCGGCAATTGTCCCGGCTTTCGGGAGAACTGGCAGTGGCCAAAGCCTCGTTGGCGGTGATGAAGTCCGGGGAAAAGCAAGCCATTACTCAAGAGGCGGAGCGAAATCTTGTCCTTGCACGAGAAAAAGCAGAAACCCAAAATCTAATCTTTCAACGACAAGACTCTCTCTACCGCCGGAACCTCATTTCCCGGGAAGCTTTTGATCTGGCTCGCAGCGCCGCCCAAATGTCTGCAATAGAAGTTGCGATTGCCGAGGCGCGCTTGCAAACGGTTCGCACTGGCGCGAAGCCGGAAGAGATTCGCATGATTGAATCTCAGATTGAGGGCTTGGAATCGGAGATCAGTGCGCTGTCAAATCAGATGGGAAACTTGACCTTGGTCTCGCCCTTCCTGGGTATTTTCCAATCCTCCCCGGGCACCGACACCCTGTGTGTGGTGGAAGACACTGCGCGAGTGGTTCTCATGCCGGTTCCTACTAAATACCTGGGTCAGGTAGCTCCGGGACAATCGGTGAAGCTGCGAGTACCAAGCCACACAGAGTGGTTTGTCGGCACTGTGCTACGGTTGGAGAAACGGGTGAGAATCATCAACGGAGTCCAGGTAATGATGGCCACGGCCACTCTGAATGGCGGCAGGGCTTTGCCCTCGAATCTCATCGTCATGGGAGCAATTGAAACCGGCCGGTTATCGCCGGTGCAATATCTTATCCGCTGGATTTCGGAACTTTTTCGTTGAGTATTATGCCACGGCTGGAATACAAATATCTGGTTCCAATAACTCTGCTGCCCGATCTGCGTGAAATGGTTTTGCCTCACGTTGAAATGGATCCCTACTCTGCCATGCGGCCCGGGAACGAATATACGGTCCGCAGTCTCTATCTGGATACCAATCGTCTCCATTTTTATCATGAGAAGCTCGCCGGGCTAAAAGAGCGCAAGAAGCTTCGGATTCGGGGTTACAACGAATACGACCCGACTGCCCCTGTCTTTCTCGAGATTAAAAGGAAAATCGGGATGGCGATCATAAAACAGCGCGCAACCTTGCCTTATCGAAATCTTTTGCCGCTTTTTGAGACCGGGGAGGTGGAGAGATATATCTCGGCTCTTCCGGAGCATACGGAGGCGAGAGATAATGCCCGGCGATTTTTGTTCTATTTCCATAGACAAGCGCTCCGCCCCAGCGTTTCGGTTATTTATGAGCGGGAGGCATTTTTTTTCAAGTTCGATCGCCGATTGCGAATTACTTTTGACAAAAATCTGCGCGTCCAAAACCACGTTACCTTGGATTCTCTGTTTCAGGAGATGCAGCTCCGCTACGCCTTGCCGAAACATTTTATTCTCGAGATCAAAACCAATTCCGGCATCCCCACCTGGCTGCGGTTGGTTCTCAGCCGGTTGGATTTGAATCAGGAAGCATTATCCAAATATGTCATCTGCACCGATGCGTACCGGAGCAATGGATATCATCCCGGCAAAATAGTTGAGGGCAAGTAACTATTCCGGGAGTACTGTCAAAACTGAGGAAATAGATTTCCCATGCAAACCGGATTTGATACAATTTTCATGATCTCGCTGGAGTCGAGGCAGGTCATTGCCAATCTCCTTGTCGCTTTGATCTGCGGTCTGATCATTTCTGTGAGCTATCGCGGCACCTCGGATACGCTCAATTATTCACCCACCTTCGTGCGCGCCAATGTGGTTCTGGCGATGATCACGGCCCTGGTGATCATGGTCATCGGCAACAATTTGGCCCGCGCCTTTGGTTTGGTCGGTGCCATGTCCATCATTCGCTTCAGGACGGCGGTAAAAGATATTCAGGATATTGTGTACATCTTCTTTGCCCTGGCAGCAGGCATGGCCGCCGGGGTTGGTCTCAAAGCAATTGCGCTGATTGGTACTTTGCTCATCAGCCTCATCTTGTTTGTCCTTCATCAAATTCGATATGCTCACCCTGCCAAACATCAGTTTCTCGTTCAATTTCAATGTGCGTTGCCCGAAGGCGAGGCGCCCTATACCCCGGTTTTTCAGCGCTGGTGCAAAAAGGTCAGAATGGTGAATATGCAAGCGATAGGCACCGGCGATCTTTTTGAAATGGCCTTTTACATTGAATTGAAGGACCGAGAGCGCCGGAATGAGCTGATGCGGGAATTGAATCGCCTCGCGGCGGTGAGTAATGTTCGTTTTTACTTTGATGAGGTGTGAAGACTCTGGGTTGCTTGCTGAAAGTTTTGCGCCCACTGACTACGCCCGTAGGAAGCGGAAATCCCACAGAAATGAATTCCATAAAGATTCTTTCAATAGTTTTGCCCCAAATGGTTTTGCCTATCAATAATTGACCGGAAGGTTGCCGAGATTCTGTCATCAATGGGACCAACGAAAAATGATTAAATCAAAATTCTTTTTCCTTATAATTTTGATTGCCGCCGTCCAGTTCGCTTTTGCTCAGCCAGCAAGCTTGTACATCAACGAATTCATGGCTTCCAACGTGCTGGCTTTTGAGAATCCGAGCGGCGATTACGAGGACTGGATAGAGATTTACAATTCCGGCGCTTCACCGGTCGACCTGGCAGGCTATTATTTGACCGATGATCTGAAAAATTATTGGAAGATCCCAGCCGGGCAGGCCTCTCTCACGACAGTTCCTGCGAAAGGATACCTGCTTCTCTATGCAGATGGCCAATCGAAAAAGGGCGCCAATCACCTTGGGTTCAAGCTCGACAAAAACATCGGCGAGCAGCTCGTCTTGATCGACAAGGACGGCGTATCCGTGCTGGATCGAATCGCCATCTGGGATCAGTTTCGAGATATTTCTTATGGCCGTTATCCGGACGGCGGTTCGCAGTGGGTTTATTTCACCGAGTTCACACCCGGGGCTGCGAACAAGCAAGGGTACATCGGCTTTGTGTCGCCGCCCATGATCGATCAGACCGCCGGATTTTATAACGGCAGCGTGACGATCTCCGTCCGTCCAGCCCGAACTGGAGATATTATCCGTTATACGCTTGACGGCTCCGATCCAACCGAAACCTCTCCACAGTACATAACGCCCGTGCAGATTAACCAGACGTCGATTTTTAAAGCGAGGGCGTTTAATTTTGGCGCCCTGCCGAGCGAAATCGTGACGAGAGCTTTTCTTGTCAATGCCAATCACGCCTTGCCCGTCCTGGCATTGATGACCGACCCCAAAAACCTGTTCGATCCCAAAACCGGCATTTACGTGAATGATGGGGATGGTCGCGCCTGGGAGCGGTTTTCTGAGCTGGAATATTTCAAGAATCAGGCGATTGGATTTCATGCTCCCGCCGGCCTCCGCATTCAGGGCAACACGGGACCGAAGGACTACCGCAAAAAATCTCTCCGTGCCTTTTTTCGCGATGGCTACGGTCTGGAAAGTCTGAAATATGTGTTATACCCAAAGGAAGCGGTGAATACATTCAATCGACTGGTCTTTCGCGCCGGTTATGACGACAGTATGGAAGACGGCAAAAATGCCAGGGCGACTTTGCTCCGTGATCCTTTAACGGCGGAGCTCTGGCAAAGAGCCGGAGGCCTGACACCACACAGCAGTTTTGCGGTGCTGTATTTGAACAACTATTTCAATGGCATTTACGATATCAAAGAGAGTATTGAAGAGGAGTTCATCAGGCATCACTTGGGATATGTGGAGCTTGATCTCATGCGCACCCGCTGGGATTCGACCGAGCTGGTTTACGGTAGCAGAACCAAATGGAACGAACTCATTCGCTTTTTTCAAAACAACACGTTTGAAAGCGATGCAAAAATCGCAGAAGCGGCGCAGCTCCTGGATCTTGAAAATTTTACGACCCTGCAAGCTTTGATTCATGCCACCGAGTATCGCAGTTGGGCCTACGGCGTTTTTATGTTTCGCGAGAAGACCGATGCCGCGAGGTGGCAATGGACCGTGTGGGACGCCGACCGTTCCTTCGACGATCTGCTATGGAACGGCTTTACCACTCAATACAATCCCTTGGCGATATATTTGGATGGGCTGATCACGAAAAAATTGCTGCAGAACCAATCCTACAAGAACAAATTCATAAACCGGATTGCCGATTTGTTGAATACCGTGTTTTTGCCCGCCAATGTGAAAGCGCTGGTCGATTCGTTGGCAAACACCATTGCGCCGGAAATTCCGGCGGAAGTCAGCAGATGGAATAGCACGGTGGCACAATGGAACCAGAATGTGGATTGGCTCAGAGATTTTGTTGATCAGAGACCGGCCATCGTTCGCCAGCAAATGCAAGATTATTTTCGTCTCGACAGCCCGGCGGATTTGACCGTTGGCATTGAGAGCGGAAAGGGAAAGATAAAAATTAACACCGTGACCGTCAGCCAGTTTCCCTGGACGGGCAAATATTTTCGCAACCTTCCGATTACGGTGACGGCGATTCCGGAACCCGGTTATCGCTTTGATCGTTGGTCAGACGCGTCATTACCCACGACTGTATCGATCACCTTGAATCTCACCGGCGACAAATCGCTCTCGGCCATCTTCACCCAATTGGGAAATATCAACGCTGAGCTTATCGTCCCGAACCGCATCAAGTCCGGACAGCATCTGCCGGTGGTGGTCCGGATTCGGGATGCAAGTTGGAACATCAATCCCATCGAGCAAACGCCGATGCAGATAGCATTCGGCGGTGCACATGCCGACACGGTCATCGCGATCAAGCGCGGTGCCGGAACCGGTGTTATTCAAATCAATGCGGCGACGAATTTCACGCTGAGCGTACAGAATGCCAAAGTGCCGCTGACTCAAAAGCAGATTGAGATTTCATCCGTCCCCACTCTCTCTTACTCCGGAACGCTTCCTACCGGTGAGGTGGTTTGGGACAATACCGCCGATCGTCTGATCACCGGCCATCTCACCATTCCGGTTGGATGCCGGCTGACTATCAAGCCCGGTACCTGGGTTATGGTAAAAAAGTATGTCAATTTCTATGTGCAAGGTCAGCTCACTGTTGAAGGAACGGCAAGCGCGCCTGTGGTTATTACCTCGGAGAACTGGTCGGAACCGTGGGGTGGGATGGAATTTGATCATGCCACAGCTTCATTTCGATATTGCATGGTGCTGAACGGCGGCGGCGATCTCTCCAAAGGCTACCCGACGAATGATGGTTGGCATACAGGACACCAGCATATCTTTTTTGGCAAGAATGATTCGGAATTCAATTTCGATCAGTGCTTCTTCCTCTATTCGCCCGGCAAGGTCTTCGGCGCGCAGGATTCCAAAGTCACGGTCACGAACTCCGTGTCATCTTTTGTCTGGCTCGGCGGCGAATTTCACCGCGTGCTGTTGTTTTACCAGAACAGCCATCTCATGAACCTGCCCAACGATGACCACATTTATACAGAGGACATCGACACCGACGGATTTCACATCGACTACGTCAATCCGAAATATCCGCAGTATTCTGTGATCGACCGCTGCTATTTTATTACGGGCAAGGATGACGCCATCGACCACCATTTTGCGAGGTTGCGGATTTCGAACTGCTGGCTGGAAGATTTCGTTCACGAAGGTGTGGCTGCCTCTGCCGGAGATACGGTGAAAATTTTCAATACCGTCGCCATGAAAAACGATCAGGGTTTCGAGGCCGGATGGACCGAAAGCGGCGTCAGCAAGGGTCCGATCGTGTTGATCGATCACTGCGTGGCCATCGAGAACAACGTCGGACTGCGGATCGGCGACAGTTACAGTTGGAGCTATAGAAATTTCATGAAAGTGACGAACACCATCTTGTACAACAATAAGGATAATATTTGGAATTATCTGAACAGTACGCACGCTCCGCTGGAAGGCGCGCTCGATATCTCCTATTCCATGACCAACGATGCGGACTACGACAAATCTCCACACTGCATTACTGGCGTGCCGCAGTTTGATCCGTTTTATTATATTTTGCCGGGTTCTCCCGGAACCAATATGGGCACGCGGGGCACGAATATGGGAAGGGCTGATTCAGCGGCCAGTAATACGGGAGCGGTGGTGATCAATGAAATCATGTACAACTCGCCGCCGGAAATGGATGCAAAGGATTGGATTGAGCTGTATAATCCCCAAGCGATAAGCCAACCCCTATCCGGCTGGATTCTTCGGGATGAGGACGTGACGCACCAGTTTCGAATTCCGTTCAGCGCCATCATTCCGGCAGGCGGATACTGGGTTCTGTGTGGAGATACTTCTGCATTCAAGCGCTTTCATCCGGAGGTAAAAAATATTTCCGGCAACATCTCGTTTGGGTTTGGAGGCAAAGATCAGGTTCGGCTGTATACGTCTGTGGGGCTGCTGGTGGATAGTGTGGCGTATGACAACGATCCGCCGTGGCCTGTCGATGCCGACGGCAAAGGCTATAGTCTTGAGCTGATAGTTCCCAGCAGCGACCACGCTCTTCCGCAAAGCTGGGCCAAATCGATCCAGTTCGGTGGTACACCAGGAAGAGCAAACCGGGTAACCGGCGTTGAGTCGAGGCCAGAAAACAATCTGCCCACTCATTTTGTGCTGCAACAAAACTATCCCAACCCGTTTAATCCGAGAACGCGAATCGTTTACGCCATCCCGAAAACCGGGAAAGTCCGGCTTTTGGTCTTTGACCTCTTGGGACAAAAAGTGCTCGATCTCGTTGATAACCAACGCCAGTCCGCCGGCCGCTACAGTGTTGAGCTGGATGGAAGAAACCTGCCAACCGGAGTTTACCTCTATCAGGTGCAGTTTGTTGATGAAAACGGCGCAAAGCAAAAGCTGACGAAAAAAATGGTGTTGATCAAATAAGGACGGCACCATTCGCTAAATGAGTAGACAACACGCCTGTGGTTTTCCGGTGGCTGCAGGCGTTTCCTGTTGATTCGAATTCACAAAAATCGTATTTTTAGCTTGGCAATGTTAAGTTGGCGTGAACAAAAACAAGACAGAAAAAGAAATCGAATTGGCGAAAAAAGCAAAACACAAAATCTCAAAAAGGCCAGGAATGCGGTGCCTTCGGATCCCGAAATCGTCCGGGATCTCCGTGATGCCTATAACGCCTCTGGAGGCACGCTCCATGCGATTGCTCCGAGGGGCTTACCGTGGCCGATTTGTTGGCGACCATGGTATCTTTTTCCAGCTCCGAACGACGTCCCTTTCCCCGGCTTCGGGTCCACAGGATCAGATGGAAAGCAGCGAAGCGCCGCTCTTCCAGGAGTCGCAGTGATAAAAAACATGGAGAGCTAACGAAATGGGCAAATGTAGATTTTTATTCGTTTCAATCATTCTTGCAATCTTAATCAAAAATGGGCTCGCGCAAGATCATATCCTTGTGGCGCAAAACGCAGATAAACGAGTTTTAGTCCCCGCGCAGGAGATCGACGGTATCTGGAAATCCGATCCTCAATTTGATGATTCAGGCTGGATGCTTTGTCGTGGTGATCCGGGAGGGGTCGGTTATGAGAAAGGGTCCGGTTATGAGAGTTATATTACTCTCAACGTGGCCGACAGAATGTATGGCGGGCCAAGTCCGAACAATACTTGCTACATTCGCATTCCATTCAATGTGACAAATTTGAATTTGGACAGTCTCGATTTTTTGCAACTGAACATGCGTTACGACGATGGTTTCGTCGCTTATCTGAACGGCGTGAAAGTGGCTGAAGCCAATGCCCCCAGTTCATTGACGTGGAATTCGGCTGCTCTCGAGGCGATTGAATCGAGCAGCGTGGTCTCTTTTAATATTACCCAGCATTTGAATGCTTTAAGATCAGGTGGGAATCTGCTCGCGATTCATGGTCTGAATGTGAACACCGCCAGTTCTGATTTTCTCATACTGGCGGAGCTTTACGCCCGGGAAACATTTTCCGTGCCCGCTCCGGAATTCTCCGTGCAACGCGGATTTTATGAGAACAGTTTTGATGTCATTGTTACTGCGCAAACGACGAATGCCAGCATCAAGTATACTTTGGATGGCTCTGATCCTCGAACGTCACCCACTGCATTGCTGCAAACTTCGCCGGCCACGATACGAATTGATCCCGAAAGCACTGCAGGACAGCGCGGAAAGACCCCGGGGGTGATTCTGCGGGCTTGCGCAGTGGCGCCGGGTTATTCGCCGAGCGCCTCGGTTACTCATACCTATTTATTCGTCAACAAAGTGGGAACACTGTCCCCCGATAATGTCAAGCCCGGGCCCGGCTGGCCCAACCCGACCACTGCTGCGAATCCGCAGGCGATAAATTACGGCATGGATCCCGACGTGTTGAACGACCCCCGCTATAAAGACTTGATTGACGACGCCCTGTTGGCCATTCCCTCCATTTCCATTGCGACTGATCTCAAACATCTCTTCGCACCGGATAGTGGAATTTACATGAATGCGATGTCAGACGGAGCCGCCTGGGAACGTCCCGCCTCGATTGAACTGTTGAATCCGAATGGCGCCGAGGGATTTCAAATCAATGCCGGCATTCGCATTCGCGGCGGCTGGAGCCGGCATGGCGATAATCCCAAGCATGCCTTCCGTTTGTTTTTTAGAAGCGAGTACGGTCAGGGCAAATTGGAATATCCGCTTTTTGAGAACGAAGGCGTCAATAAATTCGACAAAGTGGATTTGCGCACCAGTCAAAATTACTCGTGGAGTTATCCGGGTCACCAAGGCGAATACAACACGATGAACCGCGATGTGTTCTCCCGTGATCTCCAGAGAGAGATGGGGCAGCCGTATACCAGAAGTCGCTACTATCATCTGTACATCAACGGCGTTTATTGGGGATTGTACCAGTCCCAGGAACGCTCGGAAGCGCGTTATGCCGCAAGCTATTTTGGCGGGAATGTCGAAGACTACGATGTCGTCAAGCCGGATGATGGCTATGTTATAGGTGCCACCGATGGCAATCTGGATGCCTACCGGCAAGTATGGAATTTCTGCAGTTCGGGATTTCGCACGAATACCAATTATTTCAAATTGCAGGGGCTGAATACGGATGGCACGAGAAATCCGGCGTACAAAGTTTTAGTTGATATTGATAACCTGATCGATTTCATGCTGGTCATTTTCTATACTGGAAATTTTGACAGCCCGACAACGAAATTCGGGCAAAACAAAAATCCCAACAACTTCTACTGTATTTATGACAGAACCGGCGACCGGGGTTTTAAATTCTTTGCCCATGATGCGGAACACACACTCAGAACCACAGCGGGCGAAGGCCCGGGGATCGGTCTCTACGAAAATCGCGTGAATATCGGCAGTCTGAACGACAGTTACAAAATGACCGTATCGGATTTCTCGAGGTTCCATCCGCAATGGCTGCACTTCAAGCTGTCGGACAATGCCGAGTATCGAATTCGATTTGCCGATCATGTCTACAAGCATTTCTTTAATCAAGGTTGCATGACGCCGGCGAAAGCCACGGCGCTCTTTCTCTCTCGCGCCAAAGAGATCGAGATGGCGATTATCGCCGAATCTGCTCGTTGGGGCGATACCTACCATCATCCCCCCAGAACCAAAGACGACGATTGGCAACGCGCCATAGATGATATTGTCAAGAATTACTTCCCTTATCGCACCGCCATCGTTTTGAGTCAACTCAAAGAGGCCAACTTGTATCCGAACATCGGTCCGCCGGTTTTTAAGAATAACAACGAAGAAATCCTGGCCGGGAGTTTGGAGGTTCAACCCGGATACGTATTAAAACTGCTGAATTCGAATGGCACAAAGGGAACCATTCAGTATACCGTGAATGGTCAAGATCCCCGGGCCATTGGTGGCAGCGTGGCGAGTTCTGCCAAGGATGGCGGCGATGAAACAGATGTCACGATAAACGCGACAACCATGATCAAAGCACGGGTGCAAGACGGAACGACGTGGAGCGCGCTGCATGAGATCATTCTGTTTGTTGGCAACAATGCCAGCAACCTCAAGATCACCGAGATTCATTATCATCCCATGGACGGCGTGGGTGTCAGTGACAATGAGTATGAATTCCTGGAATTGAAAAATATTGGACCAGCTCCGATCAATCTCTCTCAGGCTCATTTTATCGACGGCTTAACCTATACTTTTCCCCTCGGCACGATCATCAATCCGAATGAGTTTATTGTTCTGGCCTCGAACCGGCAGGAATTCAACAACCGTTATGGCTTCTTTCCTTTTGGAGAATACGCCGGGCAGCTTGATAACAGCGGTGAGGTGCTCACTCTTCTCACGGCTGCAAACGATACCATTTTTTCAGTGCGCTATGACGACCACGCTCCGTGGCCGGAATCACCTGACGGCGGCGGATTTTCTCTGGTGCCCAAAGAGGTCAACCCCACCGACGATTTGAATGATCCGTCGAATTGGCGTGCCTCATTCGCCATTCACGGTTCGCCTGGACGGGATGATCTGCCGGGCACTTCGGTTGAAACTCAGACCACCGGGCCTCCCACTAGCTTCGCGCTTCATCAGAATTATCCAAATCCATTCAACCCGGAGACCAAAATTCGCTACACGCTGAAGCGCAGCGGCAAGGTTCGTCTATCAGTGTATGATCTCACAGGCCGGGAAGTGGCAGTTCTGGTAGATGGCGTTCAGAACGCCGGGGCGCATGATGCGGTGTTTTCAGGCGCCGGCTTGGTCAGCGGTATTTACTTCTACAAGCTGCAGGCCGCAGATGGGGTGATCACCAAGAAGATGGCGCTGGTGAGATAAGCTCGTAGTTTCGCCTTCTCCGCCCCGCATCCTTAAAAACACAAGGATAGGCGGAGCGGGGTAGGCGTCCGACCTCCGACATAAGTTGAACGCCTAAAGACGTCACTACCAGCTTTTCCATGCGCGAACTATTTTTTGGAGCAAAATCATGTATTCTACTGCCAAACAACATCTCCATCGTATAGCTTTTTTCGTATTTTTCATCGCGTCGTTCCTGGGTTTCTCCACAATGACAACGAAGAGCAAAATTCATAACGCTGATGCTTCTGCAACCGGTCAATGGAGCAAAGCCAAAGTTTATGTCACCGCGAAAGCGACGAATGATCGGATCACAAAAAAAGAGCCACTGACTTTTGTCTCACTCGAGCAATCGGACGAACACACCCCGACCATTATCATCGACAAGGACAAAACGTTTCAAACTCTCGTTGGCATCGGCGGCGCGCTGACGGATGCCTCGGCTGAGACTTTTTACAAATTGCCGGTGAAGCAGCAACAGGAAATTCTCACCGCTTTTTTTGATAAAGAGAAAGGCAATGGCTTTTCGCTTTGTCGCACCAATATTCACAGTTGTGATTTTTCCAGCGCCAGCTACACCTATGCGGAAGTTCCCGGTGATACAGGTTTGAAGCACTTCAGCATCGCGCCGGATTTGAAATACAAAATTCCTTTCATCAAAGCTGCCTTCGCGAAAGCCGGCAATGATCTCAAATTGTTTGCCTCTCCCTGGAGCCCGCCGGCCTGGATGAAAACCAACAACGACATGCTGCACGGCGGCAAATTGCGGCCAGAATACAATCAGACCTGGGCGAATTATTTTGTCCGCTTTGTCAAAGAGTTTGAGAAAGCTGGAGTGCCGGTGTGGGGATTGACCGTGCAAAACGAGCCGATGGCCGTGCAAACCTGGGAATCGTGCATCTTCACCGCGGCGGAAGAACGGGATTTTGTGAAATACCATCTGGGGCCGGCATTGGAGCGCGCCGGATTATCTCGCCTCAAGCTGATGATCTGGGATCATAATCGCGGCATCATGTATCAACGGGCAAAAGTCGTATACGATGATCCCGTGGCGTCAAAATATGTGTGGGGCACAGCCTTTCACTGGTACGTTGGAGACCATTTCGATAACGTCAGACTGGTTCACGATGCCTATCCGGACAAGGAACTGGTCTTCACCGAAGGCACCGAGGCCAATTTCGATGCGAACAAGGTAAAAGACTGGCAATGGGGCGAGTTCTTCGGCAAGTCGATCATCATGGATTTGAACAACTGGGCTTCCGGTTGGGTGGCCTGGAATGTCATTCTCGATGAGCGCGGCGGCCCGAATCACGTCGGGAATTTTTGCATGGCGCCGATCATCTGCAACACCAAAACCGGCGAGCTGACGTACATGAATTCGTTTTACTATCTCGGACACTTCTCGAAATTCCTCCGACCAGGTGCGAAGCGAATCATCTGTTCTTCCAATCACGATGATCTTCTCGCAACAGCATTTCTCAATCCCGACGGAAAAATCGCCGTAGTGGTGATGAATCAAACCGAAAAGGACATCGAATTTCATACCTGGATTGAAAACCGTGCGGTGAAAACGAACAGCCCGGCGCATTCGATCGTCACGCTGGTTTTTTAATGAGAGGTTCAGACTTTCGTGAAAAACTCAATGTCATAGATACGAAGTTTTTCGGGAGTATATGAGCAAGCCAATAACGCTTAAGCAAATTGCTGACGCCGTCAACACCTCTGTGAGCACGGTGTCCATGGCCTTGAGTGATCATCCGCACATCAGCCCCATGACCAAGGCCAAAATCCAGAAGGTGGCAAAGCGCATGGGCTACACGCCGAATCTGATAGCGCGCAAACTGTCTTCCCGCAAAAAACGGACGATCGGCCTGGTTATCCCGAAGGTGGCGCATCCATTTTTTTCGGAAGCGATTGAAGCGATTTATGACGAAGCCCATCATCGGGGCTATGATATCTTTATGATGGTATCCAGCGAGGATGCGAGCCTGGAAGCGAATCATATCAAGACACTACTGGGGCTTCAAGTGGATGGTTTCCTGATCTCAGTAACGGAAAAGACTACTGATACTTCGCCATTCGAATCGATACTGGCGAAGAATAAAAAGCTGATCTTTTTTGATCGTATTATCGAGGATGTGGGTTGCAGTAGTGTGGTCTGTGATAATTATCAAGGGTGCTATAATCTGGTTACTTTTGCTCTGGACCATGGCTATACCAGGCTTGGTCATATTGCCGGCTATTCAAACATTTATATCGGTCGAGAGCGACGCCGCGGTTTCGAACAGGCATTGCGGGATCGGAATATTCCCATCAATCCGCATTGGATCGTGGAAGGTGGATTCGATCAGAGTGATGGTTATACCGGTTTCATGAAGTTGTACGAACGTGGACCGCTTCCACAGCTCATTTGTACCGTTAGCTTTGCTGCCGCCCTCGGATGCTTGAGCGCGATTCAGCAGCTTGGGCTGTCCATACCGGAGGATATCGACATCATTTCTTTTGGCGACAGCTCTTACAATCGTCACATGAAACCCGCATTAACCGCCGTTCACCTGGATGCCCCAACAATCGGGAGGAAGGCTGTCAGCTTGCTCATCGACCTGCTAAACAATGCAGACCAGACAAGCCAAAAAATCGTCGTTCCAACGCGGTTGGTGATCAATGAAACCGGACGGGGGCCCATCCGGACGGTATCCCCTCGGTGAACCCATCTTGAAGCAGCCGGGCAAGGAGTTGATTGAAGAAGAGTTTTTCAGTACTGTTGTCGCAGAGTTCGGCGACATGTGAATGTGGATGGCCGGCAACGCGGTTGAAGATATTTTCGAGATAGACAAAAGGCTTCGCCGCGCATATACTTCTGTTGTACGCACCCCCCAAGATGTCAACACCGGATGATCTTGTTTTCAGACCCTTCTATTTTGGTAAGAGCAATATTATCTCTGTTGGTCTGGAGACTTCGTTTGCCTGCTTAATAATCAGAAATGACATATCTGTCCGCTTCCTTGGTATATTGCAAATTCAACGCCAGACAAATGGAGGTGAGCACAGATTCAATCGGTTTGTGGCGAAATGACCCGGTAATGGTAGCCTGGCCAAGGGCAGGATTTGACAACTCAATCGAAATATTGTAAACTCGCTGCAGCTCGGCGATGACTTCAGCAAGCGGGGTTTGATCGAAGACGATCATTCCTTCCAGCCATCCCAGCAAGTGCTCGGCATCAACCATTCTCGGTGGTTCGGGATTTTCTTTTCGCCGGCAGACGCTCATTTGATTTGCTGCTAATGTGACTGCCGTTTCCGGCGGCGCTTCCAAAGCGCGCAGCGATACACGGCCTTCCCGTACGGTCACGCGCGTCTGTTCGTGACGCGCCCAAATTCCAAATTTCGTTCCCAAGACGCGGATTTGGGCATTGCTGGTGTTTACCAAAAATGGACGTTTGTCGTGAATGATTTCAAAATAGGCCTCACCGGAAAGGATGACGCGCCGAGCCGTGTCGGCAAAATTTCTTGGAAATTGGATTTCGCTGCCGCTATTCAAGCGTACCATGGAGCCATCCGGCAATTCCAGGCTTTCTTGCCGGGCATGTGCCGTCGCCACGGTCTTGAGCCTGTCACTTTTTTGCAGTGCTTGATGGAGAATTGCACTCAGTGCCAACAGAATCGCTGCCGCAGCAGCCCAAACATACCGATCGCTCCAGGACAATCTTTGTGAAGCGCCTCGCAGCGGCTTCTTCATTGCTAAAATTTTTGCCCGCGGCTGCTCCTGCGGGAGACCAAGCTTGGCTGCCAGCTCCGACCAGGATTGACTGACATCTGGAATGGGCGGCGATTTTCCCGGTTCAGCGCCAGACCAAATTTTTTCAAGTTCGGCAAACAAGCGCTGATTTTCCGGAGAAGCTCGCCGCCATGCTTCGAGCCTGACTTGTTCATCCGCGGTTGCTTCGCCGGAGAAATAACGCGTGAGCAATTCGTGGTGATCAATATGATTCATGACCTCAACTTGCGATTAGTATCAAACGGTCATTGTGATTTCGCTTAAATTGACAATTTGATTTTTTTATCATCATACTGAAATGAAGTTTGAGTGTACCGGCAGTCAATTCGAATTTTCATTTGATCCGGCCAGTACACTCAAGTTTACGCAAGCGAACCGGCGAGTTTACTTGATGATCAACAGCACGTTGTCATCGCCGTCGGCGCTGATGAGAATCTTCCCGAGCTTGGCGTCGGTGATTTCTTTGTGCATGCCCTGCGACAGATGCAAGCTGAGCGCTGTCGCATTGGACTGGCCCACCAAGTCTTGCAGCGTTTGCGTTGAGATTGTATAGCTGCCATCCGCGGCATTGAGCTTTTGAAAAATCGGCTCCACCGGCTGACCGCCGCCGAAGTGTCCGCGCTTCATCTTCCTCACCGGCGCCAACACCAACACCATGTCATTCGCCGCCGCATCGCCTTCCCATGTGATCGTGAGATCTTTGGTAACATCGATCGAATCCCTGTCCGCCGGTCCGGTGATCTGTACCAGCTTGGCAGGGGCATTGATATCCAGCGTCATCGCCGCGACTTTATCCGATCCGGTGACAACAAATTGATAAACACCGCTGCCGACAAACGGAATATTGACAATTGTCAATGGGTTACTAATGGGCCCACCATGTCCGCCACGCGGCCCGCCCTTTCCACCGTTATGTCCCTTCGGTCCGCCATGCGGAGCGCCAAACATGCCATAGCGCACGCCGAATAAAGTACTCACGAATTTGGAAAGGTCGAATGTATCCGCGCCGCTCACAACCGAAACCATCCCCATATCCAATCCCACGGCATTGCGCTCGCGCAAGGTTGCGGGTTTTTCATACGCGACCGCTGAGGCGTGTCCACGTACGGTATCGCTTCTCTGAAAATGTTTCGGGCCCTTGCTCCAGTGCAACACGAAGAAAGCGTTGGCGCTATCCGTATTGGCGCCGGCAGATTTGAGCAGACTCCTCTGATTGTGCAACGTGGCGACATCAAAGCTCTCGGACAGACTCAGTGATTCCTCCGCTGCGGAATTGGGTCCGTTCAACGACTCGCAGCCGACAAGAATCATTCCCGCACCGGCGAGCAGTGCCAGCAATGAGGCAAAAATGCGCTTCATCATTACAATACCTCCTGGTAATTGATTTTTACCGAATGCATCATGTTGTTTTCGGCAGCACAATTCAAACGCTGTTTCAAATCATATCCGGGATTCATGATTTGTTGATTCTGTTCGTTTGTGCTTGCTGTAATCTAATACGATACATCCTGCAAAAACCCTATCTGCGCATGAGAATCTTCGCCTCAAATTCGACCACTGAAGAAGAACTCCCACTGCGACAACAACAAAAGTAATCCACTCCCAAGAAACGGTGCGAGCTTCTCGCGGAGAATTTTCAACGCCTTGCTCATCCGCGCTTCGACGGTTTTCACGGAAATATCCAGCGCCGCCGCGATTTCCGCATATTTGAACCCATCGAAGCGATTCATCGTGAAGACCAGCCGGATCGGCTCGGGAAGATTTTTGATCGCATCTTCGATTTTATCGCGGAGCTCGAACGGCTCATCTGCCGAATAAGAGGGCGCGATTTCAGGATGCGCTTCCAAAGAGTCCAGTCGTTGCTTGTTCTGCCGGCGATGATCGATGACCAGGTTGTAGCCGATGCGATACAGATACGATTTGATGGGTTGATGGGGATCGAGATGCTCACGGTTGTTCCAGATGCGGCTAAAAACTTCCTGCACGCAGTCCTTGGACAGCTCGGCATCGCTGGTCAGCCGCCATAAAAAACGGAACAGCGCTTCAAAATAGCGAAAATAAAGAGTTTTAAACGCGGCGTGATCCGAAACCTTGATCGCAGCCGTCAATTCGGCATCAGGGGTGTCGGCAGGGAAATCTCTCATTATAGTTCAATCTAATTTATTTTTTCGATCCCCGCAACTGATAACTTGCTTATTCTAGAAAAAATTTCCAACTTTTTTCGTTTAGCCACGTCTGATGAGATGAAAAGCAAACAAAAGAGCCGGCTCTGAAATTCGGAGCCGCTTCGAATTCGTAAACGACAAAAATCCAATGATAAGGAGATCAATCATGAAACGCTTTTCTTTGTCTTTCATCACCGGCTGTGCTGTTATCGTGCTCACGGCCGGCCTGGCGATGGCTCAGCCTCGCGGCATCATGAAGCAACGCGCCGCTGGTGAGCAGATGCGCCAGCCCCTGTGGGAGCAGCTTGGCCTCACTGAGCAGCAGAAAGAACAAATCCGGCAAATTATGCTGGACACCCGCAAGAAAAACATCGACGTCGAAGCCAAGCAAAAGCTCGCCCGCCTGGAGCTGCACGAGCTGATGGCTGCCGATACGCCGGATCAGAGCAAGATCAATGCGAAGGTTACGGAATTGAGCAAATTTCACGAAACCCTCATGCGCAATCGGATTGAGTCGCAGCTGGCGATTCAAAAAGTATTGACCCCCGAACAGCGCAAGAAGGCGAAAGAGCTGCGTCCCTTCGGACTTTTCCCTGGCGGTATGCGTCACCTCGGCGCTGGCCCGGGCATGATGCGTCACGGCGGTTTCGGACACGGGCCAGGTTGGGATATCGCGCCGGAACAGCCAGAACTCGATGAATAATTCTGAGCTGGCGCCGGTCAATCGTGAATGATTGGCTGCGCCCGTAGGGTGATCTACGACTCAGCACTTCTACATAAACAACATGGGTTGCTTCGCCAACAGCAAGCGAGGCAACCCATGTGTATTTAAAAAAAGTGGAAGGCGTTTAGCAGCAAAAGTTCGTAGAGTGGCGTTCAATAAGCATCTTCCAGATTGAGCGCGAGAACAACTTTCTCACTCAGCGTTTTCATCGTGGAATCATCGAGAGTGCCGATGAACTTTTCAAATCGCTGCTTTGATACGGTTTGCAAATCGTCAAGTTGGACAAAAGAAGGTTGGGGCAAATTCGCTTTTTGATCGATGTCAACTTCGGTAGGATAGCCTTTTCCGTGCGAGGTGATTTCGGCAACAGTAAGCTTGTTGACATACGGGATCACACCGCTACGCGTGAGAATGACCACAGGGCGTTTTCCTGTCTTTGCTCCCAAGTCAACGACCCAAACTTCGCCGCGTTTCATAATTCTGACCAAGCTTGTGCCTCAAGCCAGTCTTCGGCGCGGCTCGCCGTATCCGGATTATTTTTGAGCGCCGCAATCCATTCTTGCTCGAAATGCAGCGTTTCGCGTTTCTTAAGCCAGGCTGTGAGCGCTTCCCGCATAATCTGGGCCAAATCCAACCCGAGCGGTTTGCTGACCTTGTCAACCTCTGCCAGCAAATTTTCGTCAAGAGTCAATTGGACGTTGATCATGAAATTGTTCCGCCAGTTGTTTTGCAACAATTTGGTCTTCACTTTGATTGAAAGTTAGTAAAATTTTCTCTAAAAATCAAGTTGTTCACCCCATAAAAACCTTCCGCCTGCGAGTGAAATTGCAGGATCAAATAGGAATTGATTCTCAGACTCAGGCCCGCAAATTTTCCATGAGTCGCCAGTAACAGTTGAAATTAACATAAATTTTTGCTATATTTTTAATATTAGACTTTGATCGCCAAATTCAACAGGAGAAGAGCATGGAATACCAAAATTTCATTATTCGTGATCCTCAAATTTGTGGTGGGCAACCTGTCATCAAAGGGACACGCGTCACTTTGCGGACGATTTTGGCCAGTCTTGCAGAAGGCGCGACTATTGAGGAAATACTCGAGGATTTTCCCACTCTATATTGGAAGAAGATGTACGCGCGGTGATTGCGTTTGCTGCCATTTCCGCTGAAGAAGACTTGTCTCTACAAAATGTTCCGGCTATTTCATGAAGATCAAACTTGATGAGATTCTACCGATGTCATGAGACGAATCCGTTAGCTATTTAAAACCGAAGATACAGAGCCATGGCAAAAGTTGCTTACCATGGTTACCGAACACAAGATCGGCAGTAGAGACGCAATATGAAAGGAGTCTTTAACGATGAAGTGGCAAGAACGGATCACTATTGATCCGTCCATTCTTGTTGGAAAACCGGTGATAAAAGGCACCCGCCTTGCTGTGGAGTTCATTGTTGATCTTCTCGCACAGGGATGGAGTGAGACGGAAATCTTACGGAACTATCCTGGCCTAACCCATGAAGATATTCAGGCGTGCCTGCATTATGCCAGCGAAATCCTGCGAGCCGAGCGGGTCTATCCATTTGAGTTATTACCGGCCTGAATGATGCGTTTATTGGCAAATAAAAACTTCCCTGGTGACGCTGTAACCGCGTTGCGCCAACACGGACATGATGTGGCTTGGATACGAACCGATTCTCCAGGAATCAGCGATGTCGCAGTTCTTGAGCGTGCGCAGCGCGAGAATCGTGTCGTCGTTACATTCGACAAAGATTTTGGTGAGTTGGCATTTCGTCTCAGGCTTCCGGCATTAAGTGGAATTATTCTTTTCCGCATTTCACGGCCATCATCTCGGTACGTGGCGCAAGCAGCAGTGGCCGCTATCGCAAGCCGGACGGATTGGGCAGGACATTTTTACTGTGGTTGAAGATTATCGCATCCGCATTACACCGCTTCCGAAAAAATAATGAAAATCAGTTATGATCCTGAAGGACGTCATGAATGTCGCACGGTTCGGTTGAACGATGCCTCCGCCTGCGATTGGAATCGAAGGCTTAAAAATGGAAACGGTCTAAAGACGACTCGTCACCGAAGGGGTGATCACTCACCTTCAGGTCCCGCTCGTAGGGTGGCTTGCATTTCTAAATCCAGTGGGGGTAGCGTGGGAATTGATTTTCACGCGGACTCTTCATTGCGAACATACTCACCCCGTCATAATCACCGACATCGATACATGGCGCCCAGTTTTTCTTTTAACCCTGATAATTCACGCGGTGTTTAAATCGACAGCACTATGCTGTTGGCTCAAGCCTGAAAATACGGCTCATGAATTATCGGGGGTAAAGCTTTTCAAGTGCCATAAGCCTTTCTTGTGTATGATTTTCATATTGATTTTGCCAATGTCATGCGTTAAAGATATGGAGTGTGGGTGGAAAAGTCAAGTTGCACGTGATTTTTTTATTCCAACTCATCTCTTCCTGTAACGTCTCATAATAAGGATGAACCAGGCCAACTCCCTCAAAGAATGAAAATTACCACAAAATATGTTAGGGTATTTGGTGCGAGTTGCGTATTAAAATAAAGAGACGCTGCGAGAGATCTGGCGCAAAAAGCGCGAATAACGACGCGAGGTCAATAAACAAGCTTGAAATACTCTCCAAGGAAGAGAGAAATCAAAATGACACACAAAAATCCTCTTTCATTTTGGAAGCCGCTCACCATCTTAATCATATTGCTCACCATCCCTTCGGGATGGGCACAGGTCGGTTATTACTTCGGCCAGAATAAAGTGCTCTACAAAGATTTCGACTGGAAAGTTTTTCGCACGGCGCATTTCGATGTGCACTATTATCCCGAAGAGAAACAGGCCGCACAAGATGCAGCGCGCATGGCGGAGCGCGGGTATGTGTATTTGAGCGAGGTGTTGGCTCACCAAATCAAAAATCGCATTTCGCTGTTCCTCTATGCCTCGCTCAACGATTTTCAGCAAACCAACATCGTGCAAGAGCTGCTCGATCAAGGCACACGCGGCGTCACCGAGAGTTTGAAAAACCGCGTCGTGCTGCCCATCACCGGCTCCTATCGTGAATTCAATCATGTGCTGGTTCACGAAATGGTGCATGCCTTTCAGTATGACATCATGCAGAACAGCAAATTCAAGAACAGCCGGTTCAATCCGCCGCTGTGGTTCGTGGAAGGGATGTCAGAATATCTCTCTGTCGGGATGGACAACACCACGCGGATGTGGGTGCGCGACGGTTTGCTCAATGACAAGCTGCTGACGGTCTCGCAATTGAATAATGCCTACGATATTCGCGTCTACCGGCTCGGCGAATCGCTCTGGCATTACATTGGCGAGACGTATGGCAAAAAAATCGTCGGCAATATTTTCAAAAGCGCGGTGAATTTGGGAGATGTGGAGCAGGCGCTCAAGAAACAGCTTGGCTACGATGCAAAGGAGCTGACCAAACGCTGGCATGAATACGCCCGCAAATTGGTGGTGCCGCAGGATTCCGCGCTGCAAGCTCCCGAGCAAATCGCCGAACGCCTCACCCATCAACAGGGTTATTACCACCGCATGAATGTCGTCCCCTCGGTCAGCCCGGATGGCAATCACATTGCGTATGTGGCCGATAAAGATCTCAACGAAGAAATTTTCCTGCTCACCAAGGGCGAAAACGGCAAATGGAAAGCGGAACTGTTGCTCAAGGGCGGTGCGAGTAAACGCTTTGAAACCTTGCGCTATTTTGACTCCGCCATCGGCTGGTCGAGCGACGGCCATTGCCTCGCCTTTATTGCCAAATCCGGCAAGGACGATGCGTTGTATATCATGAATCCGCACACCAAGAAAGTCACGCAGAAATTTGTTTTCAAAGAATTGAACGGCTTGCAATCGCCCAGTTTTTCGCCGTATGGCGATGAGGTGGTCTTTATCGGAATCTCCGGCGGTGTCTCCGATCTCTATATTGTGGACGTGGCTGACGGTAAACTGAGAAGATTGACGAAAGACCGGTTTGCTGAATTGCACCCGCAATGGTCGCCGGACGGCAATGCGATTGTCTTCGTCACTGATCGCGGCGAGGGCACTGACGAAGCGAATCTGCTTTTTGGTGATTATGATCTGGCGGTGTTTCATCTTGCGGACAATCGCATCGAGATGGTGACGGCGCTGGCAGGCAACGCCACCAGTCCACAATGGTCGCCTGACGGCAGCGAGATCGCTTTCATTTCCGATCATCAAGGGATACCGAATATTTATCGCTTGCGATTGGCGGACAAGATGATCACACCGGTAACGATGTTGAGGAATGGCGTTTCCGGCATTACCGAAACCACGCCGGCATTGAGCTGGTCGGCAAATGGCAAGGTGATGGTCTTCTCGACATTTCAGAAAACCAACTGGCAGCTTTATCGTCTCGAAGTAACGAAATTGCCGACTGTTGAATTTACCCGACTTCCTTTCACCAACAATACCGTTGCTTTTGCCCAAGACGACAGCACCATTGCTACTGCCACTGCCTGGCTTCCTCCTATTCCCGATCCCAATTCGCTTTACAGCGATTATAAGTTGACCTCTCCGGACTCGATTGAACAGCGTGGCTACCGCAGCAAATTCAAATTGGACGCGGTGGCCATTGGCGGCGGGTATGATACATACTATGGCGGCATCGGCCAGGCAGAATTTCTGTTCAGTGATATGCTGGGCAATCACTATGTTTACTTTTCCATGGCCACGCAAATTACGAATCCCTTGTATTCCGATTGGGGACTGACTTATCTCAATCAAGGCCATCGCCTCAATTTTGGCCTTGAGGCTTTTCAATCCAGCTTGTTATACACGGCGTTTGGCACTTACAATTCCTTGGGATATTTGCGCAACACTTATCGTGGCTTCAATGCCATCGCCGCATATCCATTCAGTCGTTTCTCGCGGGTCGAGCTTTTCGGCGGACTCACGTGGGTCGATCAAGACATTGTGGTCGAGACCTACGGTTTTAACCGCGTTGCCAGAGAGACTCATGATATCGACATCTACAAATATGCGCAGGTGGGAGCCGCGCTGGTGTATGACAACACGATCTATGGTCCGCTTGGCCCCATCAAAGGCACTCGCAGCCGCTTCTCGGCGGAAACGACGATGAGGGATTTTCAATTCACCAACTACTTTGCGGATTATCGGCGGTATTTCAATTTCGGCCATCGTTCGGTGTTGGCGTGGCGATTTTTAGGAGGTGCGAGTATCGGACGGGACGAGCAAATTTTCGGCATTGGTGGACCCTATACCTATCGCGGCGCCGATTATGACGAGTTGATCGGCAGCAAATTTCTGATCAACAATTTGGAATATCGTTTCCCGATGTTCCCATTCCTGCCGGCGAGCTTTGATTTTCTCAGCGCGGCTGCTTTCTATGATGCCGCTGCAGCGTGGGGCATCGATATTCCGGGATACAGCAAGGAGACTTTTCAACCTTTTGCATCGGAAGGCGGTTTGGGCTTGAAAGATTTGAAGAGTGCGGTGGGTCTCAGCGCGCGCTTCAATATCGGCTATTTTCTGTTGCAATACAATGTGGCGTGGCCGACGGATTTGAGAACTTTCAGCAAGCCGGTGAAACAATTTTCAATTGGGACGTTTTTTTAAAGGCGTGAGGTCTACGAATATACACAAATATCCAACTTCCGGCTTCACGCGGTACAGACATCCAGCAAAGCCGGACTCATGATGTGACCGTAATGCGTCACCGGGTCGATTCTGAGAAGGGAGGATAAAGGCGGGGAAGCGATTCGAGACAACAATTTTTCGCGAATCTTTTTTGGGTGTTTTTCCAAACGGTCAAAGTGGATCACTGGAAGCTGTGTTAAATGACGGAAGTTGACCACGGTTAATTGCAAAGGCGACATCTTGGCGGTTACATAAAGCACAACCCCTTGACGGAGCTCGTACCCAGCTTGCGAGCCATTTAATGCAGTATCTTTAAAAATGACATCTAAAACGTCGCCTTCTTCGTCATAGAGTAATTGCATAGGCGTCAAGTTTTGGTTATTGGATAAGCGGTTACCACGAAATTATTTGGTTGCCCACCTCTGAATCGAAATACAACAACAACTTCAATATGGGTATAGTTGAACGGCAAATTGTTAAAAGCTTGGCGATAGAAAAATTGGTCTGGATGTAAGTCATCTTGGTTGCGTTTACCGATTCGTATCGTTTTTAGAGTTTCATTTTTGAAGTTTTTGAGAACATGATGACGCTTTGCAATATGGCTCCAACGTTCGTCGGTTAGATAAATCGTGTTGCCATATTGGTCTTGAACTATTTCTTTCATTGTTTCAATAAAGCTCCAATGCGAATTTAATCAAAAATCCAATCAAAATCAAGCCTTTTGGATCAAGATGGAATTTTAACTGAATTCCCTGCTCAATCAGGTTGAAAGGATTTTGAAATGAAAACCGCAACTTTTGCTGCGGTTGTGTTTGTCGTGGTGATGTCGATGGGCTTGGTGCAGGCCCAAAATCCGGGCGACAATATCTTCAGCGGCATTCAGGTTCACACCATCAATATCCGCTTCGCGCAACCAAACTACTGGAACTCCTTGACAATCTACTATAATGAAGGCAAAGAACGGTACATTCCTGCAACGGTGATTGCCGATGGTGTGACCTATGATAGTGTTGGGGTACGGTTCAGAGGACATTCCTTTTACACTCATCCGAACAATAAGAAGCCATTCCGCCTGAGCTTTGGTGAGTATCGGAGCGCGCAGCGTTGGGATGGATTGAAAGGAATCCATCTCAACAACTGCTGGGAAGATCCGACCTCCCTGCGGGAAAAGCTCCATCTTGACTTTTGCCGCGCGACCGGCATTCCGGCGCCGCGGGCGAATTTCGCCCGGCTCTTCATCAATGACACCCTTTTTGCCTTCTACTCCATGGTCGAGCATGTGGACAAACGCTTCCTCAAATCTCGTTACGGTGATGATGCCGGCGATTTGTTCAAAGCGGTGGATGGCTTCGGCGCCGGTAGCGACAAAATTCTATCGGATTTTCGCTGGCTCGGCAGTGACACCAGCTTGTACCTGAACAATTACGAATTGAAGACCGAGGAATCAACGAGTGGCTGGAGAAAACTCGTGGCGTTTATCGATACCCTCAACAACTCTGCGGCGCCGTCCGTTGTGTTGCCAAAAATCATCAATCTGAACGCCGTGTACAAGGCATTCGCGACAGACATCCTGTTCGGCAATCTCGATTCTTACCTGAGCAGCGGGCGGAACTTCTACATTTACTTTCACCCCACGACGAACAAGATCGAATGGATCGTGTGGGACACCGGTCTCAGTTTTGCCGGGATGCCCAGCAGTGGCGTATCCAATGTCGAACGACTGAGCGTCACTTACGTGAGCAATGCGACCCAGCGGCCACTGCTGGGCAAAGTGCTCAATGCCACGGCGCTGAAAAAAACTATCTGCGCACTATCTGCTCTTTGTTCAACGAATATTTTTCCTCGGCCCGATTATTTCCTCATCTTGATAGCATCGCTAATATTATTCGCCCGTATGTCTATGCCGATCCGCGAAAGATGTACACCAATCAACAGTTCGAGACGAATATGGTGAGCGATCTCACGGTTGGTGTCGGCAATCGCAAGCCGGGGTTGAAGTCATTCATTACGCTGCGGCAAGCCAGCGTACAATCGCAGCTTGCGGCGCTCGGTGTCACGTGCGCGCCGGTGCTGAAGCTGGAGGTGTTCAATTTGGCCGGCGAGCATGTAGTGACGCTGGTGAATGAGCGCCGCACCGCAGGGAAGCATTCGGTTGCTTTCAATGCGGCAAATCTTGCGAGCGGATTCTATCTGTACAAAATGTCTGCCGGCGGTTTTGTAAAAATGCGAAAACTGGTCATCATCAAATAAAAACAATTTTAGTCGTTTCACCGCCGAACTTTAGCTGACTTCATCAGCCTAATATTATATAACCCAATTTTTGGTAGTGTCAAAAGTTTTATGAAAAACAGGAGGGATAAGTGAAAACACAAGTGGGGAGAACGGATCAAGAGTGGTTGCCCGGCGAAAGCTTTTGCGTTTTCTTAGGCATGGGACAATGATTGAACAAAAAAGCGGAAAGCCTATTGTGTAGACCTCCCGCTGCGATGATTGTTCAATCACCGTCACCCAGTTATCCCTGGCAGGTTGCTCGCCAGCAGAGCCTGCGTCCGTTTCACTGGGCACTCATAAGATAACCAAGAATCGTGAGGTTGTCAAGTGGCAAGTTGGGTTGGATTCGCGTGCCGTGATCGCCATCTCTTCTCAGTTGAGAACCGGTGCCGGATCGAGTGAAGGACGGATGTGCTTGCCGACGTCAATGATGCGACACCATTTTTCTTGAATGGTGCCAAAGCGCTCGAGATCAGGTTGTGGAATGGGGACTTGATATCCCAAAGCCATGTGGGGACGCAGGAAATTATAGTGGGTGACAAATAAGGTGGTGTAGGCGATCGCGCCGTTGTGGGCTTTGAAGCCGTTGGCTGAGCGCGTGTGATATTTGTAGGTTCGATCGAGTCGTTCGATGATCTGTTTGAAATGGCGATTCAATTCGGATTCTGCATCCAGGTTTTGCAGGCCAATGACTTGACGATGCTGGATCGGATTTTCCGGCGCCCGTTGCGCATTGAGGAAAAGTAGCCCGGCGGCGTATGCGGGATTGCCATCAGTGATGAAGGTGAGTGGCTGATCCGGTGCGGCGGTGCGACAGGCTTCCCGCATCGCGACGGTGGCGGGCAATGTATCGCGTGAGTGCGCCACATGATAAGCGGTAATCTTGTGATTCTGCGCCGAGATAAAGAAAAACGTATAGGCGTGCTTTCCGGCAATGGTAACATAGGTTTCGTCGCCAACACTGTCGTTATCAATCGCGCCCTTATAGCGCAGATTGTAGCGATGGCAATAAGCCGCCGCGGCTTCGGCATAGTTGAGCACGGTTTGATAGGAGATGCTGATTTGGAAGACCTGTCGGAGAATCAACGCGGTTTTGCGCGCGGCCAGCGCAAAAGAGATGTGAAAGGTGAGCACCTAGCCGAGCACGTTGGGGGAATGATGAATATTCTCCAATGCAATCCTGGAATCGGTCGGCGCTGTATGCTGGAGGTGCTGCGGGGTGAAGTGATATTCGCGGTATTGATAGCGCAGTTTGAACTGGCTGGAACGTTGCTGTCGTAGTTCTTTCTCTTGCGCGTTGAGTTTGGCGAGTGCACCCAGATAGGCTGGACACTTATCGTTGTCGTATTTATAGATGGTTTCGAGCTGGCACTTTTTCCACAGAAAGAGCGGCTTCTGACAATACGGGCACCAGTATTTGGCTTTCTGAGATCGCCGGGATCGTTTCGAAACCTGGCCGAGGTGGCCACAGACTTTACACCGCAGTTGTGATCGCTTGTGACCATCGTTGTAGTACAGATAATCGGCGGGCGCCTCACAGTTGGGGCACTTGACTTCTTCGGGGACACATTGCTGCGGCGACCGACGTCTGACGGGAAGCAGGTGACACCCATGCTTGCGAAAAAACGCCGCGAGGAGTTCCCGCCAATTCACTTTGAAACTTGGTGGGGCAGGCGAAGGTGGCGCTTTTAACGGTGGTGTGGGGTCGACGGAGAATTCTCAGTAGTTTGGGTGTTTTTTTTAAAATCGTCCTTGAGTTTGATTTCAGGGTTGCGATTGGCGAGAATCTCCTCGAGTTGCTGAACAATCTGTTCGAGTTGCTCACGCTCAAAGCGCGAACAAAGCCAAATCACGAAACGATTGATACTCGTCATGACAACGTCTCCGTGAATAAAACAGTTGACGGCTCAGGGGAAGAGAGTTAAACGATAACCAATTGCAGATAAATAAAACAATTCACAGCAAAAAATCCAGAAAATTTTGACAATACGCAATTTTTCAAGAGGAGGAAAATCATGAAAAAATTCCATATCACAGTTGTTCTGGCCTTCGTCCTGTGCGCCTCGATTTACGCGCAATCTTTGACCACGGTCATTCTCCCGCAGTACATCGAAGGCATCAACGGGACGAACACCAACCGTATTCCGTTTGCTTATCGAGCGAGGCTGAGCGGTTTGTTGCCCAATGCCACCTACCGCTTCATGAACCAGATTGTCACCTCAGCGGATGCGGCGACCACCAATGGCGCCGGCAACTGCATTTTTGTGTCACCCACTGGTGATTTCGTGCGCACTTCGAGCCCGAGTCTTTCCACGTCGGGAAACTACGGAACTTTCACCACTGATGCAACCGGAACCTACGAAGGATGGTTTGTCACTGAACCAACCGGAAATGCGCGCTTTGTTCCGGGCAAATTCATCTTCATGCGCATCAATCTCAACGACGGTGGATCGGGTACGAGCGTGGTGCTGCGCCTGACCACCACGGACTCGGTGCGCGTCGTGAAACTTGATACCACCGCCACTGATGATTGCGGTACCGGCCTGCGCTGTACCAGTGCGGCAAGCCCGAAGGATTTTGTTTTTGCTTATGACAACACGGATGGCACCGGCCGCCCGATCTCCGGCTCATTCATCGAGAGTGATGGGACGGACAATTCGAGTGCCAACAACTATGCGGCTTTTTATGCCAACAATGTGAATGGTGTCACAGGTGCATTCGGCATCGTCCTGCCGAATAAATTGCCGAATGGAGTCAAGCGCATCGAACGCCGCTCTCTGAGCACCGGTACGGTTACGGCATTTGCGACCGATGACGACGGGGTATGGCCAAGCGGTGCCAGCACGGTCAATCCGAAAGGCGGAACAACGGCAATCGTTCTGACCGGAACTGATGTTTCTCTGGTGACGAGCATCCAGCAGCGGGAAAATGTTCCGCTGCAGTTTACGCTTTCACAAAACTATCCGAATCCATTTTCCGCAAGCGGAATCTTCGACAACCCGACGACGATGATTTCCTTCTCCTTGCCGGAAGAAGCCTTTGTGAAGCTGGAGGTATTCAACGTACTCGGCGCGCGTGTGGCAACACTCGTGAACGAGCGGCGCGCCGCCGGGAGCCATACGGTTTCATTCAACGCGGCACTCCTTCCCAGCGGATTCTACTTTTACAAAATGTCTGCCGGAGGTTTTGTCATGGTGCGTAAACTTGCGTTCATCAAATAAAAAAGCTACGATGTCGGCGCTTGAAAGTTCAATAACAGTTGGAAGCAGAAATTTTCAATTTTTTATTCTTATCGGAGGTGATCATGAAAACATTATCCTGGATTGTAAAATGGGCGTGCGCATTCTGCCTGCTTGTGCTCTTTCTCTTCATCGAAACCGGTTTTGCCCAGCCGCCGCAAGGGCGGGGCATGCCCGACTCGGCGCGAACAGCGGCGATGGTGGACACGCTTGCCAAAAGACTTTCGCTTTCCAAAGTGCAAAAAGAGAAAGTCAGCAAAATTTATTTCGCAGCATTCGAGGAAGGCAAAAAGGCCTTTGAGAAAAATCAGGGAGATTGGCAGGCGATGCGCGAAGCGCGCACGAAGATCAATGAGAAACGCGACAACGACGTCAAGGCTCTGCTGACCGAGGAGCAGAAAAAAATCTACGACAAGTTTCTGCAGGAGCAACGGGAGCAATGGCAGAGGCGAATGGGTGGACGGCGGCCCAATTAACGGGGTTTTTGTTCAAACTTTCATATATTATCGCGAAGGTTGAATCTTTAGTTTAAAGAGATTTGCGCCTATGTCATACGTCGAGTCCAAATTCAGACCATGCCGCAAAAGCTTGCTTTCTGCACAAGCGGGGAAAAGTTGCAAAGACAGCACAAGGGATAATCATCAGAACGCGGTCTTTGTGTCTTGTTTTCATCTCTGCGTCATTGCGTGTGCTTTGCTTTTTAATCTCGGCTTGCCCGGACTGTGGGAAGCAGCGTTCGCGGATGAGAAAAAAGATGTTGCCAGTGGCTGGTGTAGCACAGAGATCAAAGTTGACGGCTCGGAGGTCGAGTGGACCGAGGCGATCACGTATTTGGAAAAAGAAAAACTTGGCTTCGGCATCAAAAATGACTCGACCGCGTTGTATCTCTGCCTCAAGTTTGATCGCGAAATCCAACGGCAAGCGATGATGTACGGTTTCACGATTTGGTTCGATCCGTCGGGCAAGAACAAAAAAGCCTTCGGCATCCGCTTTCCGATCGGCATGATGAATTATGACGATGAATCAATGCTGGATCCCATGTTGCCGGTGGAAGACGGTGGTGGCCGGCAGAGACAATTTGCTGAGATGCTGCGTGAAGTCGAGGTGCTTGGCCCCGGAAAAGATGACCGTAACCGGTTTTCATCTGCCGGTTCATTTAACATTCTGGCTGCCGCATCTGAATCACCCTCCGAGCTCGTATGCGAGTTGAAAATTCCATTGCAAAGCGCACCAGGCCGGCCTTATGCCATTGGTGCTGAATTGGGTCAAACGTTGAGTGTTGGTTTTGAAATGGGTGAATGGAATCGGGACAAAATGCGCGAGCGCATGAGGCGAGCAGGTGGCGTGAGACCACCTGGAGGATTTCCACCTGGCAGCATGCCTCCCGGCGGTGGAATGCGCGGTGGCGGCAGACCCGGCGGCGGCCCTCCTGGTGAGACGAGAATGCCCAAAGCCTTCAAAATCTGGCTGCGCGTCAATCTTGCTGCGGGCGCCACCACCTTTCATCAGGGTTTCATTCCTCAAAATGATCTCGGTGGTGTGCGCGTGACGCTCGAGGCGAGGAATGTCCCATTACGCGAGGCTCTGAAACAGGTTATTTCGCAGTGACCAGTGCAAATCGTTTACAGTGATGGGCTGGTAAAGGGTGTGCAAGTAAATTACGCCGGCCAGAATGTGACGGTGCGAGCTGCCATGGATGGCTTGCTCGCGCCGGCGGCACTGGACTATCGTGTGCTGGGAAACGACCAAATTGTGATTATCAAGCGAGTCATACCCAGGGATGCTCTGATGAAATGAGGGAAGATCAGAATGCGCCGATCACAGTTGACATTGACTTTTCTTCTTTTTGTTTTGGCCGCGCCGAGCTGGGCTGATACGAGCAATGAGAAAGCCGGACTTGACTCCGTTCTGGTGAATTTCGAGGCAAAAGACATTCCTCTGCGTGTAGCGTTGCTGGAGCTGATTGCGCAGGCAAATTTGGAAGTCGTTTACCACGATGAGTTGGTCAAAGGGTTCACCGTTAGTTGCGACTATAGTAATATTTCGTTGCGCCAGGCTCTGGAAAAGCTGCTCGAACCAACGCCACTGACTTTCGAGATCGTGAAAGGCGGGCAAATTGTCATTGTCAAACGCCGCGTGAATTTGAGGGGATATGTCACCGCTGCTGGCACCGGTGAAACGCTGCCGCATGCCAACGTCCTCATCAAAAACACCTTGCATGGCGCGGTGTCGAATGTCAACGGCTATTTTATGCTCGTCAATGTGCCGGCCGGTTTGTGCACGCTGCGTGTGAGCTACATCGGCTACGAGCCGGTGGAATTGCCGGTGAGCCTCATGGACAGCAAAGAGCCGGTGATAGTGACCCTGAAACCGAAAATTTTGCGTGGCGAATCCGTCACCGTGACAGCGGAGAAAAATTTCCAAACCATGCAAGTTGTCGAAGAGCCGGCCCAGGTTCGCCTGTCACCGCAACAAATTGCGATGCTGCCCGCAGTCGTCGAAGCCGATATTTTCCGCGCGCTGCATCTTTTGCCCGGCATCAACGGCGTGAATGACGCCTCTTCCGGACTTTATGTGCGCGGCGGCACACCGGATCAAAATCTCGTTTTGTTCGACGGCATGACGATTTACCAGGTCGATCATTTTTTTGGATTCATCAGCGCATTCAACACCGAGGCCGTCAAAGACGTGCGCGTGTTCAAGGGCGGCTATCCGGCGAAATTCGGCGGTAGAACTTCGAGCATCGTCGAGCTGACCGGCAAGTCCGGCAACTTTGACCATTTTCAAGCTGGTGGCAGTTTGAATTTGTTGAGCGGTGGCGCGATCGTGCAAACGCCCATTTCAGGTCGAGGTGCCTGGCTGTTTTCCTTGCGGCGTTCGTATACGGATCTTCTCAAAAGTCGTCCCTATGGCAGGATTCATGGCTTGATCTCAGGACCCAAGAAACCCGGCGCTGGCGATGGCAAACCCAACAAGGTCGGACATGACAGCCAGCCGCAGCCCTTTCAACTCATCTCCGCAACACCGGATTTCTACTATTATGATTTGAACAGTAAGCTGACCTATTCGCTCTCCGGGCGCGATCGGTTGGCGCTGAGTTTTTACAATGGCCGTGACAATTTGAATCAAGTGCAAGATTTGGGTCCTGCCGCTCTTCGCCGTGACCATTCGGAGGGCGGGCTGGTGCCAGCGCGCGTGGCTACGGAAGATTTCACCAGGTGGGGTAACACCGGCGCGAGCGGCAACTGGTCACGCGCATGGAGTGATCGGCTTTATTCGAATTTTTTGGTAGCCTATTCGAATTATACCAGTGAAAACCACCGCGGCTTGACGGCCGGCGGCGTTGATCAAAATCCATTTTTTTGCGCATACCGGTCATCGGAAGACAACGACATTCATGACCTGACGTTGCGTTTTGAGAGTGAATGGCAGTTGCACAAATCACACCGCGTGGAATTTGGTACATGGCTGTCGCGTACGAATGTGACCATGCGTTTTACAGTTAACGACACCGTCAATATGCTCGTGCGCGATGACAAAGCCGGGCAAGCAGCATTTTATTTGCAAGACAAATGGCAATTGTTCCGGAGGTTGGAGGCAACACTCGGCATGCGCGCGACCTATTATGAGCCGGTGGAGAAGACGTATTATGAACCGCGCCTTTCATTGCGATCGAATCTTCACGGTGGGTTGTCGCTCAAAGCCGCGTGGGGAGAATATCATCAATTTGTTAATCGCATCATCAACGAAAATAATTTCGAGGGTAATCACGACTTTTGGCTGCTGGCAAACAGGCGCCTCAAGCCAAGTTTTGCCGAACACAAAATCCTCGGCGCTACTTACGAAAATCGCAATTATCTCTTTGATGTCGAGGCCTATCACAAAAACCTGGATGGCGTGGCCGAATTTATCCCGCGTTTTCGACGATCGCCCGAGGATAAACCCGAAGCTCTGTTCTTTTTCGGAACCGGAATGGCCAAGGGCATTGAATTTTTGGCTCAGAAGAAAACCGGAAAACTGAACGGCTGGGCGAGCTACACGCTGGCCAAAGTGCAATATCAAATTTTTCCTTTTAATAACGGCAAGCCTTATCCCGCGAATCAGGATCGCCGGCACGAAATCAAGCTGGTGGGCAATTACCGTCTCGGTAAATGGAATCTTGCCGCAACGTGGGTCTTTGCTTCCGGTGCGCCCTATACTGTGCCTGAGAATCAATATACGAGCAAAGTGTTTGATAACAACACGCGCAGTTACATTTACCTCGATGAAAAAAACACCAACCGCCTGCCGGCGTATCATCGCATGGATCTCAGTTTTTCGCGCAAATTCAGCAGTGCCTGGTTGGATTGGTATGTTGGGCTCTCCATTTTCAATCTGTATGATCACAAAAACGTCTGGTATCGCGAATATCTTATGGACCCGAAGCCCTTCATTGTGCGTGAAGTAACGATACTGGGCTTCATGCCGACGGTGACGTTGCAGGTGAATTTGAAGTAAGCCTTTGCGCCCGAAGGCGAAGATTCCAAGCGTACACGAATCATACGGACTTTCACAAACAGGAATTTTGTGAGAATCCATGTGATTCATCTTCAAAAGCTTTCATTCTTTAGAAGGATGACATGAGACGAATCATCATGCGGCATCGTTGCAATCGACATGGCTTTGGGTGGTTTCACCTCTATTGCAGAAGAGCAAAAGTGAATTTCGGTTGTGAAGGTGATGAGCGTTTTATTTTGGCGTGGTGGGAATTTGGAGCTGTTGCCAATCCCATTGATCAACCCCCTTTTCCTGGCAGGCCGTGAGCATATCCTGACTTCTTAACTCTCCCAATTGTTCATTTTCGTCCCTCATGGAAAACTGCAGTGTATACGGCCTCTTGCGCACGCAAGAAATATGATCGCGGGAGCGGATAGTCTTCAGCCGGGCAGTTCAGCTTCACATTCGCGTCAGTTTTTTGATTCATCGGTTGTCTTCAACACAACACTGGAGGAATTGCCCTTGCCATATTGTTGTTCCGAGAGATGGGAAGACTTCGCACGTGCTGAAGAAGGTGACTACCGTGTATCTCTTCTCGTCTTTGCAAAAAGACTTCCCATCGTCAACAAAGCTCTTGCAATTGAGGCGGCAAGATATTACATAATTGTGTGACACAACTCCTGTAGATTTGGGTATTTTTCATGGTTTGAATTGCCAACAGGTATCTGGAATGAAGTTGTTGCCATTGGTTCTATCTGTGTTTATTTTTTTGCTCTATTTGATTTATGAGCGTATTTTGCTTAATCGGCAGAGGAACGCCATTCCTCTGCGCATCAGCGTCACCGGAACTCGTGGCAAATCGAGTGTGGTGAGAATAATTGCATCAATTTTACGAGAAGACGGCAGAAGAGTCATTGCCAAGACTACGGGATCCCAGGCGCGATATGTCATGCCCGATGCCCAGGAGATCGAAATCAAAAGATGTGGGATCACCTCCATTATCGAGCAGAAAAAATTTATCAAAAAGGCGGCAAAGATCCGTGCGGATTGCCTTGTTGCCGAAATCATGAGTATCCATCCCGAGAACCACTACATTGAATCCCACCAAATACTTCAGCCGCATATCATCGTGATCACCAATGTCCGCCAGGATCACACTGAGGCCATGGGGAAGACCAAGGAAGAAATAGCCTCGGTCTTCTGTCTGGATATTCCCGCAGGGGCAGTTGTATTTGTTCCTCAAAGGGAAAACAATCCGCTTTTTGTGACTGCTGCGCAAAACGCAGCGGGAGAGTTAATTGAGGTGCCGGAAGGAATTTCGTCTTCCCTTTTGCCGCTGACACCGGACTTGACCAGAAAAGAATTTTCCGACAACCTTGATCTGGTTTGTGCGCTGGGGAGGCATCTTCACATTGACCCAAAAGTAATATTAACCGGAATACGCAAAACCCAGCATGATATTGGAGAGTTGAAAATATGGAAATATCGATCACATGAAACACAAAAAACATTTTACTTCGTTAATGGTTTTGCAGCGAATGACCCGGAATCGACATGGCAAGTTCTCGCCAAAGTGAAAAAAATCCTGCCCTCGGCTTCGGACAAGCTCATCGGTCTCTTGAGCCTGCGCGCCGATCGTGGAGATCGGAGCAAGCAATGGTTTGAATTTCTCAGCAACGGTGCGGTTGATGGTTTTAGTCGATTATATGTGACGGGTGCACATGCCAATATTTTCAAACGCACGTTGCAGTCGGCAGTTAAACCTCGATGGTTTGCATACTCTTCGGATGTCATTCCGGAGGAATCTTTTGACAATCCAAGATATGATGACGGATCGAAAAAAAAATCTTCCAGGATGACATCCAGACCACCCTCCGAGAAGTTACAATCGGTAAGCATTTTAAAAAATAAACCGCCTGAAGCGATGATGAAAACGCTGCTGGCAGAAATCGAAGATCAGTCGGTGATTTTTGGCTTTGGAAATATGAAAGGGAGGGGGGAACTCCTGGTTGACTACTGGAACAAAATTGGTGAAGTCTATGAGTTATGAGATCACCTTTATTGGTTTGCTGCTTTCGCTGCTTTACATCAGCATAACGGGATTGTACCCCGGCGGCATCATAGTCCCGGCTTATCTGGTTCTGTTTGCCGATCAGCCGGCGCGGATTGTTGGAACTTTGATGGCGGCTTTCTTGACCTTTCTTTGCTTCAAGCTCGCCTCACAGTATCTGATTATTTTTGGAAGAAGGAGGTTTGTTTTTTTGGTTTTGATCGGCGGGATATGGACATTGCTGTGGCTGCGGATTTTCCCTTCGGTCTTTCCGCTGTCTCTCGAGTTCAGAGTCATCGGCTGGGTCATTCCCGGACTGATTGCCAATAATTTTGAAAGACAGGGCGTGATCGTGACAACGGCTTCTCTGATCACAGTGACCGTGGCTGCCTATTTGTTGGGACGAGTGCTTGTCATTCTTTATGGATAATTCTGAAAACAAATGTCATTCTGCAAGAATCTTTTTCCAATGAATACCTTCTTCAAAAAACGAGATCATATTTTACCGAATCAGAGGTTGAATCGCGTTGTCACAGTCGCAGGACTGCTGAGCCTTGCCGTTTATGTCGTAGTCCAATTTTTTTCTCCGAAAAGGCCTTTGCCTTATGCGGAGCAAATGATTCACGCGGCGCGTCTGATGGAGCAGGCCATCGCCATTATAGGAAGCTACTATGACCAATCTGGTATCATAATAGACGAAACCATCGATCCGAATCGCACCGGTTTGCTCGGGCCGGAAAACTCGGAATTGACCACTACGCTTGGACATCTCGAAGCGAAAAGGACGACGACCAATCCGAATATGGCGGGACTGATTGTTCATCTGCTTTATCAAGCCGGGGTTACAGCCGGGGACACGATCGCCGTCGGCTGTTCGGCTTCCTTTCCTGCATTGATGATTGCAACGCTTGCGGCAGCCAAGGCCATGCAAGTGTATCCCGTTGTCATCCTGTCGCTCGGTGCATCTTCTTATGGCGGCACCAATGTGGATTTCGATTTGTTGGATGTTTACCAACTTTTTCTCAAAGAAGGTATTTTTACGGTCCCACCTGCAGCCATATCCCTTGGTGGCGAAAAAGATATCGGGCAGGATTTCAAACCGGATATCAAAGAACGCTTGATGAAACAAATTCAGCAAACCGGCATTCCCTTCATTTATGAGCCTGATCTCCAAAAGAATGTTGCCATACGAATGAAAATCTATCAAGGCAATTCATCATCAGGCAGAATTTCGGCTTTCGTTAATATTGGGGGCAGCTATGGCAATCTGGGAACAAGTGAACTGGCACTTGAACTCAAACCTGGCCTGAACAGGAAAGTTTCCATTCCTCCAAAACCTGAACGTGGCGTGCTTTTTGAGATGGCTGCACAAAACATACCGTGCCTTCATCTTCTCTTTATAAAAGGACTGGCGATGAAGTATGGCCTGCCTTGGGATCCAATTCCGTTGCCTAAACCAGGAAAGTTGCAATTGCAAAAGTAAAAAAGTACTTGCTTGAATTGTCCTAATTGATTATTTTGCAGCAGATTGCTGCAAGCAGTTGCATCATTCAGATTTTAATCCATACTCACGCATGTAAGAAATTCTTGACTATAACTGCCGTTGGCTGTACATTAAGTATGTACATATAATTCACTTGTGGAGTTTGTCATGCCAATTCAAACAACATACACCAACGCACGTGCTAATTTTGCGAAACTCTGCGATGAAGCCACAGTCAATCGGGAAATTGTAATCATCAATCGCCGTGGCTATGAGGATGTTGCCTTAATCGCTGCTGCGGAGTTGGCAAGTTTGGCAGAAACCGCATACTTGTTGAGATCTCCCAAAAATGCGGAACGGCTTTTGACGGCCCTTCACCGAGCCAAAGCGCGAACAATCAAGCCTCAAACCATAGAGAAACTGCGCCGCGAGGTGGGGCTTGACCAGAAAAAGTAAATCGCGAGCTCCAAGAAAAGGCGCGCGTGACGCTGTATTTCAACCAGAATTCCGAGAAGACCTGCGCTATTGGGTAGAAACAGATCGTAAGGTTGCTCTTCGTGCCTTTGACCTTATTGAAGCAATAATGAGAGACCCTTTTGCCGGTATTGGTAAGCCAGAACCATTGAAATACCTGGCAACGGGAGCATGGTCACGGCGCTTGACTGATGAGCATCGCATCGTATATGTTGTGAGTGCTGATCGTATTGATTTTCTTCAAGCCCGGTATCATTATTGAATTTGTAGGAAATGCTGAATGGATTCGACTTTTGAATGGGACGAAGATAAAGCCAGAAAAATATCAGGAACCACAAAGTCTCCTTTGAAGAGGCAAAAACAGTTTTCAATGATCCTTTTTCGATTACTATTCCAGATCCGCAACATTCTGTTGGCGAGTATCGCTATGTTGATATTGGCCGTTCTTCACAAGGACGAATTTTAGTTGTAGTTTATACCGAACGAAAGTCAAATATTCGTATCATCAGTTCACGCGCGGCTAATAAATCTGAACGGAGAATGCATGAAGAAAATGGTTTCTAAATCGCAGAGCTTAGAAGATAGCGACATGCTTCCCGAATATGACTTTAGAGGTGGTGTTCGAGGTAAACATTACAAAGCCTATCGCCGAGGGCACACGGTTAAGATTCATAAAGCTGATGGAACGATTTCTATTCAGTATTTTAAACCAGAAGAAGGTGCGGTGATGTTGGAGCCGGATGTGCTGGAGTATTTTCCTGATTCGGAAGCCGTAAATGAAGCTTTACGCGCTTTAATTAAACTGATCCCCAAACCTCGAGAAAAGCAAAAGAACAATCGGACGAGGAAACACGCGTCGCTGGCCGGACACGCGATTTGAACGATCGTGCTTGTATCAATGGTTTTTCTGCTTTGGGCGTTTGTGCTCGAATCCGCGCCGCTGAAACGCAGTAGACTGGGTGTTACTCAAATACCCGCGTTTTGCGGAGTTTTTGTGTCTCTGCCAATGGAACTCAAGAGAGTATCTACATGCCGTATAAATGAAAACACTCGAACAGGTTCAAAACCAATTATCGTTGGGTCAATTTGAATTAAGCTGGGATGCCTTTGGACTGACAACTATTCCAAGCGGAGATGACCATGTTTCGCTGTCATGTCTGTGGTTCAACAGAAGCAAAAGAAACCTTCGTTGACGAAGTATTTCATATTGATCACAAACATTTTCTGGTTGAACGGATTCCAGCGACGGTTTGCGGGCGTTGCGGAGAGAAAATTTTTAGCCGCGAGACAACGGAAAGGATTCGGCTAATGATTCATGGAGAAGCAAAGCCGGTAAAATCCGTTTCGATGGATGTATTTGCTTACGTGTGACGAAGGTTGGGAAATAAATGGATAACCGACTCGTGTCTCTGCCGATGCAACTCCCGGTTGATTCGGCGTGAACCGCTGGTTTCGCCGAAATTTTTTGGCAGGCGAATCCGCGTTAACCACTATCCGAAATCGAAAAAGTTCGTTGCAAAAATAAAAGCACAGATGTAAATTTGAACAAGGGTTCTTGATAGTGATGAAGTTTCTTTATAAGGAAAAAAGTAACGATGAATCCGATGATTGAAAATACCATCAAAAATTTCTCGGACGAAACCAAAAAGATATTAAGAGACAATTTAGTCGCAGAATACCTGTTTGGTTCTATGGTTCGCAATGAAGCCGACGAATTTTCGGATATCGACATTCTTATCATTGTCAAGCATTTCGACTATCAAATTCGAAAAGAGCTAAGTAGGCTATCTTCGGAATACTCCATCAATCATGGAGTTTGTATTTCACCCATCATCAAAGATTTAAAAATTTGGGAACAGAATAAGTTCTACAATACCTTGTTTTATCAGGAAATTCTACAGGATAGCGTGCGATTATGTTAGACAAGAAAGTGATTGACTTGTCAGAGCATCGATTAAGAAAAGCCAAAAGCTTATTGAAGCAAGCAGAATTTCTGCTGAATAACCAAATGTATGATGGCAGTATAAATCGATCTTATTACGCCATCTTCAATGCCATTCGTTCATTATTGAGCTTGGTAAAACTTGATAGCAAGAAACATTCAGGCACATTGGCTTTGTTTGATCAATATTTTGTAAAAACTGCCATTTTCGATAAACGATTTAGTGAAATCGCCCATACCGCATTTGACTCGAGACAGGATTTTGACTACGAAGATTTCAGCATTCCATCTGAAACAGAAGCTCTTTCTCAATTTCACAATGCTCAACAATTGATCGCCGAAGTAGAACAAAAACTATCCAAGTTGATAATGGGAGATTTGAGTTTGCCTAAAATACCATAATTTCGTCGGTGCCAAATGGCTGATGCTTTTAAACATAAAGTTGTAATCCGCCGGAGGTGCCGGAATTTTTCGGCAGGCGAATCATTATTAGAAGGAGTTATAACCATGTATCAAGTGTCACTTGAAGAAGCGAAAGTGCAGTTCTTGCGACTCATCCAGGAAGCTCTGCAAGGCCGAGAAGTCGTTATCACCCAAAACAACGTGCCAATGTTAAAATTAGTTCCGATTTCCAAATCAAAGCCTCGTGCTCAATTCGGAAGCGCCAAAGGCTTAGTCACTATGTCCGAGGATTTCGATGCTCCTCTTGAAGATTTCAAGGTATACATGCAATGATGATATTAATGGATACTCACAGTTTTCTTTGGTTTGTAACTGGTAGTTCCCAACTGAGTGCACGCGCAAGAGTTATTATTGAAGATCCCGCCAATGACAAGTTTTTGAGTATGGCGAGCATCTGGGAATGCCCATCAAAATCAGCCTCGGCAAGCTCAGTATAGCTCAGCCTTTTGAACAATTCATTCCTCATCAATTCCAACTCAATGGGTTTGAAATGTTGGAAATAAGATTTGAACATATTGCCAAAGTTATCCATGTAGCTTTTCATCATCGCGATCCTTTTGATCGTTTGCTTGTTGCCCAATGTTTAGTGGAACAGATTCCCATTATAAGTGCAGATCCAACTTTCGATTCGTATTCAGTTCAGCGCCTGTGGTAAGAGCAAATGCGGAGCTAGCTGGATAACCGTCTTATGCCTCTGCCAATGAAACCTCCGCTTGATGCGGCGCGAACCGCTGGATTTGCCGGAATTTCTTGACGACCGAAGTCGCGTTGGTCTCTCATATATTGCCCGTACATTAACTTTTGGTAAGTGACATGATTAAAGATTATATCAGTTTGGTAGCAGATGTGATAGGGATTCTTGGTGCTGTTTTTGAATTCTTGCGCCGGATAAACCAAATTATGGAAAGTCACGGGGATGCAATTTTGACAATACCGTGCAAAGCGTACGCCTCATGAAAAGTTACTTGCGTTATTTGATCAGGTAACCAATACAAAATGTCTATCAGGGAAAGTGTTATATCAAGTGAAATGCCAGTATCTTACGAATCAAAATGAATAACCGTTATTCTGATTGACTTATTTCTGTCATCACCTTCCAAATGCAGGAGGAAATCATGCACCCACGACGAACCTTTGTGCCCCTCGTTATTCTCATTGCTATTGTCGCCTTTCTTAACATCCCCGCTTCTTATTCCCAAACCTGCAAAACTCATGATGGTGTTTGCCCCGACGATCAATGCACCGTCGTCATGGTTGGGAAAAAGGCTTCAACCGATGGCTCGGTGATAACAACGCATACCTGCGATTGTGGCTTCTGCGATTGGACCTGGCGTTATGTGCCACCAGCGGATCATGAACCTGGCGCCACTCGCAAAATCTACTATTTCGATCAGTTCTCCACTGACCCGCCCAGCAAAGGTTTGCGCTGGGATGCAATTGACGATAATTTTAACGGACTGGAAATTCCGCAGGTCAGCCACACCTACGGTTATCTGCATGGCGCCTTCGGGTATATGAATGACAATCAAGTCGCGATTGGCGAATCCACCATCGGCTGCCGGGAGCAAATGATGAATAACACCTCTGCGCCCAAATTCGACATTACCATGCTCACCATGATCGCCATGGAAAGGGCAAGGACCGCCAGAGAAGCGATTCAAATCATGGGAGAGTTGGCGGAAAAATACGGTTATGGTCATACCGATGAAGGAGAAATGCTCTCCTTGTCCGATCCCAACGAAGTCTGGGTTTTTGAGATCATGCCGGTTGGGCCGCTGTGGACGCCGGAGAGTGGAAAACCGGGTGCCGTTTGGTGCGCGCAACGAATTCCGGATGATCATGTCAGCGTTTGTCCGAATGAATCCCGCATCGGCGAGATCGATCTGAACAACAAAGATTATTTCATGGCCTCCCCGAATGTCATCTCTTTTGCCATCGAGCAAAAGCTCTATGATCCGAAAAGCGGGAAACCTTTCAATTGGAAGCGCGCCTATTCACCGAGTGAATTCAGCGCCACCAGTTCGAATGGCTCAAGAGGCCGCATGTGGCGTTTCTTTGATCTCGTTGCGCCCTCGCAAAAATTCAGTCCGGATACGCCCAACATGGATTTCCCCTTTTCCATCAAGCCGGAGAAGAAACTCTCGGTTAGCGATGTGATCTGGATGTTGCGCGATAAATTTGACGGCACGCCATTTTATACGGCACGGGGACTGCAAGGCGGGCCGTTCGAGAATCCCAATCGCCTTCCCTACGGCTTCACTCTTGATGGGAAAAAATACAATACCTCACGGTGCATTGGCGTCAATCGGGCAGAATATGTCACGATTACCCAAAGCCGAGATTGGTTGCCCAATCCAATTGGCGGGCTGATCTGGCTGGGCTGGGGCGCGCAGGATACCGATTGCTTCATGCCGTTTTATCAAGGGGTGACGAAAATTCCGGAATCGTTCAAAATTGGCGACCACTGGCAATTCGATCGCAAATCGGCGCGCTGGGCGTTTGACTACGTGGATTTTCACACACAGGTGGTTTATTCGCATGCCATCAAAGAGGTGCGAAAAGCGCAGGAAAAATGGGAGAAACCGGCTCTCGAAAGAACACCGGAAATTGATGCGTATGCGTTGCAGCTCTATAAAAAATCTCCCGAGCAAGCGCGGCAGTACCTCACCGATTATTGCATCAACAACGCCAATCTGGTGATCAATGCCTGGTGGGAATTGGGCGACGAGCTGCTGGTGAAATTCAATCATCTGTGGTATTATGATGTTCAGGAAAGAAAGCGCAAGCCGCTGGAATATCCGGAATGGTGGCTGCGCGAGCTGGTGAAATATAACAATTTGCAACCACAGCCGGAACCCAAGCCGTAACCATATTTTTATGGGATACAGATTTTCGCGGATTCCCGCAGATCAAGGCCATTTTCTCTTTGTGTGGAATGCTTCTGCAAGCGGTTTGAAACTAAGGAGGCAAAAGCAAAGCCCGCCCTGGCCGCAGGCCCCGGGGACAGAAAAATGAAGGGTGGAAAAATGGAATTTGGCACCTTCAAAGCGAAACGCATCGTGACGTAATGAGCAGACAATAGGCATTTTTCTGTCCCCATCTTTCTGTCTTTTTAATCATTTTGCCATAAAATTATTTTGCCTTCAAATATCTTACGAGGAGAAATAAAATGAAACGACTGCATCAACTCTTTAAATTATCCATTTTTCTGTGCGGACTTCTCTTTCTTCCGCTGCTGGGTTTTGGACAAGAGAAAGTTCCGCAAGCCAAATTGCCGGTGCTCACCACCTCGGCAGGACAAAGTGCAGATGTCAATACCCTGAATGTGATCATGGAACAGGCCGAGGTCCCCTACGATTATTGTGATGTGCCGACGGCTGCGATGATCAAAAGCGGCGTTGGTCTCGGCGGTGCAAAATCCAAAGAAGGATTTCACGTGGAGATCAACACGGATCTCAATCAGTTCAAAACTGGCACCCCTTATCAAACCATCATTTTTGCCATCGGCGCCAGCTTGAAAGGCATGGGCGCTTCCGGACTCACAGTGGACGCGGAGGTGAAACGACTCACGGAAATCATCCAGTACTGCAAGCAGAACAAGATTTTCATTATCGCGGTTCATTCCGGCGGCGAATCGAAGCGGGGTGCACCGGGAAGTGACAACGAAAAGATGATCGATGCCGTGGCGCCGTTTGCCGACTATATCATCGCCGTCAAAGACAGCAACAAAGACGGACGCTTCACCAAAATCGCCAAGGACAAAGGCATTCCGTTTACGCAGGTCGATTATGCCTTGGGGATTGTGGAGTTGATGAAGAAAGTTTTCGCGAGGTAAAGCTAAGGAGGTGATTACTGTGAAAGATTGGGGAAATTGTGATGCTGTCGAGCGTCATCCCGACAGGGTTAGCGGGGCTTGGGTGTTTCGTGGAACTCGCGTTCCCGTGTCTGCGCTCTTCGAGAATCTCAAAGATGGAGCATCGATTGAGCAGTTTCTGGAATGGTTTCCTGGTGTCAAGCGATCACAGGTTGAAGCCGTTCTGGATTACGAAATGATGACGCTGGCGGATTCGGTCAGTTTATGAAAATACTATTCGATCAAGGCACACCTGTGCCCCTTCGCCAGCATCTTGCCGGTCATGTGATCGATACGGTCTATGAGCGTGGGTGGTCGAACTTATCAAATAGTGACTTGCTCGATGCGGCTGAGCAAAATGGCTACCAACTTTTAATCACGACAGATCAAAATCTACAATATCAACAGAATCTCGTTGGCAGACGACTGGCAGTTATCGTACTTCTTTCGACTTCATGGCCGCGTATTCGAATGCGAGTTGATGATATTCGAGCTGCTGTTGATACGATAAGTCTCGGCGATTACATCGAGATTCCAATTTGAGATCGGTAGCGGATTTATGTACCTGCAAATCGGCATTATCCTCATCATCATGGTGATCGCCTACGCCCTGGCGAGCTGGAGGAAGTTGTCCGTTGAGATCTGTATGCTCGCTGCTGCCGTCGCCGGTGGGTTGGCCGGCGCCTTCGTTAAAACTCCGCCAATCCGCGAACTGGCCAGACATCTAGTCGAAGGCACCCTCACCTATCTGGATGTCATGCTTTTGTTCGTCACCGCGACCATTTTCATTGCGATCATTGCGGAATCCGGTGGCGTGAATTACCTCGTCAGAGGCATCATCCGAGCTTTTTACAACCAGCGCATCATTGCTTTGCTGCTGTTGATGATCCTCATTCTCATTCCCGGCGCGCTGACCGGCGCTGGCAGCGTCTCCATCCTGACCGTTGGCGCGCCGAGCGCACTGGCTCTCGGTTATCTCGGCATATCCAAGAAAAGAGTCGCCGCCATTCTTTTTATCATCGCTGGTTTGAGCGCCGCGGCTCCTCCCGTCAATATCTGGGCGATGATCGTTTGCGCCGGAACCGCCATTCCGTATGTCGGCTTTGAGCTGACGTTGGGTATTCCGGTTTTGCTGCTCGGAACTTTTACCATACTTTTTCTGGGATGGAAAAGAGAGAGCCACATGCCGCGTGAAGAAGTTCTCAAAGCGATGCCGGCAGTGCCGGAGGGAATGCGCTGGTGGCGAGTGCTGCTCCCGTTTTTGGTATTTTTCGGTCTGGTCATTGTCTCCCGTCTTTGGCCATTTTCTACGCCCATACTGGGATTGCCTTTACAATTTACCATTGCGGCGCTGGTTGCCTTTCTAGTCAGTCCGAAAAGAATCAACCTGCTCGTGCTCTCAAGAGATACGGTCAAGCTGCTGCTGCCGCTTCTGGCTACGGCGGCGATTGTTGGCTCGTTGCAGCAAATTATGACGGTGACCGGTGTGCGCGGACTGATCTCCTACGCGGTGATCAGCACGCCGCTGGTGCTGCTTTACCTTCTCCTGATCTTTCTCATACCGATCTCGGAAGGCGTTTTGACCTATGGCGCAGCCGCCATCATCGGTATTCCCCTGGTCTGGTTTCTCGACTCCCTCGGCCTGCATGCCACGGTGGTGATTGCCGGATTGAGCCTGCTCTGGCCCTTGGGCGATGGCCTGCCGCCCACCGCACTGATCGGCAGACTCACGGTTATGGTGAGTGAGTACAAAGAATCCTACTGGTCATTCTTGAAGGAAACCTGGCTGCCGTGGATCATGATCACCATCGTCGGAATTCTCATGATTATCTTCAGCGCCAAGTTGGGTTTTCTCGTGGAATGGAGTATGTGATTATTGATGTTTGTAAAAGTAAAGAGAATGTCATTCTGGAAGAATCTTTTTTCTTTTCAAAGAATTGCTTTGAATTGTAAAAGGATTACCACGAAAATAGTCTGTGCTGTCACTCAGGAGGCTACACCCGCAGGGAGTCTTTTTAAGGATGAGGTATGGCCGTAGTACTGGAAAAGATGCCTCCTGCATGACATGTTCTGAGAGTAGTCTCTATTTTCATCTATGATCGGGTGTCCGGTGTACGGTACATGGCAAATTCCTCCTGAATGACATTAACCAAGAGAGCGTGCAATGTTCCATTTATTTATGTAAAATTCAATAATTGATTGGAGACCTTTGATGCCCATCATCATGATCATCTATTACGTCATCAGCGCCTTTGTCGCCGGCATGGTGATCTGGAATTTTGTCCGCGAAAAGGAAGACAAGGAGAAGATGCTGCTCTATTTGATTGTGCTGATTCCTCTGGTTCTGAGAATTTTGCGGATCAGATAAGGCAAAACCATTTAGTGCAAAACCATTGATTTCAAAAAGTAATGAAACTTTAATAGTTTTGCTCCAAATTCTCCATGCCCGGCTGGGCACCCGATAATGATGAAAATGATGTTTCGTAGTGGTGTCCTACGGGCGTAGCCTTCAGGCACCGTGCGGTAGTGAACACCCGGCTCCTAAAGGAGCTACTACAAAAGTTATTTTCAGAGGAATCGTTTTGCCTTCTTTTGGAGCTCTTTCCGGTCACTTGTCATGCTGGAAGCATCTTTTTTCGTCTGGGCACTGTGCCGGATTGAAAAAAGCCTGCCCCGGCGTCCGCCGCGCCACGCAGTGCCGCAGGCCAGGGAAAATCAGTTACATCCGCGTCATCCGTGTTCTTAAGGTTCAATAGGGAGAGAACCATGTCCCGCCACTGGATCAAAGCCATCTTCGCTGTCATTATTGCTGTCATAACGATTATTTCTGCTGTCCAATTTTACCAGCACCGGCATTATCAAATTCCCATCGTCGCCGGACCGGGAGTCACCAAGGTGGTCAACCTGAGTGACTACCACAAGAATTTAAAAGGCACGATGGCCGACACCAGGGTGTTCTTTCTCGAAGGAAAGGAAGCCGGCGGCAAGGTACTAATCATGGCCAATACCCATTCCAACGAGATCGATGCGATTCTCACTGCACTCATTTTCATCGAGAATGCCGTCGTTGAGAAAGGCACCGTCATTATCATTCCGCAATTCAATAACAGCGCCAGCCGGAATACCAAGCCCGGAGATGGCTATCCGCTTTTCTTTGAAATTCCCACCGCGTGGGGCAACAAAAAATTTCGCTTCGGCGAACGTGATGCGGCGCCATTGGATCAGTGGCCCGATCCGGACGTGTATGTACATTACCCCGACAAACAGTTGCTCTCTTTCCTTGATGTCAGAAACACCAACCGCACCTGGCCGGGCCGTCCGGATGGCCCGCTGATGGAGCAGGTGACTTATGCGACGATGCAGTTGATGAAGAACGAAAAGGTGGATATCGCCATCGATTTGCATGGCGCCGAGACCATGTTTCCGGTAACCAACTGCATTGTCGCGCCGGAAAAATCCATGCGCATCGCCACCATGGCCTCATTGACCGTTAAGGCGCTCGAAGGATTTGAAAATCATGTCGAGCCCTCGCCGCAGGGATTTCGCGGCCTTTCCCACCGCGAGATCGGCGATTATTCCGATACCCTGCCCTTTTTGTTGGAAGCGCCTTATCCTTTTCTGGATCAACCGACTGGGCCCAAGACAGTCGATTTGCTTATGACCGGAAAAGATCCGTTTCTCCTGAGCTTAGCCAAACAGCAAAAACTTTTCGTGCCGTACGATGAATCCGGGTGGCCGGTGGCAAAGCGGGTGGGACAGCACTGCTCGGTGACTCTGGAAATTATCAATCAATTCTCCAGAAAAAACGCGGAGAAGGCCATTGCCGTGAGCAACGTACCACGTTACAATGAAATGGTGGAAAACGGCGTGGGACACTATTTTCACGATCCGAGCCAAGCGGAAAAGAAAAATGTATATTATAATTAACCTGTTTGTGAAAGAAAAAATATAACCATATTGTAAAAAATCTTGGGCTCGTGCGAGGAATTATCGTTCGCTCTCGTTCGATTTTCGGACCCTTGAAGCTGCACTGCAAACTCTGGTAGCGGCAACATCACGCTCTTCTCCGAGCTTTGCGAACAAACTGGCACCGATGCTTTTGAGATGATGGTCAATCACGTCAAAGAAAAGAAACTCAATGTCTGGCGCTCAACTTCAAAAATGAGCTTGGATTGTCATGCCGACCAATCTTCCTCCTGAGTGTCTCGAGGCAGAAAAACGATATCGCGAGGCCAAATCAACGGAAGAGAAAATCGCCCGCCTGGAAGATTTTCTTGCGACCATTCCCAAACACAAGGGCACGGACAAACTGCGAGCGGATTACCGCCGGCGACTCTCTCAGTTGAAAGCCAGCAGTCAGAAAAGTAAGAAGGCCGGCCGGCATGAATCCGCTTTCCATATTGAAAAAGAAGGAGCTGGCAGGGCTGTGCTGGTGGGACTTCCCAACGTCGGCAAATCTGCTCTCTTGGCCGCTCTAACGCATGCCACGCCCCAAGTGTCAGAGTCGCCATATAGCACCTGGACGCCGACGCCGGGAATGATGCCGGTGGAGGATGTTCAGATCCAGTTGATCGATACCCCACCCCTGGACCAGGAACACGTCGAGCCGGAGTTGCTCGATCTCATTCGCAGTGCCGATCTCGTCTTGCTGGTTATCGATCTGCAAGACAATCCGATTCAACAGCTCGAAGATACGGTTGCCATACTGCATGAACACCAGATTTTACCTCGCCGCGAGAAGAATCAAAATGCCGCACAACCGCACGAGGCGTTTTTACCGTTCATGGTTGTAGTCAACAAAACCGATGATGAAAACTTGGAGGAGGATTATCAAGTTTTTCGCGAGCTGTTTGCGGAAGAATGGTCTTTGGTCGCTGTTTCGGCGCAAACGCATCGCAACTTTGAACAGTTGAAAAAAGTCGTTTTCGAGAATCTGGGAATCATGCGGATTTATTCAAAGCCTCCAGGCAAGGAACCCGATCTGGGCACACCGTTTGTGCTCAAAAAGGGCAGTACCGTCGCTGATCTCGCCGCCAAAGTGCACAAAGATTTTTTCGAGAAATTCAAGACCGCGCGCGTGTGGGGCAGCGGTGTGTACGAGGGGCAAATGGTATCTCGGGATCACGTGCTGCAGGACGGGGATGTGGTGGAGCTGCATATATAGCCTGCGATTGAAATCGCAGGCGACGCCCGTAGGGCTCAGAATTGCAAGTTGTCTAAAGACGACTGATCCCGTTTGGGCTGCAGTCGCCAATAGAGGCGACTTGCATTTTAAGGCTCACCAACGCCAAGTCAACAAAATATTCCACAGGCTGAATTTCGTAATGGATTTGAGCGAATACGTGCTGCGATGGATAATGGCATTGGCGGCCAAAATTCCGCTTTCCACTGCCGGGCCGATTCCTTCGCCCAGATCCTTGGTCGCCAGCCCGGCCGCATCGCCGACGATAAAAGCATTGCCCAACTGGCCGGTCCGGAGGTTTTGCCTGAGATAATAGTGATAGCCCTGGGGTTGAAATGAGTAATCCGTGATCAGCGAAAGATTTGCCAGAGTTTGAACAAAATGATCCCAATGCTCGCGAATCGTATTCCCTCGCGATTTGATTTCAGCGAATTTTCCGCCAATGCCGACGTTGAGATAACCATTGCCTTTCGGTACATACCACGAATATCCCGGCAAATGCTTTTCAAAAAACCAGAGATAACAATTCTCATCCTGGAACTTATACTGGAATTCCTCCTCCATCGTCGTAATGCGTAATTCGTAAGCTCTGGGGTTGGCCTCCGCAAAAAACGTTCGGTAAACCGGACAATTTGTGCCGCCGGCTCCCACCAGGTATTTGCAGCGATAAGCGTCGTCAATAATGTAATGCCCATTTTCTTCACGAATGTGTTTTGCGGCATGGTGATGGACCGGAACCGCGGCCCGCTGCAAAAGCCAATGATCGAATTCATATCTTCTTATGGAATACTGCCGGGTTCTGATCGTCAGCTTCCGCCCGTGAATCCGAAAGTGCAGCCGGTCAAAAGCGAGAAGACTATGGGGATAAGCGTCAATCTCCAATTGCAGGTCTTTGACGACTTTGGGCGTAATCCAGCCGGCGCACAGTTTTGGGCGCGGAAATTGCTTTTTGTCGAGAATGATTGTCTCTACTCCGGCCTGCTGCAATTTCCAGGCGCAGGTGGAACCTGCCGGCCCGCCGCCGATGATGATGACTTCAGTATCGATCATTTTTTATAGCCAGTGGTGGTCATTTTGTGGGTTGCACGCCGCCACGGGAGGGAGAGTGGGGGAGAGGGCGAACGCCTGATTATTATAAAATCGCCCACTCTCCCTCTCTCACAATCCCCTTCTCACAATCGGCAGTTCGGTTGTTTTCTGCCCGGTTTGGTCATCACAATTTGCCAGAGCTGTGTGCTGCGTGAGCGAAACCCGCCGGCGCTGCTCAGAAGATAATATCGCCACATGCGGCGGAAACGTTCTCCGTATTTTTCTTTCAAATCGGGCCAGGCCTTTTCAAAGTTGTCATGCCAGGCCATCAATGTCTTGTCGTAATCCGGTCCGAAATTGTGCCAGTCTTCCATTACGAGCAAGCCTTCCATGGCTTTGCCAAGCTGCGCCACCGAGGGCAGCATGCCGTTGGGAAAGATATATTTCGTGGTCCAGGCATTGGCCGTCGTGGTGCTCACATTGCCGCCAATGGTATGGATAAAAGCAACACCGTCATCCTTGAGCGTGCGATCAACGACTTCCATATACGTGCGATAATTTTTGTATCCCACATGCTCCATGATGCCAATGGAAATCACCCGGTCGTATTTTCCGCTCACGTTGCGATAATCCTCCAATTTGAGTTCCACGGGCAGCCCGTGATATAACTTGTTGCCCAATTCCACTTGTTCCTTTGAGACGGTCACGCCGGTGACTTTGACACCATACTTCTCCGCGGCATAGCCGGCAAAAGAGCCAAAACCACAACCCAATTCCAACACGGTCATGCCGGGCTCGAGGTCGATCTTTTTGCAGACCAGCTCCAGTTTCGCTTCCTGCGCCTCATCCAGATTTTTTGCATTTTTCCAATAGCCGCAGGTATAGTTCAATCTTTTGTCGAGCATGGCCTGGTAAAGATCATTGCCGAGGTCGTAGTGCTCTTCACCCACTTGATAAGCGCGGCTGGGTTTTTGTAGATTGAACAGCTTCGATTTCAAGACCGGCCACAGTGTCTTCAAATTTCCTTTCACCTTTTTCTCCAAATTTGCCCGTAATATCCGGTCAAAAAATTGATCCAGCGCCTGGCAATCCCACCAGCCATCCATGTAAGATTCGCCCAAGCCCAAAGCGCCTTCGCGCAAGACCCGCTGATAAAACTGCTGATTATGCACCTGGAGGTCAAAGGGATTATTGCCATTGATCGTAATTCCTGCGCTGGAGAGCAATTCTCGCAAAAAAACTTCTGCTTGATCTTTGGTCATGGTTTACCTCCTCCAAAAATAAATGAAATATGCGTCAGCAAGTTTATAGGAACAATTTGGTTTGTATTCCAGAAAAAGTCAAGCGCTTTATGAAGTCATAATGTTTGCGTTTGTCAGTTGAATTTGTTATACTGATTGACGAGGTGAACTTGTCATGAGGCAAAGAAGGGTCAATCAATTTATGCAAAGATGCCGTCAAATCGGTAACGCTTTGTTACTCATTGGGCTGCTTGTCACGAGCATTGCCCGCCCCCAAACTAACGGCGCTCTTCCCACCCCGGAATCCGTGCTTGGCTTCCGGATCGGTACCGAAAAGAAGCTGGCGGATTATCATCAGATGGTGGAGTATTTGCGAAAATTGGACGCAATGTCGGAGCGTTTGCAGATCGAAAATTTGGGCAAAACCACCGAAGGCAACGATTTCGTGATGGTGATTATCTCTTCACCTGCCAATGTACGCCAACTTGCGGAGTGGAGGAAAATTCAAACCCGGCTCGCTGATCCTCGTGGCCTGGGAGAAAGGGAGGTTTCCATGCTCATCAATCGCGGCAGAGCCGTGGTGCTGATTAATTGCAGCATTCATGCGACGGAGGTGGGCGCAACGCAGATGTCACTCGAATTGGCTTATCATCTTGCCTCGAGTAAATCCACTTCGGTGCAGCAGATTTTGGACAATGTCGTCATCTTGCTCGTACCGGCGCATAATCCTGACGGCCAGTTGATGGTGGTGGATTGGTATCGCAAAAATTTAAATACCAAATATGAGACCGCGCCGCTGCCGTGGTTGTATCACAAATATGCCGGCCATGACAACAACCGCGATTGGTTCATGTTCACGCAGAAAGAAACACGGCTGACGGTGGAAAAAATTCACAACATTTATCATCCGCACATCACGGTCGATATGCATCAAATGGGCCAAAACGGCGCGCGACTTTTCGTGCCGCCGTACATTGATCCCATTGAGCCGAATGTCGATCCCATCATTGTCAGTCTGCTCAACACCCTCGGCACGTATGTGCAGAGTACGCTCACCGCGCAAGGTAAAGCCGGTGTGGTTTCCAACGCGATCTTTGATGCGTGGACGCCGGCGCGCGCCTATCCGCACTATCACGGCGGGTTGCGTTTTCTTACCGAAGCGGCAAGCGTCGATTACGCCACCGCAGTGGATATTCCTGCAGAAAAATTGCAGGGTGATGATTTCTATGATGCACGCCGGCCGTCATGGAATTTTCCGAAACCATGGCCTGGCGGCAAATGGACGCTGCGCGATATTGTGGACTACGATTTTGCCGCGGCGATGGCCATTCTCGAGCATGCCGCACGCAATCGCGAATTTTGGCTAAAAAGCATTTTGCAGGTGCAACAGAACGCGGTGAATTGGAATGACCAACCAGCGGCATACGTCATCCCGGCCAATCAACGCGATCCTGAGGGCTTGCATGCGCTGCTCGAGATCATGCATCGCGGCATGGTCGAGGTTTATCGCGCTGCGGAGGACTTTACCGCCGACGGTGTGCCGTTTCGCCAAGGCGATTGGATCGTTCCCATCCGCCAGCCTTATGGCCGCTTTGCCAAAGCCTTGCTGGAGAGCCAACACTATCCGGCTTTGCGCAGCAGTGAGGGGACATTGCGACAACCATACGATGTCACGGCACATACCTTGCCGCTTTTTCTTGGGGTGGAGGTGTTTGCAATCAATACGATACCGCAACTACCGAATGCGCCAACCAAGCCAGGTGAATTAACCGGTGAGCTCATTTCAGGCTCGTCGTCGATTTTCGCGCTCGATCCGGCCAACACCGCAAGTTATCGTGCCCTGAATCTTTTGTTGAAAAAAGAGGTTTCGGCATTTTGGGCGCAAGCAGCATTTCGTGATGGTAATCAGGAATTCCCAAATGGTACCATCCTCATCGATGGAAGAGGTCACGAATCAAGCTTGCAGGAAATTGCCCGAAACAGCGGCGCTGATATAAAAGGCCTGTCCGCCAAACCAACTGGCACGATGTATCGCTTGCAAGCGCCGCGCGTCGGGCTCTACAAAAGCTGGGTAGCAAACATGGACGAGGGTTGGACCCGCTGGGTTTTGGAACAATATGGCTTCGCGTACACGACTTTGACTGATGCAGAAATTCGTACTGGAGACTTGCATCAGAAGTTTGATGTGATTATATTACCAGATCAGACAGCGAAGAACATCGAACGCGGCCATGCTCCAGACAAAATGCCACTACAATATGCCAATGGGTTGGGAGAAATCGGCATTCATCAACTCCGGACGTTTGTCGATTCCGGCGGGACGTTATTGACGCTGGATAGCGCAACAGAATTGCCGATTCAACATTTCTGGATACAAGCTCATGACGTGACCGCAGATTTGCCGAAGCAGAAATTTCGTGTGCCGGGATCAATGGTGCGCGTCTTGGCAGAGATTCAACATCCGCTGGCTTATGGTGCACGCCGCGAGGAAGCGATATTTTGCAGCAACAGTCCGGCATTTCGGATTGATGAAGGCAGAGGCATTTTGACATTCCCGGACGGGGACCTCTTGCTGTCCGGTTGGTTGGAAGGAGGGGAGTCTTTGGCCGGACAACACGCGCTGGTGGAAGTCCCGGTTGGTGCCGGCCGCGTGCTGCTATTTGGTTTTCGTCCGCAATTTCGCGGTCAAGTTCGTTCATCCTGCAAATTTTTATTCAATGCGCTGTACTATTCGGTGGCGCAAACCGCCAACGATCCGTTTGTCGAACAATAAGGATTGACCGGTTGGCTGGTTGAGCGTTCAACAGAACAAAGGGCAAACCTCTTGCTTTTCTGCAGAAATTTTGCTTATACTTATAACATGCCCATCGCCAAGAAAAATCGTCCGTACCTTGCTTCGGTCAAGGATTGGAAGATCCGCAACATGATCGAGGGATATTTGCGGGCGCGCCAGCTTTTCAAGAGTCACCAGCGCGCCGGCACAGGCGATCACCTGCTGTCTTTTCAAACGCTGCGGGAAATTTGTGATATCCTGTATCAGGTGAAAGAGGATCATCATTTGCTCTTTCGTCGAGGCAGCGACGATTCGCTTGATCGTAATGACAACCACAAATTCGTTCCGGGTCCGGCGGAAAGCGCTTTTATTGACAATGTCGGCTTGCTTTTTCACAAAGTGATGGTGGCTCGCGAATTGCGTTACCTCTTGCAACATTACGCCAAAGATAACGAGATGTGGGAAAACCATGTTGCCTCGCTCACCGATAATCTGGAAAAAATCAACCGCCTTTTTGACGAAGGTGTCAAACTCGTGGTGGATTTGATGCGCGCATATACGAATAATGTTTTGCTGATCACCTTTATCGTCGAAAATGACACTTGGGTCTGCAACTGTTTGAACATGCGCCGGGCCGAGCTTCTCAAGGAACTTTGCCAGGAGGATGATTGCGAACGGGCTTATTTGCAGGTTGCTGATTATTACGCGCAAAGCGGATGGTACGACAAGGCGCAAACAATTCTGAAAGACGTCCTCAGGAAAAATCCACAGTATGAGGCGGCCCGCGAAACGCTCAAGCGCCTCAGCAGCAAGAATGAATCTCGGTAGTGTGCAATATTGGAGATGGGGAGCACGTTGTTGCGTGATAATAGTTTACCGCTGCGTTTGAACTCCGCATTGTTCCGAACTTCCGTTGCAATGCCGAGCCATTCAGATGCGGTTCAACCAACTCACAACCAAGTCCACGGAGGGAACTCCATGTCTAATCAGTTTACCGTACGTCGTTTTTTCACTTTGACCGCCCTGTTTGGTGTTGTTTTTTTAAACCAATTGTTCGCGCAAAAAAAGTCACTGAATCCTGTTTATGATCCGGCTCCGATCGTTGTTCCTGCCGGATCTCTGGAGGCCATGACGAACGACTCGATCGAAGTCTTCACCGCTTATTGTTACACCAACGGTGGTTTCAGGCCTTCGCTCTTTCAAATCGACGAGGTTGACGCCAAGGGACGGTTTCTGCGCGAAAACGATGCCATTGCCGATTCCAATGATCAAGTCGTTTTTATGCCTATTGGAACGGGTGATCGCGCGCCAACCGATCAATGGATCGACGGCAGTGACAACGTGCGCCTCGAGCTGGAAGTGACCGATCCCCTCACGAATGAAAAGGGATGGCTTTATCTCTTTCGCCATGTCAAAACACCGCCCAAGGTCGATCCGTATGTGCGTTACGTGCGCGGCCCGGAAACCGTCGGCTCGGATACCGTGTTTGCGACCAGTTATATCGAGGCGCATGATCCGCAGGGTTGGTTTACCGACACGAGGATACGAACGCCTTTCGGTGACGGGGTGGATATTCTTGATCGCCAAAAAGTTCGAGTCGGCGGCGTCTTCGGCATTTTCCGCGTTACGCTCAAAGACGAAGAAAATGTACTTTATCGCTACGTTCGACACGGCGGCGGTCCGGTGCGCGTCTTGCGCGAGTATGGCATCAAGGTGACTTTCCTCGGTGCCGTGATCGACTCCACCGGCAGTTTTTTTACTCAATATTTTCCGTATAGCACGGTATTCGGTGCGCAGGAAGCGAAAATACCCGTTATCAGTGGTCTCACGGTTAATCTCATTCGCCAATCCGTGGATTTGAACGATCGTGCCGTCGGTATGAAATTTTTCAACGCTTTCAACCGCAATGGTTTAATCGTTGATGGTGTGGCAGATTCACCCATTGACAAAACGATCACTGATCCACCCGATGGTTTGAATTGGTTCATGATTACCGGCAATCCGGGAACAATTCTGACGATCATGAACATCCCGGTGATTGGCTCGAAACGGGAGCTTTACTACCTGGACGATGCGACAATCGACAACGGCGACACCGGCGACAAAAAATCCTATGGCGATTCCGGTATTCTGGTAACTTCGACCGGCAACATCACCGGCACATTCAGTTTCGATTTCACGACGTATTATTTGGCAAAGAATCAGGCGGTCACCACCGGAGATCAATTCAAGCAACGTGCGGTTAATCCCTGGCAAGTGACGGCGGTGAAGCAAACGCGCACCATTTCGGCGGTCAGCGAAAATCTTGCGCAACCGACCGGTTTTGAACTTGCCGATGCAACCCCGAATCCATTTGCGCCGCAGCTTGGTTATGTTCGGATAGGTTTCAATCTCGGTCAAACTAATGTCCAGCCGAATTTGCGCATTTTCAATCTGCTCGGTCAGGAAGTGGCACGATTTGAGGCTGCAGACTTGCTGCGCAACCATGCCGTGCTGTGGAACGGCCGTGATCGCTTCGGCCGTGTGGTTCCGGCTGGCATCTACTTCTACGAGCTGGAAGCCGGTCGCCAGCGCGCGGTGAAGAAGCTGGTGGTGTTGCGGTAAACAGACTCATTCCTTGACTGAATTCTTTTTGAGCCTGCGCTGTACGTTGTTGCAATTGTCGAGCAGCGGCACAACTCGTCACCAACAGGAATGACGATTGCCGCTGCTCATTTTTTTGTGCGATTCTATAAAAGGAACCCTGAATGGAAAGATTTTTTCTCATTTTTCTCAGCGCGATCTTGCTGATCGCCTGCCGGCAGCAGCAACCCGCGACGACCGCAACCACAGGTTTGCGCAAGATCAGTTACTCCGATCCGCAAACGGTTGAGCGTGTGCGGCAAAGCGGCGTGAAAATCCTCGTGCAGCAACCGGACTATCTCATCGTGTACAGCGACAGCGCCACCGCCGGGAATCTTCAGGCGCTGGCGATCGAAACGCAACCCGCCACTGAACGTGATCTCGTACAACGCCTCGCCAGTATTCACTTTGCAGATCAAACAGAGTTGCAAAAAATCATCAATCTCGGCGTCGATTTCTGGAGCGTTGAAGGCGATTCCGTCATCGCCCGTGTCTTTGATCTGCATCTCGAGCAATTACAACAACAAGGCTTCACGTACCGCATTATGAAAATGGACGCCAGCGCCAAGGAGGACAAATGAAGCACGGTTTTCAGCTTTTTGGCCGCACGAGTGTCGCCCTCGGATTTGCCATTGGCGCCTTTCTATTGCTGGGCAGTCGCTGCGATAATAATGGCGGCCCCGGTGAGCCTGATGCGGGACTGTATCACACCTATGCTGAAATCAATGACGAGCTGCACAAGCTGGCAACTGATCATCCACAGATTGCCCGGGTGAGCACGATTGGCAAGTCTGTTGAAGGCCGTGAGTTGTGGGCGATAAAGATCAGTGACAATGTAACGCAGGACGAGGACGAGACCGAGGCTGTTTTTCTCGGCTGTCATCACGCCCGCGAATGGATTGCCGTGGATGTGCCTTTTCTGCTTGCCAGCCAGCTGGTGAATCAATATGGAACGGATACGACCATCACACGCCTGGTGAACCAGGCCGAAATTTGGATCATCCCCATGGTGAATCCGGATGGTCATCAATATTCGGTGACCACGGATCGACTGTGGCGCAAGAATCGCCGCAACAACGGTGATGGCACTTTCGGTGTCGATCTCAATCGCAATTATAGTTATCAGTGGGGAGGACCCGGCTCTTCGGGAGATACTTATTCTGAAATCTATCGCGGGTCCGCGCCATTTTCCGAGCCGGAAACGCAGGCCGTGCGCGATTTCTTGCAGCAGCGCCAGACCAGGGCGTTGATCAGTTATCACAATTATTCGCAACTCATTCTTTATCCCTGGGGCTACACCAACGCACCGGCGCCAGATGAACCACTGCTGCAAGACCTGGCGGTCGCAATGGCGGACCGGATCCGCGCCATTCATGCCGTGACTTACACGCCGCAACAAAGCTCGGAACTTTATCTTTCCAGCGGCGACACCACAGACTGGCTTTATGGCGTATTCCATGTTCCCAATTTCACCATCGAGCTGCGGCCGCGCTCCGCTTCCCCAGGTTTCGAGTTGCCGGAGAGCGAGATCACCCCGACTTTTGAAGAAAATTTGCCGGCGGCGTTGTTTCTCATCGACTGGGCGATTCGGCAGAGTAACGTGACGATTTAGTGCGGGGACATCAGATTTGCATTGACTTTTTCTGTTTAATCCACTACTTTTTATTGCTTGGGGAAAACAGGGGTCAAGATCTCAGGACTATGATGCCATTTTGAAATTTCTGTTCAATCTTTTTCCGGAGGCATTTGCCGGACCTGTTAGGAGGCGATGTGGATGAAAAAATGAACCATGAATGGAACAATTTGTTACCTATCATGAAAGTCTGTCACGAGGCCTTGAACAAGGTTCTAGTTTTGCCTGGCTGATGAGTCCATGACCAATCTGTCGATGATCTCAGTGATCATCCCGACTTTCAACCGTGCCACTTTTCTTCGCGAGGCCATTGACTCCGTACTGGCTCAAACCGAGCAGGATTTTGAGCTCATCGTTGTGGATGATGGGTCAACTGATCAAACCCGTGAGTTGATTGCCGAGTATGGCGGCCGGGTTCGTTACCTGTATCAATCGAATCGCGGTGTTTCTGCCGCGCGCAATCTCGGCATTCGTCATGCCACCGGCAAGCTGATTGCGTTTTTGGACTCCGATGATCTTTGGCTCCCCAAAAAGTTGGCACGGCAAGTGAAATGGCTGGCGGCGCATCCAAGCACCATGCTTTGCCATACTGACGAAATCTGGATTCGCCGTGGCGTGCGGGTCAATCAGAAAAAGATTCATGCCAAATCCGGCGGCTGGATTTACCCGATGTGTTTGCCGCGTTGCATCATCAGCCCTTCCTCGGTGGTCATGCGGCGCGAGCTGTTTGACGTGGTTGGTGTTTTTGACGAACAGCTTCCGGTTTGCGAAGATTATGACCTCTGGCTGCGAGTTACCCCTCGATTGGAAGTTGGTTTCATTCCGGAACCTCTGATTATCAAGCGCGGCGGTCATTCCGACCAACTCTCGCACCGCGAATGGGGCAATGACCGCTATCGTGTGATGGCGCTGATCAAAATCTACGAGAGTGGCATCTTGGACGAATTTGCCCGACAGTTGACAGCAGAGATGATCGTCACCAAATGCACCATACTCGAAAACGGTTTTTGGAAACGACAAAAGGCCGGCGAGGCAATGTACTATAAAGCATTGAAAGAGCGATTTCACAAGCTGCTGATCGATGCCCGGGAGGCGGGGATCGTCAACAACGTCGTTTGTGCTGAGGAGATTTAGCGCAGGATTCACAACCAATGTCAGGTCCGTGAATTTTTTCAAAATAAGGATCGTCATCATGATTCGCATTCAGAAAATTCTCTTCCCGACGGATTTTTCCGACACTTCGAGTGCTGCACTCGGCCATGCACTGATGTTGGCGGATTGCTTCCATGCGAGTCTGACCATGCTCCACGCCGCTCGAACCAAAGAAGCTGAAAAGGCTCTGCGTTTCCCGGAACTTGATCCCACGACGGATGAATTTGAAACCCTGCTCGAAGAGCAACTGGCAGAAATCATCGGCGCCCAACCCTCGCACAAATTGCGCGTTGATCGGGTGGTGCACCAGAATGACGATCCGATAAAAGCCATCTGCACCTTTGCCGATGCCAATCATATTGACCTGATCATCATGGGTACGCATGGCCGTACCGGGCTAAGCCACTGGCTGAGTGGCAGTGTAGCGGAAGAGGTCGTACGCCACGCCAGCTGTCCAGTGATGACCGTGCGTGCTTGTAAGAAATCTGCAGAGGTGGCTCCGTACCTGAATATTTTGGTTCCCATTGATTTTTCGCCCTATTCACAAAAAGCCCTGCGTTATGGCCGGACGTTGGCACTCCTGTTTGAAGCCACTTTGCATGTTCTGCATGTCGTCGATCAACCGGTTCACCCGGCGCATTATGGACTCGGTGACGATCTGTTGCTCCATCTGAATCCTGATGTTCAACGTCGGTCCCGGGAAGAAATGGAGTTACTGGTTTCGCAGCTGGGTCCGGAAACGGTGCCTTGCCAAACCCATGTGCGAGAAGGACGTGCCTACGGTGAAATCGTCAAATTCACGGAAACCCACGAATGTGATCTCGTGGTTATGGGCACGCATGGACTGAGCGGATTGGAGCATTTTTTGCTCGGCGGTACCACGGAAAAAGTCATGCGCCATGTATCATGTCCTGTGCTTGCAGTAAAATTGAAGGAAAGAGATTTCGTGGAGTAAATCAACGTGGAGGTGAAGTGATGTTCGCAATGAGCTTTTTTAGAGTCGCCGTGGCGGCTGTTGGACTTGTGGTTTTATTCATCGGAAAGTCCGGCAACCGCGAATCTGATAGTCAGCAAACAAAAAAGACTGTTGCAAAGGAGGTGGTGAAAATGGAGTTGAAGTCTTCTGCATTCACCAATGGGAAATCCATCCCGACCAAGTACGCCAACACCGGTGTTTCAGGTGGTCAAAACATTTCCCTGCCGCTGGAATGGAGCGGTGTACCGGCCGAGACCAAATCGTTCGCGCTCGCCATTGTTGATCGACATCCGATTGCCAATAATTGGGTTCACTGGTTTGTGATCAATATTCCGAAATCGGTCAACATGCTGGCAGAAGGTGCTTCGCGAACCAACAAAATGCCCGCAGGTTCCAAGGAGTTGAACAACACGTTTGGAAAACTCGGCTATGGCGGACCCCAGCCGCCGCGAGGTTCCGGGGCGCATGATTATGAGATCACGCTTTACGCGCTGAACGTCGAAAATTTGGCACTCGATACCAACACTTCTCTGGCGGCATTTGAAAAAGCCCTGGCCGGAAAAGTATTGACCTCCGCGAAGATGGTGGGAACGTTCGAGCGATGAGTTGAGTCGATTCTCCGCCGTCGTAATCAACTTCGGCAACGCTCCCTCCGAAAAGATGTTCAAAGCTTCTGTCAAAACAAAAAGCTCCTGCTGCCGAACAGGAGCTTTTTATTTTATTCAGCACCAGGGGCGCAAGGATTTATCCCACAATATCCTCTCCGCCATCCACACCAATCACGTTTCCGGTGATCCATTGCGCGCGTTCGTCGGTGAGCAAGGCAATAACCTTCGCCACATCTTCCGGCGTGGTGAGCCGGCCACTCGGATTGCGCTCCTTTGCCACTTCAATCATTTTTTCATTGCCGGGAATCTTGCGCAGTGCTGGCGTGTCTGTGACCCCGGCGCGGATGGAATTGGCGGTGATTCCGAATGGTGCCAATTCCAGCGCAAGCTGTCGAATGTGTGATTCCAGAGCTGCTTTTGCTGCGGAGACGGGACCGTAGTTTGGCCAGACTCTCGTCCCGCCGGAGCTGGTCATCGCAAAAATGCGGCCACCGCTGCGCATCATTTTGCGCCGCATTAAATCTTGCGTCCAGTAAACCAAACTGTTCGCCATCACGTCGAGCGTCATTTCCATCTTTGCCTTGTCGACCTCTTTGGCGGGATCATCGGCAACGTAAAGCGTCAGACTGCCAAATGCCAGGGAATGCATCAGCACCCGAATGCTGGCATCTGGTCCGTTCTGGGCCATCTCTGCTTGCATCTTGTCGAGTGCTTCGCGGCGTTTTTGTTCATCCGCCGCGTTCATGTTGAAAAAAATTGCTTGTTTCCCAACAGCTTGTATTTTTTGAATGACTTCTTCCACCAGTGGCATGGTGGCTTTGCGATCGAGATGAACGCCGAAGATGTGAAAACCAGCTTTGGCCAACTCTACTGCCGTTGCTCCTCCAAAACCTGAAGAAGCACCGAGAATCAGTGCCCAGTCGTTTTTTGTGCTCATGCCTGCCTTTCCTTGTGAAATAATTGTTTTCCCTTCTCGTCGATGATGCCAGTTCACATTTTGTCGAACTGGCAACTGTATTGGTAATTATAACACTTTTAAATTTTTCGAGCAAGGAGTTTCTCGCACAAAAATTTCAAAATTTTATTTTTATTGCCGTTGTTGCATTCTGTGCTTGATTTTTCTTTCATTTTTGCGTACCTTGTGGTATTCAAAGGATAAGAAATGGGTTTGGTCATGGTCGAAGCTCAATTTTATACTCGTGCGGAGAATAATAAAGTCGTCTGTCATCTGTGTCCGCGCTATTGTGCAATTGGCGATGGCCAGACTGGCTTTTGCTTCATCCGCAAAAACGAGGGCGGCACGCTTTATTCGCTCGCTTACGCCAATCCTTATGCCGTCCACATAGATCCCATCGAAAAAAAGCCTTTGGCGCACTTCTTGCCAGGTACGCGCATACTGTCCATTGGCACAGCGGGATGTAATCTCGGCTGCAAGTTTTGCCAGAACTGGGATATTTCCAAGGCAAAGTATGATCACGAGCGCGCCTACGAATTCACCCCTGAAAAGGCAGTCGAAGACGCATTGGCGCACAACTGTTCCAGTGTCGCCTTTACATACAATGAGCCGATAATCTGGGCGGAGTATGCCATTGACATTGCCAGGCTCGCGCATGCCCACGGCCTGAAAACTGTGGCGGTCACGGACGGTTATATCACGCCGGAAGCGCTGCCAACGTTCTTTGATCACATGGATGCCGCAAATGTCGATCTCAAAGGTTTCACCGAAAATTTTTATCGAAAAATTTGCCTGGCCAGTCTCCATCCCGTTCTTGAGACTTTGAAAACTCTCAAACAGCGTGGCACCACCTGGTTTGAAATCACCAACCTGATCATTCCGACGCTAAATGACGCGTTCGATGAGCTTCGCGACATGTGCCTGTGGATTCTCGATAATCTGGGACAGGAAGTGCCACTGCACTTCACCGCTTTCCATCCCGATTTCAAGCTGATGCACCTGCCGCCGACTTCCCCCAAAACTTTGGAAGATGCCAGGTCCTTAGCCATGGACTTGGGGATTCATTATGTTTACGTCGGGAACGTACATACCAGGGAAGGCAATAACACATATTGCCCGAAATGCAAAACTCTCATCGTGCGCCGTAGCTGGCATGCGGTGCAGGAGATTAGTCTGAATAATGGTTGCTGCCCGAATTGTGGTCATAAGATTCCGATTGTGGAAAGTGACCCTTCGTATCGCCGGCAGTGGTCGATGCCGCTTTATGAAGTTTTGGTGTGAGCTCGTGATTGTGGCATTATTAGAAGAAATCTTCCCGTGCCGATGATTACCTTTCCGTGCGAATTTGAAGTCCATGGTTTGGTCGGCATGAATTTCCTGAAAGGCTTGCGGTTAACTGCTGAAATGGATTCAGGCACATTCATTCTTAGATAGCTGAAGAAGTCTTCACCTCAAACCGGAGGGAGTTTGTCAGTTTACCGTTGTTGGTGAGATGTCGCAATGATGTTGAGGAATGTATTAGGATTTGCACATGACGAATGTCGTGAGGAAAAATTATGATGGTCAGTGAGACCATGATACCCGCAGTTTTCAGCACCGGGGCGACGACAACCATAACGGATCACACACCCAAACCCCGACTTTTGTTGGTCAACAGCCGCAATGACTGGTCGATGCGGCTCCACGATTTTTTGCACGAAAGTGGCGTCGAGCTCGAGGTTCTCTCTTCGGCGCAGACCGCTCTCGATTTTTTACAAGCGCGTTTTTGCAGTGCCTTGCTGTTGGAGATTCCTTTACCCGACATGCCGGCGCCGCAGATGGTAACCATTGCACGCAACCGGTTTCCTTATCTGCCGATTATTGTCATGGCGGAGGAGAGCAGCCTTGCCGAAGCACTCAGCGCACTCAATGCCGGCGCCTTTCATTTCATCCCCTCCCATTTTGAGCCGAAACAGGTACTCAGTACGCTGCGTAAAACCATAGCACTTCAGAACGAGCCGGTCACGCTCGCGCGTGCGCTTCCCGAGTTGAAACAGACTATTCGATTCAGTCTGCCAAGTGGTTTGGACAATATCACTGGCGCTGCCGCCTACCTAACCGAAACGCTCGTCCGTTTTGGTATTATTAGCATCGAGGAAATTAATATCAGAATCGCGCTGGTTGAAGCTTTGACCAATGCCATGGAGCATGGCAATGGCTTTGATCCGAACAAAAGCGTCAAGGTCGAGGCAAACTTTTTTGCCCTCAAAGCCGAGATCAAGATCACCGATGAGGGTAAGGGTTTCAATCATCGGAAACTGCCGAATCCGACGGCACCAGAAAACCTGTATAAACCTCGGGGCCGTGGCATTTATATGATGTATCGCTTGATGGATGAAGTTCATTTCAATCGCAAGGGCAACAGCGTGCGACTGGTCAAATATCGAAAAAGTCGTTGAAGCAACAGCACCAGGATAAAAAGCAGAGTGCCGGAGTAGTAAATTTTGCGATTAAAGCAATGACGGCAATCGCAGCACGCCGGCATCCATCAAGTCAATTTATCGCGTAAAAATAAATTCTCTCTGAATAACTTATGGAGGCAGGAAAATGTCCTTTGTCGCAGAATTGGAACCGCGAAATGTCTGGAGACATTTTGACGAAATTTTGAAAATACCCCGCGGCTCGAAGAATGAGCAGAAAATACGGGAGTATGTTATTGGCGTGGCGCAAAAGTCGGGTCTCAGTTACAAGCAGGATGCCGCCGGTAATCTCGTGGTGTACAAGCCGGCAAGCCCCGGGCGTGAAGCCGCAGCTGCATTGGTTTTGCAGTGCCATTTGGACATGGTGAACGACAAGAATGCCGATGTGCAGCATGATTTTGAAAAAGATCCGATTATCCCGCAACGCGACGGTGAGTACATTAAAGCGACCGGAACCACGCTCGGTTCGGATAACGGCATCGGTATCGCTTCGGCGTTGGCAGTCATGGAAGACAAGAATCTCGTGCACGGACCTCTTGAACTTCTCTTTACAATTGACGAGGAGACCGGCTTGACCGGCGCCAGCAATCTTGCAAAAGATTTGTTGACCGCCAAGCGATTGATCAATTTGGATACGGAAGAAGAGGGGGCATTGTATGTGGGCTGCTCTGGCGGCGCCGGCAGCGATGTGGTGTTGCCGTTGAAATCCATCAAAGTGCCGAAAGACATGGTCGCGCTCGAGCTCAAAATTTCCGGATTGCAAGGCGGCCATTCCGGCGTTGACATTCATCTGCAGCGTGGAAATGCGAACAAATTACTCGCGCGCGCGCTTTACCGAATGCTGATTGATGGCGGCATCAAATTCCATCTCGCCAGTTTCGCCGGCGGTAACAAGCACAACGCGATTCCGCGTGAAGCGTTTGTCACTGTGGTGCTGCCCAGGAAGCAGCAGAGCAAATTTGTTGATACGCTACAAACGCTGGTTGCCGACATTCAAGAGGAATATAAAACCGTCGACCCCGCCATCCAACTAACCGTTACTCCGGTTACCGTCAAGCAAATGTGGGATGCCAAAACCACGCACAAAGTGATTTCGCTTTTGCATGCCCTGCCGCACGGCGTGATCGCCATGAGTAATGACATCCCCGGACTGGTCGAGACCAGCACCAACCTGGCCATCGTTACGAGCAAAAGGAACAAACTTTCGATTCATTGCAGCACTCGAAGCTCGGTTCAAGCGGCGCTTCAAGCAACACGGGATCGTATCCGCGCCATCGCTGAGTTTGCCGGTGCCAAAGTCAAAGAGCACGAAGGCTATCCCGGTTGGAAACCCAACCTGAACTCCGAGGTATTGAAAGTCAGCAAACAAGTTCACCAGGAGCTTTTTGGCGTCGAGCCTGCGGTCAAAGCGATTCATGCCGGGCTCGAATGTGGGATTATCGGTGAGAAGTACTCCGGCATGGACATGGTTTCCATGGGCCCGCAGATCGAATTCCCCCATTCGCCGAGCGAGCGTGTCAAGGTCAGCTCGGTGGGAAATTTTTATCGGCTGCTGGTAAAAACGATGGAAAGACTGGCGATCTAGCGAGATGCGATCTTTGATCGCGGATGCTTGATGCTGTGCAAGTGTGCAGCTTCAAGCATCCACCATCCCGATTGGCGCGGGCTACCGGTGCTGCCCGGCATTCAACACCTCCGCAACATGCCACACCTCCAGTGGTTTTCTCAACGCTTTCGCCTCCTGCCGCATTTGCATCACACACCCCGGATCGTTGGAAATGATCGCCTCGACGCCGAGCTGCTCAAAGGTCTCCAAACGACTGCGCGTCATCGCGGCGGAGATGGCGTCGAACTTAATCGAAAATATTCCGCCAAAACCGCAGCAGACCGGATCGCTTTCCGGCACAACCAGTTCCAGGCCACGCACGTGACGCAGCAAAGTGAGTGGCTCTTCCTGCAACCGCAACTCACGATAACTGTGACAGGAATTATGAAAGCCGGCTTTGCGATTGAATGTGGCGTTGACGTCAACGACACCGAGACGTTTTACCAAAAATTCCGAAAATTCGAATATACGTTGGCCGAGCGACCTGGCCTCCTCGAATTGAGGATGGCCGGCAAACAGATGCGGATAGAAATTTCGCACCATTGCCACGCATGATCCGGAGGGAGCAACCACAACTTCTGCATCGCGAAATACTTTCAAGAAATGAATGGCCACCAACAAGGCTTCATCCCGATAGCCCGCATTGAATGCCGGTTGGCCGCAGCACGTCTGCGCCGGATCATATTTCAGCCGAACACCGAGCCGGCGTAAAACCTTCGCCATGGCCAGACCGATCTCGGGATAGACTTGATCTACCAAGCAGGGAATAAAAAGAGAGACAGTCGGTGAGGTCTGTGGCATCTTCGTCACCTGATTTTGGCTCAAGGTCATGAACGCTAACGCCGGCGGCGCGGTGTGGTCAGCAAACCGATCAACGCCACGAACAACGCCGAGCCAATGATTGACCAAAGCACGGGAAAACGCTTCGTACCAAAATTCAGCACCAAGATGTCAGGTAAATCCAGTTGCCGCGCCAGCCACATGCCAATGAGTGCACCGATGAAACCAATTACAATTGCGATTAGGCATCCGCCGCGCGAATAGCCACTGATTGCCTGACCCAACGCACCGCAAATTCCTGCCACCACCAGCAACGCAAGAAAATCCAGCCAACTCATAAGAATCCTCCCTCGAAAGTTTGACTCAGGTATGCAACATTTCACTTTTTCATCTTGTGTGAAAAAATACATAAAAGCGATCAAATTGTCCACAACTTTTTTTCCAAACGTCATTTTTGGCAAATATGCGATTTTTGCGTTTTTTATTTGCAATTTCAGCAAAAATTCATGCTGGCCGGTGATTCATTCTCCAAGGAGCTCCCAAGATTCTATCATTCCCCATTTACGAAACGGAGGCCGGTGCAGCTACCTTCCTGCCTTTTCAAAAGCAAACAGAAAGTGGTTGAGGATTTCGAGCGCGTTGGATTCAGCAGATTTTGGCTGAATCTGGTGGCAATATTCGCAAGGCGGATATACGAGAGGAACTTATACCGCGAGCTGAAGAAGTACCGGCATTCATCCTGGAAAATCTTAGTGTGGTTGGCAGCCACAACCCCTGCGCGCGCAGCCAATTTGCTAATCTCAGAGACGAAAGAGCGCCAAGGTTTTCTTTGCGATTAACTGATTGACTGCGGCTCGTGTTGCGGGAGTGAAGAAAAAGCTGTCCTGTTATCCGCGGCACCAGCCGTGCGTTTCCAGCTTCTTGCATGACCAGCCATCATCTACTTTCGATTTCACAAATATTTTACAATTTTTCGACATTTCTGTGACATCCTCCAATTGCATTTTTCGTATATTAAATGAGAAATATACAACCAATTCTTCCAGGAGCAACCGGAGCAAAATCAAAGACGAATCGATGAATGGTGACCAAGCCCATAGGGTTTTTGTTGGAATTTTCGTATAAAAAATGAAGTCGTAATCATTGACATGGAGACTTCGCGCAGGAAGAACATGACCGCGTTTTAGGTTATCGGAAAGGATGGGGATCATGAGACTGCATCTCGCGCTACCGATCATTGTTATTTTGGCATTATGCTGTCCGGGCAGCATTCCCTTGCGTGCTCAAAATGTAAAAAAATGGACTCCGGCAGAGATCATTGCCAACGCCAAACCCGGCCGGTGGGTGGAAATCGATGGACTCATCAAAAAGGATCAGTCTGTGCTGGCGCTTGAAATCGAATTTCCGGCCGGCGACTTTATGGATGATGACTGGCGGCTCCTTGGCAAAGTGCGCGCCGTCACTCCTGCAAAAAATGAGTTGCAGATGCTGTGGATGCTTGTGAAAGTGACGAAAGCTACCGAATTCAACGACGGGATAAAAAGTCTGGAAGATATCAAACCGGAAATGTTGGTGAAGCTCGAGGGCACATATCTGAAAGACGGTATTTTCCTGGCGAAAGAAGTTGACGATAGAACCAAGAAACTCAAAGCCGAACCGGAGTTTGACAGGATGCTTGAAGTGGTTGGAAAAGTCGAGCAAGTCGACGAAGCCAAGCGAATGATTACCGTTATGGGAATTCAATTTCATATTACCAGGGAAACAGAAGGTAAGTCGCTAATCAAGTAGTTTTATACAGCCGGCTTGGGGATGGGATCAAACAGGTTATCGGTGTACTCGTTATTTCTCTGTATTGACCCCAAATGGGGTGTTGAAGTTTTCTAATCCCATTCCTTTTTTGATCGGCTGCGCCCGCAGGGTTCTATGTTACAGGATGTTTATATAGAAAGGGTAAACATGATTAAGCTATTTTACTTTTCCAGCCTGGACCTGATGATCAAGGTCGAGTATGCCCAGCAGGTGAACACTTTGCGCTATGCCTCACATCGAGAGATGGAGAACGACGAGAGAGTGATGGTCGAACAGTACATCATGGTGGAGGTGGCACCCAAGACAGATTATTATCGTAAACACCCGGCACTATTTGTCTATCTTGGAATAGACGAGCGGCTCAAAAAAAGATTGGCCACTTTTCTTCCGAATGAGAAATCGGAATCATTGCTCGGGACCGAGGAGGAGATAACCGTGTCTGTCAAACGCCTGATCAATGCTTCCATGCGCAATTATTATGCTGAGAAAATAGGCGAGCTTATTCTGTTTGCGCGCAGTGTGTTGAAAGAAGATCGGCAGCATGAATCGAAGCTTGCAAACCTCAAGCGGGAAATGACTGAATTGATAAATGCCTACAACCTTTACACCGATCAAAAAGTTACCATCGATGAAATCATTCCTGTGGAGTTAAAATCTTCCTGGCTGGGCCTGACAGAAGCACGCCGTCATGTTGTGCCTTCGCCGTGACGGGGTTACCATTTTGAGTGAGCCCTGAGCGAGCGGAGCTGTCATTTTTCCTGCAAATGTTCGCCGTTAACCTTTATCGCCTATTCATTCCTTTGTGTTCATGCCTATCCGATTCAAATTGCTTTCTTCTGCAGCAATCCAAACAGCATCGGCAGTGCAAACAGTAGTAGCAAAGTCGAAACGGAAAACCCGCCGATGACCGCAATGGCGAGCGGCTGTTGCATTTGCGTGCCGGCGCCGAGATTGAGCGCGAGCGGCAACAAGGCAAATACCGCCGCAAAAGTCGTCATGAGAATCGGACGCACTCGAATCAGACTGGCTTGCACCAGCGCCTCGTCCAACGCCATTCCCTCCCTTTGATATTTCACCACGTAATGCAACAGGAAAATCGCATTTTCGGCGACAATGCCGACGACGAGAATAGTGCCGACGAAGCTCGACACATTGAAGGTCACGTTCGTCACCCACAGCGCGAAGACCACGCCGAAGAGCGAGGGCAGGTTGATCAGGAACACGGCGATTGGGACGCGGAACGATTCGAATTCAAACAGCAACACGATGAAGACGAAAAGCACCGCGGCACCGAGCACCATCAGCAAGCCGCGAAACGATTCCTGCTGCGTTTGATACGTGCCGCCGTAGTGAATGGAAACGCCGGCAGGCAGAACGAGCCGGCGTTTCAGCGTGCGCTGTATCTCTGCGACGGTGCTGCCGAGATCGCGCCCCGAAGTGCGCGCCGTCACCGAAACTAGCTGTTTCAGGTTCTCGCGATGAATTTGCGCCTCACCTTTGGTTGTCGTGATGGTCGCGATACTTTGCAGCGGCACGAGAAAGCCGTTGGGGGATTGCAACTGCACCTGTTTGATCGTCACCAAATCGTTGCGCAACCTGTCATTGAAGCGGGTGCGAATGCCGATGAGCTTTTCGCCGCGCTGAATGCTGGTCTCGGCTTTGCCCTTCATGAGATTTTCCAGTTGGCTTTGCACGTCGCTCACCGTGAGGCCGGCGCGCGCGGCTTGCGCTTGATCGACTTTGATGAGAATGCTCGAACCGGAGATGGTGATGCCGTCGTACACGTCTTCGACGCCACGAATCGGCGTGATCAGCTCCGCGACTTGCCGCGCCTTTTCCTCGAGCAGCGCTTTGTTGTCGCCGAAAATTTGGATCTCGATGGGCGAGGGCCAGCCGATCAGATCGCCGATCACGTCCTGCATTTGCTGGCCAAATTCCAGTTCCAGCGATGGCTGCGCTTGCTCGATGCGGCGGCGGATTTCATCGATGACTGCGAAGATGGAGCGCTCGCGCTCGTGTTTCAGCTTCACCAGAATATCGCCGGCGTTCGATTCGGTGATGAAAAATCCCAGCTCGGTTCCGGTGCGTCTGCCGAAGTTTTCCACTTCCGGCGTGGTGCGCAGAATCTCTTCCACCTGTTTCAGCATGCGGTCGGTCTCTTCGAACGAGGTGCCGGGCGGCGTCAGATAATCCAAAATAAAAGTGCCTTCATCCATGTCGGGCATGAAGCCGGTGCCGGTTCGTTGATACAAGCTCCAGCCGCCAAGCAGGAGAATCAGGATGAGCGGCAGCACGAACCATTTGTGGCGGAGCAGGCCGCGCAGGGCACGCTCGTAAACATGCAACAGGCGATGGCGGCTTTTTTGTTCGCGCGCAATGGCGTTGGCGATGTCGTTTTCCGTGAGCACGGCGCCGGCCACGAGCGGCGCGAAGATGACGGAGAAAATAAATGAGAGGCTCAACGCGAACACCATGGTGATCGACAGCGCCGCGAAGAACGCGCCCGTCACGCCGCTGAGAAACGCGAACGGAATGTGAATCACCAGCGTGGCGAGGCTCGAGCCCACGATGGCGGGCAACATTTCTTGAATCGAGCTGTGCGCCGTGGCAATGAAATTTTTTTCGCCCTTGTGAAAATGATGAAAGATGCTTTCGACCACGACGATGACGTCGTCGATGATCAAACCGACCGCCGCAGCAATGCCGCCGAGTGTCATCACGTTGATGGTTTCGCCGATGGCGAACAAGCAGCCGATGGTGGCGGCAATTGTCGACGGCACCACGATGGCCGCGACGAGGGTGATGCGCCAGTTCTTCATGAAATACAACAGCACCAGCATCGCCAGCCCTACGCCGATGAGAATGGCGTCGCGCGCGCCCGCAATCGAATCGGAAACAAACTCGCCCTGATCGAAATAGGGTTTGATCTCCACGTCCGGCGGAATTTGGCCCTGCATCTCGGCCAGCAGCGCCTTCGTCGCCGCGCCGATTTTGACGATGTTGCCGTCGGGCTGGCGCATGATGTCCAGTAACACCGCGTCTTTACCATCCGCAGAAATGCGGATGTACGCATCCTCTTCGCCGGAGGAAACCTGCGCGACGTCTTTGATGCGCACCGGCGCACCGTTGCGCATGGCGATCACCACGTTGCCGATCTCGTCGAGGCTCGTGAATAGATTGTTGGTGAGGCTGAGATAGAGATGATAATTGTCGCTCACCAAGCCGGTGGCAGCCACGAGGTTGGCGTTGTTGACGGCGTCGTTGACCTCGCGAATGTCGAGGTTGTAAGAAGCAAGCGCCATCGGATCGACAATGACATGAAACTCGCGCGTTTTGCCGCCGGTGATGCGGATTTGCCCGACGCCGGGAATGCGCAACAGCGCGGGCCGCAGCGTGTACATCGCGAGATCGCGCAGCTCGACTTGGCTGCGTTTATCCGAGGTCAAGCTGAAACCCATGACCGGAAAAACGGAAATGTCCATGCGCTCGACGTGGATCGTGGCGGTCGCCGGCATTTCATTGCGTACCGCGGCGATGCGCCCCTGCAACAATTGCAGCGCGTGAAAGATATCCGTGCCCCAGGTGAAATTGATGGAAATCTCCGAGGAGCCGCGATTGGTTGCCGAGCGCACGGTAGTGACGCCGGGAACGCCGCGTGCCGCCTCTTCGAGCGGCTTGGTGACTTCGATCATCATGCGCTCGATGGGCTGCTCGCCGTTGTCGGCCAGAATCATGATGCGCGGAAACGTGATCGCTGGAAACAGCGTGATCGGAAGATTGATTGCCGCGTAAACGCCGGCGAGCGCGAAGACGGAGATGGTGAAGATGATGGCGCGCTGGTGCTTGTACGCGAAGGGGATGAGATGCATGTTTCTCGTCATGCCTTCAGGCATCCATTTTTGAAGATAAAAAATATTGTTTCATCTGATCTTGATCTCCAGTGCCACATTGGCAACGACGCCATCCAAAGGCGCGTAGAGGGGCCGGAAGGTCGGATGAGCATACGGCGGAAGCACGACCTTTTCATACTTCGATTGCCGCACGTCAAAGACGTTTTCAACATTGCCGATGAGGGAAAAATCGCCAAACACTTTCTGCAACATCAACCCCACCGTCCAGTAATCTTTGCTCCAATGCCCGTCACCCAAATATTGCCGTCCAGTGTAAAAGACTTCGATGCCGCCGCGCCAGTTTTGTTCCGCTTCAACGATCACAAGTAGATTGAGCTTGTGCCGAGGCGTGAGCTCGGTCTCGACGCTTGCCGATTCATCGTTCGCTTGAATCTGCGTGTAGGTATAGTCAACCAACAATTCGGTTTCATCGAGGTTCGCTTTGAGATGGGTGTCGAATCCTTTGGTGATGAGCGGCGACGCCGCATTTTGATAGGCCAATATCCCTTTTGCAAAAAGCGCGGGATTGGGGACGAGCGGATGATGCAGGCGCGTGTAATAAAACGCCTGGTTGAAGCTGATCACGAATTCATCCACCAAAAACCTGGCGCTGAGATCGAAGTTTACGCCACGCGAAGTTTCTGCTTGCAAATCGGCGGAAACCGGCAATACCTCTCGAAAAGCTCTGGCTTCTGCTTCAGCGGTAAACGCGGTTGGGATTTTGTATCCCATGCCGCCAGCCAGACGCGCGGAAAAGTTTCTCGAAAGCTTCCATAACGTTGAAAATCGCGGCAACACGAAGGTGCCGAAAACATTGTGCGCATCAAGACGCAATCCTGACTGGACGCTCAATCGCTCTGCCAGGCTCCAATCGTCCTGTGCAAAAATGCCGGTCGTCGTAAAGCGGTAATTCAAAAGCGGCGAGGTGGAGGTGTGATTTCTTTTTTCGTCGAAAGCATCCGTGAAATAATTCACTCCCACCACCGTTGCATGTTTTCGGGTTCGCCGCAGGAAAGACAGCTCCGAGTAGCTCGCAAGCTGGCTTCCGTGAAAATTGGTGTCACGAATCGAAATATCCCGTTGAAAATGATTGACGCTGTTTTTGAGTGTGAGTAGATGGCCGTTCGCCAATTTTCTTTCGAGCTTCACCTGCGTCGTGAGCCGGTTGGATTGGCTCTTTTCAACGAAGGGATGCAGCGAGTCGGGTGCGCTGGCGATAGCCGCCATATCGCCGCCTTGCCTGGTTTCAAACGAGGAAGAAATTCCCAGCATCAACTCGGTGGCCGGGTTGAGGGTGAGAAAAAATTTTGGATTCAACGTGGTCTGCCGAAACTCGGGCAAGTCGGTGAAGCCGTCCTTGTCGACATCGAAGGCCTCTTGTGTGCTCTGGCTGGCGAGAAAAGTGACGCCGGCTTTGCCGCTGCGCGTGGTATAAAACGAGCTGAGGTCGCGGCCTTTTTTGTGGGTCTGATCGATAATGACCGTCCACTCCGGCTGCGGCGAGGGGAGGCGCGAAACCAAATTGACCAAGCCGGCAATGGCATCACCGCCGTAGAGCGCCGAGGCCGAGCCTTTGATGACTTCGACCTGTAACAAATCCAGCGGCGGAATTTGCAAAAGTGAAAGGCCGGAAGAGAAACCGCCATACAGTGGAAAGCCGTCTTTAAGGAGCTGGGTATACTTCCCCTGCAAACCCTGCATGCGCAGGCTCATGTTGCCGCTCGTTGCCGAAGTTTGCTGAATGTAAATGCCGCTGGTTTCCCCCAGCAATTTTGAGATATTTCCTGGTTTGATCGCCGTCTCTTCTTTGACCTCATCAAACCCCAAAACTTCGACCCGCACCGGGGAATCTTCCACCACGCCGTTGGTTCGGGTTGCAGAAACAAAAACTTCTTCCGACTCCAACGCCATGCTTTCTAAAAACACGGTCTGAATTTTATCGGGATTTTTCAAAGGAAATGAAATCTTGAGCTGTCGCGGTTTATACCCGACATAAGAAAAACGAATGGTGTAGCTGCCGTCCGGAATATTGGTAATGACAACTTTCCCATCAGCATCCGTGGCGCCGCCGATACGGAGCGAATCAATAGAAACATTGGCGCCGCTCAGGGCTTCTTGCGTCGCTTCGTCTTTGACCGACGCCTGAAAAACATTTTGCCCGGATGCCTGTTGCGAAAGGAACAGAATCGCCAGAATCAAAGTCGTCTTCAGCATAGAGGCATCCTGTGTTCAAAAACGTTGATCCGTTAAATCCGTGTTATGTATTTTTATCTTTCGATCCGAATCCGCGTCGAATCCGGCAAGCCGTAATGGCCTTCAACAATAATGTGCATGCCCGGCCGTAGCCCCTCTCCGGAAATCGCTACGGTGGTCGGGGTCTCGATGCCGACCTCGATTTCGCGGATGACGGCAAGTGAATCGCCGAGGGCTTCGACGATGGTGTACACGCCGGTCTCATCATCGCGCAAAACCGCCTTGTCCGGCACCAGCAAAGCATTCTCATGTTTGCCAATCACAATTTCTGCAGTACCAAACATCTCGCTGCGCAGCTCCGCAGTGGGGGTCAGAAAGCGCAATCGCACTTCGGCCATTTGCGCGAACGGATCGATCTGCGGCTGGATATTTTCGACTTTGCATTGATAAAATTTTCCCGCCCAGCTTTGAAAACTCACCGCGGCTTCCTGCCCCAATTTAATCCGGGACAAATCCCGCGCCGGTAGCTTGGCAAAGAAATAGAGCGAGCGCAAGTCAATGATCGTTGCCAGCGCGCCGCCCGCGGTCACAAACTCGCCCTCATTCAAGGCGCGCGCGACGATGACGCCATCGAAGGGCGCGGGAATTTCCAAAGCGGTGTTGTTGCGCTGCGCCAGAACAAGTGCGGCTTCGGCACGTTTTTTTTCCTCGGCAGTTTGGGCACGCGACCGCAGTAATTCCGCACCGGTGAGCGCGGCTAACGCTTCTTTCGTCGCCACGATGGCGATCACTTGACCCTGCCTCACCGCGTCTCCTTCGAGCACACGCAGCGACGTTACCTTGCCGTCAATGGGCGAGCTGATGCTTTCTTGACGTAACACTTTGGTCATGCCGGTCACCGCAACGATTTCCGGAATGCTGCCGCTGCGGACGCTGTCAATTTTCACCGCGACGACCGGAGTCACGGCGGCCTCAGTCTCCTCCTCTCCACTCGCGCCGTTGCCGCAAGCGGCGAGAAAGACGAGCGAGAAAGAAATCATACAGACTGCACAAAATAGGATGAACATGTCATGCGGTACGCATCTTTTTGCAATTGAGTACAGTGCGCGATTGAAAAAAGATTCCTGTAGAATGACATTCGGCACGAGGCTCGCGCCATTGCCAATTATTGGTTCAGAGCACAATAAACTTTTTCTCATTCTGTCTCTCCGGTTAGCCGCAGCATCTGGGCATGCAAGATGGCGATCTCGGCGCGGGTTTGTTCTTCCTGCAAAGCGATTTCCAGTAGGGTGCGATGCGCGTCGATCACTTCCAAGCTGCTCACGCCGCCGCCGGCATATTGTGCCAGCAAAATTTCGTATTGCTCGAGCGCCTTGGTGTGGCTGTTCTTGAGCAGGCTCAACTTTTCGACAGCGGCGTCATATTGCTGCCGGCTGGTTTGATACGCGGTGTCCAGGCGGCGGCGCAACACGACGAAATCCGCCTGCAGCGCATTGAGCGCGGCGTTTTTCTGCTCGATGCGCGCCGCGATTGCGCCCCAGTTCCAAATCGGCAGATCGAACGAAATGCCGGCGAGGTAACCAAAAATATGCGGTGAGCCGGGTTCAAGAAGTTGATTTCGCGAGGTCCAGGCGCCGGCGCTGCTGATCGCTGAGATCACCGGCAGCCGCTCGGCCTGCGCCAGCTTGACGTCGAGTTTGGCCGCTTCGAGGTTGAATCCAAATTCTTTGAGATCGAGATTATTTTCGAAGCGCTCCGGCGCGGCGGGCAGAGTAATTGAATCGGCTACAACGATTATTGTATCCAAAGGCAAGCCCATCGGCTCGAGCAAATGCTTCATGGCCACGGCCACAGCGGTGCGGAGCTCATTGAGCACGATGGTTTCTGCCTGCAACTGAATCTCGGCGCGCGCAATGTCGGTTTTGGGCACGGCACCGCCGTACGCCAGCGCGCGCACGGTTTCAAGGTAGGATTGCAGGTCGGTGATGCTTCCTTGCGTGAGTGCGTATTGTCGTTGCGTGCGCAACAGGTCGATATAGGCGAGCCGCACTTCGAGACGAATGTCGGCAGCCGCTCGAGTCTTGGCATTTGCCGCCTGTCGCAAATTCACTTCAGCTTGTTGTTGCGCCGGTTTGATTGTGCCGTCAAAAAGCGGTTGTTTGATTTCGACAAGGCCTTCGTATTCGCCGCCCTCTGTGAGCGCAGGATCGAGTCCCTTTAAGGGCGCGAACGAAGCGCCGGCGGCAAAGCTCACAATGGGCCGCCGCAACGCGCCGGCGGCTTTGATTTGTTGCTCGGCGGCATTAATGCCATATCCGGCAGAAGCGAGGCGCGGATTTTTCTGCAAAGCGAGGCGAATGCAGTCATCCAACGACAACGTCTGCGCCGGCGCCAGTCCGCCGGAAATCAGCAGCAGGGAAAAAGCGAAAATTGCTGTCTTTAAACTTGGCATGGTTCGAGCGGTAATGATTGCGTTGCAACCCAAAGCTCAAAGCTTCGCTCCAAAGAAATAGAATTCATTGACGAAGTAACCATCGAACGCTGTTAGCCGCTGTTTACCGTTCACGGATTGTCGTCGTAATGTATTTGCTCTTCCTTCGACTTCTTTGGTTGCGCCCCGAAGCGATAGGTAACGCTCAAATACATGATTCTCGAATCACGCTTGTTGACGACCGTCTGGCTAAGCGACGGAGTGTTCAACTCGAACTCCCGCCTCAAGGTCTTGAAGACATCGGTGATTGTCAGCACCAGAAAAAATTTGCCTCCGAGCAACTCTTGCCGAAATCCGGTGTTGACCACGTAACTTGGGGCTTGTTTTCCCTGCGGCGTCAACCGTGAGGAATTGTACTTCGAATTGATCTGCAGTCGTGATGTCCCACTCAGATTCATGTCCACCGTGCAGTTACCGCTCCAGGTAGTAATCGACTTTTTGTTGCTGTAGCCGAGATTCGATGCGTCGATCTGATTCCGAAAGGCGTTGGCATTTCCGTGAACCGTTATGAAATCGCCCAGATTCGCAGAGACAACCACTTCCAAGCCGCCGGATTGATCGCTCGAAAGATTCTGTCTCGTCGTCATCAGCGTTGTGTCATTGAGCGCTTGCGTCACCGAAGTAAACCTGTTGTAAGTATGCCGGTAAAACAGAGCCGGCAGGATGGATATTTCACCGTTCTGAAACTGACAGCCCAGCTCGAGGGAATGAACGTACTCCGGCAGCAGTTTGGGATTTCCCGCAGATACGTTTCGAGGATCACGGTATTCCGGGAACGGATTCAGCTCGTCGCCTTCCGGTCTGCGTGTGCGCCTGCTGTAGCTGAGTTGCAGCTCGGCTAATTTGCTGAGCTGGTGTGACAGATGCAATGTCGGATACCAGCTGAAGTATCGGTTGGTTATGATCGAATCCAATGTCACCAGATTGGACCTGACTGACGCATGTTCTGTCCGCAAACCTGCCATGAAACCGAATGATCCGAGTGATTGCTGGTACGTGGCATACAGCGCGTGGATCGACTCATCATAAAGAAATCTGTTGGTCTTGTTCACATCCGTAACGAGCTTCTGTTGAGTCGCATCGAAGTACTCGGCATGGAAATCAAAATCGTTGCCGATGAATTCTCCCAGGTATCCGACTTCAAGATTCGACTTTTCGGTGAGTGGATTGGAGTACTCCAGTGTAAGCTGGCGATTGTTGTCATCGTTTTTGCTCAGGGTGTTGTCGTATTCATTCGCACCGGCCGGCAACAAGTAGACGTTGGTGTAGCGATTATCTTCCTGTTCAGGCGCTCCGGCGGCGCTGAACTCGAGCCGCAGCGTGTGATCTTCCCTCGGGAAATTGTGTTCGAAGAACCCGGTGACGCTGTACTCTTTTTCGAACTCGGTTTCGATCCGGTTGCGGCGGTATTGGTTGATCAGGATACGATCACTGTTGTGCAGAAGTTTGTCGGCACTCTCCGTCCTCGTGAAACGGTTGTGAAAATAATCGCCCGAAAGCCCAAACTTGTTTTGGCCGTCGGGCCGATAGTCGATTCCAAATGAAACCATGTGTGAGAGAGGCCTGGCGTATGAGCTCGCTGTCTCATGGTAGAATGTGAGCGTGGAAGCCGATGTGGTCTGCAGACGATTATCTGTGTTGATCCGATTCCGGCTGTCTTTCCGGATGCCGTAACTTCCATGGAGGTTGAATGCGCCCGGATTATAGTTCAGTCGTGCATTCCCGTTGTAGCGGTCCTGGTTGCCGACGTTACCGGCAATGTTGCCGTTGATTCCCAGCGTGGTGTTCTTCTTCAGTACGATGTTGATGATGCCGGAGGTGCCGTCGGGTTTGTACTTGGCTGAGGGGTTGGTGATGACTTCGATTCTGTCAAGGGAATTTGCCGGCATTTGTTGCAAGACCGTGGCACTGTTCTTCTTCATCAGTGGCGAGGTTCTGCCGTTGAGCATGATCAAGACGTTCGACGATCCACGCAGACTCACGTTGCCATCAATATCCACTTGCACTGACGGGATATTCTGCAGGAGCTCGCTTGCGGATCCTGCCTTGCTCATGAGATCCTGATCGACGTTGTAGACCTTCCGGTCGATAGTGGCATTGTAGAGCGCTTTCTCTGCTGTAACCTGAACTTCTCCGAGAGGCACCGCCTCTGCCACGAGTCTGACTTTGCCGAGATTGAGATGCTTGTGTTGCAGGTCAATGAGAAACACGGGCGTTTGCTTCTCTTTGTACCCAATCATGCTGAAGGTGATGAAGTATTGACCTGCCGGGACTTCGGTAAAGTCGAATTTACCTGTTTGATTGGTTACCGTACCGGTAACGATGGTGCTGTCCTCCTTCATACGAAGAACAACATTCACAAACTCAATTGGGCTTGCGGTGGAATCGTCAATGACCGATCCTCGGATTGTTCCCACGTTGTTATCTTGCGCACCCAGCGTGGCAGCGAAAACCGTAGTGAGGCTCAGGATAACGCACCAACTTTTTGTCTTCATTTCAGCTGTTCAAGAGTGGAATTGAATTTGTTGTTTTGATCGCAATGAAGCAATAAAATCATTCTTCATTTTTGTTCTCGGCTTTTTGAGCGGCATGCCATTTCTGATGTAACAAAGTTTGTTTTTTCATACCTGACAATTTACGAAACTGCGCAGGTGTGATTGTCATGGTTTTGTCATATAAGTGTAAAATCGAGTTCACCGATGCACGATTTTGGCCTCGCATAATCAAAAAAATATCATTCCGGCGGATTCTTTTTAAGCATGGCATCACCGCCACTGCGTTCTGTCTAAGAATCTGCCAAAATGATATTTGATATTTACATCGAGTGGCCCGCCCAGACGCATGGGAAAGATTAATTAGTGTTTGTCCGAAAACTCCATCTTTGGCGTCATTGCGAGTGGTAGATGGCTGATGGGCCATTCTTTCGGTCAGAAACACACCACCCTGAATGTCATTCCGCAAGGAATCTTCCAGCGTACTGGCACTGTACTCATGCGGGGGAAGATGCTTACAGCATGACAAAGGAGAGCGTTTCTTGGGAGGCGTCTTTGGCCGAAGCTCTACGAGTCGTAGACCCTACAGGCGTAGCCTACGGCCGCAGGCAATCTTCTTGAATGCATGATTGATGCAGGTTTGAGGAGATCGCTTCGCCTGCGGCCGCAGGCTGAGAAACGCTCGCGATGACAGGCCAAATCGGTATTTTTGGACAGACACTAATTAGGAGGCGGGATAAAATGACAAATTAACTTTATCCCATTTTGGGGGATCGCCGATCTTTACTTCACCACTTTGTTTGCTGCTGCAGCGATTTCTTTCACACCTCGGGCAATGCTTTCGGAGAGCGCCGGATTTCTTTTCATCGCCCTGATTTTAGCCGGAACAAACAGCAAATCTTCCGGCGTTCGCGCAAGGTCAAAATTATCCTGCAGGCTTTTGCCGCGAAATTGGGCGAGGAATTCCTCCTCAATCCCGTCGACGCCTTTCAAACAGACTTTGGAAATAACACCGGTATTCGTTATTCCGACCAGGATGTCGATGGTTCTACCTTCATGCTGCAGGGATTTGAGGAAAACGTACCCAAGAAATTCTTCCGGTGGCCCCCATGCGCCGTGTTCCCACACTTCGGTCCATAGAATGCCCGGCTCGAGTGTCTTTATGGCTTCGCAAGAATTGGCCAAAGGAAACATCAATTTACAATCTTGCTGTGTCAATCCGGACGGTGTTTTGGCAACGGACATTGATGTCAATAGTCCGAACATCAACACTGTGAAAAGAATCTGGTCCTTTTTCATCATTTTTCTCCTCGTTGAAATGCTCAGATGCTTCATATCACCCGTACGAATTTCAAAAAAAGTTCGATTCACTCTCAATAATAATATACGAAAAGGCTAACCGGCGTATGTCACAGCCATGTCGTAGGATTGTAAAATGCGTGTCAAATAGCAAAAATTTTGCCCACACGCTTTTCTTATCCGAGCGTGTTGGGCAGAAACACCCGCACCGTCGTTCCCTTTCCGAGTTCGCTGGTCACCGTAATCCTGCCGCTGTGGGCTGTAACAATCCAGTGACAAATGGCGAGACCGAGTCCGCTGCCGCCGGTGGCACTGGAGTGAGATTTGTCGACACGATAAAAGCGGTCAAAAATGTGGGGCAAATCTTCGGCAGGTATGCCTTTGCCGGTATCGCTGATCGTGAGTTCTATTTTTGCGTCTGCTTTTTTCAAGCTCAGCGAGATGATTCCCTGCGAGGTGTATTTCATCGCATTGTCACACAAATTCAAGATCAGGCGGCGCATGAGCATTTCGTCACCGTAAAATTCCACCGTCTGGTCATTTTGGAGATGCACGGCGAGCGGCCGACCTTCTGCGAGAATTTGCATGTCTTCAAAAACCTCTTTAACGACGAGATCCAATCGAAAACGCGTTTTGTGAATGGGGTAGTTGCCGGAATCGGATCGCGCCAGCAGCATGAGATTATCGACGATTTGTCCCAATGCAATCACGCGGTCCAAAATTCTTTGCAGCCAGGCGCGGGTCTCTTCGGGAACGTTTTCATCTTGATAGGCCAATTCCAAATCCCCGCGCAGAATGGTCAGCGGGGTGCGTAGCTCGTGCGCGGCATCCTGCGTGAATTGTTGCAGGCGTTTGACACCTTCTTCCAGGCGCGCAATCATGCGGTTGAGGGTGGCAACGAGCGCTCCGAATTCATCCTTGCCAGTGTATTCGGGCAAACGCTTTTTGAGATTAGCCAGTGAAATGGACTCGGCGGTGCGCGCGGCGGCAACTACGGGACGTAATGCCAGTTTGGCCAGGAGCCAGCCACCGGCGATGGCAAACAACATGGCCAATGGCACCAGCCAAACCAAAATTTTGCCGGCCTCCTCGGCAACTTCAAAAATTCTCTCATTCAAGATCCCCACAGCAGCCGCGCCCCATCCGCGCCGGAAAAGTCGCACACGATAACGATCATCGGCAATGATCAGGTTGTAATTGCCGGCGCGCCGCTCGAAAAAATCTGCCGGAAGGAGCTGATCAACATCTTTCATGCCGCCACTATAAAAAACTAGCTGCGCATTGTGCGGAATGGCCAGGACAGCGAATTGTTGCTTCAAACCATAACGTTCCTCCAGATTTTCGTTCAGGTCTGCAGCCAGCGAGTCGTAGTCGCTTCCTTGCGCCATCGATATGTGGAGAAACTCGCTGGCCACCAGTGCGCTGATCCAGCGCTCTTCGTTGCGCAAAATTTCACGGGTTTCGCTCTCGACTTGGCTGTAAAGCTTCAGCGCGACCACGCCGACCACCAGGACCAGCACGGCGGAAAAGGCGAGGGTGAACCAAATTGTCAGGCGGCTGCGAATGGTCAACGTCATGTTTCCGGATCCCTGATGACATAGCCACTGTTGCGCACCGTATGAATCAGCTTCTGCCCGGCGGTTGGCTCGATCTTTTGCCGCAAGCGCCGAATGTACACTTCGATCAGATTGAAATCGCTGTCGAAATGATAATCCCACACGTGTTCGGCGATCATGCCTTTGGTGAGCAACCGGCCTTTGTTGCGCAAGAGATATTCCAAGATTGCGTATTCACGGCTGGTGAGTTCGAGACGATGTTGCCCTAGGCTTACCTCATGTGACACGGTATCCATCACGAGATTGCCGGCAGAGAGCAGGGAGGCTTTGGTGTCGGATTGGCGCCGCAAGAGCGCCCGCACCCGGGCGCGCAATTCGGCAACCGCAAACGGTTTTCCCAGATAGTCGTCGGCACCGGCGTCCAGGCCGGCCACGCGGTCGGATACTTCGTCGCGCGCCGTGAGCAGGAGAATCGGTGTCACTACACTTTCACGCCGCAATGTTTTGAGCACGGCCAAGCCGTCTTTGCGTGGCAGCATGAGGTCGAGGATGATGAGATCGTATTCCTCGGACAGGGCCATTTCCTCTCCGGCCAGACCATCATGGGCCACATCGACCGCATGCGACTCTTCCAATAACGTGCGCCGAATAAAGCGCGCCACCTCTTTTTCGTCTTCGATGATCAGTATCCGCATAAAAGTTTACGCTGCTGAATTCAGGATGTGAATATAAACAGTAAGCTGAAATGATGCTGAATTTTTGCTCACTGTTTCATGGACCTCGGCACTGCTCTCATTGAGCGGAGTCTTTCCGAGGCCTCGATATTCGTTCGAATTGTCTTCACATAATTGACACCGGCCATTATAGTAACTCCAAAATAAACAAAATGCAAGATCAAAAATCGGAGAAAACCCAAGCGGACTCTACAGAAGCAGCATCTGAAAGAATTGGTTACCTGGCAAGATTGTTAACAAAAATTAATTCCGCTATCAGGGAACCTGCCGGGTATTAATAGCAATTGACTAAAAAGTTCAAACTAACATTTGCATTCATCACGGCCGCATTGAGAGCCGTTACAGATGAGAATCAATCTAATCAGGTGACGGTATATCCATTGGGCAGAATTTTGTTCTCCCAAAGCCGACTGATTCAAACACAGGACTCCGATGAAAGAGTTATTTTATTTTGCTTTTGCCGATCTGATGGTGATGGTCGAATATGGCAAAGCAGCCAATTCTTTGGGCTACGCTTCACATCGCAAAATGACCTCGGCGGAGCGGATGATGATAGAGCAATATTTGCTTGCGCAGATCGCCCCCAGGACCGGTTATTACAACAAAGACCAGTCACGGTTTATTTATCGCGGCCAGGATGCACATCTGGTCAAATATCTCAATGCTGAGAAGGAAAGAAATGCAACGGCTTCGGTCGAGGGTTTGATCAACCAATCCATGAAGCACTACTATTCCGAGCAGATTGGGGACGCCATCCTGGCCATACGGCAGGAGTTGAAGAACGGTACTGCACAAGCGCGGGTTGTTTACCTTCGCAAAAAGATGGAAGACTTGGTCGAGGCATATAATCACTACGCAGAGCATAAAATCAGCGTTGCTGATGCCATACCTTCCGAGTTACATCCTTATTTCGGATTTTCAACTCAGCCTTGCACAGGAGTGCAATCACCCCTTGGAGACGGGATCAATTAAAAACTCCTCTGCTGATGAGAATGACATTTAAATTTATTACGGTTGTTTAAGACCTCTTGGACCAAAAACATTTTCATACTCTTATGACAAACACAACTTCTGCAGTAGTGACAATCGCCCTGATGATGGTGGTTTATACACCTGGTTGCGTGGATCGCCAAAACTCGAGCCCGCAGAGCCAGTCAGCGTGGCAGGAGGAGTTTGATCTTCAGGAACGTGTCCTGGTTCCAACAGGACGAAACGAGTATTTCATTCTGGAGCCGGGTTTCCAGCTTATTTTGGAAGGTGAGGATGAAAAGCTGGCGATAACGGTTCTTGATGAAACCAGGCAGGTGAATGGGGTCACAACGCGTGTCGTTGAGGAGAGGGAATGGGAAAACGGTGAGCTGACCGAAGTTTCGAGGAATTTCTTTGCCCTGTGTGAGAGAACAAAAGACGTCTTCTATTTTGGTGAAGAAGTCGATATCTACCAAGACGGGAAGTTGGCCAGCCACAGCGGCGCCTGGCTCGCCGGCAGCAATGGTGCAAAGCCCGGCCTGATCATGCCCGGCAACCCGCAGGTGGGCATGAAATACTATCAGGAAATTGCTCCTGAGGTGGCAATGGACCGAGCCGAAATCGTCAGCTTAGACGACACACTTGAGACCCCCGCAGGTCTATTCTCCAAATGTCTAAAGGTAAAAGAAGGCACGGCTCTCAATTCCTGGGAAGAGGAATTCAAAATTTATGCTCCCGGAATCGGGCTTATTCAAGACGAGGATTTAGTGTTGAGCAGTTACGGATTCATTGAGAGGGAATAGATCGCTGTGTCCACCAAGAATGAGACCATGGCAAACTAATTATTGAGTTTTACCAAAAAAAGGAAGATGTCATTCAGGAGGCCTGCGGCCGTTGGCTATGCCCGCAGGGAGTCTTTTTAGGCGAGGCATGGGTTCTCAAGCTCAAAAAGACTGCGTCCGTAGGCTACGTCCGTAGGGATGCCTTCTGCATGACATGCTCCAAGAGCGGTCTCAATTTTCATCATCATGGATGCCACCGTGTGACAAGGAAATTCCTTCTGAATCACAGCGAGAACGGGGCTTTGCTATTTTCCGATGCTTTCGCAAAACTCAATAGTTTTGATTTTGTTCGCAAATTCACCCGATGGCAAATTTCGCCCTCCTCACAATCCCCCTTGCCCAACTCCGCAACTCATCGAGCAGCACATAAATCGTCGGCAGTACCAGCAGCGTAATAAAGGTCGAAAAAAACAGTCCGCCGACGATGGCGCGGCCATGGGGAAGTACGGCGGCCCGTCGCCGCCAATTTGTGTGTTGCCCTACGGGCGTAGCCGAGGCAAAGCGGCAGCAGACCAAGCACGTTGGGCCGGTGGTCATCAGAATTGGCCGCAAACGATCACGGCCGGCTTGGACGATGGCGTCGTGGCGGGAGAAGTCTTCAATGCATGATTGGTTGATGCAACCAATAAATACGTTCTTTTACAATCCAAGGCAGTACCTAACAGTTGTTTCAATTTTTTCTAATACTTCATCAGCGATCTTGCCGGCTGCTTTGTCCGGAAATCGACTGGGATCTATGGAACGAATTTGAAAACACAAGAAGACCGTTTCCATCGGCAAACCACTTTCTTGTGGCGATACGCGAACATTAGTTGGGTAATCACGAGTGATATTTTCGCCCTTCGTTCCAACAACCACTGTGACAACAAGCGGGAGCTGATTGAGCGCGTCGATGGAGAGAACTAATACCGGTCGCTGACCGGCTTGTTCCCGTCCTTTAACAGGATTCAAATTCACAAAATAGATCTCGCCACGATGAATAGACATTATCCCCTCTCCAGTCCGTCCGCTTCTGTTACAGAAAATTCTTGCTCAATCTTTCGCAGTTCAGCTTGCACTTCGGGATCGTTAGCCATCATCATAAGCTGGCTATGGAAATCAACGCGCCCGGGAGGATTATTGTTTATTGAATCTTCCCGCAAACGACGCGCGAGCTTCTCAATCAACCAAAGCTGTTCCTGACGGGATAAGCGGTCTATCATGTTTTCGATTTCAAGCAAGACAATTGAAATCATAATTTTCTCTTTTTAGATTACTCAAGGGGAAACAGTGGATTATGTTTCAAAATACATAAATCTCTTCGAAAAGTCAAGGTGCAAGCTTTCTGCAAATATTTTAATCGTGCACAAGTGCGGTAGCTACTACTTTCGCCCTCCTCACAATCCCACTCGCCCAACTCCGCAACTCATCGAGCAGGACATAAATCGCCGGCAGCACCAGTAACGTAATAAAAGTTGAAAAAAACAGTCCGCCGACGATGGCGCGCGCCATGGGGAAGTACGGCGGCCCGTCGCCGCCAATTTGTGTGTTGCCGATGCAAAGCAGCAGCAGACCAAGAACGGTAGTGCCGGTGGTCATCAGAATCGGCCGCAAATGATCACGGCCGGCTTGGACGATGGCGTCGTGGCGGGAGAAGCGTTCGGCACGTAGTTGGTTGATGCAGTCGATAAGCATACAGATAAATTTACTACTGCTCGTTGGGGTTAATAACGGTAAGACCCTCATTCTTGGCAGCGTCATTCAGCACCCTGTCAGAGCCAACAAAAATAACCTCGCGTCCATTTGAGGCTCGCAATACGTTTTGAAAATATACCGCCGTTGCCAATTGGACTGAGTCGTAACCTCGCAGAGGGTACTTCTCAATAAGTTGTATGGCCCAATTAATTATTGGATCTGAGACAGAAATGCGGCTGAAAAATTCTACAAAGTCTCTCTCGAAATGTTTACGTGCCTGTGAAAGAATTTCCGGAGTCAAATCACCACTTCGAAAACGCCGCTACAAAGCCGACAAGACTTCCGGCCCAGCAATAACGTTAATGAGAACATCACCAATAGTTGCATTGCGACGGAGATTTCTCATAAACGTGCTGCCCGTTTCTTCGAGATAAACTTTGACAACAGCGCTACTATCACAGTAATAGATCATCTGGGACCCCGATCTTCAATGATGGTCTCTGAAAGCGGCTTGCCTTTTATTTTCCCCAACGGCACTTCAGGAAAGGGCTTGCCGATGTTTTCGGGGTTGTAATGCAATTTCAGGCCGTGCTGTTCTAACTTTTTGTAAAGCTCCAGTATTTCTTCCCGCGTGTGCCGGCGCGGCACCACAACGTACACCTCCGTGCCTTCCGCAATTTTTAGCGGTTCTGCAGGCTCAATGACCCCATTGCGGTAAACGCCTCGAATGGTCTCGTTCATTTTTCTTCTCCTGTATTAACGCAAGAAGGATACTGAATTTCAGAACAAAAAGCAACTAGTCTTCAAAGTTGTTCCCATTCACTTTTCTCAATACCGGCTTGCCGCAAAATTCTGGCAAGAAGGTCAAGACCGATGTCGCTTTGATGAGGATTGGGAAGCGACAGTTTGATCTCCCCTTTGACCATATACTGGTGTTTACCACCTGCATGAGGGCCATCAAATCCCAGTTCCCTAAGATAGTAAATCAGGTCCTTTCTTTTGATCGGACCGAAAGGCGGCATTACGCTGTCTCCTTTTCAACTTCAACCGCCAGTTCTATACCGTCAACAACAGGCAACGAGTGCCCCATCCGCAAACCTAATATAATCCAACCTTCCAATACCTCTCGTAGCTGCTCACGGCATTCCTCGAGCGTCGCTGCATTTGCATATACACCTTGAAAGCCGGGAATTTCCCCATAGAAGCTGCCATCGGATAAAATCTCGTAGACTGCTTTGCGCATTGCAGCACGGATATAGTCTGTTAACATGATTGAGCTCCTTGCGAAAAGCGGAATTCATCTTGGGTGTCAAGCTTGAGAAAAGATACGCAAGTCGTTCCAATAAGTCAAGGGATAACACACATCTTTTATTCACTTATTGTTTTGCTTATACAAGACATTGACGCGATGCGTAAACAAGCTTTAGACTGTCACAAGACTGTCACAACCTTCGCCCTCCTCACAATCCCCCTCGCCCAACTCCGCAACTCATCGAGCAGGACATAAATCGTCGGCAGCACCAGTAACGTAATAAAGGTCGAAAAAAACAGTCCGCCGACGATGGCGCGCGCCATGGGGAAGTACGGCGGCCCGTCGCCGCCAATTTGTGTGTTGCCGATGCAAAGCGGCAGCAGACCAAGAACGGTAGTGCCGGTGGTCATCAGAATCGGCCGCAAACGATCACGGCCGGCTTGGACGATGGCGTCGTGGCGCGACCGGCCAGCAGCACGCAATTGGTTGACACGATCAATCAGCACGATGCCGTTGTTCACCACCACGCCCATCAAAATCAGCACGCCGATCCATGCCATCAGCGAGAACGTGGTGCTCGTAATCATGAAAAACCACCACACGCCGATCACCGCAAAGATGATCGACGTCCAAATCGCCGCCGGGAAGAGCAACGACTCGAACAGCGCCGCCATCACGAAATAAATCAACGCGAGGGCCAACAACGTATTGGTCAGCATCGTCTTGCCGGTTTGTTCTTCGTAATTGAAGCTCTGCCCGAAATTCCAGGCATAACCGGGTGGGAAATTAAATTGCTTCAGTGCCTGGCTGATTTTCTTTCTCGCATCGTTCATCGTGATGCCTTGTAAATTGGCAGAAATGCCAATCACGGTCGTGCGATCTTCGCGATGAATATTGCTCGGCCCACGTTGCACGCGAAAATCGGCCAGGGTGGCGAGTTTGGTCGGCTGGCTGTTGCCGTTGAACAACGGTAGATTGCGCAGATGCTCCAGCGTCTGATGATCGGTCTCCTGCAGTTGCAAGCGCACGTCAATTTCGCCGTCCTGGTTGCGAAAACGCCGGAGATTCTGGCCGCGCATGGCTGCCGCGATGGTGTTCGCAATCTCCTGTGTGGAATAACCGTACTGGCGCGCGCGTTCCCGATCGACGATCACGCGCACTTCCTCGGCTCCGGCTTCAGCCTCCGAACGGACATCTTTGAATCCGGGAATTTTTTCCAACAGACGTGCGATTTCGCGGGACAACTCTGCCAACCGCTCGCTGGATTCGCCGGCCACTTGAATGCGCACATTTTCTGCGCCACCGGAATTCCGGCGCCAGTCAAAACTGGGATTGGCGATTGCCAGTTTCGGCAACCCAGTGCGAATCTCCTCGCGAATCGTCTCCTGTGATTTTTGGGCGCCTTCTTCATCTTTTTTCAAAAGAATCGTAGTGCTGGCAAAACCCGTGTTGTAGTAGGTATACAGCGATTTGATCTCGAATTCTTCCTTGTGGGCGAACAGATATTCTTCAATGGTATCGACCGCCTCTTCCACTTTTTCGAGACGATAATTGCCATTGATATGGTAAAACAGGCGGAGCCGGCGATCTTCCTGCGGCGGGAACATGTCCTTTTTAACAAAGGATATTGGAACGGCAACGCTGGCCAGCGTAAGAAAAATCAAACCGACGGAGGTCTTGCGGTGGCGCAACGTCCAGTCGAGAATTTTGCTGTAACGATTAAGGAGCTTGCCAATGATATTCGGTTTCTCTTTCGTGTGCCGCGAGGGAAAACGTTTGGCCAGCAGCGGCACGATGGTCATCGCAATCAAAAGTGACGCGCCGAGAGAGAGGCAAATTGTTGTCGCCACGTGTTTCATGTAGATGGAAATTTCATCGCGCGGGCTGACGATATTCGGCAGAAACACAATGGCGGTGGTCATCGTGCCGGCAGTTATGGCCAGTGCCACTTCTTTTACTCCGATGAGCGTGGCGTGATGCATATCGCCATTGAGCTGTTGATGGCGATAAATACTCTCGGTGACCACGACGGCGTTATCAACCAACATCCCGACGGCGAGCATCAGGCCCATCATGGTGAGAATGTTGAGCGACATGCCGAGGAAGTACAGCAGCGCCATCGTCGCCAACAGAGAAAAAGGAATGGCCAGCGCCACGATCAATGTGCTGGCGAAGCGACGCAAGAAGAAGTAGAGCACAAGAATCGCCAGCGCCGCGCCCCACAGGCCGGATTTCAGTAATTCATTCAGAGAACTGACGATACCCTCCGCCATGTTATCCATGTAAAAAATTTTGATCCCCTCCATTTCGGGATTCTTGCTGATTTCCTCGATTTCGGAGATGACACGGTTAGCCACGCTGACCGTATTGGCACCGGCTTCTTTGAAAACATCAAGACCGATGGCATAACGGCGGTCGAGATGGCGGCCATAATCGCGCTTGGGATGATCGTAAGCAATGTTGGCAATATCCCGCAAGCGGAGATTGTGCTCGCCGATGATCAAATCGCCGTACTCCTCAACAGATTTGAACTCTCCGATGGGACGCACCACAAAACGGCGGTTGGCATCGGTGATGCGTCCGGCGGTCACCGAGAAATTGCTGCGGCGCAGGGTCTCCGCCAGACGATTGAGATCGACCCGATGCGCGGTGATACGGTCGGCCAGCAGCTCAATGCGAATTTGCTTTTTCTCAACGCCGTACAGATCGACTTTGGAAACACCCTCGATGCGTTCCAGCCGGCGCTTCAGGTTGCGGTTCAGCATGTCGTAAGCATTGGAGAGATCACGATTGCTGGAAATGCGCACGTTGAGCAGCGCCATGTCCGACGCCGAGAATTTATTGACGTAAATGCGCTCCACGTCGCCGGGCAGTTGGTCACGGATGCCGTCGATTTTTTCATGCACTTCCATCGCTTTGAGGGCGGTATCCTCGCTCCAATCGAACCGAAGCTGAATATCGGCGCTGCCTTCGTTCGCGTTGCAGTTCATGCTCTTGATGCCGCTGATGGTACCCAACACCTCCTCGATTGGCCGGACGATTTGGCGTTCCACCTCTTCGGGCGTGGAGCCGGGGTATGGAATGTTGATCCAGATGCCGGGGAAATCGACATCCGGGAAGTATTCCAGTGGCAGCAGCTTGGCCGAGATCGCGCCGATCACAATGAAGCAGGCGAAGATCATCAACGTGGTGACGGGACGGCGCAAGGAAGTTTCGGTTATATTTGTCATAGTGGTTAGTGGTTAGTGGCGAGTTGTCAGTGGTCAGTGGTCCGTAATCAGTGACCAATAATCAGTCCATGTTATCAAGTTAAGCTCAGAGTACCTTGTCCTGAAGGGACACTTGACAATAGCCCAGATTTTCAAATCTGGGAAAAAATCAATTCCCAAATATAAAGTCCCGAAAGGGACGATTGAAAAATAAAGCTGGGAACATGTATTTTGCATGACGATTTTCATTCATCCTTGTTGAGACTTGATGGATAATTATGAATGATGTTCCTCAGCGATGATTCTTTCGAGCTTTTTTGCTCCGGCTGTGTTCAGCGAACTTGAAGTGAATTCCTTTTCGCATATCATCATGCACGTGCTCCTTGGCCGTGCGTCGTTTATGTATTTGATCGTGCAGTGTTGGGCAGAGCTTGGCACGAACATTGACTTCAGCAAGCAATTCATCCAGATCGATATGATGAGGGCGGGCTTCAATGAACGCAACTAATTTTTGGGCGTATTCGGAAGTGGTCATGGTTCATCCTGAAGAATATACAACGGTGAAAATTGGAGCTCCTTCGGAGCAGAATTAAAGTTTGAAAAAGAACTTTCATTGATCAGCTTGTTTTCATTTTTGAACCCAAAACCTCTTGCGTTTGAATAGCCAATTTTGTATCTTTTGCTAACTATTTGAAGGAGACAGCGATGACGACTTCTGAGTATGCCCAAAAAATTGTAGAGCTTATTGATACTCGTCCACGGCGCATCGATCTGGACAAATTGCTTTACGAAATTTATGTCCGCGCCAAGATTGCCGAGTCACGGCGCGCTCAACAGGAAGGCCGTTGCTCGACGCACGAACAGGTGATGGAGCGAATGTGGAAGCGGATTTATTCAAAGTTCGATGGACACAACCAGCAGAAGAAGACCTCGACAAAATCATCGACCAGATCGCCGAAAACGCACCGCTAAGAGCTGTTGATTCCGGACGACGACTTCAAGAACTCGCCAGGTCATTACGCTGGAGTCCACAACGCTGCTCTCGTATCCCCGAAGACCCTGCGTGTCGACATCTTATTTTCAAAAAGTATCGCATTATTTTCGAAATCGATGAAAATAGTCGCACTGTATGGATTAGAGCTATGCTCTTTCCTTACCAGCAATACCATCGCTTCCGTTATCCCTGACAAAGAACAACTGACAACTGTTAACTGATCACTGATCACTGCTTACTTTCTTCTATCCATCACCGCATACATCACCGGAATCACCACCAAGGTCAACATCGTCGAAACGGTCAAGCCGCCGATAACGGTAATGGCTATCGGCGCGCGCACTTCGGCGCCTTCGCCGAAACCCATGGCCAGCGGCAACAAACCAAGCACGGTGGTCAGTGTAGTCATCATGATCGGCCGCAAGCGCGAGCGACCGGCCTCAACCAGCGCTTCCATCTTTTCCATCCCGCGCGCCCGTAGTTGATTCACAAAATCAATCAGCACGATCGCATTATTCACGACGATACCCGCCAGTAAAATCAATCCGATGAAAACCACTACACTGATGGTCGAGCCGGTGATCAATAACGCCAACACCGCACCGACCAGCGCCAGCGGAATCGTGAACATGATCACGAACGGATGCAAGAGCGATTCGAATTGCGAGGCCATGACCAGATAAACCAGAAACAGGGCCAGCAACAAGGCAAATTGCAGCGAGCGGAAGGACACCGCCATCTCCTCGTTCTGTCCGCCCAAGCGTACCACCAGCCCACTCGGTGTCGGAATTTGACCAATGATGCGATTGATTTCCTCCGCCGCGCCACCGAGATCGCCGGAACGCAAGTTGGCGGTCACCAACGCCACTCGCTCTTGTCCGATGCGGCGAATCTCACCCGGCCCGGTATCGAGTACAATGTTCGCCACCGCTTCGAGGGGCACAGGCCGGTCACTCTGCGGATTGACGATGAGCTTGCGGATGTGTTCCACCGATGCACGATCTTCTTCGCGGGCACGCACCAACACGTCGATTTTGCGATCGTGATAGGAGTAGCGTGTGGCCACTTCGCCGCGAATTTTATCCACCACGCGATCGGCAATTTGATGCACCGCCAAGCCCAACGCCGCGGCGCGTTCGCGGTCAAAGTAAATTTGGATTTCGGGCTGTCCGATTTCCATCGTGGATTTGACATCGGCAAATCGCGGCGAAGCTTCCATGCGCCGGGCAATTTCGTTGCTCACCGTTTTCAGCTTGTCGAGATCGAATCCGGCGACTTCGACTTCAACCGGCGTCTTGAAGCTGAACAAAGTCGGTCGGGAAAATTTGTATTGAACGCCGGGCAGGCGCTCCAAATGCGTGCGCAGTTGTGCCATGGTGATCTCTTCATCGCCACGCTTCGAGCCTGATGGCATCATCACATTCAATTCTCCCCAATTGTCGCCACCTTCTTCCGGATTGGCGTCGAGACGATTGCCCGTGCCGGCAACGGAGAAGGTGGTGGTAATATTTTTGATCTTGGTTCCGGCTTTTTGAATTTCGGCAATCATCGCGTCGGTGCGTTCCAAAGGCGTGCCGGGCGGCAAACGAAACTCCACTCGAAATTCTCCCTGCGAAAGTTGAGGGATCAATTCGACGCCCAAGCTGGGAATCAATAGCACCGAGATGAAAAAGATCGTAAAGGCAATTCCCAGAACCGTTCCGCGATGCGCCAGTGCCCAACGCAGGAGCTTGGGATAAACCTCTTCCACTTTTGCATAACTGCGGCCAAAACCTTTCAAAAATGGCTGCAAAATGAAGAGCATGCCGCGTGACATGAGACGGCTGCCATGAATCACGCCGCGTACGAGAAAAACCGGAATGGTCGTGAAAAGAAAACCACGACTCTTGCGCAGCCACCTTCCAAGACGAGTTCGTGGAGCCGGTGGCGTGGCCATTATCGCTTCTGCGTCTTGCGCCCGATTTCCCAGCGAGGCAAGCATCGGGATCAGCGTCAATGCGACGAGCAGTGAGGCCAGCAATGAAAATGTCACGGTCAGCGCCTGATCCCGGAAGAGTTGACCGGCAATGCCTTTCACAAAAACCAGCGGGAAAAACACGGCCACCGTCGTGAGTGTCGAGGCGGTCACTGCCATGCTCACTTCGCTGGCGCCGTCACGCGCAGCGGCGAGCAATTCTTTGCCTTTTTCGCGGTGTCGTGAGATGTTTTCCAAGACCACGATGGAGTTGTCAACCAGCATGCCGATTCCCAACGCGAGACCACCCAAGGACATGATGTTCAGCGTCAGATCGGTGCCGTACATCAAATTGAAAGTGGCGATGACAGAAACCGGAATGGAAAGCGCGATGATCAGGGTGGTGGCAAATTTGCGCAGGAAAAAATAAAGGATGATAATGGCCAAGATCCCGCCAACCAGTCCGGCATTGATCACTTCATTCACTGCTCGCGTGATGAAGGTGGATTGATCATAAACCTTGATCAACTCGAGATTCGCCGGCAGCGTTTTGCGCACTTCTGTGAGCCGCTTTTCAACGGCGCGGGCCACTGCCACCGTATTCGCGTCACCTTCCTTATAAATCGCCATTTCCACGGCTTCACGACCATTGAGACGCGTGATCGCCTCGCGCTCTTTGTAGCCATGCCGCACAATGGCGAAGTCGCGTACATAAACCGGAGCGCCATTGCGACTGGTGACAATCACATTGCCGATCTCTTCCACCGAGCGAAATTGATTGAGGGTTCGAACCAAGTACTGCTGCGTGCCTTCTTCGAGGCGGCCGCCGGAAAGATTGATATTCTCCGCGCCGAGCTGACGCGCCACTTCCTCGATCGGCAGTTTGAGTTGGGCCAGCTTGGCCTGATCCACGAACACTTGAATTTCATCTTCCAAGCCGCCACTGACTTTGACGGCAGCGACGCCGAGCACGGATTCCAATTCTTTTTTGATTTGTTCGTCGGCAAAGCGCCGCAAGTATTTCAACTCTTCTTCATTGAGAATGACGTTGGCATTTGGGGTGTAGCTGGCGAGCTTGACTTGTGGCGCATCATCTTTTTTATCGGTTGGTTCCAACGATGGGGTTTGCCGGAAGAAACCGAAGCGCATGATCGGGTCGAGCGAGGGATCGAAGCGGAGTATGGCCGGGCGCTCGGCCTCGAGCGGCAGTTGCAAGACGTCGAGTTTTTCACGCACGTCGAGACTGGCATAGTCCATGTTGGTGCCCCACGCGAATTCGAGCATGACGTCGGATTGACCGGAGCGCGAGATGGAGCGCACCTGCTGGACGTTTTTCACGACACCGAGCGCTTCCTCGATCGGCTTGGTGATGAGGTTCTCGATTTCCGCCGGCGCCGCGCCGGTATATTGCGTGCGGATCGTCAGCGTCGGATAGGTCAAATCCGGCAGCAGATTGATTTTCAGCCGGAAGAACGAGACGAACCCGAACAGCAGAATCGCGAGGGTGAACATCGAGATGGTCACCCGGCGACGGATGGAAATATCGACGAGGTTCATGTTTTTGATTTCAAATTATTAGTATTGGCCAATGTCAGTGATCAGTTATCCGTCACCAGTTATCAGTAGTTTTGCCAGCGAACACGGACCACTGTTTACTTCATGTTAGTAAGTTAGGCTCCGATCATGTCATTCCGCAGAGCGGGATCTTTTTTCAAATTCAGTCGAGTGACAGTTTGCAAAAAGATTCCTCCTGAATGACAGAATCCTTAACTTAATAATATGCACTGCGCACTGATTACTGACTAATGTTGCACCATTTGCACTTTCGAGCTATCCTTCAAACTTCCTTGTCCGGTGGTGACAATCGTATCGCCTGCCTGAAGCCCATCCAGAATTTCGACATGCGCACCGTTGACGTAACCGGTTTTCACCACCTTTCGGTAAGCGATGCTATCCTTGACGACGAAAACCGCCGATTCCTTATCTTCGGCGAGGACGGCATCTTTGGGAGCCAACAAGGCATTGTGATGCACATCATAAACAATGTTGACACGGCCGAACATACCGGACTTGAGCTGCTTCGATGGATCGTGCACCTCGATCGTTACTTTGATGGTACCGGTCGTGGGATCGACAATCGGGCTGATGCGCTTGACGCGGCCGGAGAATTCGGCGCCGGCAAGGGCATCCGCAGTCAAGTTTGCCGGTTGGCCGGCGCGCAGCTTGCTCATTTCGCGTTCGGGAACGTATAACACCGCCAGCAGCGGATCGAAGTCGGTGATCCGAAAAGTCGGAGTATTGGCGAGCACCATGTTGCCGACCTTGATTTTGCGCTCGACCACAACGCCACTGATCGGCGCACGAATCGCCGCATAGTCGAGCTCGAGTTTGGCCAAATCATAGGCTGCCTTCTGCGACTCGTATTCGAATTTTGCCCGCTGATACATCTCAGCGCTGACGAGCTTCTTCTCGAAAAGCTCTTCATTACGATGGAAATCATTCTCCAGCTTGCGCAGGGTGGCCTCTGCTTGCGCAAGCTGTACGGTCAGTTTCTCGTCATCCAATCTGGCCAGAATTTGCCCGGCGCGCACATAACTCCCTTCCTCGACCAAAATTTCTTTCACCACGCCGCTGACTTTGGCGACCACCACAGCATCGGCTTCCGCTTCCAAAGTTGCGGTGCCGGTGAAAAATGCGGCGATATTACCGGTTTCGATTGTTGCTACTTCAACCGGTATGGCAGCGCTGGCCTCGCTGCCGTTTTTGGGTTTGGATTGGGAATCTTTGCCGCAGCCGAGATTCGCCAGCGCAATCCCGACGAGGGCAAATAATCCGATGATTTTGGCAAACCGGTTCATGTGTTGACTCCAAATGATGTAAAGAAAACGGCATTTTGATTTCTCTTTAATTACTTCATTTCTACGAAGACAACTTTAGAAGGTTGCAAATGTTGCCATGCGATAAAAAGAAAGCTTTGAAAAAGGTAGTGGCAATTTCACTGCTTTAGTATTTTGACCGGATCAAGGCAAGAAATGTTGCACCCTGCGATTAATCTTTCAAGAGTTAATCTTTGCTTTTTCGGCAAAGACTGCGTCCGTAGGCCTACGGCTCGTAGAGCTACGCCCGCAGGGATTTCAAAAGACAAAATAATTTTCGACAAAATTATTTTGTCCTTCAATCATTTGTCTTTTTGGCTGCGCCCGTAGGCTACGCCTGTAGGGGTCCCGGCTTATCCGGGCTGGGCCTTCCAATGAAGGAAAAAACCCAAAGGATGATAATTGTCACATCCCTTGGGATTTCTTTGATTCCCCATTCTTTCCCACCATTCCACGATTAATTTCGCAGGGATTGGTGTTCATTTTTATTTGGACTAATTCAATGCCATCTTGCTCCAAAAAATAAATAGCCATTCGGGGTTGCTCCCTCAATGGCTATTTCTCAAGAGACAACAACGGTGTTTTTGATTTGGGCTGGCTTTTTGCTGGCACCCATTGATTTACGAAAATATGAGCATTGAAGCCAGTGTCATGATAAGCAAAGCCGGTCCGCCGCGACAGAATTTGAACGAGAGACGCGCAGAAGCAAAGTTTACACGATTACAGCGCTTCGTGGTCATGGCGTCTGGCATTCACACTATTTCCCTTCGATCTCAAAGCGATATCCGGCGCCATGAACGGTTTTGATGTAACGTGGTTTGTTCGGATCAGGCTCGATGTGTTTGCGCAGGCGACGAACATGCGTATCGACAGTGCGGGTGGTGGGATAAACCTCATACCCCCAAATCTCATCCAGCAAACGATCTCTCGTCAACAGCTCTCCTTGATGTCGAATAAAATATTCCAAAAGCAGGAATTCGCGATTGGTCAAATTTTGCCGCTCATTGCCTTTGCAGACTTCATGACGCTTCAAATTGACAACCACGTTGCCAAACACGAATTCATCCGGTATGGTTGCTTCGCCGGCAGTCGTTGCGAATTGCCCACGCCGCAGATGTGCCTTGACCCGCGCCAGCAATTCACGCACGCTGAACGGCTTGGTTATGTAATCATCGGCGCCAAGCTCCAGGCCAAAGACCTTGTCATTCTCTTCAGCTTTGGCCGTCAGCATAATGATCGGCATCTTCATCCCCTCGTCCCGAATCCGCTTACAGATCTCGAGACCACTCATACCGGGCAGCATGAGGTCCAGAATGATCAAGTCCGGATTGATCTCTTTGGTCAGCCGGTAGCCTTCCTGACCGGACTTCACAGAACGGGTCTCATATCCTTCATCGCGAAGGATGTTTTCGAGGCCCGATACGATGGAATCGTCATCTTCAATTATGAGTATTTTTTTCATAAATGGAGAAATTCGCTTGTTGCTCATCACGTTGTTTTTTATTGTTTCAAGGATTCGCCGATTCCGTTGCTTGCACGCCATCGCCTGGCGGAATTGGCAACGCAATGATAAATGTTGAGCCTTTGCCCTCTTTGCTGCGCACCTTGATCGTTCCTCCATGGTCTTGAACGATATGTTTCACCAGCGTCAGGCCGAGCCCCATGCCGCCTTGTCTCCGTGAATTGAGCTCATGATCCAGGCTGTAAAATTCCTCGAAGATTCTCGAGATCTGCGTCGCTGAAATGCCGATGCCGCGATCTTCGACTTCAATGCAAACCTGATCCTGATCGCGCCGAGCGCGCACCTCGATGATTTTTTCTTTGTCACTATATTTGACGGCGTTGCTGAGCAGGTTGAGAATTGCTTGAGTGATCCCATCGGCATCCATCAGCAGCTCGGGAAGGGAGTCATCGATTTGGGTTTTGATGATGAACCCCTGGGTTTCGGCATGGGGCCGGAAGGAATCAATGGCTTTCTGCACGACCACCGCCGGCATTTCATATTCGAATGTGTATTGCTTGACTCCCCTTTCGATCTTGGAAAAATTCAAAACGTTTTCGATCAATCTGCCGAGGCGGTCGCTTTCGTGATAGATCACACTCACGCATTGTTCGATCCGTGCTCGAAAATCTTGTTCGCTTGCCACGGCCCTTTGGCGCAATTGCATTTCCAGATGCTCAGCCAGCATCTTGATCGAGGTCAAAGGCGTACGCAGCTCGTGGGAGACGCGTGAAACGAATGTCGATTTTAATTCCGATAGATGTGCTTCATGGCGGGCATATCGAATGAAGATATGTGCGCCCAGGAAGATGCTGAATAATAACAGTGAAATCAGCCAAACCTGCAAGACGGTGCTAAAATCGGCCAGTAGCGAAGCTGGCTCGCCGTCGTCGAGAAATATGCCGACGTGCCAAAATTCAAATGGCGAATCCAAGGCCAGAGTCGCAACCGCAGTGGTGCGCGGCTTCGTTGTTCCAATCACATAGTTGCCATTATTATCCAAAATCGCTAAAACGATCGCTTCGCTGGTTTGTAGATGGCGCATGAGAGCAGGAAGAATTCTCTCGCGCAATTGTGTCAGGTTGATGCGGAATCCCAGCAATCCGGAGATACGAGAACTGGATGGATCCGGCATGGGACGGTAGCCGAGCAAAAAAGGCTCTTCATCAGCTTGGCCGGAAAAATAACGTATGAGCGGCCGGTAGGGTTTCCGTTGTACAATTAATTCGCGAAGCTTATCATCGAGCAATTGCACGAAATACTTTTCGCTTAGGCGCTTTTTGCTTTGTGCCGCGAGCCGCTGAAATTGTTCCCGATAATACGTCGCTTGGGGCAACTCCGGCTCTGAAAGAATCTCTGCCTGTAACGTCTTGATCCAGTCCCGAAAGTGAGAATACTGCGGCAGATTTATGGTGTCGCCTCTTTCCAGCAAATCTTTGTACATCCGCAAGAGCGCATCGACTGCCTCCTGTTCTCGATCAAGGTTTTCGAGGCAAACGGCGATCTGATATTGCGCCAACAAGCGCAAATCCGTTTTGTTGAGATCGCGCTCCTCCGGATAGTTGTGCAACAAGCGTTCATAGGTTTCGAGAGCGGCCTGCCAGTCAGCCTTTTTCGTTAGGGCGCGGCCAATGCGGCTAAGTGCCATGGCGTGCAATCGTGGCGAAGAGGTTTCTGCCAGGATCTGTCGGTAAACCGCAATGGCGCTGTCAAGATTCTTCGCACGGTATTCCAGCTTCTCGCCGCGAGTTGCCAACTCGTTATACAAATCGTACTCGTGCGCAATCATTTCGCCCTGCTCCGTGTCGTCGGGAAAACCTCCGCGCTTTAAGCTTACCTCAGGAGGATAGACGACCTGGCCGGGCCCCCTGAGCAGCGCACAGGAAAAAATGATAGGTTCCAGTTTGGTCAGGCTATCGAGTTGCTCGACGGCCGGCTGCGCTCCAGGTCGTGCAAGAATTTTTTCGACCGCGGCCTGGAGACGCGCTTGCACATTTTCAAGTTCAAGGTCAAGATCACGTGTCGCCAGATGAATGAATTGGCGATAGCTTTCAACAATTTTTTGCCGGGAAAGTAGCTTTTCATACTTGATTGCGCGCCAGCCTAAATAACCCAGCAAGCCGCAGGGCACAAAAATCAATACCAAGAAAATGGCCGTCATCCGCAGCTCGTTTCTGTAATTTCGAATGAATCTCGCCACGCGGGACAATAAATGACGGCGACCGGCCATTAGATGCAACCGACCTGATGTGAACGCTTGAAACAAGCGCATGAGCATGATTTTACTTCTTTAAGAATTGAATCTATGTAGAAAAAGCAAAGAAATTAACCACAGATTACACGGCTACGCCCGTAGGCTACGCCTGTAGGGGTTCCGGCTTGTCCGGGTTGGGGTTGTGCAACGGAAAATCCGGGCACAAATTTACTCGTTGCGTTTGACCTCAGGATTTTGGCTCCGATGAAATCTTGTGCATTACGGCCGTCAGGCTTGCTTGCGTGAGTACGAAGGCCAGCACTCCAAGCACCAGACCTTCCAGGCCACCCACGGCAATATCCATTGGGGTGTGCACTCGAAGTATTGCTCTGGAATAGCACACGCACACGGCCCACGGCAGAAGGAGGTAGAGCAGCCGCCGCCGCGGCCTGGAAAGCCGGCTGAGGCCTATCGCCAGGAAAAACGTTGCAAAGAACATGGCCGAGATCGCGTGTCCTGACGGGAAGGAATAACCTGTCGATTCGACCCAGTGTGCTCGAATCAGGGGATGCAGCCGGACCGCGGGAGGAGTGCCTTCCAACACCGCGCTGAGATGTTGACGACGGGTCTCTGTGTCGAAGGCGTAGAACTCCCTCACCGGCATTCCTAGCGGCCCAGAACCATCGGTACCGGCAAGGTAAACGAGGTTGGGACGGGGTACCTTGAAGAAGGGCTTAGTGACGTATTCATTGAGAGCCGCCCCTCCACCGGCCAGAATGACGGCAAAACCAAAGATGAGAGCCGCATCGATAAGACGGCGCTTCTTTGATACTCCGGCACGGGTGACCAAAAGACCGAGCAGGAGCATGCCGACAATGGGGGCGCCGATCGTCCCTCCGGTTTCTGTGATACCATAAGCCCACAAGGCATGCCTCGCATTGAGGTCAAAATAAGGTTCCCTCGTCGAATCCAACACGGGAACCAGGTAAATCAGCGGGAGGAAGATGTATGTTGCCAGAATGGGAAAGGCGAGGCGCCGGAGTATTAGCCTGATGTCGGAAGGGACTTCGCCGTGTTGGTCTCTTGCCGTGTTGGTCATGTCGAATCGGGACTGTATGGGTCGCGGCCTTACTTCTCCGCACGCCTGTCAATCTTGCCGGAGGTGACTGGAAAAAATATTTACCGGCTTGCAAACTGATTCCGCAACTTGATGACATCGACTTTGACATAGAATTCATCCGGCACGACGCCAGTGATATCTTTGAAATAAAATTTCGCCAATCCCTCTCTCCCCTCATAATTGAAAACGCCGAAAAGGGCGCCGTAATTTGCATTCTGGGTGGACGTGTAAATACGCGCCCACCAATGACCGGTCAATTCCTGATTACGGATGCTTTTCCCGCCCAACCCGGAGACAAAGACAAAGGTCGTGCCTTCATCCTCTGGCGTGGCGGGATCATCCGCAGAGAGCGCCAGAGTGTCGGAGGTGCTCGCTACGGTTTGGTTTTGGCAATTGCTCAAAAGATGCGTTCGGCTGTAGGAATGCTCGTGAGCAGTCGCGATAATCGCGCCGGCTTTTCGCGACTCTTCATAAACTTCCCAACCGGTATCGTCGCCTTTGCCGCCGAGTTGCATGAGATGCATATTCTTGTGCCAGCTACAAATGCGCCAAATGGAAGTGTTCTCTGCGAGCTTGTCTCTAATATACGCGGCATGTCCGAAGCCGAACACGTCCGGGCTGGTGAGAAGGAAGAAGATACCATTGAAGACAAAAGAGGATTTCACACCCAGATTGCCATCCCAAGTTATTCCCAGACGATTCATTCGCGCTGCCATGAACTCTTGATAGCCACCCGGCCCATAGAATCTAGCCTTATCATGATTTCCGACGCAAGCAAAATACGGGAAATCGGCTCCGAGAATATTGGTTATTTGCGCATCCCAGGCTGCCGGATTATCATGGTAATCGAAATCACCGGAGTGCACCACTGCATTTGCCCCCTCATTTTTGATGAGATTCAAGACGGCTTGGGCATTTTCTCCAAGCCCTTGATCGCCGATGAAGGCAATCTTGAAGTTAGCCGGTGTTTCTTGGGACGGCAAGTTTGTCGACTTCCCGGCTGTGGGTATGGTTGTCAGTGAACCAGACCGGTTAGCGTCTCGCGTCACTATTTGGTCAGATACAATATAGGCGGCGGCTGTCAAGAAAACAAAAAGCAGAATTAGCAACAGAAATCGAAACTTGCCTTTCACGTGTTCTTTTCTCCTCTCTTTCCTGTTCCCCCAAAAGATCATGCCAGAGGTCTGGCCGAAAAGCGGTTATAGGACAGGTTGCCGGCTTGCAAAAGATCACTCCTTTTCAGCGGTTGTAAACGCGGTCTCGATAAACGAGATGTTGCCCTCCTCGGTTACGGTGCCGATGCCGAGCTGATATTCTGTGCCGGAAAGCAGAAAACCGCCGGGCACGTCAAACGTCGCAACAGAACCGGGCAGCTTTGCCGTAAGATTGACATCCAACTCATCCTGCTCGATGTAGATGATGTAGGCGGCCAGATTTTTGACGGGCGTCCAGGTGATTTTCAGATTCTTAATAGGCACGTTTTGAGCGCCAGCTTGAGGGTGCAGGAATGAAGTGGTGGCCGGCAACTTGTGACTCAGCGTGGATTGGCCATGAAGTTTGGCGCCGGAGGCGGTCGTGCCGTCGAATGTATACACGCCCTCCGGGTAAGCCGATTTTAGGCTTTTGACATCCTTCGGCTCCGGGGACTCGAAACGGAACTGCCGCATCCCAAGTGTGGAAGCGTCAGGAGCCGTGAAATCGACGACGGTACGGCCGTCCGGAGAAACCACGGTGAGCTTCACCAGTCCTTCCTTGCCGCCCTTAGCTTCGAACACAACTTCGACGTCCCCGTCCGTGGCATTCTGTTCGAAGTGAACTTTGGCTTTGGTAAAGACTACGCCCGCAGGGGACCCGGGCGGGCCGGATTCATTGCCGGCGCCTACTCGCGCCAAGCCATAAGAACCCAAAAGAAGAGCTACTCCTGCAAGAATCTGTATTCGTATGGTCATTCAATTCCTCGAGTATTAGGTTGGAGCAAAAGTTCTGAATATCGATGACGCGGATCACCAGGAATGCACGCTAGCGGAAATGTCACTGAATTCCCGGAATCAATGCGGCTGAGGCCGCAACTCTCTACAGCTTCGCCAACTTGAGGATGGCGTTTACCACGAAGATGCCGCCAGCAATCAATGCCGCGTCGACCGCAGTGGCCGGCGTGTCGAACATACCGGCGTCGACGAATTCCTTCGCTTGCAGGACGACGAACGCAACCACGGCCGTTATCACGGTGCGGATCAATAAATCAACCCATCCATTGGGGACATCGAGAATAGACCGCTTCTTGACACTCTCCATCATTCCTCTCCTTGTCTTTACGCTTCAGGTTTTTTTACGTCTTATTTCTTTATAACCGCTTCAGTGGGCGGCTTTTCGAGAAACTTTGCCGGACTCAATAGAAATTGGTCGAACCCAACGCCTTCCATTCCCGCTTGCATACGCACGGTGACCTCACCGGTGATTTTAAAATAGACCAGTGATTCGGAAGGGGATTTGGCTCCTGCCAGATCACAGCTCACCCACGCCCAGCCTGGCTGCGCAGGGCCTTGCGCGGTGAGATAGCTTCCGGTGCCCGGTTTGAAGACTTCTTTGTTCGCTTTGTCAACCGCGTCCGAGAATTGCACCCAAAACTTGTTCGCCTGCGACTTACCCTTCGGAGTTCCCACTTTCATGTGAATCCAACACCGGTAGGGAACGCCGCTTTGAACGTTTACTTTGAAGGTCACGTGGGGATCATTCTCGGGAGGAGGATCTAACTCATCTCCGTGGTTGGGAGTGCCGACCAGTTTGCCGCCGGGCGAGGCCGGGTCATCCCAAAAGCTGAATTCGGATAGGGCGCTCTTGGTCAGCTCGGAGGCGTAGACGATGACCTCCGGCGGAGCGGACGTCTTGTCGGTCGCCTTTTGCGCCAAGCCATGAGAACCAAACAGGAAAATTATCCCGGCAAGTATCTGTATGTGTTTTGTCATTTCGACTCCTTTTGCAATTGAATTCCGCCTGCGGTTGAAATCGCAGGCTAAAAGTTGGAAGTCGCCTGAAGGCGACTCTTTACGAAATGAGTGAGGTGGCAGCCGCCTTCAAGCAGCTTACACCTCTGAGCCCCACGGGCGTAGCCTGAGGCGCTATAGGTCTGGCCCAGACGGAACCCTCTTGCTTTCGCCTACCTTCAAACCCCCGACTTGCTTGAGAATCTTTTGATATTCTTCGTCGGTCGGTTTATATTCAATAATGACATTTGCTGACAGACCGATTGAGCCTTGGGTTTTATATACGACCCTGATCGTTCCATCCTCTTTCATGGTGGCAATGCCAATGGCTTTTGGTCCCTTGGCGTCTTCTTTGATTTCAACCAATCTTTCCTCAGCGGAGGCCCGGAACTCATCACTGAACAAGTTGCTCGCGCCAGAGATTACCACTGCAGCTCCGACAGGTGGGCCCTCCGAGAGAACCACCAAATCTCCTCCAACGGAGTCGATCCGGACACGCTCTCGGACAAAAACCAGAGAGTCAGGATTTGTGAACGTCCAGGCATTGCCTTGCTCGTCGTACACAACCGCAGCAGCGGGGACAATCTTTCGCAGTCTCCCGGATATTTGCGCTTCATGAACTGTGGCGGTTTTGATGCCGAGCTCTATGGCCCGCTTTGCCGTCACTCGCACGCGCTGGCGCGCCTCGCCGGTATATTCGATCTTTGCGCGCTCGATCTTGTCTGGCGTGTCGGATTTCTGTTGGCATGCCGGAAATTGTAAACTGGCAATAATCAACACCACACCCAGCCATTGATTATTTTGCTGCATCGCTTCCTTCTTTGTATTTATAAAAGTGAAATCCGTGCAAAAAGAAAAAATTTCCGGACGCAGATTTACACAGAGCACCGCAGACTACGTTAGTAGATAAAAAATGAGCGCGAATCTGCGAGGCTCTGCGTCCGAGAAATCAAGACTCCGCTGACGCATCACCCTCATCGATTCGCCGGTGCCGCTGCCGGTAGACCAGATAAATGATCAGTCCCAGCACGAGAGGCCCACCGATCGCATAGGGCAGCACGCCGCCGGGGTTGAGTCTGGTAAACGGCATCACCGTTAGGTGAATGCCCGAGCTGGCAATCGGCTGGCTGGTGGCATCCTTCCCTGCCGGCTCGGGAATGACGACCATGTACACCAAATAGTCGCCATCCAGAATCGCATTGACTCTCCAAGAAAGCGTAGCAGATTGCCCCGGTTCCAACGTCTTCAGGTATTGCGTCCGCTGTGGCGACCAGTCTTCCGGATCGACGATCTCTCCCTCGGCGCTGAGATTGATGATGTTCATCGCCACACATAGCGGCGGAGAGGCCACGGTACCATTGTTCGTCACCACCGTATTATAAAAGATGGGGTCACCCGCTTTCACCGTTGTGTAAGCCATGTCGATGGAGATCTGCAAGGGGAGTTGTTCGGCCGCCGTGGAGGCCGTCGGCAAGGTGGCGGACGCCAGCTTGTCGCCCCTTTCGGCTTCTTGCGCCATGACCGGAGTGAGAGTTAGAAAACCCATCAGGCAAACGATCACCGCCAAGCCGACGGCAGCACGGCTCCTGAGTTTTCTCGCTCTTCCCGCCTCGAGCCGGAGGCCCGGACTGGCATACAAGAAAAGTACCGCAAAGACAAGGACTGCAAACACTACGGGCGCTGCAAGCCATGACCAGAGTGGCCCGATTCCCTCTACGAGGTCAGGCAGTTTCTTGTTATTCACGAGGAAACTGCCAAGGAAAACACGCGGTGCGGCCAGCGGGTTCACCCACTGTACCAGATGTCCCATAAATCCAGCCTGGGCATGCCCGGGTAACGTTGTCGGAAGCAGGAACACCAGGTAAAGGCACAGGCTCATGAAAAAGCTGGTCTTGTTGTTGTTGCTCCAAAAACTCACCAACATCCCCATGGCGGTCCAGGCTGGGATCATGATGGTCCCTACGACGATACCCGAGACCACAGCCTGCCCAAAAACCTCATTGCCTTGCGAAAGCACTTTCAAGTAGGGCACGGTGATAAACAGGGAAACGGGAAATGGCGAAACGGCGGCGAGGAACTTGCCGACCACAATCTGTCGGCGACTCGTTGGCGTCAACAGCAGTCCCTCGAGGGTGGCACGGTCCCGCTCCCCACTCAGGCTATCCGCGGCGATGATGAGGCCGACGATTTCACCGGCAACCAAAGCTGCCTTGAGCGTCTCATACACCATTTCCTGCGCTGGAATCATACTGAGAACACTGTCTTTTGCCATCAGGTAAGCGTAACCTCCCATCAAGATGAGGTACGCGAGCGTGAGGTAAAGCGCCCGCCCGCCGAGCCACAAGTCGCGGAGTTCCTTTCGGCAAATCGTCCACCATGGCGGCGCTGCCTCCCAACGGTCGTAACCCGCAGGTGCGAAATTCAAGTTCTGTTCATTGCGCATGCAATAATCTCCTCCGGTTTTTGGCAAAATAAATTTTAATGGTTTTGCCCATAATCGTTTTGCCTTATCAAAAACACCTTCCACGTAACAATGTCATGTTGGAAACGTTTTTTACTACTTACGAAATTCGCAATAACTTCGTTATCTCACGGGGCCAGCGGTTCCAATACGACCGGAACTTTCTGGCGGTTTCCGATTCGAGGCGGAGCCCCGGGCTGGCATAGGCGAAAAGCAAGACAAGAACAATGACAGTAAATAGAACCGGCATGATATGCCAGAACCAAAGCTCGGCCGCAGACAGCTTATTGACCATAATCTTAAAAAGAAATCGGGAGGTAGCCGCCAAGGGGTTTACCCACTGATTCAATTCCGCCCGATACCACTGTTCCGCTGTTCGCTGGAGCTTGGCCGGCCCGCCCATGATTTCTGTCGGAAGCAGAAAAAGCAGATAGATGCCTATGCTGACCAGCATGCTGGTCTTGTTGGTATTGGACCAAATGCTCACCAGCATTCCCACGCCGGCGAAAGACAGAGCAAGTAGAGTCCCCAATAGGGGACCCCAGAGTAAGGCCTGACGAAAAACCTCATCGCCTTTGGAGAGCACCGCCCAATAGGGGAGGGCAGTCGCCAAGGCCACGGGCCATACCGAAAAAGCGGCGAAAAACTTGCCGACCACAATCTGTCGGCGGCTCGTTGGCGTCAACAGCAGCCCTTCGAGGGTGGCGCGTTCCCGTTCGCCACTGATGCTATCGGCGCCGATGATCAGACAGATGAACAGGCCGACGGCGATGGAGGCCTTGACGATCTCGCACACCATTTCCTGAAGAGGAAGAAGTTTCACTTCCGCGTTACTGGCGAACAAAAACGCATAGATTCCCAGCAGGATGATGTAAATGAGGATGAGGTACAGCGCTTTTCCGCCGATCCACAGGTCGCGGAGCTCCCGCCAAAACACGAGCCACCAGGTGGGCGAGGCAGAGCTGGCGTTGGCAGTGTTTCCAGCCATGCGGGATTGTTTGTCGCTCATTTCATTGCCTCCGCGGTTAAGTGCAGGAACACGTCTTGCAACCGGCCGCCTTCGGGCTGAAAACTCAGGATGGGAATTTCCGCGCGGATAAGCGCCTCCAGCATTCTATTGTTAAGGTAAGGTGCCTCCGCGGCGAGCGCGTGATCCGGATCCGCGAGCTCCACTCGCAGCCAACCCGCATCATCACTGGTCGGAACAACTTTCATGACGTTCGGCACTGCGGCCAAAATTCGTCGGGCCTCTGCAACCGAGGACGGTGGAATCTGGATCCGAATACTCCCACTTCGACGAGACTGAGTTTGCCCAATGACTCCACTCACGGTTCCGGAGGCGATGATCTGACCCGAGCTCAAAATGATCACGTCGTCGCAAACGCTTTCCACTTCCGACAAAAGATGGCTGCACAAAATGACACCGGCCTTTCGCTCCTGGGTAATCTGGCGAATCAGTCCGAGCAATTCCTGCTGGCCGCGCGGATCCAAACCCAGCGTCGGCTCGTCGAGGAACAGGACCGCCGGGTCGTTGACCAATGCGCGTGCGACTCCCAATCGTTGCCGCATGCCATGACTGTAGGTACTCGTCAGAGATTTCGCTCTTTGCTTGAGGCCCACCTCTTCAAGCAGCGCCATACCGTGTTTTCGGGCATCGGCAGCGCTTCGTCCGTAGAGTTGGCCGAAAAAAGTCAAATACTCAATGCCGGTCATTTGCTTGGGCAACCCGAAGCTCTCCGGCAAAACGCCGATGCGGCGGCGGATTTCATTGGGATACTTGGAGCTGATGCCGTCGACGACGAAATGGCCTGCATCAGGCTCGAGAATGGTTGTCAGAATACGGATGGACGTCGTTTTCCCCGCGCCGTTGGGACCGAGAAAGCCCAGAATCCTTCCGGCCTGCAAGGAGAACGATAATCCCCGCAGCGCTTCTCTGGGTCCATAGAACTTGCGCAGGTCGTTGGCCACCAAAACTTCGTTTTCGGAGCGTGGTGCTTTGGCATTATTGTTTTCAAACATTGGTACAAACCTCCTCGATGGATTGTGCTCACTCACTGTATACAAAATGTTCGATTTCTCCCAACGCGGACGAGCCGCAACCCAAAAAACATCAACCACGGATTTCACGGATTGACACAGATTGGATGATTATCAATAATCTGTGAAAATCCGTGTAATCTGTGGTTAATTTTTTTGCTTTTTTGCAAAGATTTAATTTTAAAGTGACTACTATATCTTGCGTGAGTTCAACTCATGTGTAAATGATCACGATTATCATGAACAAATTTAAAATCGAATTCTGAATTGTAACTGAATTGCAACTGAGATTAAATTTCGTCCATTTCGATACGGCAGAATCATCCCCCGTGAACATTCAGAAGACAAAAAATGTTTACCGTGTGCTCTATCATCTCCCCAGCTTGCAGTGTCAAGGCAGGCATCGTCGTGCGCACGCTAAACACGCGAAATACACTAAAAAATCTTTTCGCGGTTTTCGTATGTTTCATGGGCAAAAGTTCTAATATGACTATGTAGAATTAATAGTTTCGCCCCTAATGGTTTTGCCATTAAAAATTCACCAATGCATTCAGACGCAGGCGTGTGAAGAAGTCATTCTCGAGGCTAATGGCCGATGGGAAATGATGCCGGCGATAATGATACAACGTCACATTGAGTATGGTGTTATCGTGAACGACGTAATCGATGGCCAGCGTGTGCTGCTCGTAATTGGTGGCGAGGGTGGTGTTGTCATGCGAAAAGGCGGCCAGAACGGCGTCGTTCTCCACCAGCGCATAGCCATATTGAAATCGCCAGTCATTTTTCTTCGAGACCTTGCCGAGATAGAGGTCCACGCCGTGGCCTTCATCTTCACCCAACGCGGCGCCGCGGTTTTTCACAAAATCGCCAACCAGCCGGAGAGGATAGCGCTCCCCGAAGCCGCGATAATTGATCGTCACAACGGCATCGACCAAATCGAAGTCTGAGAGATAGGCTTTTTTATCGGCGGTCAGGAAATTGCTCAGAATGTCACCGGAAGGGTCGGCATGGGTCAAGCTCTTGATGCTGTAATCGTAATAGGCGCCCGCCAACGTCAGGCTCAAATTCGAGCTGGCGTTGACGGAAAACTGCAACTGGCCGCCCAGCATGTAGCTGTCGGGATTGGTCGTTTGCTCATCGACGACATAATATACCCCGGTGAGCTTGGGAATGATTTTCCCGAACCCTGAAAAAGTGTAACTCGCTCCGAAACCCTGAGGATTGACATCGCCGTCCCACACCAGCTCAGTGCTGTGAAAAGGATTCGCAAACTTCCCGCCGGTGAGAAAGAGATTTTTGTAGTTCAGCTCCATATAAACGCGATCCAGACTGATGGTGAGATCGTTGACGAAATCACCCAGCGTAATATCGGTGGTATTAGGGTCATCCGGTGAGCCGGTTGCCAAGCGCGCACCGAAATTGAACAGCTCGTTGATCTTTTTACTCATGCCGAAGCGAAAGCGCACCACTTCGCGGTTGCGAGGATCCCGAATATCGGGCGTGGCCCCGGGTTCCTGCTTGGTGGTTCTTTCATGCCGCACCCGGAAGTCACCGGAGAAATTCAATGGATTGGTTTGCGCATGCAGGACGTCCCAAGACGGAGCGACAAAGAGTGCCAAGGCAGCCAGCAATATGTTGACGGGACGGCTCAAAAGCCCTTTTGAGCAGCAACACATCGCAATCAGTTTGTATGTTTGATTCATGGTACTTTCTCCATAATTGCAAACTCTCATAGATATATAAAGTCTAAAGTGGCAAATAGGCAGATGATGTTAACCCCGATAATTCATGAGCCATATCTTCAGGCTCGGGTCAACCGCAGAGTGCTGTCGATTTACGCACCGCGTGAATTATCGGGGTTAAGCGAAATGTCATTCCCAACTCGCTCCCAGCCCCATAAATATCAAGCAAAGGATTTATTTGCAAAGGTGGCGGAAGGAACGCAAGGATCAAATTATTCCCACCGTCGCGAGGGGACGAATGAAAATGTCGCGTTGGTAACATTGCAATCGTTATTTTTCAATCGTCCCTTGCGGGACTAGGGGAATTGAATTTTATCAACCCATTCCCAGAAATGAAATTTCTGGGCTATTATCAAATGTTCCTACGGGACAGACCTTTCCTCAGATTGACACCTACGGGACAGACCTTTCCTCAGCTTGACACCTTTGCCCCAATTCCCCCTCTCTTTTCCAGAGAGGGGGAGGAGGAAAAACGTATTTGTGACCTGCTTTATGTAAGTTGCGCGCTTGCGGCGCTATTGCTCCGTCGTCCAAACTTCAAGTACAAGCTCGGCACGATGAACAAGTTGAGCAGCGTCGAGGTGATCAGGCCGCCCAAAATGACCACAGCCATCGGGTGTTCGATCTCGTTGCCGGGTATGGCACCCGAAATCACCAAGGGGATCAGCGCCAGGCCGGTGGTCGAGGCGGTCATCAAGATCGGCGCCAGGCGCTCCCTGGCCCCGCGCACGACCAACCCGGGACCGAACTTCTCGCCTTCAAAATCCTCGAGATGCTGGAAGTGATTGATCATCAAGATGCCGTTACGCGCCGAGATTCCCAACACCGTGAGGAATCCCACAATCGAGCCGAGGGAGATGATGCCGTCACCCAGCCAAGCTGCCAACACGCCGCCCACCAGGGCCGAGGGCAAGAGCAAGAAGGACAGCATCGCCAGGCGTGCGTTCTTGAAGGACGTGTGGAGTAAGAAGAAAATCGCGATCCCGGCAATGATGGCAGAGATGAGCATTTTCCGCTGCACCGCTAAGCGCTCGGTATACTCTCCCAGTAGTACCGGATAGTACTCGTGAGGGAATTCGATCTTGGCGAGGGCAGCCTGGACGTCGGCATACACCGCGCCGAGAGGACGTCCCCTCACGTTGGCGTCAACGTCCATGCGGCGGCCGAGGTTTTCACGGTTGACGACGTTTGGCGTGGGCGCGACGCGCACATCGGCCACTTCCTTCAAACGCACGTGGCCGCCATCGGGCGTGTCAATTAAAAGATTCTTGACATCGGTCAAACTCCGGCGCGCCGCGGGTATGCTCCACACGTTTACGTCGTAGGTGCGGTTGGCAATGTGAATGTCGCCGGCTTCTTCGAGGGCCACCTGAGTGGTCGCGGCCCGGCGCACGTCCCCGGGTTTGAGGCCATATTTGTGGGCTTTCTCCAGATCGACTTTGACTTCAATCTGAGGGATCTTTTCCTGAAAGGATATGTGGAGATCAATGATGCCGTCAATTTTGGAGAGGGCCTCTTTCACCTCCGTGGCCTTTTGGGTGAGGATATCCAGATCGTGGCCAAAGATGCGCACGACAATGGCTTCGGAGGTTCCGGTCAGCACCTCCCGGATTCGCTCTTTTAGGTAGGTCTGCACGTCGCGATAAACGCCAGGGTAGCCATCAACCGTCGCCTGAATTTTATCGCGCGTCTCGTCATAGTCGACCTTGGGATCGACGCTGATCCAATTTTCGCCGAAATACACCCCGACCACTTCATCCATGATCAAGGCTTGTCCGATGTGAGCGCCGAAGTTGCGTACGCCCGGAATGGAGCGCAGCTCTTTGCTGGCCTGAATGGTAATGCGAGCCTCCTCCGGCCAGGAGGTGCCAGGCTTGGTGAGCCAGTGCATCAGGAAGTCCCGTTCCTTGAAGTCTGGCAGCAGGGATTGGCCGAGCCGCGGCCAAATCAGAATGCCGGCCAGGGCGAAGACGCCGACCGTAGCATAAGCCGCCTGCGGCTTCCTGACGATCTTCGACAGGAATGCCTCGTAGTTGCGCTGCAGCCAACGGGTGAGTGGAGACTCACGGTGCTCGAGCGCCACATTACGCAGAAGAATAAAGCTCATCGCCGGGGTGACCGTCAGCGCGACCACCATAGAGGCTCCAATGGCTATCGCATAGGAGAGGGCCAGTGGCTTAAAGAATGCGCCAGACAAACCTTCCATAACGAAGACCGGCACCAACGCCGCTATTTCGATCAACGACGAAAAGATGATGGCATGGCGCACTTCATATGAGGCCTCAAGAATGAGTCTCCCAAACGGCGTCTTCCGACCTTCCTTGCGAGCTTCGCGGAGACGCCGGACGATGTTTTCCACATCGACGATCGCATCATCGACCACGGCGCCCAAGGCGATCACCAAGCCCGCGAGAACCATGGTGTTGATCGTCGTTCCACGGAAATAGAGAACCATCATCGCCGCCATGAGAGATAAGGGTATTGCCGTGCAACTGATCAAAGCGGTGCGCCATTCGAAAAGAAAGGCAAAAAGAATCACAATCACCAACATCGCCGCGATGTACAGAGCCTTGGTGAGATTATGGATCGCCATCTCGATGAAGGTGGCCGGCCGGAAGATGGCAGAGTCAATCTCCACATCCGGGAGCCCGGGCCGCAACGCCTCGAGTGCCTTTTCAACTTCCCGAGACACTCGCAGGGTGTTGCCCCAGGGAAATTTTTCCACGATGAGCAACAGACCGGGACCATCGTTGATGATGGCGTCACCAACCATGGGCTGATGATCGATCACCACCTCGGCCACGTCTTTCAGCAACAATTGCTTGCCATTTCTGACAGCAAGCGGCACATTGGCCAAGGCATCCGGCGTAACTTTGTCATACTTCTGGACTACGGGCGGGGTGTGCCGGACTTGCAGCCGTTGATTGGGAGTATCGATCCAACCGCCGCTGCCGATATGGTGTCCCTCGGAAAACTTAAACAAACCCACATCCAGGGCGTCGGCGGTGGCCTCCATGACTTCTTCCAGTGTCACTTTGTGCTTGCGCATCAGCTCCGGCACGACGTTTACATTCAACATTTGCAGCCGCTCGCCCCAGATCGCAACGTTGGCCACACCCGGGACGCGCATGATGCGCTGGCGGATGGTCCAATAGGTGATCATCGACAAGTCGATCACTGATCGGGTTTTCGACGAAATACCGATCTTCATCATGCGGCTGGTTGCCGACAGCGGCGGCAACATGATCGGCGGGCTGGCCCAGCTTGGCAACGTCGGCGCTACGGTTATTATGCGCTCGTTCACCATCTGCCGCGCCAGAAAAAGATCGGTTCCAGGTTTGAAGTACATTTTGATCGCTGACAAATCAGGAACCGACTTGGAGCGCATGACGTCCATCCCGGGCACACCGGCCAGCACATTCTCCAGCGGCACCGTGACCAAAGACTCCACTTCTTCCGCGGAAAGTCCGAGGCTGATGGTCTGAATCTCCACCATCGGCGGTGCGAACTCGGGGAAGACGTCCACCGGCATTTTTTGCAGTTGCTTGATGCCGAAGTACATCAGCCCGACCGCAACGGCAAGAACGAGGTACCTGAACTTCAGGCTCTTTCCAACGATCCAACGAAACATGGCAGACCTCGCTGCTTTAATTTATTTTCAAATCAGTTTTTTGTTCGTGAAGCAGAAAGCGCTGATTGCTGGATGCGGGATGCTAGATCCTTGATGCTGGATGCTTGATGTTGCTACTAAACCAAATCAGGAACGACCAGCTTCCAGCAACCAGCCCATGCCATTAAGTTAAGATTGATTGCCCAAACCCGTCAGGCTACGCCCGCAGGGGTTGAAATGTTTATAGAACAAAGCTTTCTCATATCGATGAACTTCGCAGGAGTGAAATGTGATAGATCATTTTCCAAGTTCATTCTATAAACATCGCACTCCTACGGCGTTTACAAATCAACTGTAACATCGATATATGCTGCAACCGTTAATTTAATGACATGGAATAACCAGCAGCCAGCGACGAGCATCCAGTATCCCGTCAATGCCCCACCTTGAACTCGGCGCCGTAGATCTCGGCCACGGCCACCGAGGCTACGACCGTGCCCGGCGGCGGACCGTCGTTCAGAATCGCCAGATCACCGGCAATTTTATCGACATCGACTTTATGCCGAACGAAAGTGCGAGGTTCAGGACTGGTGTACACCCAGGTTTGGCCCTTCGGGTCATAGATCAGCGAAGAGTAGGGAACTACCTTTTTCCCTCCCTGCTCACGAACCTGATCGGTTTTCACATCGAGGCGTTGCATGGCCCTCTCGGTCAATGTCACGGTGCTAAGATCCGACCCCTCGATTTTTTTGACTTCGGCCGGATGTTCGACGTGGTGTGTGCTTGTATGTTTTTGGCACGCCGTAAGCTGCAGCCCGGCAATGACCAGCGCCGCAACCAGCAAATGAATAATGTGCTTCATTGTTTTCTCCTGTAGATTGCTTGACTCGGTTAGTCGCTTGGTAACTATTCATGTCATTCCGCAGGAATTCCATGCCGCGCGCGGCACCCATCACCACCATGAAAATGTGTTTCGTAGTAGCGCCCTGTACGGGCGTAGCCTTCAGGCGCCGGAAGTGCTGCCCATTTTGACCCTGAAGGGTCTACTACGAAAACTATTTTCGTGGTAATTTTTTTTAATTATTGAGCACGGTGCTTATGAGAAAAAAGATGTTTCTAGCCCTGGCCTGCTTAGAGTCTTTGGCAGGGCAGGCATGACATGACAAGGTAACCGTTCAGACGTCTACGGCCGTAGTAGGCTGCGAGCGTCCGGACGGTCATCCACTTAATTGGCAAATTGCTTGGCTTCGCCCATTTCACGAGTTCTCGCGATCGCCTCGCGCATTTCTTCTTCGGTGACGACGGTGACTTTGAGATCCAGTTCGGGTTCACGTTTCGCGCCAAAAAGCAAATAGATGGCGGGCACACCGGCCAGCGTGTATAGCGTCGCCGTGACCAAACCACCCAAAACGATGAAGGCCATTGGCCGCACGATCTCAAGACCGGCAATGTTGCCGAAAAACGTCAAAGGCAGGAAGGCCAGTGCCGTCGCGATCGCCGTCATCAAGATCGGCGCCGACTGTTCGAGGGTGCCCGCTTGGACAAGCTCGGCGCCAAATACTTCGCCATTTTCCTTTTCGAGCTGCCGATAGCGGCTGATCAGCGTGATCACGTTGCGCACGGCAATTCCCAATACCGCGATAAATCCGACAATCGCACCGAATGAGAGCAGGCCGCCGTTAGTCACAACCGCCGTCAACACACCGCCGACCAAGGCCATGGGTAAGGTGAAAAAGATGGCTGTTGTCAAGCGCCAGCTCCGGAAGTACACCTGCAGGAGCAGGAAAATCCCAATGGCAGCGGCAATCGCATAAGCGAGCAAGCGGTTCTGGGCCGCGAGGCGCTCGGCATACTCGCCCAGTAGCTCCGCACGGTATTCCAACGGAAAGGTGATTTGCTCGAGGCCGCTTTCGATGTCGGCGGCGACCGAGGCGTAATCGCGCCTGCGCACGTTGGCGGTCACATCCATGCGCCGCGCCACGGCATCGCGATGGATGGCAGTGACCGAGGGCACGATGCGCACCTTTGCCACCTCTTTCAGGCGTACATGCCCACCCGAAGGGGTGTCGATCAGCAGATTTTGAACACTGGTCATGCTATGGCGGGTCTCGGGCGTGCCCCACACCACCACGTCGAAAACTTTCTGCTCTTCAAACAGGGCGCCAACGATAATGCCCGACACCAACGAGGTCGCGGCGCGGCGGACGTCGCCAGGCTTGAGGTGATAAAGCTTGGCCTTTTCAACGTCGACTTCGATTTCCAGCGTTGGCATTTCCTGGGGATACTGCACTTGTGCATCCGTGAGGCCGTCGATCTTTGACAGGACCCTTTGAACCTCTTCCGCTTTTTTACGGATCATATCCATGTCCTCGCCGTAAACCCGCACGACGAGGGATTCGCCGGTTCCCGAGAGCTCTTCCCTGACCCTGGCTTGCAAATACGTCAGCACTTCCGGCGACAGGCCGGGGTAGCCGGCAACCGTTTGTTTCACCGCAGCCACGGTGGCTTCGTAGTCCGCGGCAGGATCGATGCTGACCAAAAGCTCACCGGCATTGATGTTGGTGCGTTTGTCCGACATGATGGCGCGGCCCATCAGGGCGCTGACGCTATGAACACCCGGAATAGCCCGCAGCTCGCGGCTCGCCAGGGTCATGACCCGGCTCATGGCCGGATGGGAAGCGCTGGAGCTGCCTTCCATGCGAACCAGCAGATCCGTTTCTTTCAAATCCGGCAGCAGGGATTCCTGGCGCAGGAAGGGGAGGGACACGATACCGGCAACGAGAAGGACACAAACCGCGACGAAAGCCGGACGGGGGACGCGAGCAGCCCATCCCAAAAGACTGTTATAGAGACCACGCAGCATACGAACGACAGGAGACTCACCGGCGCGAAGCGAGCTCGTGCGCAAGAGCAGCACACTCAACGCCGGCGTAACGGTTAATGCCGCCACAAAAGAGGCGAGCAATGCCAGAATATATGAGGTGGCAACCGGCTGCCAAAAGGCACCAGACACACCTTCCAAGAACAAAACCGGTATTACGGCCAGCACGATGATCACCGTTGCATAGAGGAAGGAATGGTGCATCTCGATGATGGCTTCGTAAATAATCGTTGCCGCTGATTTGCCATTGCCCCCATGGGCGTAGCCTTCTTCACGGGCTTGGCGCAAGCGCCGCACGATATTTTCCGTGTCGACAATCGCCGTGTCGATGATGGCGCCGACGGCGATCATCAGTCCGGCGATGATCATCATGTTCATCGTCACGCCACTCACGTAGAGCACGATTACGGCGGCGATCACCGACATCAGGACCGTGACAATGCTGATCAACGCGGTGCGCCAATTGAAGAGAAAGGCCAGGAAAGCCACAATCAAAAGACCGGCGCCGAGGAGCAAAGCCGAGGAGAGATTGTCAACCGCCAGTTCCAGATAGGTCGCCGGGCGAAAGAGGGTGGGGTCCATCTCCATACCGGAGACGGCGGGCCGCAAGTCCGCCAGCGCTTTTTCTACTTGTTTGGTCACGTCCTTGGTATTGGCCCAGGGAAATTTTTCCACCACCAGTATGAGTGAGGGCTCGTGTTTGACAAGGGCATCCCCGATGAGCGGTTGATGATCTTCCACCACGGTGGTCACATCACCCAGCCTCTTTTTGGGTGCGCCTTCGATGGGTACTTTGGCCAAATCCTCCGCGGTCTGAATGGGCAAGATGTGCCGGATGGTGAGTCTTTGATTGGGGGTATCAATCCACCCGCCGGTGCCAGGCGTCGAAGCTTCCAAAAAGCTCAACGGCGAGGCCCATAACGAGTTGCCAGCGGTTTTGATGATTTGCATCAGGTCAAGACCTTCGGCGCGCAACCGCTCCGGATCGACTTGCACCTGCAATTGCCGCATACGCTCGCCCCAAATCGACACATTGGCCACCCCGGGCAAACCCATCAAGCGGGGCACCACCGTCCAGCGGGCGAGTACTGACATTTCGATCAGGGACAGCTTGTCCGAGGTCAAGCCGATCTCCATGACCCTGCCGGCCGAGGAGACCGGATTGATCATGGTGAATTGGTTCGACACTTGCGGCAGTGCGAATATTTCGATGAGGCGCTCCTGAGTCACCTGGCGAGCGCGCATGATGTCGGTTCCTTTCTCGAAAACAAGCGTGATCGACGACAGGCCGGGAAGCGACACGGAGCGGATTTCCTCAGCCCACGGGCAGCCGTTGAGCATGTCCGCCTCCAGAGGCGTGGTGATCATGGCCTCCACTTCCTGGGCGGAAAGCCCGAGGGCTTCGATTTGAATTTCCACATACGGCCGAGAGAACTCGGGCAAGGTATCCACCGGCATCTTGCGAAGCTGCGTGAAGCCGAAAACCAACAGCAACGCCGCTGCCGCAGCCACCACGAGCCGAAGCCGCATGCTTGCACTAACCATCCAACGCATCATTTCAGACCTCCCTGGGTTTAGTGACACAGCTGGGTTTATTTCAAATCCGTTGTGTTATTGTCATCTCGATGAAAATGTAACGCAGACATCTTGTCTGCATGCAGGTTAGAAGCCCAATGTCACTAACTTTTAAAAAAAGCCATGACACAAAAATGTTTGACAAAAAAATTTAAGGCATCTGCTTGCTGAAGGTGATTAGCGTTTTTTGATGATAGCTTCCTCACATTTTTTCTGCCATTCATTATTCTGTCATTGTTTTTGAATAATTTTGTCCAAATTTATCTTGCCTTGTTGAAAAATTAGTGCCATAGGGCTAGAAGCCTGCGTTACAACATTTTCGTGGTAATCTTTTTTGAATCCAAGCCAAGTGCTCGAACCAAAAAAGATTCCTGCAGTATAGCTTCACCCCGACTTACTTGACGGTTTGACTATTTGCGCCAGGGATTGGCTCCGCCGCCGGCGTGTGCGCATACACGTTCTTGCTGTTTTTGTAGGCGTTCTTTTCTAGTTTCAGCGCCGTCGCGCGGGCTTCGGCAAGAGCCTTGGCGTCAAGCTGCTCGATCTTGACCAGATCCAGAGTTTCTTTTGTTTTTTCTCCCTGACCCATCCAGCCGACTTTAATATTTCCCACGCCGCGAGCGTAATATTTGAGTTGGTGAGCACCTGGCTCAGACCTGGCGGTCTCGTCGATCACCAGAACGTCCTCGTAGCTGCCCGCAGGAACGGAAATTTTCTGGCCCATCTGGTAGGTCTGTCCGCGGTCGGTCCAGTCCACCGAAGGCGCCCACCCCTGAGAGTAGCTGGGCGCTCCAAGTTGTGGGTTGGCCTTCATCATGATTCCGGCTCTCGCCTCTTCAAAACCGTGGAGCCAGCAGGGGGCCGCGACGAACTTTCCGTCCTCGTATTCTTCCGGGTACTGCCCCAAGTGCCAGACGGTGCCGTCCTTGTCCTGCGCGAAAAAGACAAGCTCTGTCTCCACCAACTCGCCATCGCTGTAGTCTTGATCCCAGCAAACGACGGTGCGCACGCCAGCAATGACTTTGGTCAAATCGGTAACCGTGAACACGACACGATGCGGCACGACGGTGCCATCATCCTCGACGGTGCTGCCTTCCCACGTGAGCCGCGTCCCCGGCTTCAGGGGGAACCAGGGGTTATCGACCGTAGCCGAGCGATGGTCGAAATGGGTGGGGTCGAAGTCCTCCCACATTTTTTCGGGAGCCTTCGTTTCGATCTTGCTTTCGGCCTTGCTGTTGGCTACACCCGTCTGGGTCTTGCTATCTTGTGCCTTGCTGCAGCCAATCGACAGCGCGAGGAAAGTGAATACGACGAGTATTGCCATAAAAGGCGGGACGTTCGCCAGTGCCCTCTGGCTGAAACTGCGGCATGCTGATTTCATGATGTCGAGCTCCATTTTCCATTGAGAGTTGAACCTTTAATGGCAAAACCATTAGGGCAAAACCATTAAAAACGCTTCATTTGAGTATTTTAAAAAATGTCTTTTGAGATCAATTGTTTTGCCCTGAATAGTTTTGCCGTTATTGCCATCCTAAAACCTCCACGCGTACTGGATCTTCACCGGCAATTCGTTGGAAACGAATTCCCAGCGATTGTCGCTGGCTCTCCGGATCAAGTTGTGATTATAGACGATGAAGAGATCGCCGAGCGGATCGAACGTCCAGCGCAGCTTGTTGTTGGAGCCCAGTTCGCGGCTCTGCGTATCGTACTGCGTCAGACTGCTGAATTGCAAATTGGGAGAAAAATTTAGCAACAACCGGAGGCCGTACACTTCCTCGGTGAAGTCCGTCTCGACCAATTCTTCGGATTCTTCTTCAAAAACCTTTGCCTTGCCTGTACTTCGCTGTCCGGTGAATTCCATGGTCACGAGGGGAATTGGTCTCAGCGTCAGCCTCGCCTCCAGCGTATTCAATTCACCGTTATAATAGTTGCCGAATTCCCACCGCATTTGCGCGCTGACCTTGCGCTTATCTGCCGAGCGTCCTTCCAAGAAATAACGTGTCCATTCATAAGAGCCGGGTTGAATGTTCACCTCAGAAGACAGCTCAAACTCCTCGGGTGGCCGGTCGCCCTGTGGCATGAAACCGGCTTGGAACCGATCACCGCTCTCCAAAAGCCAGTCGAGCGGTTTGATCTTCATCTCATAACTTTCCCAGGTGGAATTGTTCCAGGTGTTGAACAGCCTGATGGAAAATTCATGGTCCATCTGCCGAATGAATCCCCCTGGTCGCGGCTTGTAATCGCCGGTGAAATCCCAAAGATGAATGTTCTTGCGCGGCACGAATCCCAGCGACGGATCGAAGCCCGGGCCGATGCGCATGGTGGTGAAATTGACGTCGAACAAATCATTGGGATAATCGAGACGGAGTCCGTAGGCGGATTTATCGCCCCCCAGATCTTCGCGATTATTGAGCAAGCCCCACACGCTGACCAGAAATGTCTTGTCATTCAAGAAGCTCGAGGTCCGATAGGTGAAATCCATGCCGGCCATCCAGCTCTCAGAGCGGCCCGCTTGATCGCCGAAGGTGGCCAGCATTCCCAGCGAAGATTCCTCCAGCACATTTTGTTTGATCCGCACCGCTCCCATCGTCGTCTGCGGCACCTCAATCGTTTCATCCCCTACTTCGAGCGAATCAACCTTGCGGGTGTTGACGACCAGTGCGCCGAGATTGGTGTTGCCCACGCGGCCGTTGATTTTACCGCCAACATTGATGGGGATGGGCGCCTGATCTTCTTCGCTGCGGCCAAAGAGACCGATGCGGCGACTAAAGAACGGCAGCATGGTGTCCTCGTCCAGCGCGAGGCCGAATTCGAAAATATCCGCCCCTTCCAAAAAGAAAGTGCGTTTTTCCGGAAAGAAGATGGGAAAACGAGTCACATTGATTTGCCGAACATCCACTTCGGTCTCCGCAAAATCGGTATTGACCGTCAATGCCGACAACAAATTTGGTCCCAGTTTTTGGGTCACATCGAAGCTGAGGTCGCCATCCAACTCGGTGTCCGCATCAGGTTCGGGTTTACGAACTCTGCCAACGCCAGCCGGGCGAATACTCAGTCCGACGCCAAGATCGAACTGCGGCAGATCGGTGAGCAGTCCGGCGCGGCTGGTTTGGTAGATCTCAAAATCGCGCTTGGCACTGGACCAGCGGCTGGTTTCTTGCAAGCGCTGCACGCGGCGCTGCACGTTGAATCCCCATGCGGTCAGGCCTTTTTTGAAACTGAGACTTTTGATGGGAATGCGAATCTCGGCGGACCAGCCGGCGTCGTCTTGTAAAGTTTTGGCCTCCCAAATCGTATCCCAGTTGCTATTCACATCTTCGCCTTGTTCGATTACCAAGCCATCGGAACGCGCGCCGGTCGCATTGACCGAAAAGACGTAACCGGAGCGGCCATCCTGGAAAGTATCCAACACGAGCACAATATGATCTTCCTGATAGTCATCCTCGAACGCCACGTCCCGCGCTTTCAAAAAGGAGACAATGCCACTTGGCTCGTTGTCATAGCAGCGCACGCCGATGACAATTTCCTTCGAGTTGGCAAGCACTTTAACCACCGTGCGGCCTTCGGGAGTGCCGCCTTCCTCCGGCTCGATGGTGATAAGATTGGCAACGGAGTCGGTGGCCGCCGACCACGCCGGCCCGTTCAATGTTCCATCTAACTGAAAATCAGGCGGCAGCACACCGGCGCGGAGCACGGGCCTGATGCCCGGAGGCGGGCCTTCCTCTTCTTCTGCGGCCTCAGCAGTGGGCGTGAATTCTTGCACGCCGACAACTTGCAGGCTCTCCGGCTCAAAGCTGACCCAGCGAAACAACGAGACTTTATAAGTGTGACCGGGGATCAGAGGTTCCGCCATCTCTTCCAGTTCTTCCTCCAAAGTTCCGGGAGGGTAAACACCATAACGAATCGGTGAATGATAGATATTGGTTCCTTCGGTCTCCGTACCCCAAAGCTCCTCCTCGCCCTCTTCAACGATAAGGCGGCCGATGGCGCTGTCCGGAGTCCAGGAGAAGGTGGGAGCCAAACCGCCGCTTACCGAAATCTTGACCATCTCACTCCCGGTTTGTGCCAGCACTTGGCCGACAAGAAGAAATATGGCTGCTACAAAGCCCGTTCGGTCGGGCAAAAAACGCCACACAAAACTTCGCAGCCCAGATCTGTCAGATCGCATATTCAAACCTCCATCTTGGGGAGTAAAGAGAAAGTAATTACCTTTTTTTGAATTTTGTTTTTTTTTGACTCTTATAGAAGCACGCTATGCTGTCACAAAATAAAAACTCATCTTGCTTTCCGCCAGTAATCTGCAGCAGGCTACGACCGCTGAGCAGGGGGGAAGGCTGAAAATAGGTCTTCACTTCAATTCATTGAAAGTTTACCAGAGAATGCAGGCAGGGAATCTCATTCAGATCAATCTGCAGCGCGACTGCTGCTTGCTTGTTGATCCTCTTGGCGCGCATGAAAGTGTAATAATTTGCCTTTCAAGAGCATTCACTCGGAGTGCGACTCGTCAATCTTGATTTTCAAAATATACCGTGGATTATCACCGAGCCCAGTTTTCTCCAAGAGACCGCTATTTGTCAACTGACGCAAAATTCTCTCCAGGGTGTTGACTTCGACTCGGACCTGATGTCGCATGATCCACCACTCGGCAATTCCTTCCAATGTATCCGAGGCTCGAGGATGCTCGGCGAGATATCCGAGAATGGCATCCGCCATCTGTTTCTCTTGTTCCAACTTCGACAGCATGCTCATTGGCACCTCCACTTATTTTTTAACGGGAGAGAAAATAGCAAAAGGAGAGCCAGGTTGAAGTCTGTTTGGGCGGGCTTTAATTTCAATAACTTATGATGGGTATTCCAAGGGGAGAGGCAATCGGTGGGTTAAACCACACCCATTGAGACAGGACAAAATCATGTTCTAATATAATGGTAACAAAAATGATACGACGCTGGGTGAATTTTCACCCATAGCTCAAGACTTCATTACCCATGATCTGTGATCAGCAAAGATGATGATTAATACCGGAACGGCCCGGGATCGATCCGATACTTCTTGAGCAGCTTGCCAAGCTCGCGCCGCTCTTTTCCGGCCGCCAGAGCCGCACGGCTTACATTTCCCTGATGCTCACGCATGAGGCGGGTTAAATACTCTTTTTCAAATTCCTCGATCATCTTTTGCTTCATTGCTTTGAGAGAAGATAATTCCTCTGAAGAGATGACGGTAACGGGAATATCCGGCAGACTTTCTATTGCAGAGGGAATACCCAGGTCCTCGACTTCGATCAGGTTGGTCTGACTGAGGTGAATACCGCGGATGATCGCGCTCTCGAGCTCTCGCACATTTCCAGGCCAGTCGTAGGCCAACAATGCCTCACTGACGCCCGGAGCCAGATTTAGTTCTGGCCGGTCAGGCGGAGTATGCTTTCTCAAGAAATGATGCGCCAGGGCCATAATATCTTCCTTGCGCTCCCGCAACGGTGGCAGATGAATTGAAAAGACGCAGAGCCGATAATACAAATCCGAGCGAAAGGCTCCGGCTTGCACGAGCTGTTCCAGCGGGGCATTAGTGGCGGCAACAACCCGGATATCGGCTGTTTGCTCCCGGCTCGACCCGAGGGCACGAAACTTCTTATCCTGCAGCACACGCAACAGGACGACTTGCGCTTTCGAGCTCATGGTTTCCAATTCGTCCAAAAACAAAGTGCCCTTTTCCGCCTGGGCAATGAGACCATGCCTATGGGTACGGGCATCGGTAAAAGCGCCGCGCTCATGTCCAAATAGCTCACTTTCAAGCAACGTATCCGGCAAAGAGCCAAAATGCACTGGGACAAAAGGGAATGCCGCCCTTGCACTCAAGTAATGAATTGCTCTGGCCACAAGCTCCTTTCCCGTACCGGTTTCGCCGCTAATCAACACATTGGCTTCACCTTTAGCTATGGCTGTGAGTGGTTGGATCGCCTTGAGAAAGCTCGGCGCCTCACCGATCAATTTGGCCATTGCTTGTTCGTCACGGAGGCGGTCGATCAAGCTTTCCATATAGTGATTCTCCTTTCCCCTGGATTGTGGAGAAAATCAGTTCGAAAATCTCAATACGTCTCCAACGACTACGTTTTCAAATCATCATGATTTGAAAAAATCTGGAACCTCCGCTTAACCCGGCCACGGCTCCTGTCAGGATGAATAGGTTTTGCTTAGAAATAAAATGGGTAAGTTTAAGGCTCGCGCTGCGAAAGTTTAATTATACAAATGCCAACCGTAAAAAAAGGAGATTGGTCAGCACCCGAATCGAACAGTCTTCCGTTACTTCGGAGAGGGAAGCGGTAATGTGATGCGTACGATCCGTATATTCCAATCCTCGACTGTTGTTAGACTACATGTGCATGTGCAACGAGGACATATCGTCATCCAAAAGTATTTAAGACCGCTAAAAAACACAAATAACTTCCCACCACCCGGAAACCGAAAAGCAAAGATGCAAAATCCATGTTGCTATTCGGTCGTTTCTGATTGCCTGTTTGAACCTGAAAATGATAGAAAGGTAGAAAGAAATGGGTGTGTAACCACCTACCCTTTCACAGCCGAAACCCATTCCCTCTCGCGCGTCGTAACCAGGAAATTACAATTGCTTAAAAATACCAAATTACTCAGTCGATGTCAAGACATTTTTTAATTTTTTTGGTTTTTTTATTTGCACTTAACAGTCTCTTAACTTGGCAGTAAAATTTCAAAAATCAAAGATGAAACGCTCACGCATTCGTAACCGAATTTCAAATTTTTCCCGGTACCTGCAGTGCCACAGGCAGGAAAATCACAAATCACCCAGAGGAATGGCATTTCGAGTCAGGCAGACTATGCATGGTTCCATGTGTGCTGATCTGGTATATGGATTGCTTTGATAAAACATCGAACGCGCGAAAGGGGGGAGCCAGGAATATCGATATTCTCAATACATTCTGTTTTGATGAATGGTTTCAGCGATCATCAAAAAATGACGTGATGAAATCCTGCCGGTTGCTCACGGCATTTTGGCGTGAATCGGGGTGGCTTGACTGGGGTGAGTGATGTCATTCAAATCTTATCCGGCCATGGCCTGCGGTACTGGCGCCACGGTGGGCTATGCCCGTAGGCTACGCCCGTTAGGGGCAGGCTGATGAGTGAACTCACTACTAAAAAGATAGGAGATGGTCATGAAACTTTCTTGCCGACCAATCAACATGTCGATTCTGCTGGTTTTCGTGTGGGCGATGAGCCAGTCGTTGGCCCAGAATATTACTCCTTCCCCATTTCCTCCGACGACGGTCACTCCGATTTTCGATGTCAATGGAGCGGTTGGTAGTCCTGATGCGGTGACGTTTTGGAACGCCCCGGATCTGAATAATTCTCTGATGTTCGTGACGGGTCCAAGTGATGCCAAGGCTGAAATGCACCAATTCCCATTCGGGAATAATGAGCTTGCGGCAGTGCCATTGCCCGGCAAGGTTATCGGTTCGGTGGCGGATTCAGAGCACGATCGACTTTATGTCAGGGTGGGAAAAGAAATCATTGGCCTGCAGATACCCGGATTCAAGGAGGTCATCAGGTTTGGCTCGCCCTATCTTGGTTCGGGAGAGGAGAATCCTCTTGACCTCTGCAGATTGCACGATGAACGGATCCTGGTTTATACTTCCGAAGGCTCCGACATGCTGGGTTTCGATACCAGGGATGGGAGCCTGGTTTACAGATTTTCCACACGGTGCTCGGAAATCGAGACCTTTGTGTGTGACGGCTTCCGTAACGAGATCAGTATCCACAATGAAAATGGACCTCATATCGATCTCTACACCCTTGACGGGACTTTTATCACTGAATATGGAGTGGGAAATTTTCAAAATGAAGCGGAAGGGGCTACGATTTATTCCATAGCAGAGGAAGACGCCTACCCAACGGGCGAGGGGTACATTCTGTTCTCAGAAGAGAACGAGGCGCCAACAAGAATCCGAGTTTTTAGACGGAGTGACAAAACCTACCTGGGCTTGATCGAGGTTGAAGGGGTGGGGGGAACTGATGGCATGGGAAATACTCAACAAAGATCTCAGCGCTATCCCATGGGAGTTCTGGCCATCAACAATGGAAATAAAACCACTGCGATTGTGCCGTGGGATCATATCTTCAGGCGCACCAGGCAATATTCCACCTCTTCCGTTGGGCAGAAATCATCGCTGGCTACGCCTTCCCAGTTTGAGCTCAAACAAAATCATCCTAATCCTTTTAACCCAAGCACGACCATCGAGTTTGCTCTTTCTGAACACTCCGTCGTGAGCCTCAGCGTATATGACTTGCTGGGCAATAAGATCGCCACACTGGTCGAGGGTGCCCTCGATGCCGGTTCTCATCACGTCCAGATGGATGCGAAGAATTTGTCCAGCGGGATCTATGTGTATCGCCTCGAGGTCAACGGCTTTTCGCAAGTCAAGAAATTCACGGTGATGAAATAGTATCACATGACCAGAGGATGGTCAAAGACAATTGGGGAAATCGTGATTTTGCCTGAATCCTGCACGATTCTATGATCGTGCAGGATTCAGGTTCTTAATTTGTCTGAAGTCCAAGGTTACACAAAGAAAAAGCTTGCGTTAACCTTCCGTTTCTTCCAATTCAGGAATTTCCACCCAGCAACGCTTTTGCCAGGACTCATGAGCTTTTTCCGCCAATTGAACACCTTTTGCACCCTCCAATAAGTTCCAAGGGAATGGCTCGTCTTTCACGACATGGCGAAGAAAGAGTTCCCATTGCCTCTTGAACGCATTGTCGAATTCTTGAACGTTAGGCAATGAAGTCCAGCCTTCCATATAGTTGATGGGACTGTCGACATCCGGGTTCCATGTGGGACGAGGCGTGGCGGCATAGGGTTGGATGACACAATTTCTCAAGCCCGCTACTGCCGAACCGCTGGTCCCATCCACCTGGATTGTCAGCAGATCATCGCGCCGAACCCGAAATGCCCACGAGGCGTTGAAATGCGCAACAATGTCCCCCTCCAGCTCAAAAGTCGCATACGCCGAATCATCAGCCGTGCAATCGAAGGGTTGATTGTGTTCATCCCAACGTTTTTTGATGTGTGTGGCACCAAGACAGGAAACAGCTTTCACCTTGCCGAAAAGATTATCCAATAAATAGCGCCAGTGACAAAACATATCCAGAATAATGCCGCCGCCTTCTTCCTTCTTGTAGTTCCATGAAGGTCGTTGGGGGCGGATGTGATCGCCTTCAAAAATCCAGTAGCCAAACTCGCCGCGGACAGAAAGGATTGTACCAAAAAAGCCCTTGTCTTGCAGTAATTTCAATTTCATGATACCAGGCAGCCACAGTTTGTCCTGAACTACCCCATGCTTCACTCCGGCTTTTTTTGCCAACGCGTGAAGTGCACATGCCTCCTTTGTTGTTGACGCAGCAGGTTTTTCACAATAGACATGTTTACCGGCTTCAATGGCGCTCTTTACACCCGCAAAACGTCGACTGGTGGTTTGGGCATCAAAGTAAATCAAATAATCTGGATCGGCGAGTGCACTGTCGAGATTGGTCGTCCATTTTGCGACCCCAGACTGTGCCGATAATTTTTCCAGTTTGGCGGGATCCCTTCCCACCAAAATTGGGTCTGGCATAATGACTTCCCGGTCATTAATTTTGACACCACCCTGTTTAATGATGGCGACAATCGAGCGCATGAGATGCTGGTTGGTGCCCATGCGCCCGGTTACACCATTCATCACGATGCCAACGCGATGTATCATGATATTTGCCATGGTCGGTTCCTCCCGGTAAATTTTGGCTGACTCGTGAATTTGCTATTGAGGTTTGTCCGTAAATTGGGGATGAGCTCCTTCGGGTAAAGCGGGTGCCTCAATTCCAGCTTTGGGCAATGTCCCATCCAGCTCCTGCCGCCAGTGCGCAACCTCGCCGGCAGGTCCATAGCAATAAATCATTCGCAACGGTCGATCTCCGACATTCGTCAACTGATGAAAAACTTCCGGGGGAATATAAACCACCTGCCCGGAGGTTATGATCTGGCGTTCTTCTCCCAGGCACATTTCACCTGTTCCCTCCAGGATGAAATAAATTTCCTCTTGTTCCTGGTTGTGCCATGGAACTTGACCGCCATTCGCTTCCAGTGTTACATAGCCCATGCAAAAGTATTTGGCTTGTATCGGTGACAAACCTCCAACCAGATTTTGGGTTCTTCGGCGTGCCGGATAGACCCGGCCAGTGATCTCATTCAAGCTGGCAATAATCATGGTCATTTCTCCATTAGATTCGGGCGTTAATATGATAAAGCCGGAATGAAAAAGCAAGGATTTTTATCTTTTGGGGGAGACACATTGCCTTATAATTAGTACTACAACGTTAAGTCGTAAGCCCACCCCCTACGGGCGTAGCCTTTCATGTCACCCTGGAAGGCTACGCCCGTAGGGGTCTTTTTAGGCATTGCCGCGGATGTCATGTTGAAAAAGATTCTTACAGAATGACAGGAAATGGAGATGCAATGAGCAACTTAACGTTGTAATATTAGTGTTTGTCCGAAAACTCCATCTTTGAAGTCATTGCGAGTTGTAGATGGCTGATGTGCCATTCTTTCGGTCAGAAACACACCACCTGAATGTCATTCCGCAAGGAATCTTCCAGCGTACTGGCACTGTACTCATGCGGGGGAAGATGCTTACAGCATGACAAAGGAGAGCGTTTCTTGGGAGGCGTTTTTTGCCGAAGCTCTACGAGTCGTAGACCCTGCATGCTGAGAAACGCTCGCGATGACAGGTCAAATCGGTATTTCCGGACAGACACTAATTAATGCTGCCGAATAATTGGGAGACCAAAGTCGTTGCCTCATAATACCTGTTACCGTATTGTCGAGCCATGTTATAAGTAAAAGTGTGTTTGAAAAGTCGACTTTTTTCAGCCCCAGAGGGGCGATATGTTTTTGGACTCTCATGTGGCCATATCTCAGTTGTGCACGCTTTGATCATCAAGAAATTCCCGGCTTGCTCAACGATATTTATTGCAACAAATGGCATTTGTTTTTAAATTTTTGTAAATTTAGGTGTGATTCACATCACGGGTTCAAAAATGGAAGTCGTCTAAACAACGATTCGTCATCAAGCGTTGGATGCGAATCATCTAACTTGGGATGGTTTTATGATGCAAAAACTCTATTTGTTCTTATTGGGTATTTTAATGATACCATCACCATTCGGTTTCGCCCAAATCATTTCCCTCGATGGCGAGTGGCAATTTGCCGTGGATGCCAGCGGCGCTTTTCATATCGGCAACGTGAAAGAAAAAGCCGGCTGGCGAATCGCGAAAGTGCCGTTATCATGGCAGGCGCAATTTGAGGACTTGCGGGATTATCAAGGCGTGGCGTGGTACCGGAAATCCTTTGAATTGCCAAAACTGAAATCTCCGGAGACCGCCATCCTTCGTTTTGGCGCCGTGGATTACGTTGCTGAAGTTTTTTTGAATGGCCATAACGTTGGCAGGCACGAAGGCGGATACACGCCGTTTGAGTTCGATATTCGCCGGTTTGCCAAAGCGGGGACGAACGAACTCCTCGTGCGCGTGATGGATCCGGTGCCGACTGAAATTGGCACCGAAGGCGTCAGCTACTGGCACATCCCGCATGGCAAGCAGAATTGGTACGTGCAAACCAGCGGCCTCTGGCAAAGTGTGTCCGTGGTCATCAAACCCAGACGCCACATTCGACAAATACATCTCACTCCGACGATTGATGGGAAAATTGTTGTCGAGGTGAATTTGAGCTTGGGAGAAAACAAGAAATCAAACGAACAACTCTCCCTGCGAATTTTTGATCCGCAGAAGCGGGAAGTCCTGCAAATTTCCAAAATGCTTTTGCCCTCGGAGGAGAAAGTGCAGCTTGAAGGCGTCGTTCACGATCCTCTGCTCTGGAGCTTCGATTCGCCGCATCTCTATGAAGCGGAATTATCACTCGGTGCAAACCACAAGGTGGTCGAGCGTTTCGGGTTTCGTTCCCTCGCCGTGAAGAATAAACTGCTTTATTTCAACGGCGAGCCGTTTTATATGATGGCCGCGCTGGATCAGGATTTTTATCCGGAAACCATCTACACCACGCCCTCGGAAGAATATCTTCGTGATGAAATGCTGAAGGCGAAACGCCTCGGCTTGAACATGCTGCGCTGCCATATTAAGGTTCCCGATCCACGCTATTTGAAAGTCGCCGATGACGTCGGATTGCTCGTCTGGTATGAAATTCCCAATTGGGATGTCTTGACGCCGGAAGCTGCCCGCCGCGCTGACGAAACGCTGGAGGCAATGTTGGATCGCGATTGGAATCACCCCTCAGTGGTGATCATCAGTCTTATCAATGAAAGCTGGGGAATTGATTTGAAACGAGCCGAGCAACGGCAATGGTTGCTCTCTGCTTTTAGCCGCGCCAAGCAAAAAGCCGTTGGCCGTCTCATAGTGGACAACAGCGCCTGTTGGGGCAATTTCCATCTGAAGACTGATCTCAATGATTATCACACCTACTGGGCGATTCCTGAAAATCGCCATCGTTTTGATCAAACTCTGGAGGACATTGTAAAACGACCGAAATGGCTCTTTAGCGAATTTGGCGATGGTCAGGAAACCGGCAACGAGCCGCTGCTGCTTTCCGAGTTCGGTAATTGGGGTTTGCCGAAATTGCCCGAGAGTCTGCCTTGGTGGTTCGAGCGGGATTTTGGGGGAAGAGAAGTCACCTTGCCAGAGGGTGTTCAGCAACGCTTCAAAGATTTTCATTATGATGAAATTTTTGGCACCTATAACGAGCTTGCCGCGGAAAGTCAACGCGCGCAGTTCATGGCACTGAAATATGAAATCGAGCAGATTCGGCTCAAACCGGAAATACAAGGATATGTCATCACCGAGTTCACTGACATCAACTGGGAGTGCAACGGCCTGCTCGACATGTGGCGCAATATGAAAATTTACGCCGACGATCTGGCCAACATTCAGCAGCCGGATGTGATCATTCCCCGCCCGGTGAAATACAATTATTGGGATGACGAAACCGTGGAGATCAAACTCTGGCTGTCGCATTACAGCGCCGTTGACCTCAAAAATGCGATGCTGCAATGGACAGCCTCCTCCGGCGAACAGGGAAGCTTCGCGGTTCCCTTCATTGACCGAACGCGGGTTGAAGCAATATCATCCATGCAAATCCCTTTAACCGAAATTCCCTCTCCACAACGGCTGCGGATTACACTTGCTCTCAAGCTTGCGGATGGCAAAGTTTTGGCAAAAAATTACTGCGATGTTTTTGTTTATCCCAAACGAAAACTTTCTGCCGCCAATCCGGTCAGAATTTACGATCCGGCTAAAACGCTGGACAAATTTACCGAAGCGCTCCATACCATGGGATATGTTTTGGATAAACTTTCCGCGCAGCGCTCGCCACTCGTCACGAATGTGCTGGACCAAGAAATTCTGAAACACTTGCAACGTGGTGAAACGGTACTTTGCCTGGTTGATACAAACACCCATATACCCGCGGGATTTCCATTTTCACTCACCAGTCGAAATGCGGAATGGTACGACGGCAATTGGGCCTCGAATTTCAACTGGGTTCGTCGCGATCACGGCCCATTTCGCGATCTCAGTTTCGAGAAATTTTTGGGATTTGAATCGGCCCTGGTGTCACCGGCAACGGTCATTACTGGCATCTCCGCAGCGAATTTTTCCGACGTGCTGGTGGGAATGTATGTTGGCTGGCTGCATCTGAATTCGGCTTATGTTCTTCAAATGAATGCAGGGCAGGGGAGATTGATCCTTTGCACCATGCGAATAGCGGAGAATTTTGCCCACGATGCGTATGCCGCTACGCTCTTGGATGGATTGTTTGCTTATTCTCGCAGCCAAGCATTCACACCGCAATTTACAGTGAAAATCGAATAAGGAGAATCATGATGCCAAATCCCGGTTTTCCTCGACTAAGAGAACGAGGGAGTGACACGGTTAGTCTGCCAGAAAAAAACTCTTCTTCGGGAAAAACAGTGCTCCGTGTGTTTGCGGATCAGAAACGACTGCAACAGAAGCACTGTTTTCGACTCGCGCGCAGCGCATGAACAATTTCAGGGGTTGGAGACGTTCGATGACACCAATTGGCTCACCGCCGGGGCGACAAAACCAGCGCTGGGGTTTTCTTGTTCTCGACAACAGCGATCATCCCCAAAATGAAGCCGACTCCATTAACCCCGATAATTCATAACTCATATTTTCAGGCTGAGCCAAAAAGCGGGGTGCGACCGATGTACGCACCGCGTGAATTATCGGGGTTAACCATCATAGAACCGCCCTTTCAACACAAAACCCGGTGTTCAGATTAACCGTAAAGGGAGGATTTGAACCTTCGATCATTGGAAATTCGAGAAAACTCTTGCTTTTTCTTCCTAAATTTTTCACATTACGTCAGCAATTGGCAAAAAGGTCAAACCTGGAATGCCGTTTTGGAATCAGAAGTTCCGGTTCTTGTGACTTCGTTCGCGATTGAGTTCTTCGATTTTTTCTGTTGCAAACGCCAGAAGGAGGCAGGTTCAAGATCGAATTGAATTTTGCCTTTCTACTGTTGCGACAATAAGAAGGACGAATCTGTCTTTTTCTTTCCTTTCCGCCATACCAACTATGACCTCATCAGCAATTCACCTCCGCGATCTGAAAAAAGTTTACGTCGTGAGCGAGCGCGAAGCCGGTGTGATGGCCGCGCTGCAAAGCCTTGTGCACCGCCGCATCGAGGAAATCCATGCCGTGGATGGCATCTCGTTCGACCTGGCGCCGGGAGAGATCGTGGGTTTTCTCGGTCCCAACGGCGCCGGCAAGACCACCACGCTGAAGATGCTTTCGGGTCTGTTGCATCCCACGACGGGAGAGGTGACTGTGCTCGGCTACGTTCCCTGGAAGCGCGAAAAAGCCTTCCTGCGGCAAATTACGCTGGTGATGGGACAGCGCAACCAGTTGGTTTGGGATATACCCGCTCTGGATTCATTCGAGCTGAACCGGGCTATTTATCGCATTCCCGCCGCCGACTACCGCCGCATGGTTGACGAACTGACCGAGCTGTTGGAATTGGAGCCACTGTTGCACAAACCGGTCCGTAATCTCTCCCTCGGCGAACGGATGAAATGCGAGATTGCGGCCGCACTTCTGCACCGCCCGAGTGTGGTTTTCTTGGATGAGCCGACCATCGGTCTCGACGTGACGATGCAACGACGCATTCGCGCCTTCATTACAGAATATAATCGCCGCTTTGGTGCGACCGTCCTCCTGACCAGCCACTACATGGCCGACGTCGAGGCGCTTTGCCGGCGCGTCATTGTCATCCACCACGGCAAGCTGCTGTTCGACGGCGATCTCTCGAAACTGGTGCAGAAATTTACGGCGCACAAAACCATCGTGGTGAAGTTGGCAGATTGCCAGGTCGATTTGCACTCCTATGGCGAAGTTGTCTCTTGCTCAGACGGCCAGTTTACCCTCCGTGTTCCAAAAGCCGAAACCGCACGCATTACCGAGCGGCTGCTGGCGGATTTGCCGGTGATTGATTTGTTGGTTGAAGATTCGCCGATTGAGGAAGTGATCGAACGGGTTTTCGCGCAGGAGGTTTATGAAAGCTCTGGTTGATCTTTACGTGCAGCAGTTCAAAACCACCTTTGCCTCGATGCTCCAATACCGAGCTTCGCTGGCAATCTGGATGATCGGGCACGTGCTCGAGCCGCTCGTCTATCTCATTGTTTGGTCCACGGTCTCGAATAGCAGCGGTGGCAGTGTCGGCGACTACACCACTCAAGAGTTCGCCGCCTATTTCCTTTTGTTGATGCTGGTCAATCACGTCTCCTACACCTGGATCATGTACGAATTCGAGTATCGTATTCAGCATGGAAGCCTTTCGTTCGCGCTGTTGAAACCCGTGCATCCGATCCATTCGGACATCGCCGACAATATCTCCTCCAAGCTGATCACCTTTCCCTTCATGTTTCTGGTTGCGGTGGTCCTGTCAATGATTTTCCACCCGTCCTTTTCTCCCGCGCCGTGGGCTTTCGCGGTATGCATCCCGGCGTTGTTGCTTGCTTTTTTGGTCAGGTTTCTTTTGGAGTGGACTCTGGCACAGGCGGCGTTTTGGACTACGCGCGTCAGCGCCATCAACCAAACCTATTTTATTATGATACTGTTTTTTTCTGGCCAGATTGCTCCTTTGTCACTTCTTCCATCTCCCATCCGAATTGTGGCAGCACTTCTGCCTTTTAAATGGGTGATCGGATTCCCGATAGAGCTTCTGCTCGGTCGGGTTGGGCCGGGCGAGGCGTTGGCGGGCTTGGGAGTTCAAGCCGTATGGTTGCTTATCAGCCTTGTGCTGGTCCGTGTCGTTTGGCGTGCAGGCGTACGAATCTACTCGGCGGTGGGCGCATGAACTATCTTCGTCTAATTTTCGTATTTTTTCGCATCAATGTGATGAGCGAGTTGGCCTATCGAGTCAACTTCGTAGTGCAACTGTTTCAGTCGCTGCTGGAATTGGGTACTGCATTTGCTGGACTGGCAGTGATTTTTTCCCATACGGACACATTGGGTGGCTGGCGGCCTGACGAAATGCTGGCGTTGGTCGGCGTCTACTTTTTGATTGGCGGATTGATCAGCCTCATAATTCAGCCGGGCATGGAACAACTCATCGAGTCGGTTCGTGATGGCACGCTTGATTTTACGCTCACCAAGCCGGAGGATGCGCAGCTCCTCGTCAGCGTCAAACGTGTTGAAATCTGGAAATTGATCGATATTCTGCTGGGTTTCGCGGTGCTGATCATGGCGCTCATTCGGCTGGGAGAAAAAGTGGGCGGAGGACAGGCAGTCGCATTTGTGGCGGTGCTGTTGGCAGGCGCGGTCATCATTTACAGCTTTTGGCTGATTCTGGCCACGCTGTCGTTTTGGTTCGTGCGGGTGGAAAACATTCTGGTGATTTTCCAAAGCATGTATGAGGCCGGCCGTTGGCCGATCAGTCTTTATCCGGCATGGCTGCGTTTTGCGCTGACCTTTATCGTACCTGTTGCTTTTGCCACGACAATTCCCGCCGAAGCCTTGACCGGCCGACTGACTGGACAAACCCCCTTGGGCGCGATAATCATTGCAGTCGTTTTATTTGTGGTCTCGCGAACATTCTGGCATATCGGATTGCGGCGATATTCCGGAACTTCGGCTTGATGGAAAATTCTTGCTTCTGGTGCCCGCGCGTTCGGAGGGTTTTGTTGCAGCGCAATGAAAAGAGCAAAACTGAGGATTTTAAACGGCGTTAAGCAGAGAAGAAGTCTGTTAACCCCGATAATTCATAAATTGCATTTTAGCCTCGAGTTCAAATGCAATGTGTAGTCAATTTACGCATCGTGTGAATTATCGGGGTTAAGAGAACCAACTTCATGATTACCACAGCTCTCGATACATGCACCGCTCAATGCCGCATAAACTCAGTGCTGTACACTATCCCGGTCCGCAGATCCAGTTGTAACAAGGTTGGTACACTCAGGCGGTTCGAGATAATGTACGTGGTACCGCTGTTCCCATCACGCGCCATTTCTTCTGTATCATCTTTTATGGATTTGCCCACCTCGAAACCGCCCTGTCTGGAGCGGCCGGGCCGCCAAAGATGATGTAATTGGCGACCACTTCCTTCGGGCCGATTGTCGGTTTAATCTGATAACGCGTGAGATGTTCAACATCTTCGTCATTGAGACAATAAATGCATCCCGCATACACATTCGGCGTCGCTGTCGCATCGTCTTCGTCATCTTCATTTAACTGTGATAAATTGCAGGTTACCACTGCCAGCGCGGTGATGGTTTTTCTGTCGTTGATGGTGCAACCATTGGCATCCTTCACTGTCACCGTATGCAAACCTGGTGTCAATTTGTTGA
>JAPDQK010000002.1:0-226557 GCA_034505955.1 Candidatus Zhuqueibacter pondensis
TCGCAAACGCGTCCATTTTTACAATCTTTTCGTTCGGCGCTGATTCTGCCTGTTTTCGACGTTTGGCATTGCGGATTTTTTGCCGTTTTCGATTTTTTTCGACATATTCCGAATGGGCTTGGCGATATGCTTTTTGATATTGGTCCAGAGGTCGTTGCTTGCGCCAGCTTACCAACAGGGCAATTTCTTTAGCGCGATACTGCGTGTCGGTAGCCATCTTTTGTTTTTGCCAAGCCGCTTTTCGGACGCGTTGACATTTCTTATCGCTGCAATACTGTTGCGTGCCTTTTAGGCGGATGTTGGCATCTTTTTCCAGACCGCAATTTTTGCAAGTGAATTTTATATGCATCAAGTTTCTCCGAGGTTAGAAACTTGATCTTACGGAGGATGCCTTATGCAAAGTTGCAGGAAAAGCCAGGTCAAAGTGTCGAAAGGCAACGCCGAAACCAAGCCAATATCGATACGAAAGAAGAAGCAGTTTGTACACACAACCTTAAAGAGACTGTCAAAGAACAAAAGATCGTGAGTCACTTTTAATATACGAGGATGCTTGCGCTACCCACCTGTGACTGACCCATTACCCATATTCTAAGTGGTCTCCCGAAAAAATTTAGGCCGCCTCGTTCTTTGACGGGAGATTGCCGTAGCGCTCACAATTCCGCCAAGCATTGAAAAGGTCAACCATCTCGCGGCCGCTCGATGGCCGCGCAACCCGTGGAGCCGTGTCCATGAACAATTGCCCAACGGTCCTTTTCCTTCCACCTGCCCGCCTATGGCGACTGGCGACATTCATCTTGTACTGCCTATTATCGAAAAGTTCCATTTTACTTGCCCAAGATCCGGTTGCGGATTTTCGCGCCAACTGCATGAGCTGCCATACCATCGGCGGTGGACGATTGACCGGCCCGGATTTGAAGAATGTTACCCAGCGCAAGGACCGGGCCTGGCTTGTTCAATTCATTCAGGATCCAAAGTCTTTCATTGATGCCGGCGATCCGTATGCGGTGGAACTGTTCAAAGCCGCGCGTGGAGTGGTGATGCCGGCGCTTCCGGGCATGACCAAAGCCCGCGCCGAGGCGCTGCTCACGTTAATTGCAGCCGAGTCGAAATTGGAGAAGTCGCAGTTTGCCGGCGTACAGATCAGTGAACGGCCCTTTACGCCGCAGGATGTAGAGACGGGACGAAGAATTTTCCTGGGCACTGTATCCTTGAAAAATGGCGGGCCGGCGTGTATTTCATGCCATGCGGTGCAGGGAATCAAACTTTTCGGTGGGGGGACGCTCGCTCCCGATCTTACCACCGTATTCGAGCGCTATCAAGGGCGCAAGACCCTTGCCACCTGGCTTTCCGCTCCTGCTACTCCCACGATGGGTTCGGTCTACAAGCAGTATCAACTTGACGGAGAGGAAATCCTCGCGCTGGTTGCCTACTTCCAAAACACACTCGCCCGCAATCCGGTTGATCCATCGACCGCACGGCTCAATTTCATTCTTATTGGCCTCGCCGGCGCTCTTCTCGTGATCGGATTCTTCGACATGATCTGGAACAAGCGTCTGCGCTCCGTCCGCCGGGCTCTGGTGCAAGCCAAACGATTGGAGGTCACCCATGAATACCAGCCATAAGACGAGCTGGATCAAAGATGAAGAAAAAGCTCAGCTCCGCAGCTGGGAAGAGTTCTATCGCAACCGCTGGCAGCACGACAAGATTGTGCGCAGCACCCACGGCGTGAACTGCACCGGAAGCTGCACGTGGATGATCCACGTGAAGGACGGTATCGTGACCTGGGAGATGCAGGGACTCGACTATCCCTCGCTCGAGCATGGCCTTCCTCCTTATGAACCGCGCGGTTGCCAGCGCGGCATTTCGTTCTCATGGTATCTCTACAGTCCTTTGCGGGTGAAGTATCCATACATTCGCGGCGCATTGCTCGATCTATGGCGAAAAGCGCGAGCCGAGTACGAGGATCCCGTTGAGGCATGGAAGTCGCTGGTGTCGGATCCGGAGACCCGCGCGCGCTGGCAGCGGGCGCGCGGCAAGGGCGGATTTCGCCGGGCGAGTTGGGATGAGGCGCTGGAGATCATGGCGGCGGCAAACATTCATACCATCAAGACGCACGGCCCCGATCGGATCGCGGGCTTTTCGCCCATTCCGGCCATGTCCATGGTGAGTTACGCTTCCGGCGCACGCTTGATGCAATTGCTGGGTGGCATCTCCCTCTCCTTTTATGATTGGTACTGCGACCTGCCCTCGGCATCGCCGGAAACTTGGGGCGAGCAGACCGACGTGCAAGAATCTGCCGATTGGTACAATGCAAAACTCCTCGCGGTGATGGGGTCGAATCTCAATATGACTCGCACCCCGGATTGTCACTACGCGGCGGAAGCACGTCACAATGGAACAAAGATGTACGTCTTTTCTCCCGACTTCAGTCAAGTTGCGAAATATGCCGATCACTGGATTTCGATCAACGCCGGGCAGGATGGCGCGTGGTGGATGGCAGTCAATCACGTGCTGCTCAAGGAATTTCACCATGAGAAACAAATTCCTTATTTCGTTGACTATGTGAAAAAATACACCGATGCGCCGTACCTCGTCGAGCTGAAGGAAGAAGGCGGTCTCTATGAAGCGGGTCAGCTTCTGCGCGCGGGCCGGCTGGCAAAATATGCCGGAGTCGAGAACGGTGAGTGGAAATTTCTCATGTGGGATGAGATCGCCAAGGTTCCCAAAATGCCGATGGGCAGCGCCGGTTTTCGTTGGGGCAAAGAAAAAGGGAAATGGAATTTATTGCTGAAAGACGGCTTCGACGGCAGTGACATCAACCCACAACTCACCTTCCTGAAAGATTCGGAGAAAACCATTCCCGTTCGATTTGACAACTTTGCCGAGGCGACCAGTTACGTGCGTCATGTTCCGATACGCTTTCTCTCAACGGCGGATGGAAAGACCGTTGCCGTTACCACCGTGTATGATTTGCTGATGGCGCAGTATGGTGTTTCGCGCGGACTGCAAGGAGATTATCCTGCCAACTACGATGATGAAACAAAACCCTTCACACCGGCATGGTCGGAAAAGTACACCGGTATCGGGCGGAAGGACCTTATCAAGTTTGCGCGGGAATGGGGGAGCACGGCCATGCACACCAATGGCAAGTGCACCATCATCATCGGCGCAGGAATCAATCACTGGTATCACGCCAATTTGATGTACCGCGCGGGTATTCACGCCTTGATGTTTTGCGGATGCATTGGGGTGAATGGCGGCGGACTGGCGCATTATGTCGGGCAGGAAAAACTGGCGCCCGGTGAGCCATGGGCAGCGATCGCCTTTGCAAAAGATTGGTACGGCCCCTCGCGACAGCAGAATACACCGAGTTGGCATTACGTTCACACCGACCAGTGGCGATATGAGAAGGCCTTCACTGATTATCATACCGTACCGGAGAAGCCGACCAACGGTTCGCTTGCCCATGGGCACACGATGGACGTGCAGGTGAAAGCGGTGCGCAATGGTTGGCTGCCGTTTTATCCCCAGTTCAACCGTAACCCTCTCGATCTGGTTCGCGAGATCGAAGCCGCCAGCGCGAAGACCGACGACGAAATTGTGCAGGAAGTTGTCCATCAACTCAAAAGCCGCACGCTCAAGTTCTCGGTCGAAGACCCGGATGCGCCTGAAAACTGGCCCCGCATTTGGTATATCTGGCGCGGCAACGCGTTGATGGCCAGCAGCAAGGGGCACGAGTATTTTCTTCGCCATTACCTTGGCACGCACGACAATATTGTGGCCCAAGATTTGGCAAAGGATGCCGTGCAGGAAGTGATTTGGCACGACAAGGTCCCGCACGGCAAGATGGATCTGGTTGTCGACCTCAACTTCCGCATGGATACCTCGGCGCTCTATTCGGACATCGTGCTGCCGGCGGCAACGTGGTACGAGAAGGCCGACCTCAATTCCACGGACATGCACAGCTTTATCCATCCTCTGTCGGCGGCGGTTCCTCCGTGCTGGGAGTCAAAGAGCGACTGGGAAATCTTCAAAGCCATCGCCCGTAAATTCTCCGAGCTTGCCGAGCACCATTTCCCCAATCCCGTCAAAGATATTGTTGCCACGCCGCTCGCCCATGACACTCCGGCGGAAATTGCCCAACCTGAAATCAAGGAATGGATCACCGGCGAGGTGGAAGCGATCCCCGGCAAGACCATGCCCAAGCTGACCGTGGTGACGCGGGATTACAAAAATGTCTATAACCAATATTGTGCTTTTGGTCCGTTGGCAAGGAAGAACGGTCTCGGCGCTCATGGCACCAGCTATTCGATTGAAGATTTTTATGACCAAATGGTCGAAAAAGGTCCAACGGTAAAGTTTGATGGGGTGAAGTATCCGTCGCTTCTCAAAGATGTGCACGTGTGCGACACGATCTTGCAACTGGCAACGGTCACCAACGGCGAGCTAGCATATCGTTCATATAAAAATATGGAAGAGAAAGTCGGGCTCCCTTTGGCGCATCTTGCCGAAAAAAATCGCTGCGTTCGCATCACCTATCAAGAATTGCAAGGACGCCCGATGCGGCTGTTGAACAGTCCGATGTGGTCCGGGCTTATGGAGAACGGTCGCGCCTACTCGCCATTCACGTACAACACGGAAGCGCTCGTTCCGTGGCGCACCCTGACGGGCCGGCAACATTTCTATCTCGATCACCCCGGCTACCTCCAGTATGGCGAGCATCTGCCCACCTACAAACCGAAGCCAGCGCCGACGCAATATGCCGATATTCGTTTCACCACAGAGGCGGGCAAGTCGAAAATGCTCAACTATCTGACCCCTCACGGCAAGTGGCACATCCACTCGACTTATGGCGACAACCATCGCATGACGACCCTCTCGCGCGGCGTGGAGCCGTTCTGGATCAACGATAAAGATGCGGCAGAAATCGGAGTAAATGACAATGATTGGGTGGAGGTGTATAACGACCACGGCGTGGTGGTGACCCGGGCCGCGGTCAGTGCACGAATCCCAAGAGGTATTTGCATCCTCTATCATTCCCCAGAGCGGACCTTCTCGGTGCCGAAATCCCCGCTGCGCAACAACCGCCGCGCCGGCGGACACAACAGCCTGACGCGCACGCGACTGAAGCCGAACCTGATGGTGGGGGGATATGGACAATTTACGTTTCATTTCAATTACTGGGGACCGACCGGCTGCAATCGCGATACCCACGTGCTGGTTCGGAAATGTCCGGAGCTGATTTGGTAAGCCCACAACGGATAAGCTGTAACCAAAAAGACAAAATGATTTTAAAATCATTTTGTCGAAAATTATTTTGTCTTTTGAAATCTTTGCAAAAAGCAAATATTTAATTGATAAAAGACTACACTAGATTTTGAGACAAGATCAAAACTGAAGCCCCTACGGGCGTAGCCTGTGGGCGAGCCCTACATGAGATCGACATATAAACTTACAGCGTAAGCTGTGAGTACTTGAAATGCTGAGCTATATCATTAACGGCCGAACTTCAGAAACCCATCCCGTCAGGGGTGGGTAATTTAAACTGCTCGCGCAGCGACCAAGTTTGATGCTCCCACTCCTCACGGAGTGAGTTTCGATGAGCGCAGGGGAACATTCACCCACAGCTTACGCTATGGGTTTTTGATTCAACCTAGTGAGTCCGTTGGTGGTCAAAAAACGTTTAGAATTTTTTAAGCTTTCAGCCAATAATGGCCTTAAAGTATCCATTTAAGCGAAGTTTTTTTCTCAACAAATGAGATTCTTCCTCGCCGCGCTCCTCAAAATGACAATCGCAAAGGAATACTTATATGAACGTCCGCAGTCAAATCTCGATGGTCTTCCACCTCGATAAGTGCATCGGCTGCCACACCTGCAGCATCGCCTGCAAGAACATCTGGACCGATCGCAAAGGAACGGAGTACATGTGGTGGAACAACGTGGAGACCAAGCCCGGCACCGGCTTTCCGACGAAGTGGGAAGATCAGGAGAAATACCGCGGTGGTTGGGAAGTAAAACAGGGAAAACTCCAGCTTCGTTCCACCAGCCGGCTCAAAACCGTCACCAATATTTTCCACAATCCCTCCATGCCGAGCATGGATGACTACTACGAGCCGTGGACGTACAAGTACGATGAGCTGTTCAATGCCCCCGAAGGTCCGGACCAGCCGACCGCCCGGCCCATCTCCATGGTGACCGGCGAATACATCAACATCGAGGCCGGACCCAATTGGGATGATGATCTCGGCGGCTCTCCCGTTTATGCGGAAAGCGATCCCAACTTGAAAAACTTGACCCCGGAGCAACGGCAGCAGCTCTTCGCCATCGAACGGCTCGTCTTCTTCTATTTCCCCCGCATCTGCAATCACTGCCTGAATCCGAGCTGCGTGGCCTCGTGCCCCTCGGGTGCGCTGTACAAACGCGGCGAAGATGGAATTGTGCTCATTGATCAGAAACGCTGCCGGGGTTGGCGCCAGTGTGTGGCCGCATGCCCGTACAAGAAATCTTTTTACAACTGGTTTACCGGCAAATCGGAAAAATGCGTGCTCTGCTATCCGCGCCTCGAGACCGGGCAGGCGCCGGCCTGCTTTCATTCCTGCGTCGGTCGCATCCGCTATCTCGGCGTGCTGTTGTATGACGCGGATAGAATCGAAGAAGTAGCCAAGTTACCAGATGACCAACTCGTTGACGGCCATCGTTCGATGATTCTCAACCCCAACGATCCGGCAGTGATCGCCGCGGCGCAGAGAGATGGCATTCACGACTCGGTGATCGAAGCAGCGCAGGCCTCGCCCGTGTATAAATTTGTCAAAGTTTGGAAGCTCGCCCTGCCTCCGCATATCGAGTTTCGCACGCTGCCGATGTTGTTTTATGTTCCGCCGATGTCACCGGTAATGGCGCAGCGGGAAAACGACTTCGTGAGCAGCGTTTCCGGAGAATTCTTTCACGATATCGAAGATTCGCGCGTGCCGTTGCAATTTTTGGCCAATCTCTTTGGTGCCGGTCATCAAGGGAAGGTGGTTTATGCGTTGAAAAAGCAAAAAGCGATTCGCACCTACCGCCGCGCCAAAACCGTTGGCGATATACCCATGCCCGTGGCCGAAGCGATGCTGCGCCAAGCCGATTGCTCGCCGGCGGAAGCCGAGGCCGTCTACAAATTGACTTCTCTCTGTACATTCGAGGATCGCTTCGTGATTCCGCCGATGCATCGGGAAGAAGCCATCGAAATAATGCGAGATCCCTTGGAACACAAGAGCTCAGTTGGATTCGGGTTCATACAGGCGCCACAACGAGGATGGTGATGGAAACACTGACGCATACATTCGCTGCCCTCGCCCGGATTCTCAGCTATCCCGCGGCAGAGTACAAGCATCACGTGGCGCATTGTCGAGACCTGTGTGCAACGTTGCGATTAGGAAACGCTGAAGCCCGGCGGGAGGCACTGTCGCACCTCGATTCCTTCCGAGCCGCCATCGAGAGATTGACGCTTGAAGAGTTGGAAGAGTTGTACACGCAGACGTTCGACCTCAACCCGATCAGCAGTCTTGACCTTGGCTGGCATCTGTATGGGGAAACGTATGAGCGGGGCAAGTTCTTGGTGCAGATGCGGGATTTGCTTCGCCGCCACGAAATTGCCGAATCCACCGAGTTGCCCGATCATCTCACCCATGTGTTGCTTGTCGTCGGTAGAATGGAAAGAAAGGAAGCCGCTGAGCTGGTTTCGACACGGGTGCTGAAAGCCCTCGACAAGATGCTGGAAGGATTTACCGGAAAGGAGAATCCTTATGAGCATGTGCTGACCGCGGCGAAACTGCTGTTGCATGAAACCTACAGGCCTACATCCTTTCAGGAGACGACGCTATGATGAGTGCCGGACCATTTTTCCTCGACCAGATTCTATTCATCGTCTTCCCGTATGTATCGGTCATTATCTTTCTGCTGGTCTCCATACGCCGATATAAAAATGAAGCGTTCACCTTTTCCAGTCTCTCCTCGCAATTTCTCGAGAATCAGAGTCACTTCTGGGGATTGGTGCCGTTTCATTTCGGCATCATCACCGTTCTCACCGGGCACGTGATTGCGTTTTTGATTCCGCGCAAGATTCTGGCGTGGAATAGTCTTCCGGTTCGACTTTATCTCCTCGAGCTCGCGGCATTGATCGCCGCGCTGCTGACCCTCGTCGGTCTGGCGTCCATCATCCTGCGCCGGCTCACGGACTCCAAGGTGAGAACCGTAACGAGCTGGGCCGATTGGATCGTGCTCGGCAGCTTTGTCGTTCAGATTCTCAGCGGTCTGTATGTGGCGGTGTTCCATAGCTGGGGATCATCGTGGTTTGCGGCGCTGGCGGCGCCGTATCTTTGGTCGCTGGTGAAGTTGAATCCCGACATCACCTACATCACGGCGTTGCCGTGGATGGTGAAGCTTCATATCGTCAGTGCGTGGTTGCTGATTGCCTTTGCTCCCTTCACCCGTCTGGTGCACATTCTAGTGGTGCCCAATCCCTATCTCTGGCGCAAACCACAGGTGGTGCGGTGGTATGGCGTGGGGCGATTGAGAATGGGAAAGAGAACCGCGTAACGCGTTTGAGGAATTCATCCATGCAACTCATTAAAGGTACGCCCTCGCAAGCGCTTTGGAGCGCAACCTTGGGGTTTTTCATCGGCTTTGCCGCCGTGTCCTTGTTTGGGCCAACGGCAAGCAAGTTCAAAGACATCATGCAGCTCAGCCCAATGCAGGTGGGTTTACTGGTGGCCATTCCCGCCCTCACCGGTTCCTTGCTGCGCATTCCCTTTTCCGCCTGGGTGGATACCAGCGGCGGTCGCAAACCATTTTTGACGCTTCTTCTCCTGTCGATCGTAGGAATTGTCGGTCTCTTTTTGACCGTCTACCTTCTCCCTGCCGAACGGCTTGGGAGTGGCTTCTATCCATTATTTCTTGTGCTGGGCGTGTTTTGCGGCTGCGGGATTGCCACCTTTTCGGTGGGCATCAGTCAAGTTTCTTATTGGCATCCCCAACGATGTCAGGGAAAGGCGCTTGCGGTTTATGCCGGTGTTGGGAATCTCGCCCCGGGACTGTTTTCGCTGGTGATCCCGCTGGCGCTCGGAGCATTTGGTCTGGCCGGCTCCTATCTTCTGTGGTTACTCTTTCTTGTCGCCGGGACCTTCGTTTATGCGTTCGCTGGCTGCAACGCGCCTTACTTCCAGTTGTTGCAAGCCGGAAAGGGGGCCGAGCAGGCACGGGTACTGGCGAGGGAGTATGGACAAGAGATTTTCCCTGCCGGCAGCCTGAGGGATAGTTTGAAACTTTCCGCGCGAGTTTGGAAAACCTGGGCGCTCGTAGCGATTTACTTCACCACCTTCGGTGGCTTCATCGCCCTCACGGCCTGGTTTCCGACCTACTGGACTTCATACTTCGGAAGGAGTGTCGTAACTGCCGGGTTTCTCACGGCGCTTTATTCCATCCTGACCTCGCTGGTTCGCATTATCGGCGGCATTCTTTCCGACAAGCTGCGCGAAGGTGGGGAGAACACCGCCATCCTCGCGTTGTTCATCATGCTGGTTGGCGCGCTGGTGATGACCATCGCCGAGCGATTCGAGTTGGCGTTGCCGGGCATTGTGCTTTTGGCATTCGGAATGGGAATTTGCAATGCGGCGGTTTTCAAGCTGGTCCCCCAAGAAATTCCGCAGGCCATCGGCGGCGCTGCCGGATGGGTGGGAGGCTTGGGAGCTTTTGGGGGCTTCGTGATTCCGCCGGCGATGGCATTCGCCGTCAACGACCTCGGCCAATCGGGCTATGCGATTGGTTTTATGGTGTTCATCTTTCTGGCCTTGTTTTCTTTTGCCATGGTATGGATTCTGAAATACTCGCGAGAAACGATTCCAGCGAAAGGTGCCGAACCGCTTGCCACCTCGAGAATGACCGAGGTTGCTTCCGGGGAAAGATAGTACGATTACGTTATCTATTAAAAGTTCATTAGTTTTGCCCATAATCGTTTTGCCTTATTTCAGATGCCTGAATAGGACGACAACCTCAAGTTGAGTTCCGCAGTGCCTCCGGCACGTATTTTAAAAGTCCTGTAGGGACGATTGAAATTTGATGGTTGGGGTATGAGCAAGAAATCATTTCGCCAACGTGTCAATGTCCAACATTTGTATTTATGAATGTACTAAATAATCAACTTCTCACCGTCTTCCTCAGCGTGGCGGTGCTTCTGACCTTCAGCGTCTTCATCACCTCGTACACCCACAACGTGAAGCTGCCGGACAATCATCAGGGATATGAGCCGGTGCAGCCGATCAGCTTTTCGCACCGATTGCACGCGGGTGAGCTCGGCATCGCCTGTTTGCATTGCCATGGCGCCGCAGAATGGAGCAGAGCCGCAGGAATTCCATCGTCGAGTGTCTGTATGAACTGCCATAAATTTGTTACCGCGCCGTGGGTGGAAGTGAAAGCCGAAAGTGATCTCGCCGAAAAAGAAAAACGGGCGCCACGGCTCATTATTTCGCCCGAGCTTGAAAAATTGTATACGGCCATGGGCTTGAACAACGAGTTGAAGCCCGACGTGGCCAAGTCGCCCCAGCCAATTGCGTGGGTGAAAGTGCATCATCTCCCGAGCTTTGTCTATTTCAATCACAGCGCTCATGTGAACGCCGGAGTGGAATGCCAAACCTGTCACGGCGCCGTGGAGACCATGGAACGCGTGCGGCAAGTCTCCGACCTCTCGATGGGATGGTGTGTGAATTGCCATCGCGAGGCCAATAAGAATGGCATCGCCGGAAAAAAGGTCTATGCTTCAACCGATTGTGTGGTGTGCCATCACTGAGAACGTATGAGTTTGAAAGTAATGCCTTACTTACGGGTGGTGACAATGTCATTCCGGAAGAATTGCCATGCCGCGCGCGGCACCCATCAGGATGAAAATCGTGACCACTTTTGGAGCATGTCATGCAGGAGGCATCTTTTTTAAACACAAGAACCAGGCCCAGCTAAAAAAGCCTCCTCCTGAGTGACAGCGATGTATTTTCGTGGTAATCTTTTTCAATTCAGCGCTGTGCTCAATAACAAAAAAGACTGCGTCCGAGGATGTTTCCAGCATGACATGGATGGTAGGCCACCGATAACTGAAGGATCACGTTTGAAAGATGCTGATTGTGGGAATATGAATCACGAAGATCAACACAACACGACAAATGCGCACACCCCAGCGGGAATCGATCGCCGTTCCTTCCTAAAGCTCGCGGGCTTTTCCTTTGCCAGTGCTTGCCTCGCTGGATGCGAAAAAGGGAGAGTAGAGAAAGCGATTCCGTTTCTCATCCAGCCGGAAGAAATCACGCCCGGGCTTGCCTACTGGTACGCCACAACGTGCGCCGGATGCAATGCCGGATGCGGCGTCATGGCAAAGTGCATTGACGGGCGCCCGATCAAGCTCGAAGGAAATCCGGCTCATCCCCTTTCGCGCGGCGGACTCTGTGCCGTCGGTCAGGCGTCGCTGTTGGGGCTTTACGACTCTCATCGTCTGAAGAATCCACTCCGCAACGGCAGAGAGACAACTTGGGATCAACTCGATGGGGAGATGATGAAGGAATTGGAAACAATCAGGCGCAACGGTGGCGCCGTCCGCTTTTTGACCAGCACCCTCACCAGTCCTACCACGCGCGCCATGATCAGTACCTTCCTGCGCGGCTTTCAGAATGCAAAACATGTCCAGTATGATGCCATCTCTTATTCCGCCATTCTCGATGCACACAAAGTAACGCACGGCGAACGCCTGCTGCCGCGCTACCGCTTCGATCAGGCGGAGGTAATCGTGAGTTTCGATGCCGACTTTCTCGGCAATTGGTTTTCGCCGGTGGAATTCACCAAAGGCTATCGCGCCGGTCGAACCCTTGAAGGCGATCCGCCACGCTGCTCGTTTCATGCTCACTTTGAATCGCGCCTCTCGCTCACCGGCAGCAATGCCGACGAGCGCCTCTGTGTCTCCCCTGCGGAAATGTACGAAAGCTTGAAACGGCTGGCGGAACTTCTTGCCGTCCGTTCTGGAAAACCACTCGCTGTGCATGCCACTCTCTCCCCCGCAGTTGAAACAAAGGTCAGTGCGCTTGCCGATCGGCTCTGGAAGGCGCGCGGCAAAAGTCTGGTGATCTGCGGTATGAACAATCGGCACGGCCAGCTGCTCGTCAATGCCATCAACGACATGCTCGACAACTACGGCCGCACGGTGGATATAGCGCGTCCCTCGTACCAATATGCCGGTAATGATGCCGAGCTGGAAGTGTTGTTACGCGAAATCCGATCCGGCACCGTGACGGCACTTTTTGTCGCAGAAGCCAATCCCGTGTATGATCTCCCCGACGGCGCTGTGCTGCGTGAAGCGCTGAAGAAGATTCCGCTGGTGGTGAGTTTCGCAGAACGGGTGGATGAAACCGCCGACTGCGCCCGCTTCGTGTGTCCGACTCCGCATGCGCTTGAAACCTGGATTGACCATGAGCCGGCCGAGGGTGTTGTTGCCATTTCACAACCAACCATTCCACCCTTGAGAAACTCGCGCCCGCTGATCGAAAGTCTGGCGGCGTGGATGGGGATAAAAGAGTCGGCGCTCGACCTCATTCAGCGTGAATGGGAGAGAACGGTATTCACGCGACAAGCGGCTGAGACCTCGTTTACCAAGTTCTGGAACAAGACCTTGGAAACCGGCTACGCTGAAGTACAGCCGAAAGTACAGTCATCAACCGCATGCGATTACGCCGCCCTTGCCGCAGCGCTGGCAAGCAGTCATCCTCCCGCCGTTGCTGACAGCGACTACACACTCATTCTCTTCCCCTCGCTGACAATGCTCGATGGCCGCCATGCACACAACCCATGGCTACATGAGCTTCCTGATCCGATCACCAAAATTGTGTGGGACAACGTGGCTTCGGTCTCTCGCACAACGGCAGAGAAGCTCGGCGTGAAAGAAGGAGATGTCCTGCGCATTGAAGCGAACGGCAGCATGATTGAAATGCCAACGCATATCCAACCCGGTCAACATGATGGGGTGGTCGCTGTGGCGCTCGGGTATGGGCGAAAGGGAACCGATCGCTTCACGAATATTGGTCCCTCATGGCTGCAAGCACGACCGACAGTTGCTCCGGGCGAGCTCGTCGGTAAAAATGCGGCGCATTTTGTTCATTTTCTCAATGGCCATCTCTCCTACCTCATCGGCAAAGTTTCTTTACAGGCAACGGGCACAAAGTATACGCTGGCCAAAACTCAGGAGTACGACTTGCAGCGCGAGCCGAATCTTTTCGGCAAACAGACAAGTGAACGGCGTCGCCTCATCCAAGAAACCACTCTTGCCGCGTATGCGATGGATCGCTCGGCCGGGAGTTTTCACAGAGAGCCGCTCGATTCGATGTGGCCGGAGGATCACAAGTATCTCGGTTATCGTTGGGGCATGGTCATCGATCTGAATGCCTGCACCGGTTGCTCGGCATGTGTGATGGCGTGTCAGGCCGAGAACAACATTCCCGTCGTCGGCAAGGATGAGGTGCGCCGCAACCGGGAAATGTCCTGGATTCGCATTGACCGGTACTACGATGAAGATAACGGCACTTTCTCCGTTGCCCATCAGCCAATGTTATGCCAGCATTGCGCCCATGCACCGTGCGAAACCGTGTGCCCGGTTCTGGCGACCGTACACAATGAAGAAGGTTTGAATCAGCAAATTTACAACCGTTGTGTCGGGACGCGTTATTGCGCCAATAATTGCCCCTACAAAGTGCGGCGCTTCAATTGGTTCCAGTACCGCCACGGCGATGAGATGCACAAAATGGTATTGAATCCCGACGTGACTGTGCGCGACCGCGGCGTGATGGAGAAATGCTCGTTCTGCATCCAGCGCATTCAACTGGCAAAGATCGAAGCGAAGAGAGATGGCAGGCCGTTGCAGGACGGCGACGTGCAGCCCGCCTGCGTCCAGTCGTGTCCGGCACAAGCCATCGTGTTTGGCGATATGAACGATCCCAACAGTGAAGTGAGCAAACGCATGAAGGACCCGCGGTACTATCGTGTGCTCGAAGAGCTGGGCGTGCATCCCGCAGTGGGCTACATGACCCTCGTACGCAACCGCGACAAGAAGACGGAGGTGCCTCATGGTTGAACCTTCCACAGCGGCTTTTGCTCCCGCAGCGATCGATACCCATGCTGTCGCAACACCGGCTGAGCACAAGCCTGCATGGTCGATCCTGCGAAAGCCTTTGATCCTCGGCCGCAAAACTTACGGCGAGGTGACGCACGACATCTGCTCGCTGCTCGATCGGAAACCGACAGCAGCGTGGTGGGGCGCCTTCTTTGTGGCCGCCTCGGTTCTCGGTATCGGCATCGCCTCGGTTACCTATTTGATTGCCACCGGCGTCGGCGTGTGGGGATTGAACAACACCGTCGGCTGGGCCTTCGACATCACCAACTTCGTCTTCTGGATCGGCATCGGGCACGCCGGCACGTTGATCTCCGCCATTCTCTTTCTGTTCCGGCAGCGCTGGAGAACGTCGGTCAATCGTTCGGCAGAGGCGATGACGATTTTCGCCGTGATCTGCGCGGGACTTTTTCCCATCATCCATACGGGGCGCCCGTGGTTCGCCTATTGGCTGATCCCGTATCCAAACACACGCGGCCCTCTGTGGGTGAACTTCCGCTCGCCGCTGGTGTGGGATATGTTTGCCATCGCCTGTTACTTCACCATCTCGCTCGTCTTCTGGTATGTCGGCCTCATTCCCGATCTTGCCACACTGCGCGACCGAACGAAGTCGAAGATCAAAAAAGCAATCTACAGCTTTTTCAGTCTCGGCTGGGAGGGCTCGACTCGCACCTGGCATCGCTATGAAAAACTCTACCTCTTGTTGGCAGGACTTGCGACGCCGCTGGTGGTTTCAGTGCACACGATCGTGAGTTGGGATTTTGCCACCTCGATCATCCCCGGATGGCACACCACCATTCTTCCGCCGTATTTCGTTGCCGGCGCCGTCTTTTCTGGATTCGCCATGGTGCTGACGCTGATGCTGATCACCCGTAAAGTGATGGCGCTCGAGGACTACATCACCCTTTATCACATTGAGCAAATGTGCAAGATCATCATTGCCACCGGCGGCATGGTCGCCCTCGCTTACATGACCGAATTGTTCGTCGCCTACTATTCGGGAAATGAGTACGAGCGCTTCACGTTCATCAATCGTGCGCTGGGGCCGTATGCGTGGACGTACTGGACAATGGTTTCCTGCAATGTTCTTGTGCCGCAATTTTTCTGGTTCAAGAAGATCAGAACCAACGTGACCGCGGTGTTCATCCTTTCCATCTTCATCAACATCGGCATGTGGTTCGAGCGGTTTGTCATCGTCATGACCTCGCTGACCAGAGATTACCTCCCGGCAAGCTGGGCCGGCTTTACTCCTACGCTTCTCGATATTGGCACCTTGATGGGAAGCTTCGGCTTGTTCTTCACGCTGTTTCTTTTGTTCGCCCGCTTCCTGCCGATGATTGCCATTGGCGAAGTGAAGGCCGTTCTCAGCTACGGAGTCCATCCCAAAGGAGAGAACGCATGAGCAGACGATTGCTTGTCAGCGTGTTCGGAAACGAGCACGACCTCCTCGGCGCGACGAAAGCCGCACGCGAGAAAGGCTACGAGATTGTTGATGTCTATACGCCGTATGCCGTGCACGGGCTCGATACGGCGATGGGAGTCCGTCCCACCCGGCTCGCCTATGTTTGCTTTGCGCTCGGTCTGAGCGGTGCGGTAGCCAAGCTCGGCTTTCAGATTTGGACCTCGGCGTGGAACTGGCCGGTGAATGTCGGCGGTAAACCGCTCATTTCCATTCCGGCATTCGTGCCCGTGACCTTCGAGGTGATGGTGTTATTTGCCGGTGTGGGAACGGTATTGGCGTTCTTTCTGCGGAGCAAACTCTTTCCAGGCAAGAAGCCGAGCGTGGTGTACGACCGCGTCACCGACGATCGCTTTGTTCTGGTTCTGGCCGAGACCGATGCCGCGTTCGACGTCAGGAAAGTCCGGGAAATGTTCAAACCATTCGGCTTATTGCATTTGGAAGAACGCCTCGAGAAGGAGGAGTAGTAGATGTCGGTCAAAGTCTTGAACATATTTTTGCTGATTTTTCTCGCCTTCATGATGGTGGTGATCTTTTTCGCTCGTCGCGATTACACCACAAGAAACCTCGAATTGTTGCCGGGGATGGTGACCTCGGTTGCCTACCGCCCGCAGGCGCCGATGCCGGACCATCCTCGTGAGAAAGCTTTCCCACCCATTGTCGACGCTACGGTTGCACGTGGATTCGAGCCGCTTCCGTACAAACCAACGCCGGAGGATGCCCTTCGCGCAGGGCTCGAGTTAAAAAGTCCGTTGAACCCCAGTGATAGCACGGCAGACCTGGCGCGTGGCGCTTCGATCTTTGCGACCATCTGCTCGCCATGTCATGGTGCGAACGGCGCCGGAGATGGTGTGATCGCGCAGCGCGGTTTTCCGCCGCCTCCTTCCCTCGTTGCCGAAAATGCCATGAAAATGAAAGAGGGTCAGATTTTTCACCTCATCACCTACGGCCAGCGCAATATGCCCTCTCTGGCCTCGCAAGTGAGGCGTGAGGATCGCTGGCGGGTGGTGAAATTCATCCGCTCTGTGCAGAAAAAAGTCGAGCCAGCGAGGGGAGCATCACGATGAGAACGAACAATCGCACTCCGCATCCAACCTTGCGGTTGTCCGACCGGCTCCGCAAGAATCTTTTCACCATCACCATTCTCGGAATATTGATCACCGCCGTTGGTCTGGTCGTTGCGCCAGCGCGCACCTGGCCCAACATTCTACTGGCCAATTACTACCTCATGGGGTTGGGAATTGCCGGTGCGCTTTTCATGGCGTTGCTGTATGTGTCGAACGCCGGCTGGGCAACGGCAATCCGGCGTGTACCCGAGGCGATGACCGCGGCACTTCCTCCATCCGCACTCGTGATGATCGCCATCCTTTTCGGGATACCCACGCTGTATGAATGGAGCCACGATTCGGTTCTGGCCGCCGACCGGATATTGCAAGCGAAATCCGGTTGGTTGAACGTTCCCTTCTTTACAGTGCGCACATTCATCTACCTCGCGGTGTGGCTGGCCCTCACTTACCGTATCGTCCGGCGTTCGCACCGGCAAGACGAGGACGGAAAGCTCGAACACACGTTTGCCAACAGAAAACTCTCGGCGGCCTTCATCGTTGTTTTTGCAATTACGTTTACCTTGGCCAGCATGGACTGGATCATGTCACTGCAACCGCACTGGTACAGCACCATCTTCGGCATCTACAATTTCAGCGGCATGTTCCTGAACGGGCTTGCCATGATCACGGTGCTCGTCATTCTTCTCCGTCGGTGGGGACCTCTCGCCGGGGTCGTCACCGATTCGCATCTGCACGACCTCGGCAAGCTCATTTTTGCCTTCAGTACATTTTGGATGTATATCTGGTTCAGCCAATACCTCCTCATCTGGTACGCGAACATTCCTGAAGAAGTCCGGTTCTACACGCTGCGCGAGCGGGGCGGCTGGTTGGTATTGACCATCGTCAACGTGCTCTTCAACTGGGTGATACCATTTGTGACCCTGCTCCCCGTATGGGTAAAGAGAAACGAGGGCTTATTGCTGCGCGTCTGCATCATCGTCATGATCGGGCACTGGATTGACCTGTTTTGGATGATTCTCCCGCCATTCATGAAAGCAACGCCCGCCGCCTTCCTCTGGGAGATCGCTCCGATGGCGGCAGCGGTAGCGGGATTCTTCTTATTGACCTTCCACACTTTAACACGACACCGTCTCCTGCCAGTGAATGACCCCTATCTCGTGGAAAGCCTCGCCGAGTCACAACACGCTTGACGGCGTAATGCCTCCCTCACAGGAGTAAACGTAGCGCAGTCATCCTGACTGCAAGCAAGATGCTGGCGCTACTCCCCGTCATTGAGGCGATACTTGACGGCGTAAAAAAACTTTGACAAATAAGCGCATTTTGCTTATTTTAATTTGTGAATAGCGACATGAATTTTTAATGCGGCAAGTTTTTTTCTCCCACGAAAAAATGAAATCCCTCGAAATGATCATTCAAAAATTTTCGTGGAAGTACCGAGTTCGTAGGAGAATTATTTATTCCTTATTTTTGTTACTACAACTCGAGGTGACAACTTTTGGTTATGTTTACCCGACTAACATACTGTGAATCTCCTTTCGTCTACCATCGTCGTCCAACCCACGAAGTGAAAGTCGGCGACGTGGGCCTTGGCGGCCACAATCCCATTCGCGTGCAATCGATGACCATTGCAGATACCATGGATACTGCCGCCACCGTCAAAGAGGTCATCGCGCTAGCCGAAGCCGGTTGCGAAATTGTGCGCATCACGGCGCCGTCGATGAAAGACGCGGAGAATCTCGCCAACATCAAAGCCGAATTGCGCCGGCAAAATATCCGTGTGCCGCTGGTCGCAGATATTCATTATACTCCCAATGCGGCTTTGGTGGCGGCTGACATTGTCGAAAAAGTCCGCATCAATCCGGGCAACTACGCCGACAAGAAAAAATTCGAGGTGCGGGAATATTCCGATGCCGAGTATCAAGCAGAGTTGGAGCGTATTGCGGAGCGATTCATCCCTCTCGTGAAAAAATGCAAAGCCAACGGCGTGGCCATGCGCATCGGCGTCAATCACGGCTCGCTTTCCGATCGCATCATGAACCGCTATGGCGACACGCCCGAGGGCATGGTGCAGTCGGCGTTGGAATTCATTCGCATCTGCGAGGCGCAAGGCTACCGCGATATCGTCGTCTCCATGAAATCTTCCAATCCACAAGTGATGATTCAGGCCTACCGTCTGCTCGCGGTGCGGATGAAGGAACTCGGCATGACTTATCCCTTTCATCTTGGCGTCACCGAGGCCGGCGACGGTGAAGATGGGCGCATCAAATCGGCCGTCGGCATCGGCGCGCTTCTCGAAGATGGCATAGGTGACACCATTCGCGTTTCGCTCACCGAAGATTCGATTCATGAAGTGCCAGTGGCTTTTGCGCTGGTGAAAAAATTCAATGAATTTGGGAAAAAATCAACGACTTCTCCTCGTCCCCCGTTTCCGGTTTCCGAATCGGATTATTTTCAAAAAGTAAATCCCTATGGTTATCAGCGTCGCGAAACGGCACGTGTGAATTTGGTCGAAAACTCGTTTGGCGGCAAGGAACCTGTGCGTGTCGGATTGGCGTTGTTCGATCATGAGCTCACAGAAGAAGAACAGCGCGCCCTAGGCATTGCCAAGAAGAGCGCCGCTTTGCCAATTTTAGGCGCACCGCCTGCGAACGCCGATGTCATAAAAGTCGAATTCATCGAGATCAAATCCGACAATGCCAGACCATGGCATTCCGGAGAAATCTTTTTTCAACCAAGTGCCGTGCTCGACTTCAAAAACGTTGCTTCCAGTTCTGGCCGGCGCCAGACGGGCATGGCATGGCCGTTGCGAGGTGAGGCGGAGACACAGCCGGAAATAATTTTGATCAATGGTGATTCGCTGCATGCCGCAGAAGTAAAAGAGGTCATCAATCAAGCCCAAGATCGAGGCGTCGGCATCGAAACGGTGTTTTCAACGGCGGCCATTGCCAACGGCAGCGCATTTGAAAAATTGCGCTGGTTAGTAAAAGCCGCGCAGGATGTTCATCTTCAAAATTGGTCAATCGGCATCGAATTACGTGCTGGCGCTGTTGGCGAAGTCGGTTTGGCGCGTGCGTTGGTGACCTATCTCGATAAGCTCAGCGCTAAAGCGCCATTGCTGTGGCGTTATCGCGTGCCACAGAATTACTCGCACTGGCTCACCGACGCGAGCTCACAACTCGGCGCTCTGTTGTGTGATGGCTTTGGCGATGCGATTTTGATCTACGGTGACATCGCGCTTCAACAAGCGCTGCGTTTCAGTTACAATCTTTTGCAAGCTACGCGATTGCGCATTTCCAAAACCGAATTCATTTCCTGTCCGAGCTGCGGCCGGACTCTGTTCAATCTGCAAACCACCACCGCACGCATTAAAGAAAAGACCGGCCACCTCAAAGGCGTGAAAATCGCCATCATGGGTTGCATCGTCAACGGCCCTGGCGAGATGGCGGATGCCGATTTCGGCTATGTCGGCGCCGGCCCCGGAAAAATCAATCTTTATGTTGGCAAAGAGATTGTGGAGAAATATATTCCCGAAGAGCTGGCGGATGAAAAGCTCATTGAGCTGATCAAGAAGCATGGGAAGTGGGTGGAGGCGGCATGAAATGAAAAACGTAATCGTAAGGAACTTTGAATGAATATCGAAGGTCTGCAACCAGCCATTCAAGGAAGAAGCTCGTGCCAAACAACGCCAAGTTGAAGTTTTAGCCTTTTAATGAACACATAAATTGAGGTGCAAAATGGGCGAAGTTCGAACCAAAGTCAAATTGACGAACGCGGCAGATCTGGCTTTGCTGCGCCGCAATATGCTGCCGCCAGATAAAGTGCATTTCTTTGAAGCCGACGCGCTGATTGATACCGGCGCGGTTTCACTGATTTTACCATCCTTTGTGGCCGAACAATTGGGACTGGCTCGCCCTTTTAAGCAAGTCGCTGAGTATGCCGATGGACGTCGTGAAGAAGTCGATGTCACAGAGCCGGTGCTCATCGAAGTCTTGGGACGCAAAACGCATGAAGAAGCGCTGGTGTTAGGCGATGAAGTGATACTCGGGCAAACCACACTGGAGAAGACAGACCTGCACGTCGATTGTCGCGAGCGCAGGCTCCTTCCCAATCCGGCACATCCGGATCAACCGGTTCAAAAAGTCAAGCTCTTAAATAGGAGATTTTCATGACCGAATTCCTCTGGGAAGGCAAATACAAAAACGGCTCCGCCCCGCATCCATTAAATTCTAAGGAGACGGTGCGGGGCAAAAAAGTCGCGCCGGTGCGTATCGCGCTGCCGTTTCAAACCATTGAGACGATCAACGAAAGCACGGCCGACCGCAGCCGTCTCGCCGCGGGTGGGATTTGCCAACGGCCGCGAGATCCCGCATGAGGCGGGACGCAACCGCTTGATTTGGGGCGACAAGAAATACGTGCTTCCCTCACTCCTGCCCGAGTTCGCCGGCAAGGTCAATCTCATCGTCTGAAAAACTGTAAGGTCGTTTCGTATATAGTTGTAGAGAGATGCTTAAAGGTAAATACAGAACAAGGTAGCCGGTGCCGGATATTCTTCAAGCAGAAAGGAATTCCTGTCCATGGAAGGGATTTCCGCAAAAATGTTGGAAGAATTTAATCATCCCGATTTTGCAGGGCGGCTCAAGGCTGGAAGCGAAGCAGCTTATCGGGAGTTGGTCGAGGGATTCTTGCCGTGGGCCAAAAATTTTATCAAAAAGAAATATGGTCTTCCCGAAGAGGATGCGAGAGGCATTACCCAAGATTTCTTCCAGCGCATTATCGAAAGAATTGATCAATATGACGCAGCGGAAGGACGATTTTTGGCATGGTCATTTCAAATACTGAGAAATCTTGCTGTAGATTGGCTGCGTCGCTACAAAAAGCTTGAATGAATACCTCTTGACTCCTTGCAAATAGACAAAATGATGCTCTCATTTGAGGACGATCCGATCACGGCCCCGACAGATGATCTCTCGCCGCTTGAAAAATTGCCTCCGGAAGTACGCGCGGCTTTCTTAAGATTGAATGACCGCTATCAGCAATTCTTGGGACTGATGCTTTCAGGAAAACCGGATGAGACAATCAGACAAGTGCTGAAAATTCCGAGCGCAGGCGCTTTCTGGACGCTGCGGTCGCGCGCGTTGGCTAAATTGAAAGAAGAAGTGGAGAAAATCAGATCAACAAAGGGAGGTCAAGCATGAGCGAACAAGACAAGGATTTGGCCGCCTTTGAAGAGTATTTGTTCTCATTCATGAACGATGCCACTCCGAGCACGCCGCTGACCAACGAGGAAGTGGTTGCCATTCTGCAAAATTATGGCCCGCCGGAAGAGGTTTCTTCGGAAGAAAAAGAGCAAATTGTCAAACTCATGAAAGAAGCGCATGGTCGGCGGATGGAGATTGCCAGAAAGATGCAAAATCCCGGTCTAATCCATTCCCTCGGTGAGTTTTTAAAATTATTTTGTGAATGGCGACACATTCCAGCGGCTTGGCTGGCGCGTTTGCTGAATTTGACGGAAGAACAGTTCGAGGTGCATCGAAAGGATAGACTTTCCCCCGTGGAATTGGGAAAAGACCGGATTCTGAATTTGGCTGCGCTTGCCGGCATCAAGATTCAAGATATGGTGGCGATCATCGACAAAACGATAAAGCTCTTGCAACTGAAGCCCACAACCAATTTTGCTGCTGCTTACACGAGGGTCTACAAAGAGGCAACTGAGTCCGAGCTACTGAAAGTCAGGGATGATGCCATGAAAGAGCTCTTGCTGAAATTGGATGAGCCGAACGAGACCGTTCAGCCGGAGAAAAGCTGGGAATCTCTCCGCCATGAGTTACTCCAGGAGGGTGCAAAGGAAATTTCGCTGCTTGCTGAGACCAATCAATGCCTCACAATAAGAGACAAGTCCAGACGCAAATTCATCACTTCTGTTCTTCAACAAATTTGAGGATCAGGTTTATGGAATTGGATAAAAAACGCATTGGCTACTGCCGTAACCTGGCCAGAAAAGTTCTGCATGATACTCAAATGATGAAAGTGCCGGTACCGGTTGAGGAAATTGCGAAATATTATGGTTTTCAAGTCAAGTTTTTGGATCAGCCGCCTGACAAATTTTCCGGCATTCTGCTGCGCGACAAAAAGGCGATTGGGATCAATCAGCATCATCATCCTGTGCGCCAAAGATTTTCATTGAGTCACGAATTGGGGCATTATTTTCTCGATCACCCCGATGCCAGCGAAGAAATTCCTGACGAAGAGGGAATGGAGAAGCGCAAAACATACGAAGCCGAAGCCGACGAATTTGCTGCCGAGCTGCTCATGCCGCGCGAGTTGCTGAAATCCGCTCTAAAAGAAGGCGCTGATATTGAGACGCTGCGAACAAAATTTCAGGTCAGTCGACATGTGGTGGCGATTCAATTGCGCAAGCATGGGTTTTTGATGAAGATTTGAGGGTTGGGCTATCGCCGAAAGAAATACTGAAAAAGGAAATTACATGACCGAACTCCTCCGGGAAGGCAAATACAAAGACGGCAAGAAAGTCGCACCGGTGCGCATCGCGCTGCCTTTTCAAACCATTGAGACAATCAACGAAAGCGCGGCCGACCGCAGCCGTCTCGCCGCGGGCGGGATTTGCCAGCGGCCGCGAGATCCCGCCCGAGGCGGGACGCAACCGCCTGATTGGGGGCGACAAAAAATACGTGCTCCCCTCACTCCTACCCGAGTTTGCCGGCAAGGTCAATCTCATTTACGGCGACACGTTTCACAACGAGTGGCAAAGCTATCGCACATGGAGAATGATATGCTTACCGTTTCACTAAAAAATTTCAAACAAAATGCAGCGGCTTTTCTCAACAAGTCGCGAAAAAACCGCGAGCCGATTTTCCTCGAAAACAATTCGTATTTTTTTGCGCTCCTGCGTCTGGAGGATTACAACTCGCTCATGGAAACGCTTTACCTCCTGCAAAGCGATGCCAAATGGCTCAAAGAATCGATACAGCAAGCCGACAACGGGCAATTGATTCCTCTGGAGCAGGTTCATGCAAAACTTGGTCTTGACCCCAAACGCACTTGATGATTGGGAATTTATTGTCTTGCCGGTATCATTATAAACAACCCCAAGAGAATTCCGCCAATTCGATGGCCGCTCAATCGCTTGAATTAAGGAGCTTTTATGAGCAACCACTACAAAAACCCGCCGATCCTCGAAGCCGTCTGCGAATTCAAATTCTAACCCATCTTTACTCGCTCCCCCTTGAATTTCTCCCGAATCTTGCTAAATTATGTTGAGCGCCCAGTTGGCGTCCCAACAAAATTCACTTTAAAAGCATGAGGAGAACGATGACCGTGATTCATGGCTTTGAACTGATTCGCCAAGAAGAAATTCCTGAATATAAAACCAAGGCCTCGCTCTATCGCCATCTCCAGACCGGTGCCGAGCTGTTGTCAATGGAAAACGACGATGAGAACAAAGTCTTTGGCATCACCTTCCGCACACCGCCGAAAGATTCTACTGGTGTGGCGCACATCATGGAGCATTCAGTGCTCTGCGGCTCACGCAAATATCCGGTCAAGGAGCCTTTTGTGGAATTGATCAAAGGCTCGCTGAACACTTTTCTGAATGCGATGACGTATCCGGACAAAACCTGCTATCCGGTGGCGAGCACTAATTTGCAGGATTTCTACAATCTGATCGATGTGTATCTCGATGCAGTGTTTTACCCGCGACTCACACCCTACACGCTGCAGCAAGAGGGGTGGCACTACGAACTCGAAAATCCGGCCGACCCGATTGTTTTCAAAGGCGTGGTGTTCAACGAAATGAAGGGCGCGTATTCATCGCCGGATCGGCTGTTGGGTGAATACTCGCAACAATCTCTCTTTCCGGATACCACGTATGGTGTGGATGCCGGCGGGCATCCTCGGCACATTCCAGATCTGACATTCGAGCAATTCATGGCATTTCACAAAAGCTATTACCATCCTTCCAATGCCTTCATTTACTTTTATGGCGATGACCAGCCGGAGGAGCGTCTGAGAATCCTCAATGCTTATCTCAAGGATTTTACACGCGCGGAGATCGCTTCGGAAATTCCGCTGCAACCCCGGATCGATCAGCCGAAACGGCTCGTCCGCAAATACGATGCCGGTCAGGAAACGGAAATGACGAGGAAAGCCATGGTGACGGTGAATTGGCTGCTCACCGAGACGACAAATCCCGAAACCACGCTCGCGGTGAAGATTCTGGCACATATCCTGATTGGCACACCGGCCTCGCCGCTGTACAAGGCGCTGATCGATTCCGGTCTCGGAGAGGACCTGGCCGGCGTCGGGTTGGAAAGCGAGCTGCGCCAAATGTACTTTTCAACCGGATTAAAGGGCATTGCCGTTGCCGACGCGGACAAAGTCGAGTCACTGATTTTTGAGACATTGCGCCAGCTCAGCGAGAGTGGCATTGATCCGCAAACGGTCGAGGCCTCGCTGAACACCATTGAATTTCGTCTGCGCGAGAACAACACCGGCTCTTTTCCGCGCGGCCTGTCGCTCATGCTGCGGGCACTGACGACCTGGCTGTACGGTGGCGATCCGCTGGCACCACTCACCTTTGAAGCGCCATTGGCGGCGATCAAGGCGCACGTGGCAGCCAATGAACGATTCTTTGAAAACATGATTCGGCAGCACTTGCTGCAAAATCAACATCGCGTCACGGTCATCCTGGAACCGGATCCGCAGGCTGGAAAACAGGAAGAGGCTGCCGAGAAGGAGCGTTTGGCGAAGGCAAGCATGACGATGAGCAAGGAAGAGCTGCAGAAGGTGATTGACGACACACGCACGCTCAAACTCCGGCAAGCCACGCCGGATCCTCCTGAAGCCTTGGCCACCATTCCGATGCTGAAACTCAGTGATCTCGACCGGCAAAACAAAATCATCCCGCTCACGGTAATCGAAAAGAACGGCAACAAGATTCTTTTCCATGATCTCTTCACCAACGGCATCATTTATCTCGAGGTGGGTTTTGACCTGCATACCCTGCCGCAGGAACTGCTGCCCTATCTTCCGCTCTTTAGCCGGGCGTTGACCGAGATGGGCACGGACAAGGAGGATTTCGTGCAGTTGTCGCAGCGGATTGGCCGAAAAACCGGCGGTCTTTGGCCACGGGTCTTCACCTCGGCAGTTTATCGCGCTGGGGTCTCGGCGGCATGGCTCTTTCTGCGGGGCAAAGCGATGACGCACCAAAGCGATGAGCTTTTGGCGATTTTGCGAGATGTGCTGCTCACGGCGCGGTTGGACAATCGCGAACGTTTTCGCCAGATGGTTTTGGATGCAAAAGCAGGCATGGAGGCGGGTTTGGTGCCTGGTGGATCGCAAGTCGTGAGCACGCGTCTGGGTGCGCGCTTCAACGAGGCGGATTGGGCTGAGGAGCAGATGGGCGGGGTCAGCCAGCTTTTCTTCTTACGGCAGCTCGCCCAGGAAGTCGATTCAGATTGGCCAAAGGTGCAGGCCAGGTTGGAACTGATCCGCAAACTGTTGATCAACCGCCAGCGCATGATTTGCAATGTGACCTTGGATGCGGCGAACTATGCCCCATTCGAACCGAAATTACTCGAGTTTATTGGCAGCCTGCCCACCGCTCAAATTCATCCGGCAACATGGTCGCCGGCATATGACGATCATTTCGAGGGTCTGACCATCCCGGCGCAAGTCAATTACGTTGGCAAAGGCGCGAACCTCTACAAGCTGGGTTATCAATTTCATGGTTCGGCGCTGGTCATCGGCAATTATTTGCGCACGACCTGGCTGTGGGAACGTGTGCGCGTTCAAGGCGGCGCCTACGGCGGTTTTTGCAATTTCGACCGGCGCTCGGGGGTTTTCGCTTTTGTCTCCTATCGCGATCCCAATTTGCTCGCGACTCTCGACAACTACGATCAGGCCGGCAAATTTCTGCGTGAAGTCGAATTGAGTGACGAGGAGTTGGCGAAGAGCATCATCGGCACCATTGGCGACCTGGACGCCTATCAGCTACCCGACGCCAAAGGTTTCACCTCGATGGTGCGTTATCTTGTCGGGGACACGGACGAAGAGCGCCAGAAGATGCGCGATGAGGTTCTCGCCACGACCGTGACGGATTTCCGCAAGTTTGGCGAGGTGTTGCAGCAGGTGAATCAGCATGGCATAGTCGTCGTGCTGGGTTCGCCAGCAGCTATTGAAGCGGCGAATGCCGAGCGCAAGGATTGGCTGAAGGTGGTGAAGGTATTGTAGCTTGCAACTTTTCGCTTGATCGGAACGTCTTAAAATCAGTATACCATTCTTCATTATTTTAATACCCCATTGCGCGTCCAAGGCAAACGTCAGAAGCGTTGGGGTCTTGTTGTATTGGACAAATTTGACGGCTGGTAAATTGTCCGGCGCTTCTGCATGCGACTCAAACTCAGATCAAGGAACGCCTGATCATGTGCCTCAATTTGCTTGTGATCCTTTCTGCGGGCAGTTTGCTGTTGATGGCAAATACACTAATTGCCCAACCGCAGACCTTTGCCAAAGCCCGCAAAGATACCTTGCGGGTGGAGCTGGTGGAGACCGGCGAGATCAGTGCGGTCAATAGTACAGTGGTCGCGGCGCCGCCAATCTGGTCGCTCGATTTGCAGATCATTGACATGGCTCCCGAAGGGATTCAGGTTGATTCGGGCGCCGTCATCGTGCAATTCGATCGCGCCGCCTTGCTGACCAGGCTGGCAGCCAGCCAAACGGAATTGGATGGGCACCGCGCCGACTTGCGACGAATGCAAACCGAGCAGCAAGCGAGAATTGGGCAATTGGAGCGCGGCGTCGAGATGGCAGAATATGCCCTGAAGCTCGCGCAGGTGCAGCTCGAACAGCTCAAATATGAATCAGCCACTCGCCAGGAGAACGGCAAGCTGGAAGTGCTCAAAGCAGAAATTGCGCTCAAAGAGGCGAAAACCAAATTGCAGGCGCAAACCATCATCAACGACGCGGAAGCAAAAAAGCAGCAATTGAGGATTCTGCAGTCCCAGGGCCAAGTCAATGACCTCAAGCGACAGCTTGATCAGCTCACCTTGCGCGCACCGATCTCGGGCATGGTGGTTTATCATCCTGATTGGGATGGCAGCAAGCCCGCCATCGGCGATAAGGTTCGGCCGGGCCGGGGGATTATCGATCTTCCGGACCTTTCGCGCATGCAAGTCAAGATTAACGTCAATGAAATCGATGCCGCACGTCTGGTGCCGAATCAGCCGGCGCTCATCCGTCTTGACGCGTTTCCTGCCAAATTGTTCCACGGCCATCTCACTGCCACCACCAAGATTGCGGCAATGAAAGAGCAGGGCAGTCAAGTGCGCATCTTTGAGAGCATTGTGGAAATCACGGAAAGCGATTCCTTGTTAAAGCCGGGAATGACGGCGCAAGTGCGATTGCAGCTCGAGGCCCTGCCGGATGTAACCGTGATCCCAATTGGATGCGTTTATGAGCTGGATGGTCAACCCGTGGTCTTCACCAGGAAGTCGCCGAAAAAGCCGGTGCCAATCAAGTTGGGCGCGCGCAACGATTTTTACGTCAGCGTCGAAGGTCTTGAAGCCGGCACAGAAGTTTCCTGGCAGGCCGGTGTTGCGGAGGCCCAGCCGCTCGGATATGCCGAGTTTCAGAAGCGCTTGCGCCGGCCTCCGGCTGAATATCAGAATTTCTTCACCGAGATGGAGAAACGTCATCTCACTTTCGATTACGAAGCCTATCGCCACCGGCCACCGGAGCCACCAGGAGGCGCTCCCGGCGGCACCGAAGCCATGCTGAAAAAATTCGGCTTTCCATCCGGTGAGCTTGCTGACAAAGGCGGCAAAATTGTCATGACTCCCGAGATGCAGAAAGGTTTGCAGAAAATGCCGGACGGAAATATCATGCGCGATAGCGCCGGGACCTTGAAAAGGATGCTCGTGGACACTTTGTCCGTGGGCACACAACGCCAGGTCATGATTTTTCGTGGTAACCCCGAGGTGGGAAAACCGGACTCCACAAAAAAGCCTGTCACCAAAATTCAGCAGCAAAAATGAGGGAACTGAAATGTCGATTCGAGAAATTTTAAAAAACCGCCGTCTACTCGCCCTCGGCGGGCTGGTCTTGCTTGCGCTCATTTTTGTTTTCTGGAATATCGGCTCCCCATCGGCAGATGTGGCCTACGGGGAAGTGCAAAAAGGCGAATTCATTGTCAGCACCAAAGCAAAAGGGGAACTCAAGGCGAAGAATTCGCAAGCCGTCACCGTGCCGCGGGCCGGTTCCTTCAATATTCAAATCGTTCGCATGGCGCCGGAAGGGAGCGTGGTCAAAGCCGGAGATTTCCTCGTCCAGTTTGATCCGACCCAGGCGCAACAGAAGCTTGATGAAAAACAGAACGCGCTCAAAAATGCGCTGGCGGAATTGGAAAGCCAGAAAGCCAGCATTGCTTCCAATATGGCGCAACTGGAGAGCGCGCTGCTGACCGAGCGCTATTCGCACGAACAAGCGAGGCTGCGCTTTGAGCAAATGAAATACGAGGCCGACGCCAAACGCCGCGAGCAAGAGATCAATTTGCGCAAAGCCGAGCTGTCGCTCAAGCAAGCCGAGGAGAGAATCACGGCGCAAAAAAAGATCGACGCCGCAAATTTGGACAAGGCGAATCTGCAGGTGGAGCGCGCCAGGTTGGAATTGGCAGAAGCGGAAAGAGAGCTGGCCTCACTCACGCTGACCGCGCCAATCGATGGTTTGGTGGTTTACAAAGAAATCTGGGGACCGAGTGGACCGGCAAAGGTGAAAGTCGGCGACACGCCGTGGCGTGGTCAGGAAGTGATCGAAATTCCCGACTTGTCGGTCATGCAAGTGAAAGCCAACATCAATGAAGTCGAAGTGAGCCGGATCGCCAAAGGCCAGCAGGTGATCATCAAGCTTGACGCATTGCCGGAACCGACCTTCCATGGCACGGTATCGCAAATTGCCACCCTGGCATCACGCAAACGGGGCTCGAACGTGAAAGAATTTGAAGTCATGATTCTCATCGACGGTAGTGACCCGCGCCTCAAGCCGGGCATGTCCGCGAGTGTTGAAATTATCACTGATCGCATTGCCGACGCGATGTACGTGCCGTTGGAATCGGTGTTTGAAAAAGATGGCAAAATCGTGGTCTATCCGGCCGGTTCCGCCAAATCGATACCCGTAGAGGTCGGGCAAAAGAATGCCAATTTCATCGTGATCAACTCCGGCTTGAAGCCCGGACAAAAGATTTCGCTGCGCGATCCGACCATGCCCTTGGAAGAAATCGGCAAGGAAGCGCCGAAGGCGATCCAAAAAGAGCAGAAAAAATCAGGCCGGGAAGAAAGGGTTATGATAATTGGTTAGCCGGTTCGCTAATTGATCTCTGTCCGAAAAAACCGATTTAACTCGTCATCGCGAGTGGTAGATGGCTGATGTGCCATTCTTTCGGTCAGAAACACACCACCTGAATGTCATTCCGCAAGGAATCTTCCAGCGTACTGGCACTGTACTCATGCGGGGGAAGATGCTTACAGCATGACAAAGGAGAGCGTTTCTCAGCCTACGGCCGCAGGCGAAGCGATCTCCTCGAACCCGCACCAATCATGTATTCAAGAAGATTGCCTGCGGCCGCAGGCTTCGGCAAAAAGCGCCTCCCAAGAAATGTTAACGAGCTAATCATGAACTATAGAGAAAGTTTTCGCGTCGGACTCGATGGTCTGAAGACCCATAAGTTGCGCTCTTTGCTGACCATGCTCGGCATTATTTTCGGCGTTGCTGCCGTGATCAGCATGTTGTCAATCGGCGAGGGCGCCAAAGAGGAAGCGCTGCAGCAAATTGCGCAAATGGGGATGAACAACATCATCATTCAAAATCTTCCGGCGGAAGACACGAAAGAGGGCCGGGATGTTGACAACCAGTCGCGCGGCTTGCAGCTTGCTGATGCCCTGGCTTTGGAAGAGGTGAACCCGCTGGTCAGTGAGGTCGTGCCGCAGCGTTATTTGAACGTGCAGGCGCAATATGGCTCCGAGCGTGTCGCGACGACGGTGGTGGGCACGTTGCCGGTTTTTGCCAGCGTGATGAACTACAAGCCGCAGCAAGGCGCGTTTTTCAACTATTTCGATGAGCTCGAAGCTCGGCGGGTGTGCGTACTCGGCGCCGGCATCAAGCGCGATCTGTTTTATTTCCGCGACCCGCTCGGCGAGCGCGTGAAAATCGGCGACGACTGGTTCACAGTGGTGGGCATTATGGAGCGGAAAATGGCGGGTGGCGCAGAGACTGCCGGAAACGACATGAACCAACAGATTTATATTCCGCTGTCCGTCTCCTTGCAGCGCTTCACGCTGGATCCCTTCGAGAGCGAGATCGACCGCATCGTGGCGCGGATTAACGAGCCGGAGCGCGTGCGTGAGGCCGCCAATATCATCCAAGCGACCCTGTCGCGCCGTCACAATAATGTCGCAGACTATCAAATTTCCATTCCGGAAGAGCTGCTGCGCCAACGCCAGCGCACCCAGCGCATTTTCAACATCGTCATGGGATGCATCGCCGGCATCTCGCTGCTGGTCGGCGGCATTGGCATCATGAACATCATGCTGGCTTCGGTATTGGAGCGCACTCGCGAGATCGGCATCCGCCGCGCCATCGGTGCCACACGCAAAGACATCATGGGGCAGTTTCTGCTCGAGGCGGCGATGCTGAGTTTTCTTGGCGGCTTGATTGGTATCATATTAGGCTGGGCCATGAGCTACTTGATTACATTTTACGCCGGCTGGAAAACCATCGTCTCATTTTTCTCGATCATCCTTGCCTTTGGCGTTTCCGCGGCGGTCGGCATCATCTTTGGTTTTTATCCGGCGCGCCAGGCGGCAATGATGGATCCCATCGAATCGTTGCGCTACGAATAAACTCGTTACGCGAAGCGCGCAAGGCGTACAACGATCACGCCATGCGCTCTGCGCTTCACGTTCAACGCTCTATGAATTAGCTGGTTTGGAGGAAGAGTGATGAATCACGTGCGGTTGCTGACGTTGCTTGTGGTCCTCGGCATCTGTTGGGGCAATACCAGTTTTTCGCAATCGACTTCGTCAGATTCGACGGCGAGAGTTTTAACGTTGCAGAACGCGATCGATTATGCACTCCAACGCAGCTTCGACGTCAAATTTCTCGGCCTGTCGTTGGAATCGGCGCGACAAAATCTGCTGGCGCGAAAAGGCAGTTTCAAAACCAATGCGCAGTTACGATTGGATACACCAAACTTGACCGAGGGCCTGCAACTGGTCGATAATCCCGACCCCGGCGGCTTGCCACTTTACAAAACCAGCGGGAATTTGCGGTTTTCCAGCACGCTGGATGTCAATCAACCTCTGCCGACGAATGGCGTGTTTACGGTTTTTTCGCAGTTGTACCAACAAGACGTTTCGGCTTATAATGTCAGCACCGGTATCCGCTCGAAGCAGCGCAATTTTTATACTTCGCTGGGCTTGCGGTTGAGCCAGCCGCTTTTTACGATCAACACGTTGAAGCTGGGTTATGAAGAGGCGAATTTGAATTATGAACGCGCTTCGGGCGAGATTCGCCGCACCGAGCTGGATGTCATTTACAATGTCACGCAGGCGTTTTATGCCCTTTATCGTGCCAAACGCGCATTGGAAATTGCGCGGGAAGAGATGCTGCAGCAAGAAGAAGCTTATAATTTGGCCAGCAAAAAATATGCGGCCGGTTTGATTCCTGAAGTGGAGGCGCTGCAGACTGAAGTCGATTTGGCGCAAAGCCGCAACCGTCTGTTCACCGCCGAAAGCGCCCTGCGCCGGCAGGAAGATATTTTCAAGCAAACCATCGGCATGCCTCTCACGGAAAAAGTCACCGTGCAGACCCAGGTCGAATTCAGGCCGTTTTCGATCGATCTCGAAAAGGCCATTGCTCACGGCCTGGCCAATCGTTCGGAGATTCGTGAGCAAACGATAGAGCGCCGGTTGCAGGAAATTGCGTTGAAGCGCACCGATGCCCGTTCCGAGTTCAAGGCTGAGCTGACTGCCTCCTACGATCTTTCAGGCATTAGTGATCAGAGATTGCCTTACCATACCACCACCGGCGAGCTTTTTCGCTCCAGTTGGGAGGATTTGAAAAACCGCCCGAAGAATCGCGGCGTGGTTTTGTCGGTGAGCCTGCCGTTGTGGGATTCCGGAGTGAATGGGGCAGAGGTGGCCTCGGCGAAAGCGCGTTTGGATCAAGCGGCCCTGGTTCTCGAGAATGAGCGGATCACCGTCGAGCGCGAAATCAAAGAGGTGGTGGCTCGCGTCCGCGAAGCGGAAAATCGTCTCAGCGTTTTGGAGAAAAGTCAAAAATTAGCCGAGCGCAGTTACGAGATCAGCCTGGCGCGCTTCGATAATGGCGACATCACGGCGCAGGATTTGGCTTTGGATCGTAATCGCCTGACCCAGGCCCGCAGCGCCTATCTTGATGCATACATCGATTACCAAACCGCCGTGGCCGATTTGAAAAGAAAGACGCTCTATGATTTTGCCGGCAATCGCAGCCTGGTGGGAGGTGAGAAAGAAGAATAAACTTCATTCCACGACCACGGCCGTGCCGTAAGCCAAAATCTCTGCGGCGCTGGCCATGATGTAGCTGGTGGAGAAGCGCATGTCGACGATGGCGTTGGCGCCGAGCTGTTCGGCATGGGCAATCATCCGGTCGATCGACTGCTCGCGCGATTCCGCCAACAACTTTGTGTACTCCTCAATCTCGCCGCCGAGGATATTTTTAAATACTGCCAAAATATCCTTGCCGATATGCCGCGCGCGCACCGCATTGCCCTTCACCGTGCCGAGCGTCTTGACAATCTTTTTTCCGGCTATTGCGCTGGAAGTGACGACGATCATCGCTGCACCTCCTTCTGATATCTGTCCGTTTTGGCTGTGAAAATTTTCTCACGAACCACCGAGACCACGAGCAGCAACAAGCCGCCGATCACGGCCGTGATGCCGATTTTCACGATCAGCTCGAGTTGGGGATCGGCAATGATCGCTTCAACCGTCTTGAAACCTCCGTAGGTCAGCAGAATGACGCAGCCAATGGAAAAAATGATCCATCCGATGCCGCGCTCGATGCGGTTGTAAACATTGATCCAGTACCGATCCCATACTTCCGGTTGTGGTTTTGTGAACTGCATCGTGCTGGTCACCTCCTTTAATTTTGCATAACGTTGCCATTCCTCCCGACACTCGGGATATTGCTGCAGGTACTGCTGGAACCGCGTCTTGTCCGCGCCCGATATTTCGCCATCGATGGCCGCCATCAGCAACATCCGGAATTGTTGTTTTTCGGCTTCAGGTAACTTCATCATAAGTACCCATTCAATTTTTCTCGAAGTTGCCTTCGCGCATTGAACAATCTCGACATTACCGTGCCAATCGGGCAGTCCAGCGTCTCTGCGATTTCCTTGTACGACAATCCCTGAAAATCCCTCAGAATGATGATCTCTCGTTCGTGTTCGTTCAATGACGAGATCGCCCGCCATACGGCATCCTTTATTTCGTTGCGTTCCGCAATCACGGTTGGATCGCAGTTTTCATCGGGTATTTCCAATAGTTGTGGTTTGGACTCACCGATTACTGAAAATGACCGGGGCTGCCTGACGCGATCACGCAAAAAGTTGAAACAGCGGTTGCGCAAAATTTTGTAGTACCAGGTAAAGAAGCTGCCTCGGCTCGGTTGAAATTTGCCGAGGGAACGGTAGGCGCGGACAAACGCCTCCTGCGAAAGGTCCAAAGCATCCTCGTGCGAGCCGACCAATCCCAGCGCCGTGTAATAGGCACGTTGCTTGTATTTTTCCACCAGAACGCCGAAAGCCTGAAGATCACCGCTCTGACATCGGGAGATCAACCAATCGTCGTTTTCCCGTTCTGGTCGCGACGTACTGTTCATGCAATTATTGATACACGGCAAAAGTGAATTTATTCAACAAACAATCATTGGTGGGATGCCATCCGATGATTTTCAGACTTTTCGTGCTCGGCACATGCTTCAGCAACCCGCACGAGCGTCCGGAAAGCAGGAGGCTTCACTCCACAATCCTCACCCTCGCCTCATCGCCATTCCCTTGATACTCTGGATAATACATCAGTGTCGCTATCGTCGGCATCACGTGGTAATCGCCGGGAATTTGGGCGCGGAGCAGATACGCAAATTCATGCCGGCCCGCCGGCAGGCGCGTCGCGAAAAACGCCACCTTTTCATCGCGGACTTCCTTGGCGGCGTACCACGGGCCACTGGTTTCTCCTTCTTCACCTTCATAATACTCGCCCCTTGCTCGCGGGCCGGAAAAAGCCGGCTCTCCGATAATCGTGTAACCCGATTCATCTTTGATCACCTCGCCTCCGGCAGGAAGCGGATCTTCAAGCATGAAATATTCAAAGTTGATATTCGAGGTGACGGTGACCTTCACCAGCACCTCGTCGCCGGAGCGCAACGTGCCATTGAAAGCCGTTTTGGCGTATTGAATGCCGCCGGACACTGGCTGGCGGATGAGCTTGAAATATTCTCTCTTCACGCCGAAACCAGTGGTGCTGGCTTTCAGATTTTCACCCGCAGCGTAATAAACGCTGCGGAACGTGCTGTAGAATTTGCCGGCGCCGTCCTTCTCGATGCGAATGCGATTGTCGCCGAGGCGCAAATTGGCGCCGTTCAGCCGGATCGACTGCTCGGGCATGAGCGCGTCATTTTTCGTCATTTGTTTTTCGAAGACTGGCTTGTCATTGAGGAAAATTTTTACTTTGTAATTCGGCTCCAGCTCTCTGCTTTTTTCGAGATACTCGACCAGCGCAAAAATAATCAGCGCCGTATCTTTGGTGGAGCGCCAGGCATTGCCGCGCTTCTGCGTGAGCAAATAGCGAATACCGCTATTGATGGCCGGACTGCCGTATTTCACCTGCACCAACGATTTCACTGCAAACGCCGTCGTTTCCACGTAATCATCCTGCCAATTGTAGTGCCACGATTTGCCGCCCCACGAGCACGCCGGACCGGTTTGGATACAATTGTTCTCGATCTGCGTGGCCAGCGCGTTGGCAATATCCATTTTGTTTTGGCCATAAGAAACCATCGCCAGCAGCGACCGCGCGTAATCATTGATGTCGGCGTCGTACAATTTGGCGAACTGCGTATCGAAAGCCAGATCGATTTTCACATCGGCCTTTTGTGCGGTTTGCAACGCATAGAGCATGTAGGCTTGCGTGGTCGCATCAATGTATTCGTAAGAGTCGCCGCCATTCCACAATCCTGGAATGGTTTTTTCCGCGAGCTTGGCTTGCGTGAGCTGTCGCGCCAAGTTATTGGCGCCGCGCGTCAAAACTCCCTCAGAAATTGAATATCCCGCCTGTTTCGCCAACGCCAGACCATAAACCACATACGCCGTCATGTATGGATGCGTTTGATCGTTCTCCCACCATCCCCAGCCACCATCGCCGTGTTGATAATTGTAAAGAGCTTTGAGCCCTTTATCGATCATTTTCGGCAGCTCATTCAGCAATTCCAGACGCAGATTGAGATTGAGTTTCTTCGCCGTGTAAGCGACAACCGCCGTGGGTAGAAACCGGCTCATGGTTTGCTCGACGCAGCCATACGGATAGCCGGCCAAATCTTCGAGCGCGGATAACATGGACGAGGCCAGCGAGGGGGAGAGAGAGACAAACAATTCCGCGGTCGCCGGATTCGCGGTGATTGGAATAACAATTGTTTTCTCTTTCACGGCGCGGTCTTCCTCGATATCCACCGTCGTCGTTTCCGACATTTTGAGACCATGCGGCAGCACCGGCACGTTGAGCTGCATGGCATCCGAGACTTCGTTGGTCAACGCTTTGGTTGTTAGTGTTGCCGTGCCGACGCCCGTAGTGCGCACCGTCCAATCCACACGCTTTTCGCCATTCTGCGGCACGGAGATGATCTTCTCGCCCGCCGGATCAATTTGCACGCCCTCGCCTTGCAGACTCACTTTGGCTTGTTTATCCTGCGAAAGATAGTTGTGCACGATGGTGGAGATGGTCAGCTCATCGCCCTGCATGAAAAAACGCGGCGTTTCCATGCGCACGATCAAATCCTGGCGCACCAGGGTTTTGTGGATTTTTTCGCCGACTTCGGTATTCTCGGAAATGGCACGAACGGTGGTTCGCCACGTGGTGAGATTATCCGGAAAATGAATCTTGAGTCGGGCGATGCCGTCGCTATTGGTGAGCACATAAGCCTGCCAGAACATGGTGTCACGGAAATCTTTGCGCACTCGCGCTTCTTTGAATTTGTCCGCTTTGACGTCCGCCAAACCCCGACGCGAAAAGGCCTCTTTGGCTTTTGCTGCCATGGCGGCGCCAAGCCCGCGCGAATAGCCATAAAACCGGAAATAGATGGAAGAGTACGTGCTCACCCGATTGTAACGTTTGCTATAAAAAACCTTTTTGATATCCCGTGTCATGTCCGGCGCGAGCGCGTAGATGCTCTCATCAACAATGCCCACGGAAAGCTCGGTCTTCACACCTTTTCCATCCTTGTTCGTAACCTTGATGGTCAGTTCGCCATTATCCTGTGGCCGGTAAACCTCTTTATCGGTGCGGATGTCGATGTTGAGAAACTTGTCTTCAGGAATCACGATCACATTTTTGTTGCCGGTGTAAAACTGATCGTTGGCCAACAGCGCCACCGCAAACGTAAAATTGGGCTGGTGCTTTTCTTCGATTTTCAAATCGATGACCTGTGAGGTGCCTTCGAGATGCACCACTTGCTGGCTGAACAACGTCGGGCCTTCCGCGCTGACCAGTGCCCAAACATTTTTGACCGGCGAGATGACCAGCACGTGCGCCAGGTCGCCGGCTTGATAACTCGGTTTATCGGGAATGATCTCGATGCCTTTGGCTTGGTAACTGTAGTATCCCGCGCCGGCGCTCACCCAGCAATAATCTTCGGAGGTAATTTTATTGCCGCGTGCGTCAACTGCGGTGGCCGTGATAAAATAGTAACCGCCTTCACTGGTTTTGAATTTACCAATCGCGTTGCCATTGGCGTCGGTGGTTAGTTCCTGCGAAAAAATCTTTTTCTTGTTTTGCCAACCGCTACCGGAAAGCCACTCCCGGGTATAAACTTCCACCAAAACTTTTGTCGAGACCGGGCGATGTTTGAAATCTTCGGTTTTGAGATTGACCGTGGCTTCCTCGCCGGGAGAATAAACATACTTGCTGGTGTAGGTGGAAATCATGAACAGGCCATGCGTCACCTCCACCTGGCGCGAGCCAATGATCTGGCGCCGGCTGGCATCGACGACACGCGCTTCGATGCGATAATAGTAATCTTCCGTCGCGCGGGGGGTTTGATATGTCACAACGAATTCGCCATTCGCGTTGAGATAGCCGGTGTTGCTTTCCAACAGCTCGGCGCGATAGGAGTAACTTTCGCTTTCTTCATCTTCATCCTCGTAGTACCAAGCGTATTCGGTGCCATACCACCATGGTCGCCAGAAACGTCCGCGAAAGATGTAATAATCGACTTGCGCGTTCGCCACCGGGCTGCCGAAGTAATAATCGGCTTTGATCGTCGCGGTGATCAAATCGCCGTTGGCGTATTGATCTTTATCCGTCGTCACCTCGACTTTGAATTCCGGCTTTTTGTATTCTTCGACTTTGAACGTGGTGTAATGCGTGATGCCATCGGGAATCGAAGTCACCAGTTGATACGTTCCCAACGGCGGTTCTTCACCCAGCATCAAATCTCCGCTGAAGGTGCCGTTGGCGTTGGTTTTCAGACGTTGGCGATAAATTTCATTGCCGCGTGGGTCCGTCACCTTCACCTCGACTTCGCGATTGTTGAAAACCTCGTAGCGTTCTTCCGTTGCCTCGCGCACAATGCCTTTGAAATAGACAATCTGCTGTGGACGGTAGATCGGCCGCTCGGTATAGGCATGCACCACATATTGTCGCCTCTCGCCAAAACCATAATAATATGGATCCGAAAGCACGAAGTCGTTTTCTTTCTGGCCGAGAATGAGTATTGAGGACTCATTATCGGCGATGGCCGCAAAATTCGCCAACCCATTTTTATCCGTGATGGCGGTCGCCAGCTCTTTCTTGTTTTGTAGCAAGCGCAGATTTACGCCGGCCACCGGCTCGCCCGAGATTTTATTGCCAACAAAAACCAACGTGCCGTTGGGCGAGCTTTTGGTAATCATGCCGAGGCGCGAAATCACCACGATGGTGTGTGCCATCAGCTTCTCATTGAAGCCTTCGATGAGATAAGTGCCCGGCTCTTTCAGATCGATCTCAACATCGCGGTAGGAATACTCCTGGGGCGTTTTAAATTCCGTGATCTCCCAGGTTTTCAGCAGCGGATAATCCTTGAGCACAGAAAGCAAACGGTTCGCTCGCGCTCCGACTGAGAACGTTTCAATCCCGAGCGTGTTTTTCACCGTGGTGCGCGTCTGCGGGGACATATTGTCGCGAAAGACTTGGCGCTGATCTCTTTGCAAGCGGTTGCGCGAGGAGCGCAGAATGTCGATGGTGTTGGCCTCGCGCACGCTCAATAATTGCTGCGGGCTGTGGGGATCCGACTGCCGCTGGAAAAATGCCATCGGATTTTCAATCTTGTAGGCTCGAAAAAAAATCGAGCCTGCGATGCCCTGTGATGAGAGATTGACCACCACTTTTTCGCCGGGGGAATAAATTTTGGGCGTTTCGAGGCTGAAGTATTGGGCTTGGGCTGATGAAATCAAGCCGAGTATCAGCGCGATTGTCCAAAGCAAGAGAAGACATTTTTCTTTCATTATGATACCTCGAATATTGATAAAAGCATTTTCATAATGGATCGTTCCACAGTGGACGATTGGACTCTGTTCGGGGGCGTGGGTTTCCCAATCATCCAGCAATCCATTACTCCAATACTCCAATTCATTCCAAAATCTTCCACCGATAATATCCCAAGAAATATCGATTCTCCGGCGCCGGATGCCAGCGCTCATCAGGATGTTTGAGCAAATCGGCAAGACGCACTTTTTTCAAAACCCCGGCATTGCCATCGCGCGGGCCGGTGTGATAGATAACGTAATCGTCGAAACTCGGCGGCCTTCTCGGATCGCCAACGAAGATCATCGAGTGTTGCGGCATGTTCACATCGCCAGTATTCAAATAAAAGAGCAAATCGCCCGGCTGCACATTTTCCAAAGATTTTCCGAGAAAAATCGTATTGTAACTGCGTAACTTGGATGCCAGTGCGGTTATCGCAAACGTGGTATCACTCAAATCCGCTTCAGTAAATCGACCGTCGCGGGTACGAAAAATTTTGGTTTGCAAAAGCGGCACCGCAGGATAATTGTACTTGCGCACGTCGGGAATCGCGGCATCGATGAGATACGGTTTGCTGCGGAGCCAGTTCGTATCATGCTGCTTCAAGGCTTCACGATAGGCAAAACGGATGAAGCCGGCGCAGTCGTGATCATCTTTTCGCCACGCCGGATCTTCTTTGTACAATTGTGACTCGGCAATCGCAACGAACCAGCGACGAAAATTGCGGCGGTCGGCTTCGTCATCGAGCTCGCAGGCGTCGGGAAAACCGTCGGCATCGAGGTCGCTTTTAGAGAACGAATGCGTGTTGTTTGCCGTCACGACGTTCGTTTCGACAGCGACTTGTGATGTTTGTTCCGGCTGGGTTGAGCAGGATTGGAGCAACCAGATGCCGAAGACGAACAAGTGAGCGAAAACAAAATAGATTCTATTCATAACGAAAGAGGTTTGTCGTGATGCCTTCGGGCACAGGCGCTGAGAATATAGAAAACTGTTGATTGTCATCCCATTATCTTCATGTCCAACGCTCAATGCCTGAAGGCATCACTACGAAAATTTCATTTCATCCCGAACACCATCTCCCCGTTTCCCGCTGCACTGAATTTCCCCGCGCCAATATTCACAGAAGATTTCACCAGCGCAAACAGCGGATCGATCCGCATTTGCAAATCGCTTTGATCGAAAAGATTGGTGACGCGATCGTACGCCAGCAAATAGCTCCGGTAATTGTCCAGAAAGTTTTCGGCGTTGAAATAAGCCAGCGCGTTTTCTTCGACGTTGAGACGGCTGCGCACGGCCTGAAAACCGGCATTTTGCTCGATGGAATCAATGCGCTTTTGGCCGGCATCGACGGCAGCGCGCAAAGTAGGCCGGTCAAAGGCCATCAGCAAATAGCCCTCGACAATCGCAAAGTTCGGTTCGAAGGTGGTCGGACTCTTCACATAATGAATGCGCGCACCATTGTATTCTTCAATTTGAATGTCCTCTTTTGGTGAATACAGATAAGTCAGCAGGCGTTTGCCATACTGCTCGACGCCTTTGGTGTCACGCAAGCGCACGCCGAACAACTGCCGCCAGAAGAAGCGCGGACCGGTGGTGTCGATGCCGGCAAAAAAATACAACAGTTGGTTGTCCATTTTGCTGATGAGATCGCGGCCGAGATTGAGATTGCTGCGCGTCTCGAACGTTTTGATCGCCTCCTTTCCCGCGCGCATAGTGGTGACGTAATGCCAAAACTGCTGTGGGTTGATCGCGGTGGTGGCGTAAGAAAAAATTGCATTCGCCGGAATGAAGCGCAGCGTCTGCTCATCAACCACTGGTGCTGCTGCAACTGCCACTGCGCGTGAGGAATCCGGCGATATGCTCACCGCTTCTCCAGTAATCTCGCGCAGGGCGCTTTCCACTGTTGCGGTGAGCGTTGTGGAAATTTGCTGTCCCTTTTTGATATTGAAAAATTTTTCCGGATCGATGCAAGCGAGCAAAAAGGATTCTTTTCCCACTTGCTGTCGCGATTGGCGCAATGCCGGTTGGAAAGCCAAACTGCTCTCGTCTTTATCTAAATAGGAAGCAATCGCACGCACCAGCAATTGTCGGTCGTCGGCGATGACGAGATAATTTTCGACGACGGCGTAGTGCAACAGCGAAGCTTTGTTATCGACGGAAATTTGAAAAAGGCTTTGGCCGCGATATTCCTGTTTTTCGATCGTCATCTCGCCGCTGCGGACTTTTCCCAACGCTTTCAGCGTAGTATTAATGGCCTGGGCTTTGAGATTGGCCGGCGTGACGAGCAAGTAGTTGTTACCCTCTGCAGCCGGATAAGTGGCGACATAAACTTCGTCACCCAACGGATCAGTCAAAGCATTAATTTTACCGCCCAACGCGCCAAGGTCGGTGTTGAGCTTTTCTTGCAATTTGAAAAAACGATTGAACGGCGCCGCGGCTTTGAAATCCTGCCAGGCCTGCAATTGTACCAGTTGCTTGGCAAATTCTGATTTTTGCAATCTCTCCCAATTGTCTTGGAAATTGGGCCAGCTCCAACACATCTCGAAATCCGGCAGGATGAAGAGCGCGATTTTCTCGCGGTCGTTCAGCGTGCCCATCTGCCCGTTGCCGGATCTTGCAAACGAAGTGATCTGAAAACTGAAATCTGTTTTTTCACTTGCAGCGTTAAATTGCCCGTGTACCGCCATGAGCGCGGTATTGGCAAACGGCACATATTCGGCTTGCGGCTGCTTTTGCAGCTCAGTGTAGAGTTGGCGCAAAGGCTCGACGGCTTCCAGTGGCCGCAATCTCGTGAGCGCGAGAACGGCTTCTTCGACGACCCACGAGTTTTCATCTTGCAGCTTGGCGATGAGTTTTTCGGTGCGACGATGGTCAGCGGTTTCCATTTCGCCGAGTTTTTGCATGGCGAGCAAACGGTTGGTCGCTTCGGCATCGTCAGCGAGCTGGAGAAGCGCCTCGAGCTTTTGCTCATTAGAGAGCGAGTCAAACGCCGCGCCGGCCAAACGGCGCACGGCTTCAAAAAATTTCTCTTCGTCGGCTTTCACCGGCTGCAGATCGCGCAAGACGATTTCTGGCTCCTTCGCCTTTTCCGCAACCGGAGCTTCAGCTTTTGTGCCGGGGAGGGGTTTGCCTTTCCACAAAAACAAACCAACGGCGACACCAAGAATGACAACTGCCGCCACGGCGATCCAATAGTAATATTGTTTTTTCATGATGACCTGAAATTTTAAAATGGGCGGATGGGCGAAGTCCGACTTGGGCAGCAAGATTCCGCAACATTTGAAAGCACGTCCCGCCCAAGTCGGACTTCACTCGCTCGTTCGCAATTGGCCTGCGGTAGAGTGGCTCGGCAGCGGCATACTTACCTATGGGTTTGAGGATGGAATGATTCTTTTCAGTTCTTCGATTAAAGGCGGAAGGTCTTGCTGAATGACTTCCCAAACCACATCAAGATCGATTTCATCATAGCCATGAACCAGGCGATGGCGCATGCCAATGAGGTCTTGCCAGGGGATTTGCGAATAAAACTGTTGGGTTGTTGATGGGATGCTGGAAGCAGCTTCGCCAATAATTTCGATCAGCTTGACCAGCGCGAGGCTTAGCATTCTGTTGATTTCCAACTCCTCTCGCTGGCGTTGCGCCGCGAAAGCAACAGCTTCTTCGGCGGCCTCCAGCATGTGACGCAAACGCAGCCATTCACTCTTCCGCATATAACACCTCAGCTTCATTTAGAACTTGATCGCGGAAAAAGCGGCTCAAAAATTTTGGCGTGTTCAAATCCACTTTGCGCGCGAAAAGCTCTGAAAGCTCCCGTTCCATACGAATGAATCTCAAACCGGGCACATGCCCAGGCTCGAACTCGACCAGCACGTCGATATCACTATCATCGCGAAAATCATCCCGCAAAATCGAGCCAAAGAGCGAGAGCTTGCGAATGTGATTTTGGCGACAGAAATGATTAATTTGCGCTTGTGGGATGGTTATGGGTATTTTTCTTTTCATAAGCATAAATATAAAAACAAAATTGGAAAATTCAACGGCATATTTTCAAAAAATCACAAAATGAAAATGTTTTTGCCCAATCAATGGATCGACTCACAGCGTGGTTTTATCCAACCGGCAGGGGATGACGAGCTTCCGCAGCGCGATGGCATTGGTCCATTCCAATTCTACCCAATGGGATTGTGCGGTGGATTGGGACCAAACTAAAACCACGGAGTTGCACCACGCCATGGCCGCGCTGATTTCCTTGGGGAGATTGTCGCCGCCACACACTCCGGCATGATCCACTCACACCTCGGCGCCGGCAGATTTCAGCTCTGCCTCCAAACGCCGCACCAGGGGCTTGTTGTCTCAGGAATGGCTGATGAAGATTATGAGCTTCTCGGGCATTTTAAAGCTTGACTTTTTCGTTTGGCATGTGTATTTTTAACGCGAGAGAGTGAGTAAGTCCTATACGGTTCTCAAAGTGTTCCCTTCCATAGGTTGGCCATAGCCTTGGGGAAGCGCCGTATAGGGGTCGCTCTCTTTTTTATTTGGGGTATACCTGCTCATAAACGATCTTGCTGCGAAATACTTCATACCACCGCGTATCTTTCTCTTCATATTTCCGGTAGATTCCCCATGCGAAAAGATCAACCGCTTGTATTGGTTTGTTATTCTGCGAATCATCATGGAGGATATCCAGAGGAATCTGGGCGGCAAGCGCGCTTCGACTTGATTGAGCAAATACTGATTAAATATGCGAATTCCGGGTTTGCTCTTGCTTCGATCCAGAACGAGGGTGACGCGGGCAGTCGCTTGTTCAAGAGGAAATTCTTTAATAGCAAGATGGGCAAAAAAATTGTAAACTCGGGTTTTACTCACTTGAAGATGACTGACAAATCGTTTTTTGTCGAGTATTACGGCATAGATACTAAAAGGAACGCTGGCAACTTGGCTGTAGAAATAATTTTTAATGGCACATGAGGTTTTTGCGCCTTTGAGCTCGGTGATGAGATTGCGTTGTAATCGGCTTTTGCCGCGAACTTTGTTCTTCATCGTTCGTTCAATGGCTTTCTTAATTGCTTTCTTCGATGAATCATCCGGAACCTCCAAAATGGTAATCACGAAATGCCGCGAGACGCCAGCAGTTTGGAGTTGGTATCCAAGATTGCCGGATTCATCGAGATATAAGTAGGACATGAATTAATACCCTTGAAAAATCTCTTGACGATAAAACACGCTTGCAGCATATTTTAAAGGCGGAGCCTAACCAGTCTATCGGGGCGGGGTTGTTTGGCGCTGCTTTGAAACGTCGTCTTCAGAGAGGGCATTTCCATTTTATGGGCGTATGATCCATTCGGAATCTTTTCAATGATTAAATTCATAAAATTATTTCTCGCACTTGCGAATCTTCACTTCTGAGAAATAACGCAGCACAATCTCCCGATAAGAATAGCCTCGTCGTGCCATTTCCATCGCGCCGTATTGGCAAAGCCCAAGCCCGTGCCCCAATCCACGACCATTAAAAATATAGTATTTTTTTTCAAAACGCAAATCAAACGCCGTGCTCTTCAGCGTGTTCCAACCAAAGGCGCGGCAGGTGACGGCGCGGAAATCCTCGCCGTTGATGAGATGGAGTGAGGTGCCCATCAGCGCCAGTTCGCGCACGCGGCCATCCGCGCCTTTTTTTGTGATCCAAACTGAATGAATCGACTCACCGAGGCGTCTCTGCCAAAGCTGGTGCAAGCTATCCGCCGCAATTCGTGCGCGCCAGCGATAATGCGGCGATGACGAGCAAAATGATTCATCGGCAATGCTTTTCAAATAAGGTTGATCTATGCCATTTGCCCAAACACCAACGTCGTCCGCAGTCGTGCCGCCGCAGGTCGAGCTGTAGTAAGCTTCAATTGGCTGCTCATCAAAAGTCAAAATTTCATCCGCTGTGCTTGCCACCGCTTGTCGAATGGTCGACGTGACACCGGCTATTCCTTTATATGTCTGGCAATGCGTGAGATCGCAAAATTGATAACCGTCTTTTGCATGGCGTTGCCAGTTTTTGGTCATGTAAGTTCGCGAGACCACGGCTTGAGCTTGCCAGGCAGGCAACTCGGCTTGCGGCATTTCGGCGGCGAGGATACCGGCAAGATAATCTGCAACCGGCACGAGGTTGATCACGGCAAGCTCATTACCATCAACATAAATTTGTAACGTGCCAGTATAAGGACGTACGGGAAAGGAAGCCCTGCTTGTACGCCGTTCCGCCTCGTGAGGAATGGGAGCTGCCGCCCAATAAGCTTCGCCGCTGGCGGATATTCTCACGGTGTCCGCCAATGGCAACGAGCAATTGCCGCCGGCGCTTTGAATTTGCAGCGTCGAGCTGGTGAGAGTAATCCGAGTCCAACTTTGTGGAGTATCAAAAAGTGGGGCGTTCGCTGCCGCGATAAACAGTCCATTTTTTGTATTTTCCCGAAAATGGCGGGCCGCACTATTTGCTGAAAATTGGCCAGCCTCTGCATAAATTTCCAAACAGCGTGGCTGGAAGATTTCAAACAGGCGAATTTTAACAGTCTGCGCGGTGCTCGGATCAACCACGAAAAGCAGAACGCCACAAAGACTACCCAAGAATGGGAAAATTTTCAACTTTGACACGGCAATTTCAATCCTGCAAGGTTGGAAAAACTCGAGGCGCTTTAGCGTCGTTTCATTGGTTAGCTCCGAAATTTATTTGGGGGCGACAACCCACCTTTCATCCCATTCGGTAATCTCATACCGGTTGGTCATGGGAAAATTTGGCGGGCGCATTTTTTCGAAGCGTTTGTCAAATCGAATGCGCGTGGCATAGCGTGGCTCGGTGGCCGAAATCGAGCCGGCAGAGAGACTGCCGTAAATATGCAGTGTTCCTTCGTGGCGTGAATACAGATGCGTCACACGAAACCAGCCTTTGGCCAAAATCGCAGCATAAATTTTCAGATCGCCGGGGCCGGTCACGGAGGGCGGCGCAATTTCAATATCTTTTGCACTGACCAAACCGAGGAAGTCATCGGCTTTTGTGGAAACTTCCGGATCGCGGGCGTAAAGCAAATCGTCATCAATAACGATTTTATTTTCACTGTAGATCAGCAGCGTGCCTTTGACGACGCCTTTCACATGCAGCTTGGCTTTGCCACGCCCGATGATACAATTGGGATCATTTGAAAGGGTTGCCTTGTGCACAGTTTGCGGTGCGGAAACCGTATGCCAACTGTAAGTGCCATCGGGATGGAAAGTGAGCCAGGTTTCTTCGGTGAATGATTTCAGAGGGCCAGTGTTGACAGTGGTATCGTGGGATATTCCGAAGAACACCCGTGGCAGAGGAATGGGATCAGTTCCGGTTTCAACGCCGCCGATAAAAATCTCCCGGCTGTCGAGGAATGGGCCGCCTTCGTGGCGGCTGAAGGAGTAGTCGGCAGTGGTCACTTTGCCGCGAAATTTCGGCCGCGTGCCGCGACTGCCACTGATGAGCAAAGCACTGTTACTGTGAAAGCGACCGTCGAACTCATCGTCATGCACCGCTACGTGGGGATCCCAGTAATCCACAAATTGAGCAAACTGGGAAAACGCCAGGCGGCTCATCCGCAGCCGCGTGGATAAAGTATCCTCGCCCTCAAAGGTGGTGACCGTAATGAAAAGCTCGTCGAGGTGAGTGGCCGATCTTGCGGGCTGATGGTGGATTTCAAACTGAAAGAATTGCCCGTTTTTTCCCCACGTAAAAGAGGAATCAAAAGCTGCCGAGGTGATCGGACGAGAGACGAGCGCTCTCACTTTTTTCAGAATGGCGTTGCGCTGCGGCGAGTAGATGGGTAGCTGTAAGGGAACCAACTCGGGTAGCGTTGAAGAGATCGAAGTTGCTCGTGGCAGAGCAGGAACTGATGGTGCCATCGTTGAAATCGTTCCCGTATTAGCGGTGGCCTCCGCGGCGCGATCATTTTCTTCACTCCGCTCAGCGTCGAGTGATGATGCTTCGTCGACGCTGGAATATGATACGGCATCGGGAGTCATCGGAATATCCCGCGGCGCTTGCGGCATCACAGTCTCTTGCGGCGTAGAATTTGGCGACGAGGGTTCGATAGGATTCTCCGCCTTCCTCTGGTGGCCTTCGCCTGAGTTTAGTTCGTTGGAATTTCCTAAAACGAATTCAAAGAGCAAAGGCGGTACGCCGTCGAATGAAGGTTCGAGCAAAGAAATCAACCTACCAGCCATCAGAAGAAACAACAGATGAGCGCAAAGCGACAAGCCGAGGGCGCTGCGAAAGGAAATGGGGCGGCGGGCGTCTTGCATAATCCTGTTATGAAGAAACTTCATGACGGCTCAGGGAAAATTCGTTTTATGCCCGGGGCAGGTTTGTTACAGTAATCATCCTCCGCACTGCTTTTCTATGAATTTATACATACACGTGAAAAGTGCAAGGGAAATTTTCAAGTATTATTCGCTCTCGAGTTCATTCGATAAGAGCGAAACTTCTGCTTGCCTTTTTAGAGTATTGTTATTATACTTATAGAGTCATCAACCAAGTGAAATTCTGTCCAGACCAGTGGTTTGGGCTGCAATGAAACTCATTTAAAGGGCCATGCCTTGACGCGAGCATTTGCCTACCTGAATAAGAGAAACTTTCCGCAAATCGGTGTGGAATGGAACGGTGTGCGCTACAATTTCTCGCAAGCGTGGGAAATTTTCAAACAGATCAAACTGGATCGTCATGCTCCCGACCTGCACTTCCTGCAGTTGATGGTGGAGTTGGATCTTTTTCATGTCGAGACCTTTGCCGAGGTCTTTACCACGCTGCAAGAATTTCGCCCGCTCGATGATTTGCGCTTGCAGCAGGATTTTCGGATGCAAGTTCCCATCAGCCGGCCGCAGAAAATTCTGTGCGTCGGCCGCAATTATGCCGAGCACGCGAAAGAGTTGGGCAACAAGCCGGCGGCCGAGGAGCCGGTGTTCTTTGCCAAATCGGTATCCGCCATGATCGCCCATGAAGAAGCAGTGCGCTTGCCGCGCCAGGTCGGCCGCGTCGATCACGAAGTGGAGCTGGCGATTGTGATCGGCAAAACTGCTGCGCATATTGCAGCGCAATACGCGCGTGATTTCATTGCCGGTTACACTATTCTGAATGATGTGACCGCACGGGAACTGCAAAAGAAAGACATTGCGGCCGGTCTGCCGTGGTTCCGCTCCAAAAGTTTCGATACGTTCTGTCCGGTGGGTCCGTATCTCATTCCCGCGGAAGACGTGCCAAATCCCCAAGCACTCACTCTCCAGCTCGAGGTGAATCACGAGGTCCGGCAAAACGCTTCGACCGCTGAGATGATTTTTCCGGTCACGGAAATTGTCAGCTATCTTTCGCATTTTTGCACTTTGCAGCCGGGTGACCTTATTGCGACCGGTTCGCCTGCCGGTGTCGGGTCGATTCAGCCGGGCGATACGATGGTGGCAAGTATCGAGGGCTTCGGAGAGCTTGTTAATCCCGTGGTATAAGGCTTGTCTGCCTCCATAAACGCTGGAGACAAAAAACAAGCGAAAAAACGAGTGTGCAGTATTCTCAGAATCAACTTTCTCTCTCAATCTAATTCAAGGAGGAAAATTTCATGTTAAAGGAAAAAAGCGCAAATGGTCGGTGTCACGGGCAGATTTGCCGTCTCCGGTTTGCAACTTATTGCCTGCTGAGCTCCCTTTTGCTTTTTTCAGTCGACGGCATGACGCAAGTCAGCATTAAAAACAAGCCGCGCGTGGTGCCGGGTGAAGTCATCGTGAAATATCGGGCAGGGGTGCCGGAAAGCGAACAACAAAGCGCTTTGCAGCGCGCCGGTCTCACCGTAATCAGGCGTTCGGCAACTTTGGGATTCATGCGTTCCAAAACCACGGCAATCACGACGCAAGCTGTGGACGCGGCCATTCAATCCTTCAAAGCCGACCCCAGGGTTGAATATGCCGAGCCGAATTACTACGTTTACGCGCTCGATATGCCCCCAAAGCCGGCTCATTCCGTCCCTCCGGTAATCCCGAACGATCCGCGCTTTAGCGAGCTGTGGAACATGAACAACAGCAACGATGCCGATATTGACGCACCCGAAGCCTGGGATACTCAGACCGGCAGTGGTGACATCATTGTCGGCGTGATCGATACCGGCATTGATTATGATCATGAGGATCTCAAGGATAATATCTGGCGCAATCCCGGCGAGACCGGCGATGGGAAAGAGAATAACGGCAAGGATGACGACGGCAACGGCTACGTCGACGATTATCGTGGCTGGAATTTCGTCTTCAATAATAACGATCCGTATGACAACAATGACCACGGCACACATTGCGCTGGTATTATTGGCGCCGTCGGCAACAACGGCAAAGGCGTGGTGGGCGTAAATTGGCGCGTGAAGTTGATGCCGCTCAAGTTTCTTGGGCAGGATGGCTCCGGCACGACGGATGATGCGGCGGAGGCCATTATTTACGCCGCCAAGATGGGTGCAAAAATTCTCAGTAATAGTTGGGGAGGTGGCGATGCCTCGAATACCTTGAAGAATGCCATCCAGTATGCGAGCGATCGTGGCGCATTGTTCATTGCTGCCGCCGGCAACGAATCGTCCAATACGGATGCTCTGCCGAACTACCCCTCGAACTATGACCTGCCCAATGTGGTTTCGGTTGCCAGTTCGGATCGGAACGATCAGCTTTCCAGCTTTTCCAATTATGGTCGGCGCACGGTCGATCTCGCAGCGCCGGGTTCCAGCATCCTCAGCGCGCGACCGTTGAGCCGATATCAACTGCTGAGCGGCACCAGCATGGCCACGCCGCATGTTTCCGGGGCCGCGGCGCTGATTTGGGCTCAATATCCGAATCTCACCATGAAGCAGGTTCTTGTGCGCCTGCTCGGCGCGGTCGATCGCAAAAGCGCTTTCATCGGCAAAATGGTAACGGGTGGACGTTTGAACGTGGCAAATGCCTTTACCACCAAACCGCTTATTGCCCAAACGACGGATTACGGCAATACGGCGGACACTGCCGGTCCGTATACCATCAACACCGCAGCAGTGGACGATGGCACGGTGACGAGCGTTGACCTGGTTTACTCGATCAATGGTGCGGCGGGCGACACGGTGGCGATGACCAGCACGGGAAATGATTCCTATACGGCCAATATTCCAGGCCAGGCACTGGAGACGACAATTGGCTACATCGTCATCGCAACCGACAATGATGGCAATCGTACCATAAGTCCCACCTACTCGTTTAAAATTACCAAAGAGCCCTCGGAGCCTGGCGGTGGTTGTTGTGGGCAGAGTGCCATGTCATTTGAAGGATTGAATAAACAGACCCGTTGGGCAGTCGAAATTCCGCTCAACGTCGGCTTTTTCCTCATCCCCATCGTATTGTTGCGCCGGCGGAAAAAGTGATTTTTGATTACGGAGTCCGGATGCTTGAGATGGGATCGGGCATCCGGCTGCTTCAACCCAACAAATTTTTTTGCTGTTTTTGCTAATTTGGAGGATATTCCGAAATAGTTAAACTATCGCGGAGGCGACTCCAAAATGGACATGATCAAACAAATGCTTCATATTGATCTCCCATCGCGGTAATGCGCATTTTCCCGAGGCCAAGAAAAACAGGGTAAAGAGCAAAATGAAAAGCATGAAAGCATCTTATCAAGCCCTGGCGCGTTCTCTTCCTGGTTATGCCTCGCGACTCTTGCTGCTGCATCTTCTTACTTTTTCACTGCCAGTGCTTTGCCAACCGGCGAATTGGTTTGGCCGTTTTCTGGAATTGCCGAATCCCGACAGTTGCCGCGCCTATTTGTTTCATCTCACCGAAGAGCCGCACGTTGCCGGCACGCCGCAGGATTACGAAACGGCTGAGTATGTCATGAAGAAATTCAAATCGTACGGGTTGGCCGTGGAAATGCCCACTTACGATGTTTATCTCGCCTATCCGAAAAAAAGCGAATTCAAGATCACGCAGCCAATCGAATTTACCGGACCGACGCCGGAAGCCGGTTATCTCGAAGACAAAGATTCTTTCGGTCCCGATATCATCAAGCCGTTTCACGCCTACGCTGCGAGCGGCGAGGCTGAAGGCCAGGTGGTCTATGTCAATTACGGATTGCCGGAAGATTATGAAAAACTCGAGACCCTCGGCATTTCGGTGCGCGATCGCATCGTGCTCGTACGCTACGGCCGTTCATATCGTGGCATAAAAGTGCGGGTTGCAGAAGAACATAAAGCCCGCGCAGTGTTGATTTATTCCGATCCCGCTGATGATGGTTACATGCAGGGCGACGTTTATCCTGTCGGTCCGATGCGTCCAGAGACTGCGATTCAGCGCGGCTCGGTGCAATATTTTTTCATCTACCCCGGTGATCCGCTCACCCCTGGTTGGGCGGCGACGAGCATAGCACAGCGCCTCGCGCCCGAACGCGCTTACAATCTGCCACGAATCCCCTCATTGCCTCTTTCCTATTTTGACGGTGAAAAAATTCTTCGAAATTTGGCCGGGCCCAATGTTCCGAAGGGTTGGCAGGGAGGACTGCCATTTGCATATCATGTTGGTCCAGGCCCGGCCATGGTGCAAATCAACGTTGACATGGATTATGTCGTCCAACCGATTTGGAATGTGATCGGCACGTTGAAAGGGCAGGAGGAGCCGGAGAATATCGTCATGTTCGGCAATCATCGTGATGCGTGGACCTACGGCGCGGTTGATCCCAACTCCGGAACCGCCGTGCTTTTGGAGATGGCGCGTACCTTGGGCGCGCTTGTCCGACAAGGTTATCGGCCCCGTCGCACCATTCAATTGGCCAATTGGGACGGTGAGGAATACGGTATGCTCGGCTCAACAGAGTGGGTGGAGAATTACAAAACGTTGACCTCGCGCAATATCGTCGCGTATATAAATATGGATGCCGCCATCAGTGGCAATCAATTTTCAGTGGGCGCCTCGCCCACGTTGCGCACCTTCGTCCAGCAAATTGCCGGCATGGTGACGGATCCGAAAAGTGGCCGCAGTGTGTTGAGCCGCTGGTGGCAGCAGCAAAATGAAGGCAGGAAAAAGAAAATCGAGCCGAATTGGGCTGCCCTCGACACGCTTGCCGTCAATATCGAAGATCTTGGCAGCGGTTCGGACTTCGCCGCGTTTCTCCATTTTGCCGGTGCGCCGTGCATCTCGATGAGTTTCGGCGGGCCGTATGGTGTGTACCATGCCGTGTATGATGATTTCTATTGGATGGAAAAATTCGGCGATCCCACTTTTGTGTACCACGCGACACTGACCAAAATCGCTGGATTGATGGCGATGGCGCTTGCGGACAGACCGCTGTTGCCGGTGGATATTCTCACGTTTGCCAAGTCACTGAGAAGAGAAGTCAGAAGTGTGCAAATGAGTTTGAAAGAGTTTGAGACGAAACCGCTCACCCAACTCGGTGATCTCGCGCGCAAAGTGAGTGAGTGGGTGAAGGTGGCTGAAAGCTGGCGCAAGATTGCTCCGAATGCCGCCAGCCTCCAGGCCGGAGATTTGCGCCTGATCAACAGCCATCTCATGGCGATTGATCGCGCCTTCATCTCCTCCGATGGATTGCGTGGCCGAACCTGGCACAAAAATTTATATGTGGCGCCCGGTGAATATGCCGGTTACGCCGCCCAGACCTTGCCGGGCTTGCGCGAGTGCATTGACAAAAACGATTTGGATCGCCTGCCCATTGAAGAATCCCGTCTCATTAAGGCTGTTGAAACGGCAATCGCCGAAACCCAGGCAGCGGTGGATTTGGTGCAAAAACGAACAACGGATGGAGGAAAATGATGCAGCTTCCTGATGCTGAAGTCAAACTTTTCTATAAACTTTATCACCCGCTTTTGCTCTACACGGCTCAGAAAACCCAACAGGTAAAAAACGTTTCCCTATCAGGTGAAATTCGCCAAATCCCTTTTGAAAAGCTCAACGACATCAGATCAGCGCTCTATGGTCAAGTTGGCTTGATTGATTCATTTGTGGCAGAAAATCCGCTCGCGTTCTCGAAGGACGAGCTGGACATCATTTCCGGATGGAAAAACTTTGTCAAGGACACGTTCTACATCGTCCGGTATCTCAAAGACTACGCTGTTTTTCTTACCGGCGCTTCCCCCGCGAAAGCTTATGGTGTGCGCGCGCTTTACAGCACATTTGAAGAAGTGGTTGGGCCGATTTTGCCAATCATGGTCGAAGCGATTTTGCTGCCTTTTCAAGGGAAGATCATTTACGATGGCTTGGTCGCACCGTATCGAATTTCCTTTGGCGCTGGCATACGTCGCAACTTAAACGAGGCCTACCAAAGGGCGAAAGCACAGCATGGAATCATCACCAGTTTTGACATGCCGGTGAAACAACAAAGCGACGCCGAGCTGCTCAAGTTTTATTTGCGAAACCAAGCCAGCCGCGAGGAATATGCGGGCGAAATTTATGATTTAATTCACAAGGACAAAAGCTTGCTGCTCTTGTATCATCAAGAAATGGGTAAAATCAGCGCCACCAGTTACAAAAGACATCTGCGAGAGCTTGGATTCAAAAATGCCTGGTTTGGTATTTTGGATGGAATGATTGTTGTCGGCGGTGCGACAAAGCAGGAGGTCGAACGGATTGCGCAGGAAATCGTGCCACCAGATAAACGCGAATTGCTTTATGTTTTTCAGTTCAAAGCAAAGTAGCGAATATGTTTCGTGGAAGGTTTCTTGCTGAATGATTCAAAAATTTTGCAGCAAGCGAGAAAAACTTTTCAGAAGCTCGGCCTGTGCTGGTAAATGCGCGTCTCGGTAAAACCGCATTTTTCCTGAGTTTTTGCGCAATGACATTTTAAATAAATCCTGTTCAACCTTATGTGGAAACCATGATACGTCAAAAAATTGTTGTTTTCCTGATTGCGGTATGCGCCGTGCTTCTGTGCGACTGCAACTCGCCGCAACCGCGCCCAAAAGCCAATCCGCAGTATCTCCGTGAGCTTCAGAGCTGGCATCAGAAGCGGATTGAGAATCTCAAACGCCCCAATGGCTGGCTCAATCTTGCCGGACTCTTTTGGCTCGAAGAAGGAGAGAACACCGTTGGCTCTGATTCCACCAATGCCATCATCTTCCCCAAAGATCGATCGCCGGAGTTTATCGGCTCCTTTATTTTGCAGGACAGCATCGTCAGCTTTCAAGCGCGACCTGGAATCAATGTCACGCACAATGACAGCGTGATCACTTCCATTGTTATGCGAAACGATATGCAGGGCATTCCGACCATGCTGGCACTCGGAAATTTACGTTGGGTCATCATTAAAAGAGGAGCGCGATATGGCGTTCGCCTTCGTGATCTCGAGAATCCTCTGCTGAAAAAATTCACCGGTATCGAAACATTTCCGATCGATTCGACTTGGCGCATTGAAGCCGCCTTTGAAACCTACAGTCCGCCGAAAATGATTGAAGTGCCAACGGTGCTGAATACAATTAACGAAGAGCCTTCGCCTGGCGCGATTGTTTTCAAAATCAAAGGCACAACATACCGGCTGGATGCCACCGGTAAATTGACCGATAAGGAGCTTTTTGTGATTTTTGCCGATCAAACCAACGGCAGGGAAACGTATGGCGCCGGTCGTTTTCTTTATGTTCCAACACCGGATCAGAATGGCAAGACCATAATCGATTTCAACAAAGCCTACAATCCGCCGTGTGCTTTTACGGAATACGCCACCTGTCCGCTGCCGCCGGAGCAAAACAAGCTCTCCATTCGTGTAACGGCTGGTGAGAAAAAGTATATGCATGCGGTGCATTGAGAGAGTTGTTCTGTTGATACACCCCGTAAATTTGGCAGCTTCCCTGAATTTGGAGGGCGTAACAATCATGGCTTGGATATACGCTCCCACAGGTTCCATGGGAAAACCGAGAAGACCCAATGGCATCCGAGTGTTCGTAAAGGACGACAACTTCAACAGCGAGTACGGTACTTGTACGGTACTTGGACGAATATTGAGAAAGAAGAGACCTGGGTTGAAGTGTCATTGACCCCAAGTAGAGAAAAACCTACAGAGGGACACCTGGATGATGGTTTAGTCCATAAAGAATCGGCACAGTCGGGGTAAAGATTGGCGCAGGCGGTGGGTCAAGAGCCACATATCGAGGGCCCATTTATATGGACGATGTGAGTTGGTGTCGGTAGTCCCGAGGATGAGAGATGCAGGCAAAGAAGAAAAACAAGGAAGACTTTTCGTGATGACGGGAACGAGACGCTATGAAATTCAACCTTGTGCTCAGCCAAATGAGTTATGCGTCTCATCTCACCGTAAACTTTGCCTCCTGCCTTGCCACATTCCCACAGCGATCTTCGGCACGCACGGCCAACGTGTGGACACCCAGCGTCAAATCTTTCCTGGGCCGATATTGAACCAGGTCTCGTTCCGGATCATATTCCGCAATGAGCTTTTGCCCGTCCAAACGAAGCTCGATTGCTTCTTCCGATTCAAAGCCGGAGGTGCTGTCTTCGACGTCCACGGAAATCAGCGGTCGGCGGTCGCGCATCACAGAACCATCGCGGGGCGAACGAATATTCAGGCTCGGGGCCGCATCATCACGTATGATCGCAAAATCCTCCAAACTAAAAACCCGCGCTGATACCGTCTTGATGGCCGTGTTGAGTTTATTGTCGATAAACACCCAGCGGTGACGATTCCGATAGCACACGCCAAGCTGTCGCGGTTGCGCGATAGTATCGGGGTAACTAATGGTGACCGTCGCGCCCAGACGCAAGGGCACATCCTGCGGCTCGACATGATAAATTGGCCCGATGACTCGAGAATCCTCAATGTGGGTAACGCTGTCAATCTGCACACGGCCATACAGCGGCCAATAAACCGATTGTTCTGGAAAGGCCACACGCATGCGCGCATCGGCTGCGAACAGACTTCTGCCCCACCCCGGCGGCACCAGTGCATTCATGAACCAATCCCGCCAGGTCTCCTGCTGACCGGACAAATTTTCCGCAACCACCTCGAGTTGGACTGAATCTCCGGCAATCTCTGCCAAGGGCACGGATGCGATGTAACGATTCGGTTGTTGCGGAATGCATTCGGCCTGAAGGATTTTGCTGCCAATGACAAAACGAACGCTCGGAACGCCAGCCAATGGTTGATTGGCCTGGATGAGCAGGCGCAAATAGTTGGGATAAAAGTCCCGCTCAACCGTGAGGAGCAGCGGCATCTGCATCTTTGCGAAAGGTTGAGCAAAAACGAAGGCCGGATGCGAACGCAAACCGTGCTGATCGATGGCGACGAGCCGAACGAGTTGGGCTCCGCCGGTTTGCAGCTCGAGCACCGAGCCTTGTTGCCAGTCACTGCCGGCAGATGTGTTTGAAGAAATGCCAAGCGTGTCAGCACTGCGCACAGAATCAAAAGTTCCGGCTTTAATCATTTCGGAATTTCTTGCTCCCCATTTCACGGCAACGGGATGCCATGGCGATAAAATCATTCGGCTGTTGCTGTCTGCCACCGCAGCTTCCAGCCTCTGCACTTTTCGGTTGGGCGGCAAATGGACGAATTTGATCTTCAATCGCGTCGACTCGGCCTCGACGCCTTGAAGAGAAATCGGAAATGGCGGCCCGACTAAAAGGTCAGCGTCCACGATGGAGCGGTTACCGAAAAAGTCCTGTGCCACGACACGCAATCGATGTGGGCCCCAGTGCAGAGCAAAGTGACTTTGAGGATTTCGTGTCGTGAAAGCCGGCCTGAGATTTTCATTTTTCGGGATGACGGCCTCGTTCACACTGTCGGGCCAGGACAAAATGGCACCATCATTCAGATTCAGAAACGAGTAAAATCCCAGCGTATTCCCGGAAACGCGATAGAGTCGATGAAAATTCCCGAGATCGCGGCGCCAGAGGAGAAAATCCCGATCAAGTTCGACCAATTCATTTTGTGAATAATCGAAACGGTCGAATTGCGCTTGAAATTGCAGGGTGTCGTCGATGAAAAGTTGCAACCGATAAAAGGCAAATCGATTGTTCACGCCATTGGCCTGATCATAACCATCAATGGCGAAGCCGACTTTCCCTGAAATGTGAATTGGCTCGACGATGCGCCACTGGCCATTGTGGCGGGCAGGTCGAAATATCAACGGCAGGAAATCACCGTTGACCATCGCTCCAGGCTCCAGCGGCGAAACCGCCAGCGCGGTGATCATCGGCGCTATGGTGTCGGCAATTTTGAAGCCGCGCAAAAAAGGGTTGAGGGGACGGTTGCGCGCATCCCGGAGCTCGAAATGAAGATGGGGAGTGCCAATGCCGGACTGGCCGGTATAACCAATCACCTCGCCTTGCTGCACCGGCAAAATTCCGGGGCGGAAAAATTTATTGATGCGATAACGGCCAACGCGTTCCTGCTCCTGCTCGGCGATCGCCTGCAATTTGTCATTGAAGGCCTCCAAATGCGCATATACCGCGGTTTCGCCGGTATCCAGACGATGATAGAGCACGCGGCCGTAGCCGAATGGCGAAATCGCCATGCGTTCGATGTAGCCGGAACGCACCGCGAAGACTTTGTAACCGACTTGGTTCCAGGTTTTGATATCGATCGCGGCATGAAAACGCCGTGGTCGGGATTCACCAAAAGACGAAGTGATGAATTGGCTGGCATCGGTGGGCCAAAGATATCCTTGTGCAAACGTGGACAAATTTGCGGTCAGCAACAGGACAAAACAGAGAGATCCTTTCATCGAGATGAAGTCCTTCGTAAGATGTCGTTGAGCAGATGCGGCACATCAGTGATGATTCCATCCACGCCCCAATCCACCAGATGCTGAAGTTCGGTAGGATGGTTCACGCCCCACACGAAAACCCGCAGACCGGCGCGATGAATGCGATCCAGGAATCGAGGCCGGGCCAGGCGCCGGCTGATGTGCAGCGCCTGGACATTCATCAAACGCAGCAAAGATTTTTCCGGACCGCGTTGCAGCCATTTGACATTCAACAACAGGCCGGTGGGCAGGCCCGGATCAAGACGTGCGAGCCGGCGCAGGACAATCGGGTTGAAGGACGAGATGAGGCATTGCCGGCGAACGCCGTGACGCCAGATCAAACTGAGCAATCGCAATTCGGCGCCTTCTTTGGCATGGGCCAGTGATTTCACTTCGATATTCAATAAGACACGATTTCTGGCCCAATCCAAAACTTCTGCCAGAGTGGGAATGCGCTCATTGGCGAAATGGGGATGGAAGGAGGACCCGGCGTCCAAATGGCGCAGCTCATCAATGGATTTGGAACGCACATAGCCCCGGCCATTGGTTGTCCGATTGACGCGGCTGTCGTGAATGACCACCCATTCACCGGTGCGACACAACCGCACATCCAGCTCGATGCCATCGACCCCTTGCTGCTGCGCAAGTTTGAACGCGGCCAAAGTATTTTCCGGCGCAAACAGCGAGGCGCCACGATGGGCAAAATTCAACGTCCTGCCGTTAAACAAGTGATCCATGAAAAATTTCTTATGACAAGTACGCAGTGGTCAAAATTTTATCCTACTCTCAAAGATAAGACTGACAGCCAAAAAGTCAAAGGGAATTTTAGCAGAGAGCTGACAAAATCTCGGCCAGCTTCCGAGCCTGCCACTCCCGCGAAAATTCCTGAGGTGGTGGCGCCGCTTTGGGTAAGGTGTTGCTGCGAAATTCCTGATAAAACGCCAAGAGTGCACAGCGGATGGCATCGACGGCCTCAAATGCACAATGTCGCACCGGTGCGTGCTCCAGGAGAAGCTGCATTCCTTCGATGCGGTCGCCAATGGCAAGAATCGGTTTGCCGGCCGCCAGGTACTCAAAAGTTTTCCCTGGAATGTACGTGGTGAAAATGCCGGGGCGCACCAAATAGACCAACAGATCGGCATGGCGCAATGCTCGGACCGCCTCGCGATGCGACAGATAGCCGCTGGCGGTCACGTATTCCGCAAGTTGATTTTCGTGCATCCAGACAGCCAAATTGCCCGTCACATCAGCACCGATGAAATGCAGTTTCGTCTCGGCAGGAGAAAGCTGCGCGGTTTCGACAAACAAACGAAACCCCTCCAGTAAAGTACGGGGATCCGCGATCCCGGTGATGGTGCCAACATGTGCCAAATCGAAGCAAGAGTTGGCCGGAGGAGGTGGCTCAGCAAAATCTTCGGCATCATAGCCGTTCGGGATAAAATGCGTCGCTCCGCTGGCGCGTTGGCCGGTTTCAGCGAGTGCCGCCGCCAACCCTTGTGAGCTTGCCAGCACCGCATGGCTATCTGTGGCAATCCGTTTCTCCATCTTTCGATGAATGAAGCGATGGCAAATGGTTGGTATTGGTATCGGCAGCAATCCGGCCTGCCACCAGCTATCACGGAAATCGCTCACCCATTTAATCCCGGTCAACTTCGCCAAAATCCATCCAACAAAATGGCAGGAGTGGGGTGGGCCCGAGGTCACGACGAGCGGTATTTTTTGGCGGCGAATTTCCCGCCAGGCTCTCAAAATGGCGAAAGGGACCCACAACACACGCGAATCCGGAAGCAGAAACCAGAACAACCAGTTTGTTTGCCCTTCCTTTCCGGTTCCGCGCCGGGCTTTTTTCCGGCGGAACAGATATAACAATCGCGTCGGATCCAGAGAACCGGTGCGGATGATGCGAATATCTTCGAGCTCCTGCAGCAACGAATCATCAAAGGCGTAATAAGCCACGTGCTTTACGGTGATCACGCTGATCTGCCAACCGAGACGCCGCAGATATTTGCACCATTTCGCCACGCGCTGCGTGCCACCCATGCCGAGCGGGGGAAAGTAGTATGAGATGAATAAGACGCGCCGAGATGATTCAGGCTGTTGAGGCAGACTCTTTCGCGACGACAAATTTTCAGATGGATTCTTCAAGGGAAGTTATTGGCGTGGAGGATGCCAACCGACGCTCACCCAGTGCTTGCGGGCCAGAATGAGGTAATCATTATTCAGCTTAAGTGCGACGACAGTGGCGCGACCGCAGGGTGTTCGACCACTAATATGCACACCATCTTCGCTCCAAACAAAATGTTCCAGCCAATTTTGTGTGCGTGGATTGAACAAAGCGATGAGTTCGTTGTTCACTGGATCAATGGCGTGAGTTTGCGTGCCCTTATTCCGATTACAGAGCCCGCACGCCAACCATAAATTTGATTCTACGGTCTCACCACCTGCCGCTAAAGGAACAATGTGTTCGACTTGAAGCGGCATACCGGTATAAGCCTCTGCCGTTTGGCAATACCCGCATCGCCGTCCTGCTTGATCGGCTATAGCGCTACGGAGAGAAGCAGGAATATGTGGTCGGGGCATTGGTCACGGTTGTGGAACAGCATAACCTCGTTGATGCAGTAGCGCATAAGCTTGCGATTTCAGCACTGTCAGCCGCCCGGCTTGTTGGTATAGATTTTCTAATTGATGGGCTTCTTCGTTGGAGAGTTGACGTTCTGCCTGCGCGTCGAGCAATTCGTGCAGCAAGGATACATCTTCCGCCCGCATCTGGCTGCGCGCCACGCGCCAGAGATCGGCATCCGATAGGGTTGGCAATTGCGCCATTTCTGCTTCTAGATTCGTCGAGGTATCCTCTAATGCCGGCAGCGCAGAATTCAGCATTGATTCCAACAACTCCTCAATGGAACGATTCAAAAGCATGGCGGCACGTTGTGCGCGCTTATACGAAATTTCAGGTAGATGAAGTGTGACTGAATTGACTGCCATGACGCACCTCAAGTGTTTAGCGAAAAGTAAACAATAAAAGATACATCGCTTTTTACCAAAAATCAAGAGTTTTGCTCATTTCAAATTGATGCGCGGAGTGTCACCATGTTGAATTTTATAGTTCAGCTTTACCTGGGTGAAATTTCGACCTTGATTCCAAGAATGCCATCAATAAACTCTTTGAAATCCTCATCGAGTGGAATTTGATAAAAAATGCCGGGCCGCACCGCATTATCGGTCACCTGCGCACCGAAGGCGATAGAGTGAGTGAACCGGTCACCAAAATTCTCGAAATCTTCGGTTGCGATAAATAGGCCCATAAATTCGCCAAAGATGGCCACGTTGCTCAGTCGGAAACCACCGGCCAGACCGTAATGAGCAAAAAGCTCAACCTGCCGGTCATCAGTGTCTTTGGTTGGTATAAACAGTTGAGGACCGAATTCCAACCCGAATAAAGCACCGCCAGGTTGGGTACTCCGATAAGCGAGATTCCCATATAGAGTCAGCGTGTTGAGGAGTGATCTCTGCAGCTCATGATAATTGGCGAGGATGCCAAAGAAGTTCGTCATTTCTTTATCTTCTGATGCCGTCGGCAAAAAGACACCGACTGATAAACCCATGCGACTTGCCGTGGAGGAGTGATTACGCGTTTGTAACCCCACGTAAATGTCACCGATGCCGCTTTCGCTATCCTCGCCTCCAAAAGCAACAGTCGTAAATGGCAACGCTCCGACCAGATTCAACTTTGAACTCACAGGCACATTGACGAACAGATCATACGTTCCGGACAAAGTGGACAACTCACTATCGCCATCGAAGTTGGGACGCATGAACCTGAGTCCAAAAGTAGCCTTCGCTTCCGGCAACGCCTGCAGGAGAAAAGTTTGGGCAGAGAGAGTTTGAATCGACAGTGCCATGAAAAGCCCCACTGCAGCAGCGACTAACCGATTGCGTCTCATGGGATGATCCTCCGCTTGTAAAGTTAACTTCCACCGGCGCCAGGCCGGAATGATTTCGTTTCAGAGGCCAAGTCAATGCCAACCATTCAGAACTTGCAACAGTGAAGCCCCTTTATCGATCAGACACAAAAATAATCAAAAAAATTATATAAGCAAGTAGCTTTTATTATTTCCCAAAGAACACCGAAAAATCCACCCATGGGACGAACGGGAATCCTCCCTCCTCGAAAAATTCTTTCGAGCTCAGCAGGGCAAGATCCACGGCGAGCTTTTCGCCAAAAAACCGGATGCCGCCGGAGAAGACCACCGTTGCCTCATTGCCGGTAAAGACCCAATTCTCCGTAATCAGCTTGGCGCTGTTGGAAACTTGCGTTTCGCCGCCAATGAGCAGGATGAGGTTTTTATTGTCAGTGCTCAATGACAGACCGGCGCCCAGGGTCAGGGCGCTGCGGTTGCTGCCAAGGGTACCAACCGCATAACCCAAGATCTCATCCTCCGTCTCTTCCGGAATGGCCAAATACAAAAAGCCGGTGGCGAGATTGACTTCCGGTGAAGCCTGAAAACTGAGCTTGGGAGCAAAGTACGCAAGTTGTGATTTGGCGCCGGGAACAAGGGAAACACCACCACTCAAAGCAAGAAAGTCAGTCACACCAATGGCCAACGTCGGAAAGAAAACATAATAATCCGCAAAATAGCCCTGCCCGGATTTGAGTCCGCGTCCGGTGGGTGCAAAAAGTAGCCGGCTGGTATTAGGGTCGGTGCGATAAAATTGGCCTTCCCGCATTTCCCCTTGCAGAGTGGTCACCGCGACAATTTGCGCGTCGGGAACCGGCACTTGTAAGCCGCCGGAGGTGCGCACGAACAACGTGTCACCCTGGGCACGCGAGAAAGTACCATTCAGCACCGTGCCATCATGCAAGGTCAGTTTTCGCAGGCCGGTTGCTGCGGGCCACTGGCTCTCGGCAATCGGATAAACAGCTTGCGCTGGCACTGTCTCGTTGCGTGAAACAGCATTGATTCTTTCGGCCACGCGACGCCGTAAAACTTCAAATCTCTCAGGGGTTATTTTGACAATGAGGAGCTGCGCGCTCTCGTCACGATTGCGCAAAAGATGCAGTTGATAACCTGATCGCTGGTCGCCGTGCAGCCGGCCAGCCGTGAATCCCGGAATGTCGCCGAAGATTTGATATTTGGCATTCTCCTGCGCATCAATGATCTCGCCGAGAATTTCATGCAAATACGGACTGCCCGATTGTGCAGTGGCTGACACCGCCAGCAGGAAAATCATGCTCACGGCAATGCCGCCGATCGAGAAAATTTGCCGGCTCATATAAGCCTCCATTTTAATTGTGCAACGCGCTTCATCAGAAAACGTTTCCGTTTAATAGGGAATTGTTGGATTGACAGGCACGTTTAACCCCGATAATTCACGCGGTGCGTAAATCGACAACACTCTGCTGTTGGCTCAAGCCTGAAAATATGGCTCATGAATTATCGGGGTTAATTTAGTCATTTCGTCTTTTGAGCGGGTATTTTTCATCGGCATCCAAAACCACCACTGCATCTTCAGCGATGAGCGTGCCGATGGCGGCGCCAGCCCCGAAGCCGATCAAAGAGCCATAAAAGCCACCGCACATGACACCCCAAAATTCGGCATCCTCGCCGGCATATCTGTCTGCCCGGGCATGTCCAACCATCGCGCCAATCACGGCGCCAGCAAACATACCAGCGACGGCACTCCTCAAAATCGTTTTCCCCTTGGCCCGGCGCGAGGCACTGATTCGAGTCAAATCTGTCTGCTCCAGTGCTGCCGACGTGCTGAGACAGTCACTTTCATCAGCCTCGGCAAGCGGGTAAGATGAATTTGCAGGGAAACGTACTGGCGCAACAATGATGCTTTTCGTTGCATTATCCCTCTGCTCCAATATGCTCGTTGCCTCAACCGATTGCAACTGTTTTGCCTCATTCGAGAATTCATCCTGACGGACAAGAAGATTTTGTGAACAACCCCAGCACAACAAAGCAATCAACAAATATTGTGTGTAAATAAAATTTTTGCTCATCATTATTATAAACTCCTTTCGCATCCCAATCAAGAGAAAAATCCGAATTATGCCCAACAGATCTTCTCCATTTGATTGTCGACGATTATCGGGAATGGCTCGTCGCTCGCTCGATCGCGACACAAGCGGCAAGTTGCGCCACCGGGATCGCAATAAGGATGCGCCCATCTTCAGCGGCGGCTGCCAGCCCGATACCGGCGCCCGCAATACCTATCGAGGCAAAAAGAGCGAGTGGAAGATTCCCCTGCCGACGATTTGCCAGATGGACGCCCACCGGCAAGAGCAATGCCTCACCAATTGGCGCGCCGATGACAAGACCCGCCAGTCCATCCCATTCTTCATAGCCGTCTGAAGAGGCCTCGTCAATTCTGGCGCCGATGAGTCCGCCGGCAAAAAGCCCGATGGCGCCCGCCCAAAGTCCGCCTGCGACGGGCCCTGCGACCGAACCCTGTCGCCGATAACTTTGGACAATTTCATCGTCGTAAAGATTTTTCGTTTCAAAACTATCACTCACGACGGCAAAAGCTCCGGATGACGACATTGGCATTTTCGTTTTCACTCTCGGGTCTGCCGGATTCGGCAACCTGGCCCCACACGCGCCGCAGAATTTGCTCGTCATCAAATTTGTCATGCCACAGTACGGGCAATAGAACTTTTCCATCGGCTTGATTTCTTGCGCCGCAACCGGCCAGATCAACATGGCCAGTAAACATGAAATCAAAGTTGTGGCGAGAATTTTCTTTGATCGGATCATGATTTTTGCCTCCGAAATGAATTTATAAATCAGGGGCAGGATCTCGAACGATAAGATCCTGCCCGTCTGAACGCGTTTAATTCGATTTGCCAGCATCTCTCAACCTTCCTGTTGGCAGTAAGAGATTGATGTTGGCCTGAATATTCGCATCGGCAATGCCGTCGAAATCGCTGCGATAGCGCACGCCGGTGTCTGCCGCCAGCCAGTTGGTGAAGTAGAAACGCACGCCCACCACACCGGCCCAAATGTTTTTGATATCCTTGCTGCTATAGCTGCCGCCCTCGGCAAAATCATAAGAAGGCAGCCCTTCGATTTCGACCATCACTTGGGCTTTGGGATTGGCTTGAATCGAAACGCCAGCAAACGGCGCCCAGATATTGCGTTGCAGTTCTTTGCGGCCTACCTCGAAGAAAGACCAACCTTGCGGATTCCGCACCCGCACATCCGTTAATCCAAGCCCGATATGGCCGGTCACTTTGCTGATCCGCTTGGAGGCAACAATGTACAATTTGGTGAGTCGCGTTTCAAAAGAAACCTCTGATTTGTTACCCTCCAATTGCTGCCAGCTTGTGGTGCCGCGCAACGCCATGGCCACTGCCGGCAGGTTGCCACGATCGCGCATGATGAGCATTTTGAAGGCCGAGGTTGGCATACTGGACGACGCTTGCTGCAACGAATTGATGACAGATTGGGTGGCGAATTCCACTTCGGCGATGTCACCCAAGCCGAGACCGGCACGGCCAAGAAAATGTCGTTCTTTTTCAATGCCAAAGGCGCCGCCGCCGGTGAAGTAGAGATCGAGCGACCCGAGCACGTCGGCCGTGGGAACGTTGAACAACCGCGGTAACACCGCCGGCTCGCGCAACATGGTTTTATACCAGGGCCGCCGATCCGGTTTGACGCGAGCCTGCGGCTTGGCGGTGATATCTGTTTTGGGGGATTCCTGGCGTGGTGTTTCGGTCAAAGCCGCAGGAACCGAAACTTCAAGTTGAGTGGTATCACGTGCCACAAGCGCCTTGGCCCGCGCCGCGATTGCGGCCTCGCGTTGGCGGCGTATCATCTCCGCTTCGCGGACTCGCGCCAGCGAATCTTCGATGGCCTTTTGCCGCGCGGCGTCGCGCTGGCGCTGCAATTCGGCAAGCTTGGCCTCTTTGGCGGCTGCCAGCGAAGCGCCGCAATTGATGCAGAATTTGTAGGCCCAGTCGTTCTCATATTTGCATGTCGCACAAAAAACCGTTTTTGGTTCGGCGACTTGAGAGAGCGCCACGGTCGCTCCTGCCAATAACGCCAACGCCGCGACGACCGCAATGAGGATCATAGATTTTTGTTTCATGATGACAACCTCCTTGATTTGGATATTCGTCGAATCATTCTTATATCACAAGCTTGCGAGTAACCCAATAAGCAACACGCTGCAAGTTACTCCGCCAACAATCGTGAAGAAAGCGCCGATGGGATTAGGTCCGCGTTTGGTGACTTCGGGCTTTTGTTGGACAACAGAGGCCTCGCGCATCGCGCTCTGAATCCGCAGATTCAGCATGCGATTGAATTCCGGATCGGCGATCAACATGCGGACAAGCTCTCGGCGTGCCAGCTCCGTGCTATCGATTTTGCTTGCTGTAGTCACGATTCGCTGCGAAGGCGCTGGCAGCGACGTTCCACACTGCAAACAAAATTTCGCCGCAGGTTTGTTTTCAACACCACATTGCGGGCAGAAAATCTTGGCATCGACTGTCGTGGCTTGCGGTACGCCAATTTGAGGCCAGAGCATGATGAGCAAGACGCAAGCAATGGAGAAAAGTGATTTCATGGTTTCGATCTTCGGTTTTCTAAAATTATGGTAATGCTTGATAGCTCTGCGAGTGGTAGAGCAATGGTCATGCCTGCAAGTATTACCCTCTGTGCATAGTCACCAACATCATTAAACTATGTCAGTTAGAGCCGAACTGGTGTATTGTCGCCATCATACGAATTTCCCCGACAACTCTACTTTTGTGCACAATCGATGTGAAGGGAGTATACAGGTCATTCGTGAGTATCTTACTCGCACGACCGATTCTACCCCTTAATTCGTGCGGCTGTGAGAGAATACTTCTTCAGAGAGAAAGCTTTTGCTACTTTTTATTCAGATAGCGAGTGTAAAGTCGCCATGGCGGGATGTTCTTCAAAACGCGAATCTCGTGGGCAAGCTAATTAAAATAGGTTTGCAGGAGGGTAAAATCAGTCAAGTGGAAGATTGTTAAAGGCGTGAATCTCGTGCACGAGGCAATAGACAAAGTTTACAGTTCAAAACAAAAAGGGACTCATTGAGAGTCCCTTTTATGGCTGTTGTCTAAAACAAACCACGTGCTTCTGTGCTTTCAAGATCACACTTTACGAAAAATTTTGCTCAAAGGAATTTCCAGCCCGGGGAACAGCGGTGTCATCAGCGTTTGCGTTTTGTCAAGCAGGGCGTGAAAAGCCAGCTTTGTGTCTTTTCGGCGCCATACTTCAACCGTCTCTTGCTCTTCGTTTGCCATCCAATATTCTCGCACGCCAAATTTTGAATATGTTTTAAGCTTGATGGTGCGGTCACGTTTCTCCGTGCCGGGAGAGAGCACTTCAATCACCAGGTCTGGCGCACCCTGAACATTCTCACGGGTGAGGATGTCGAATTTCTCTTTTGTGATAAAAACGATATCCGGCTGGAGAACATCAATATCCGATAAAATGATGTCAGTTGGTGCTTGGAAAACTTCACCACAAGGGTTTTCTTGAAGAAAGCCCTCGATCACAAAGAGAAATCTTCTTATAGTACGCTGATGGCCAAGGGTTGGTGCTGGTGACATATAAAGCTCCCCGTCAATGATTTCATAACGTTTCCCGTCGTCGGGTAATTGAAGATAGTCCTCGTAGGTAAAGACCTCGAGGCGCTTGGCAGTGTCGACAGTTGCAATGGGCATGATGACACCTATAATAAAATGAAACGTCGAAAGATTCCATTTTCAAAATACGAAAAATTTGCCGTTGCTGCAAACACTATTCAACTTTGATCACAGCTCCAGCGCGGTGGTCAGCGCAAAACTGCGAATCGGCTCCATGGTGCGCTCGACTTGTGTGTAGTTGTATTGGAATACATTGTAGATGTTCAGCATCAGCGTGAGTGGTTTGAAATCCGCGCCGAAACGCAAGTTCGTGACCTTTTGCGAAACCCGCGGATCATTTGGATAGACTCGCACCGCTTCGATACGGCTGGCATAACGGGAATCCGCACCAAGCGAGAAACGGCCCAGCGACAGTGTCACATTGCCAGTCAGCAGATGTCTGGCACGATACGCCAGAGGATCATTCACCTTCCGGCTTTCGCCCGTCTGTGAGTCACGGCGTTCGAGCTCGCGCGCATCGAGATAGGTGTAGCCCACACCAAAATTCAAATGCCTTTTCCACAGCGCGCCGTTGATTTCCACTTCTGCACCGCGAATGCGCGCACGATTGAAATTCTGGAATTGAATGACCTGCCGGCTCCTTTTCGTAACGAAATCGCCTTCAATCAAATCTTGATACTCGTTCCAGAACAACGCGGAATTCACCAAGAAGTGAGCCGCGATGAATTGCGCTCCAACTTCGTGCGACCATGCAATCTCCGAGCTCAAATTCGGATTGGGAATGACGGTGAATCCACCTGCTTGCGTGCAGGTAAACATCTCCGCCATCGTGGCCGCGCGAAAACCACGGCCGCTTGAGGCGCGCAAGGACAAACTGGAAGTTGGCGTGTAAACCAGGCCAAACTTGGGATTGAGATGATACTCAATCAGTCCGGTATCCACCCAGTGATAATCAAAGCGGACACTGCCGACACTCGAGATGATCGAATTCGGTTTCCACTCGTGCTGGAGGTAGGCAGCACCATCCCAGGAATTGTGGTTGCCGTACAGTGTCGCATCGATAAAGTCAAAAATCCCCACCGCCCCCAAGGTCGTGGCATGACCATCTGCCAGCTCGAGATCGAGCTGTGTTTCGAGCTCGCCTTTATTGGCCAGCACCTCGATGTGGGTTCCAGATTGTTGACAAAACGGATTGACGCGAGGATCAGCCAGATCGTTTTCAATCGTGTTGCGATAGTAGGAGCCGCGCAGTTTCAGGGTCGTGCGTGAGTTCAGCAGCGATCGGAATGTGCCGCCGGCTTGCAGTTTGCTGGAGGTTGTGACATAGCCAGTCGCATCCGGGGACACTTGAAACGGATGGTTCGTATCCAACCAGGTAAGTGCCTCGCCATGACGATCGTGCGCATAATTGGCGTAGGCCGTGAGATAGCTGGTTGGGGAGAAAATATATTTCGCCTTGGTATAGCCGCTGAAACGATGATAGTGTCCATTTTCCGAATAGCCGGTGGATTCACGCCGGCCGAGCGAGGCACGAATTTTCAAATTGCCGAAGGCGCGGGAATGCGAAATATCTTGATTGTTGTAAGTCAGCGTCCGGTCAGTCCAGTCCCAATCTTTGTAGTAGGGTTTGTCATAAATGCCACCGGTGGCTCGGATATTGGTTTGCGGTCTGTCACCGGGATCTTTTGTGATCACGTTCACCACACCACCCATGGCATAGCTTCCGTAGAGGGCGGAGGAAGCCCCTTTGACAATTTCCACATGATCGATCTCGCTCGGCGGCAGCGCATCCCACTTGATGTCACCACTGTCGCCCGGCAACATCGGCACGCCATCGACGAGCAGGAGCACACGGCTGCCGGCGCCGCGGCTGAAACCGGAAGAGCCGCGAATGTTGATTTGGCCGCCCATCATATTGACGCCCGGCGTGAACTCCAACACATCGTCGAGTTGGACTTGATTCTGATCCTGAATCTGACGCGCACTCACCACGCTGAGGCTCACCGGCGATTCCATGAATGATTGTGCTTTTTTCGTGGCCGTCACCACTACTTCCGGCATTTCGATGGCAGAGACGGTGAGCTTTAAATCCACTCTGGTGGTTTCATTTGCGACTACTTTCACGCCGGCGGCGATCGCACTGACATAACCAAGCAAGGACGCTTGCAGCCGGTATGTCCCTGCCGGCACGCCGCGAATTAGGAAGCGACCGTCAATGTCGGAAGCGGCACCGAGAGTTGTCCCTTCTACCATGATATTGGTGCCTGGCAGTAATTCGCGGGTTTTCTGGTCTTGCACGGTACCGGCAATTACCCCGCGACTGGACGAAACAGGTTGAGCGTGAGCAATTTGTCCACACCAACATAACGAAGAAATTGCGAAGGCACCACCCAAAAATGTGAATTGTTTTTTCAACATCCTTTCCATGGATTTGGCCTCAATTTTTGATTGTTCGGAACAGCCTTTATCACGCGCGTTGGATCATCGCGCTGTCTGCTCAGCTTGCACGCTGCGAAGATCACGGTAGAATCGGCGAAGGAGGTTGCAGCACCGAAAAATCCGCCACGATATCAATGCCGGTGAGCAGTCTTTTGGGTGGCACGTCGATTCCACGCGGGGACTTGGGATTGCCGGCATCGGCATACATGCCCAAGGTATCCAAACCGCTGAAGTCGCTGGTGGCGATTTTTTTCTTCGGCTTCCAGGCGAGCACGACCCAATCGTAATGGCCGGCACTCAGGGTCAGTCGATAATTGGTCGAAGTGACAAATCTTGGCAAGGTATCGCTGAAAACCGGTGGCTTCAAGGGAATATCGAAGACGGTGGCTGGCATTTCCTTGAACACGGCAAGGCGGACCCATTCGGTTGAGTCGGGCCAGGTGCCTATAAAAGTGATTTTTCCGGAAATGCCCTCGTAGACTGGCTCGAGTCCATGGTCAGTGCAAGAGATGACGAGGAATGTCAAAAAGCAGGCGGTGATTCCAGTATCACATTTTTTCCACATATCTTCAACCTCGCGTTTTTCGATTAACTTCCAGCGCCGTTTTTCTTCAAGATCAAAGAGTCCTCCGCAAGCGAATTTCCGATTAATCGTTCGGCGCCGGCAATTGCTTGTACGATTGCTTGATTCGAGGCGTCCGGATACTCTTTAATAGAATACACGGATGAGAAAAACGGCTTTTTGTGTCGGTCTGGAACAAATTTTAACACAAAATTTTGTGAATGTCAAGCGGGAAGTCAATGAGCACCGCTTGGATGAAAATGGAAAAAGGCAACCCTGGGTTGCCTTTTTTATGTGGAGCTGACCGGGATCGAACCGGCGACCTCTTGAATGCCATTCAAGCGCTCTCCCAAACTGAGCTACAGCCCCGAACCTCTGACATGCAGAATCTAAAATAAATATTCATCTTATAAAAAGCAAGCGATTTTTCGTTGTTATTCGGGCGTCTTTTGTTTGTCCGGCTTCGTCTCTTTCATCGGTGGTGGCGGCAGGGGAGGGACTAGGATTCGGGGTTGCTCCCTATGATAGGGTTCCATTGCTTTTTTTATGCTGTCCGCGATTTGTATTTGCAATAGGGCCTGTTTTCTCCGGGATTGGTTGCTTTCTTTCATTGCTTTTTTCAGACTGTCCGCCCATTGGAGAGTCCATTCGGCCTTTCGTAATTCAATCTTGAGCGCAGGCAACTCCCGCGCCAATTCCTTCAATGCCTCGGCTGAGGGCACGACCATGACGTTCGGCCCTTGTTCGGTAAACCGTTCCGCATGCGCGGCCGCCATTTCCGCCATGGCCGCCGAATCAATTTCTACGACAAAGTTTCGTGAGATCCGGTACAACGGGCGGGGAGGTGGCGCAAGGGATTTTCTCAAATCAGGTTCCGGCACCATCTTTTTCCAGCGATGCTCGAACTTTTCAAAAGCCTGCAGTCGTTCGCCCAGAGCATGCAAATCCTCTTCGAGCAGTCGGCGTTCGGCTCTCCTGGCTGCTTCAACTTTTTCGATTGAAGTCAACAGACTATCAATTTCTTCCTGTTTGAGTTTTCGGCCTTCGGCGTCGGCATTGAGAACGGCCAGTGCCAACCCTTCGAGATGCTTGTCACTGACTTTGCCCTCGTAGGTTTGCTCGCGAAAGTTGGCGAACTTTTCCTGCACTCGAGATTTTTGCTCCTGCGGCACCATGGCCAGAAGCTTGTTGCCCAAAAATTCCATGGAAGCATTCAGTACTTTATCGTCGATTTTTTCTTCCGGCGACAGCAGGAGAAAAATCACCGTCGTGATCGCCAACGCGCCCGCGAGTTTGAGCAAATTGGGAATGGCGTCCTTCATATAAATTCCCTTCAACAGGTTTGTTATTATAGACTGCCGGGACTGCCAAAAAGTTGGCAGATCTTTTGAAATCAGCTCGTGCCTGTTTCAAATTAAACAAATTTGCGAAGAAAACAAACTATTTTCACGCCGTCGCATTCATGTTGCAGGTGCTCACCTTTTGTTTATTGTTTTGAAATCAAAATTCAAAACGCTTAGCGCACTTCTCATTGATTGTGTCGCATGAATAAGGCATGGCCTTTCGCCTGGCGCCATGAAAAAGCGCAAGCGCTGGTGGCAGTTGGTCAGGAAAACTTTTTTTGCCTGTAAACAAATCAGTGAGATAGCATGCGCCGGCAGGAGGGAGAAAGTGCATTTTTTTATCATGGCATGCACTTTGTAGAATTTTATCATGAACACAGAACCGATCCCGCTGCTTTGATTCTACAACTCTGTGGAGGTGAAACGCACAAAATCAACTAAAAAAATCCCTTGAGAAAACCGAAGCTTGGTTTCAGCAACCTTCGGTAGACCTGCCCATGGCCCGTTATGCCAGGGCAGGCCACAGGCCAGGGAATGAGCAACCTTTAGCCTCAAAGGATTGAGCCATGAAACACGGAAAGGTAGGCTTGCGTGCCCCGTCTTTCCTGAACGGCTTTATGAGGAAAACGAGGCGGATCTCGAGCTTTCGACGTGAGATCCTTGACGGAAGATCGAGATTTTTTGCACAGGTTTTTGGATGGATGCTGCTCGGGTTTATCATTGCCGGACCAAACCTACCTGGGAATGTTTCTGCGCCAAAACTGCATGCGCAAGATTCTCTTCCCATGCAACCAGCTGATCAGCAGCCTGCGGCAACTCCACAGCCGGGGGAACCCTCGCTGCCGGCAAGGACCTTTGAACCCCCACGCCGAGAGATTGTTTTACCGGATATTCGCATTCCCGCTTCTGCAAAGGCTTTTGCGATCATTGATACCACGTCCATTCTCAAACAGCAATTGGAAAATGCGGAACGCGAGCTCCGGCAATTGCAACTCGAGCGGAATCGAATCTTGAAGGCGCTCGAGCAGTTCGAGAACCGTTCACTCAAAGCCAGGAGACCGCCGCTGCAGCGATCCACCGGCTTTATCGGGCGCCCGAGCGTGTAGAATGAATTTGAAGAACACAGGGAGGTGTGTTATTGGCTCGGGGGAGGCGTTCTCACGAACGCAACCCCGTTTTGACAACCAGCACAGTTGTGCAGGTTCGCCAAACGGGGAAATATGTACCTCAACTTGTTGACTTCTCTCCAGGAGAAGCGCACACGGTGCGGTGCATGGTCGCGGGGTCCGTTTCCATCAGGGAGGTTGGAAACGGACCCTGTTTTTTTTATTGGGAATTTCTTCTTGCATTGATCAGAAATTGCCAATCCAGGCGCTGTCCTCAAATCCCGCCCAGACAATGCGTGTCCCCAATTCCAAAACATCGCCGTGGAATCATCCGTAATTTCCCCTTGCATCTTCTCCAAAATTGTTTAGATTGAACAACGATTCAGCCGGAAAGACCGACTTTGTTTGAAAAAATGCGAGTATGAGGTGATAGACGACCGGTCTGGCATGTATAGAGTGATTCGCGCGTTTAGTGTAATCGATCGCTTGTTCTTTCACGACGATTCGGAGAGTCTGCTGTGCGCTATCAAAACGAATTCAAACGCATGGATGTCTTTCGCTGCCGTCATCAGAGCCACGAGCATTTCGAATACAAAGTTTCCGCGTTTCATATTCTCGATCGCAAGCAATGTTATTTGAGCGGGTGTGTTTATTATCGCTGGCGCTGCAAATTGTTTGAGAAGGGCAAGCCGTGCATTCGCGGCTACAAGCACGTCGGCCGGCTTTGTTTCGGCTGCCCGCATTTCCTCGAAGAGAAGGTCAGTAATGCGCCGGATTTGCGCATCACTTCGGAAGAATATGAAAAGTGGATCGAGCGCTACCGTGATTTTGCGGCCTGGGTCGAGAAGAAGAAAAATCGCCAGGTGCAAATTCTTGGCGTGGTTTCAGGCGTCAAGCCGCGCTTCCAACGTTTCATCTATCCCAAGCAGGATGATTTGCGCCTGCGGGGCTTCCAAATTTCCTTTTCCGAAGCCTTTGTCGACATGGATCATCTCGACGATGATTGCTATGCGGTCGTCAGCGGTGAATTTCAAGACCGGTGGCAGATCACCCCGGGCATGCGCATGGAATTTCGCGGCACGTTCACCATGAATCGCGGCCGCATCGTTTTTAATAAAGTTCGTGGCATTGAAATTGTGGAACGGGGACAGGAGCCGGCGGAATGGACTTCCAGCAAGGCGCTGGTCGCGCGCAGTGTCGCCACTGGTTTTGCCTGGCAACCGGCGAAATGTTTGAAATGCAAATATGGCGTGCTTGCGGATGTCGAAGATCGCCGCCAGCACAAGGTTGTCGAGCGGCGCCAGCTCTATTGTTTGCAGGGTGTGTCGCATCCGGACGTTTGTCCGCTCATCCCGGGAAAGTCGATCGGAGAGGATGAGTGCCAGAAATAGTTGCTGGTCGGTGGGCACTCAAGATTGGTTCTCAGCAATCAACAAACAGCAATTCGCCATGAGTAATTTGGATTTTGAGGAGGAAGGAAAATGATACCCGTCCGTACTGCAACTTTTTGTCTCATTTTGTTTGTCTTTGCTGCGATCAGTTTTCCACAACAATTTCAATATTTCCCCGATGGCATTTATCGCCAGAATGTGCCGGCTCCGGAAAGTGTGCTCGGTTATGAGATCGGCGCGTACTTCACGGATCACGAGCAGATGTTGGATTACATGTCCCGGCTTGGCGAAAGTGCTGCCGATCGCGTGCGCGTTTTTGAGATCGGCCAATCCCTCGAGCGCCGCAAAATGATTCTGGTGGTGATCTCGGCGCCGGAAAATATCGCGCGACTCGAGGAGATTCGCAGCCAAGTCGCGAAATTGAAAGATCCACGCCGGACTTCCGCCACCGAAGCCCAGGAGATTGCTCGCCGCATCCCGGCGATCGGCTGGATGAATTATGCCAACGACGGCAATGAGAGCGCCGCCTTTGAAGCGGCGATGCAAGTGGCGTATCAGCTCGCGGCTGGCGAAGATACGCTGACAAAAGCCATTTTACAGAACACGGTGACCGTCATCAATCCGGCGCATAATCCCGAAAGCCATCAGCGTTATGTTGCCTGGATGAAAGCGTCGATCGTGGGGCCGCAAGGGAATCCCGATCCCAATGCGCAGGAGCATCGTGGCGACTGGCGCATGAACACCAACTACAATCATTATCAAATCGACCTCAACCGTGATGCCCATGCGATTACGCAACCTGAAACCGAGATCGTCGTTCGCGAGCTGCATCGCTGGAACCCGCAGGTTTTTGCGGATCACCACGGCGAGACCAATGAATTTTTCTTTGCGCCCTATGCGCTGCCGGTGAACATGAACCTGCCGGCTGCCATCAAAGACTGGGCCGAGTTATTCGGCAAGAACAATGCGGAAGCATTCAACCGCTACCGGTGGACTTACTATGCCCGCGAGATTTTTGATCTGCATTATCCCGGTTATTGGGACAGCTATCCGGCCCTCAACGGCGCCATCGGCATGACTTACGAAACCGACGGCGGCGGCAGCAAAGGTTTGTCGTTTCGGCGTGATGATCAGAGTATTCTCACTCAACGCGAAGCCATTCATCATCACTTCATTGCTTCATTGACGACGTTGAAAACGCTCGCGGACAATCGCGAGAAGATGCTGCAATATTTCTATGATTTCCGCGCCAGCGGAATGGCAGCCGCGAAAAAGGAAACGCCCCAAGCCGTTGCGATCCGACCGGGCAAAGATCCCGGCCGCGAGGCAGAATTCATCGCGTTGATGATGAAACACCAGATCGAAGTCTATCGCGCCGAGAGCGAGTTCACCGCGGAAGCAGCCGATTACCTCAGCAAAAAGTTTCACAGCCAGCGCTTCGAGAAGGGCGTGTATCTCATTCCTTTTGACCAGCCGCAAAAGCGTTTGATTCGCGCGCTGCTCGACCCCGATTCACCGATGGAGCCGGAGTTCATGAAACGCGCTGCCGAGAAATATGAATACAACCGTACGCTCGGCGACAAAGCACCCAAGGAAGGATATGGCTTCTATGACATCACTGCGTGGTCTTTGCCGCTGACCTACGGTCTCGAGGCTTACACCTTGCGCCTGTCTCCCGCGGTGAAGACAACACGCTTGGAAACAGCGCCGGCATTCTTTCGTGGCCTCAAAGGTGGCGAGGCGCATTATGCGTATGCCTTCACTTATGAAACCAACAACAACGCCAAATTGTTAGCCGCGCTTTTGCGGGAGAATTTTCACCTCGCGATCTCGACGCAGCCGTTTGAAACCGAAGCTGCCAAATTTCCACGCGGCAGCATCATCGCCCGGGTGGAACGCAATCCCAGCAAATTGACTCAACGCATTTCTCATCTTGCCGACAGTCTCGGCGCTGAAGTTTACCCCATTCGCACCGCCTGGACGCCGCAGGGCATCTTTCTCGGCTCTGATCACCTGGTCAATCTCAAATCGCCGAAAGTGCTCGTGATCACCGAAGAACCGAGCAGCCAGACGAGTTATGGCGCATTGTGGTATCTGCTCGAAAAACGCTATGGCGTCCCGTTCACTCCAATCCGGCTTGCGTATTTCTCGAATGTCAATTTGTACGAGTATGAGGTTTTGGTTTTTCCTGACGGCTCTGCCAACGGCTACAAACGTATGCTGGAAAAAGCCGATGTTGAGAACATCAAGAATTGGATGAAACAAGGCGGCGTGTTTGTCGGCATTCGCGGCGGCGCTGTTTTCGCGACGTTGAAAGATGTGGACTTCACCACTTCGGAACGTTTGAGCGAGGCGATAACTGAAACCGAAGAAGAGTATGAAGAGGCTGTCAAAAAGCCAGCCGAAGAAGAGAAGAAAGCGCCGAAGATGGAAAAAGAAAAGATCAAAGTTGATTACACTCCCGGCGCCATCTATCTCGTCACGTTGGATACACGCCACTATCTCTCTTTGGGTTATCCCGAACGCGTGCCAGTGTTGGTGCGCTCGGATTTCATTCTCAAACCTTCACAGGAAGGCGCCAATGTGGGTTGGTTTGCAAAGGAGAATCCTCGCCTCAGCGGGTTCGCCTGGGAGAATACTGACAAGCTTTATCCCGGCAACGCCTATTTGATCGACGAGCCGGTCGGCCGCGGCCATGCCATACTTTTTGCAGACGATCCCAACTTCCGGCTCTTTTGGCCATCACTGGATCGACTGCTGCTGAATGCGATTTTGCTGGCGCCAAGTTTTTGAACATGGATATCGACCACAACAAGAATAAAACGTAACACCAAGCACCATGTGGGATGATCAACGCAGCCCCTCACAATGTGCCGCGATCACTGCAAAAGTCGGCAAACGGCAATTGTTGGGATCACGGCCAATCCCGCGGATACTGAATTTTTGTTTTGTATCTGCGACAATCTGCGTCTGGAAAATCTTCACATTCGTGAGGGTTTGCCAGGGCAGATCGAGCGGGCTTGTCAGATCCATGGGGATGCCGTCAATCGAGAATTGCCGGCAAGATGAGAGAAGCCAGTGAGGATTTTATGTCCAAGGCCAGGAAGTAGCGGAAATGATGAAAATAAAAATAGCTCCTTTGTCGGAGCTATTTTTATTTGATCGTGCCGGGAGCGAGAATCGAACTCGCACGGGATCAGCTCCCACTGGATTTTGAGTCCAGCGCGTCTACCAATTCCACCATCCCGGCAGACTGTTTCCCTCAGGACAGATATAATATAATAAAATTCAATTTTAGAGTCAAGCAACAAATCAAGATGGTCGTATGGCCTCAGTTATAGGTGGAAAACTAATTTGTCATGCCGGAGGCATCCTACGGACGTAGTCTTGTTATGATCAAGAACAGTGCTGGTTTGAAACAAGATTCCTACGGACGCAGTCTTTCAGAATGACATTTTTCTCCACCTGGAATTGAGGCATTACAGATGGTCGCAATGCCTGACTTGCTGGTGGAATAGATCATTCCCACGGATGTCATTCTGTAATGACTGCGTTCGTAGGCGACACCCGTAGGGAATTTTCTCGAGTATCAGAACAGTGCTCATGTTGGTGAAGATGCTTGCGGGCATGAGACAACCGTGGCATTGCATTTTTGTGGATTTTTTTGTTGTATCTTTCTCTGTGAATTGCTATTATTATTTTTTCTTTTTGAACACGAATTTGTTTGTCATTGCTGTGACTTTCGAAGGAGCTTGCATCGCGCTTCCATGTTTCGTTTGAAAGACCTCAACCCACAACAACGCCAGGCTGTCGAACATACTGAAGGTCCCTTGCTCATTCTCGCCGGTGCCGGTTCCGGCAAAACGCGGGTAATCACTTACCGGCTGGCCTATTTGCTCGAATACAAACGCATTCCACCTGAAAATCTCCTGGCGGTCACTTTTACGAACAAAGCCGCCCGGGAAATGAAAGAGCGGCTGGAGGGGTTGGTGGGCAAGCCCGCAGGCAAAGTTACCTTGTCGACTTTTCACTCGCTGGGCGTGAAAATTCTCCGGCAACATGTGGAGGCTTTTGGTTATCGCAAGAATTTTGTGATTTATGACGAATCGGACCAGCTGGCATTGATTCGGGAGATTGTCAAAGACCGGGCGCTGGATTTTGCCGGACATAATGCCAGCCAACTGCTCAGTCGTGTTTCACAGGCCAAGAACGAGGGGCGCTCGCCGGAGCAATATCTCAACGCCGGGAATCCGGAAGAACTGCTTTTTGGTGATCTTTATGATCAATATCTCGAGCGCACGCGCGGGTTCAATGCCATTGATTTCGATGACATTTTGATCCTGGTGACACGCCTTTTAACTGCGCACCCGGAGATCCGTTCGCGCTATCAGACTCTTTACCGCTATATCATGGTGGATGAGTACCAGGACACCAACCCGCTGCAAGATCGGTTCATTGGTCTGTTGGCCGATCATCGGCGGAATCTCTGTGTGGTCGGTGATGATGACCAGTCAATTTACTCCTGGCGTGGCGCCAATCCGGAGATTATTTTGCACTTCGAGCAGAAATATCCCGGCGCACGCGTGATCAAGCTTGAACAGAATTACCGTTCGACACAGTTGCTTCTGGATGCCGCCAATGCCGTGATCAAAAACAACAAACGCCGCAAAGGGAAAAATTTGTGGACGGCTTGGAAGGGTGGAACAAAAATAAAAGTTGTGCGCGGCGCCGATGAAAACAGCGAGGCCGAGGAAGTTTTCAACGAAATCGTCAGGCGGCGATTGCTCGATCCGAAACTTCGATACAGCGATTTTGCCATTCTCGTGCGTACCAATTTTCAGATGCGGCCGCTGGAGGAAGCGGCGCGTGCGGCCAATGTGCCGTATCAACTGATCGGCGGTGACTCCTTTTATGATCGTGCCGAGATTCGTGACTTGATTGCTTATTTGAAAATCATGCGTAATCCGGATGATGAGCTGAATTTCAAACGGGCACTGCACTTTCCCAAGCGCGGCATCGGTGCCCAGACGTTGCTGCGCATGCACGCCTACTGCCACACCACGGGCACAAGTCTGTATCGCGCTTTTCACGAGGCCGAGTCCATCGCCGAGCTGCGGCCGCCGGCGGCACATGCCATGCTGCAGTTCGTGCATCTCATCGACGAGTTTCGACGCAAGTTTCGCGAAGGCAAACTCAGCGCGGTCACGGAGGAGTTGGTCAAACGTCTCGATTTCATCCGTGCGCTCCAGGAAACTTCACATGACGAAAAAGTGGTGGAGCGACGGCAGAACAACGTGAGTGAATTTCTCGGCAGCATGAAGCGCTTCGAGCAAACAAGCGAAGATACGACCCTGGCCGGTTTTCTCGACCGGCTCAGTCTCATCTCCGAGACGGATTATTTCGACCGCCAGGCCGAGCGCGTGGTGATCATGACGGTTCACGCTGCCAAAGGTTTGGAATTTCCTTATGTTTTCATTTATGGCATGAACGACGGCCAATTCCCCAGCCGCAGAGCCGTGGAGGATGGTGGTGAAGAGGAAGAACGCCGGCTTTGCTATGTCGCCATAACCCGGGCACAGTATGAACTGATCATCAGCTTTTGTCAGAAGAAGACGCGCTACAAAGAGGAGCTGGCGCTGGAGCCGTCACGTTTTCTGCGGGAGATTCCGGAAGAACTTTTCGACCGGTCACCATTTCACATTGAAAGTGCTGAACAAATCGCACAGCGGGAGGCGGAGGAGAAGGAGGAGATTCTGGCGATGATTCAAAAAATCAAGGCTGCGCTGGGTGGTTAAAAATTTCCACACTCTGCGACATCAGTTTTTTGCGTTATGTGATCCTGTTCGACGAATTGGTCAAACCAGCATCCTTTCAGCAATAACTTCAGCCAGGTCTTTGGTTTCATCGACCGCAGCGCTCAACATCATTTTGCATTCGGGGCAGGAGGTGACCAATACTTTGGCGCCGGAGGCGGCAATTTCCGCTTTGCGCTCCTGATCGACGCGCCGGCTGACTTTTTGCTCGCGCACGAAACCGGCGCTGCCGCCGCCACAACAAAGCGCCTGCTCACGGCATCTCGGCAATTCGTGAATCTTGAGTCCCGCACGTTTGAGCACCTCCCGCGGCGCCTCGAAAATATTCTCGTAGCGTCCGAGATAACACGGATCGTGATAAGTCAACACCGGTGCCGTGTCCTGTCCGTCATTGAAACGAAGGGCGCCGCGTGCGATCAGGCTGGTGAGAAATTCGGAATGATGGACCACCTGTGGTGAAAAATTGACATCCAGCGTTGGATATTCCCGGCGCATCGTGTGCAGGCAATGGGGACAGGGCGTGAGAATTTTGTCGACACCATGTTGACTCAATGCCTGCAGGTTCTGCCGCGCCAAAGTTTGAAACTGCATTTCCTCGCCCTGCCGTCGCGAGTGATGGCCGCAACACGCCTCGTCCTCCAACACCCCAAAACTGACATTCGTGTTTTTCAACACTTTTACCATCGCGGTCACGGCACTGCGGGCATCGGCATTATAGGCCCACACACAGCCGAGCCATAACAGCCACTCGCTTTTGCCTTTTTCGTAAAGAGGAATCTGCAGCTCCTCGAGGAGTTTCGCTCGCACCTCTTTGATCGCAGAGAAGGGATTGCCGTATCGCTCAATGGTTTGCAGAAAATCGGTGGCCACCATGCCGGTGCCAATCGCCAGGGCTTGCGCACGCTTGGCGCCGATGAGCACCTGCAAGTGCTCGATGCCCACCGGGCAAATATTTTCACATGCGCCGCAACTCGTGCATTGGCCAAGCGCCGTCTCGGAGATGATATTGCCGATGACGGTCGCATTCACGTCATTACGCGCAAGTGTTTTTCGGCCAGCGAGAATGAAGCCGCGCGGGTCAAGCTCCTGGCCGCAAATATTTGCCGGGCAGTTGTCGGTGCAACGACGGCATTCGACGCAGGTGAGAAAATCCATCCGCATCTTCCACGGCACGGTCGCCATTTTTTCGAGGCCGAGCGTTACTTCCTCTGCGGCCTCCAGCGTTTCGATGTCGAGATTGAGCGGCGGATAATCGCCGAGCCGGTGCGTGCGAAAGAAGATATTGATCGGCGCCATCAAGATATGGAAATGCTTGCTGCGCAAGATGAGCGGTGGAAAGGCGATAATGATTCCCGCGTGGAGCCACCAATTTGCCTTTTCAAAAAGCGGCTTCGTTTGGATGCCATTGAGGTAGGTCAGCATCAGCAGCAAGATGAAGAGCGCCACCAGGCCCGAGCTGTAGGATTTCGGATCCGGAGAAATTTTCACCAGCACGAAACGCCGGAACGCCAGGCCGATGATGGCGAGACTCACTAAAACCGCGATTACCGCAAGAGTGTTTTTAAAAACTGGCAGGCCTCGCCCCAGAACAGGTTCGAGAAATGGAATGCCAAAAGCTTCGAGAAAATGATCAATGGTTTCGATGCCGAAGAGGATGAAGCCGAAGAATACCGCGGTGTGCATGAGTCCAACAATCGGCCGGCCAGCGATCACGCGCGATTGCAGCAGCACTTCCTTCACCACGCGCACTACACGTTCCCCGAGGCGGTCGGTTCGAATACGATCCGGTTTGCCGGCAACGATGAGACGGACTTTTTCGAGGAGTCCTCTTGCAAAAATCGCTATAGTGCCCGTGACCAAAATGGCCAGCAGACTTTTCTCCCAGATCGTGAATACCATTATTCGTTTTTTGTGAAGAAGGTCGTACCCAAAGCTCAGCCTTTTGCCAACGCTTCCTGGGAGGCCGCGATTTCCAGTCCTTTCTTGAATGCCCGCATGTTGAGTTCTTCGGTGCCCTTGGGCACCCGGGCGCGAATCGCTGTCTCCATCGCGCCGACCGTGACGACTTTTGACAAGCCAGTGATCAAACCCAAGGCCAGAATATTTGCCACCAGGGCTTTGCCAATTTCTTTCGTCGCAATGTCCGTGATCGGCACGGTGTAAAGTTTGAAATCGCCCTTGGGTAAACTGGTCACGAAACCGCTGTCAACGATGACAATGCTGCCCTTTTTCAAATCACGGGTGTATTTATCGCTGGCCTCCTGGGTGAGCGCCAGCAGCAGGTCGATGCTGATGGCTTTGGGATAGTCAATCTCTTCATCGGAGATGATGACATCCGAGCGGCTGGCACCACCGCGCGCCTCCGGGCCGTAGGATTGACTTTGTGTGGCATTCTTGTCATCGTAAATTGCCGCGGCCTCGGCGAGGATCAACCCCGCCAAAATCAAGCCCTGGCCGCCGGAGCCGCTTAGTCGAATTTCGTAACGCATACCTCTTCCTTCCGATTGCACTGATAAAAATCAAATCCGATTTTGCGTTTCAGCATAAGTGAAGCAGGTCATTCCGAAGGAATGACCTGCTGAGATTGCAACATCAGAGTTACGCTGCAACCGATTCGGGCGTTCGCACGCGCGCAATCAATTTTTCGTATTGCTCAACATACTCCGGCTTGTCGCGATCCACCAGCACACCTGTGATGATTTTTTCCTGCAACGCCTCCGGCGGCATGCGTTCGGCTTTGCTGGCGGAAATCGTGTGTTCGACCTCCCACTTCAACATATCGACTGGCGTCTTTTGATCATTGCGCCGGCCGTAATAAGTTGGGCACGGCGTGATCACTTCCACCACCGAGAAGCCTTTCTTGCGAATGCCACCTTCGATGAGTTTGTCAAGCTGCACGGCATGATAAACGGTTCCGCGTGCGACATAACTGGCGCCGGCCGCGATGGCCAAACCACTGATGTCAAAGGGTTGCTCGAGATTGCCGTACGGCGCGGTGCTGCCCCAGCTCCCGGTCGGCGTGGTTGGTGAATATTGCCCGCCGGTCATGCCGTAGATATAATTGTTGTAAATGATCACCGTCAAATCGATATTCCGGCGCGCCGCATGAATAAAATGATTGCCGCCAATCGCGGTGGCGTCGCCATCACCGGTCACCACAATGACGGTCAAATTCGGCTTGGCCATCTTGACGCCCGTGGCAAAAGCAATTGCCCGGCCATGAGTCGTGTGCAGCGTGTTGAAATCCACGTAGCCCGGCGTGCGGCTGGAGCAGCCGATGCCGGAAACCATCACAATTTCATCCTTGTCCAGGCCGATGCGATCGATGGCGCGCAAGATCGCTTTCAGAATAATGCCGTCGCCGCAGCCCGCGCACCAGATCAGCGGAAACCGCGAAGTCCGAAGATATTTTTCGTAATCCATAATTATCTTGCCACCTCCTTGATTTTTTCGAAAATTTCTTGCGGTCGAATGGGTTCACCATCTACTCGCGTCAAAGAAATCACTTTGGCCTGTCCTTGTGCCGTGCGCTCCACTTCGCGTGCCATTTGCCCCAAATTCATTTCCGGCACAATGATGTGTGAAACTTTTTTGGCTAATTTAAAAACATGTTTGTCCGGAAAAGGCCAGAGCACGATCGGCCGCAGCAGTCCGGCACGTATGCGCTCTTCACGTGCCATCAAGACCGCACGGCGTGCTGCCCGCGCCGTCGAGCCGTACGCCACAACCGCGATCGTGGCTTCCTCCAGATATGCGGCGTCAACCTGAATGATCTCATCTTGATGGCGTTCAATTTTGCGATTGATACGTCGAATCAAAGCATCGATTTTTTTCGGATCACTGGTGGTAAAACCGGCCTCGTCATGCGTGAGGCCGGTAACGTGATAGCGATAGCCTTCGCCGAAATTCGCCATCGGCGGAACATCGGATTCGGTCTGGGCATAAGGTTTATACTGCTCCGGTGGCACCGTCGGCTTTTCGCGATCAATAATTTCAATCGTGTCCGGATCAGGCAATTCGATTTTCTCATTGACGTGCCCGACGATCTCGTCGAGCAGCAAAATCACAGGCACGCGATATTTTTCGGAAAGATTGACCGCGCGAATGGTTTGGTCGTAAGTTTCACGCACGGTGGAGGGCGCAATGGCAATGACCGGATGATCTCCATGTGTGCCCCAGCGCGCCTGCATCACGTCTCCTTGCGAGGGCAAAGTCGGCAGGCCGGTGGAGGGACCACCGCGCTGGACGTTGACAATCACGCACGGCACTTCTGCTATCGCTGCGAAGCCGATATTTTCCTGTTTCAATGAAAACCCCGGGCCGCTTGTGGCGGTCATGGATTTCACCCCAGCGAGTGAAGCGCCGATCACTGCGCTCATCGAAGCGATTTCGTCTTCCATCTGAATGAACTTGCCGCCGAGCTTGGGCAGGCGCAAAGACATCAATTCCGCAATCTCGGAGGACGGCGTAATCGGATAGCCGGCATAAAACCGCACGCCGACAGCAATCGCCGCCTCAACGCATGCTTCGTTGCCCGACATGACTCGGACATCTCGTTTCTTTGCTTCCATGGTGTTCGTTTATTTTCAGTTATCAGGGTTCAGCAAACAGTATCGAGAATCCAGCATCCAGTTAAATCACTTTGAGTGCAAAATCCGGACAGCGGATCTCGCACAACATGCAGCGATTGCATGCTTCGATATTGACCACCGCCGGCAACCGGCCATTCATGACAAACACTTTTTTCGGACAGAATTCCACGCAAATGGCGCAGCCCTTGCACCAACTCTCTTTGATGATGATTTGCGCAACTTGTGTGGTTTTGGGGGAATCGGTAACTTCAGTCATGATCATCTATCTCCTGGTCGAAAGTAAACATTTCCCCAATACTCCAGTTCGGGGAAACCATAGCCAAGTGAAAACCCCAAGGGTTGGTTGCAGTTCGAGCCGGAGAACGAAAAATTTCGTTCCTGCCAGAAACCCTTGGGGTCTGATTGAACCTACCGTCAGTGTTTTTAACTTTGGGTTGATCTTCAACGTCTGGGCGGTCTTTCAAAATCGTAAATTCACCATGCCTTACACAAACGCAAACTCCATGCCGTGAACCTGAGGATTCACTTTTTGATTTTTATTGAGTTAGCAACTGTTTGCTCGAAGGAACTCATCTCCAAATTCTCAAAAATGAGATTTTACTAAAGGTTTTTTGCAAATCTGGGATAACAAATGAATGCCCAACTTCACACAAATTTGGAAATTGAAAGACAATTCTGTAAGGAGAGCTGCTTGTGATTTTTTGTGTTCAATTTTCGCACAATTGATTGAAATCACCTGAATCTAACATAAGGTCCAGAAAATACAGCAAAAATGATTGGAATGAAAGCTTCCCGTTGAGAATTTGGCCTTAGTTTTGCTCAGCCAATCCCCTGTTCTTTACGCGGAAGGTAAAGGTCGTCTGAAAGGCGAACCTCTCATGCTAGGATTAACTTCAAAGGAGAATGAATGATGAAATACCTTGTTGCCCTTTTGGTTACGAGTTATGTTCTGTTTATTGCGCTGGCCGTCAAGTCACCGCACAAAGTGGCAGCGCAACCCTCATTTAATGGCACCGGCACGCCAGGTTGTGCCGGCAGTGGTTGTCACGCCTTTAAACGCGGAATCATTACGGCACAGTCCATTGGCAACAAAAAAATTCGCATCACCCTCAGCGGCACCACCAGCAAAGTGGCTGCTGACGTTGTGGATCGCAGTGGCGTCGTGGCGACGTATGTAAATTCCACTTCGTCGAATCCATTTGAAGTGACCGTATCCCAAACCGGCATATATAAAATTTATGGTGGCTATAAGAATCCGAACCTGAGTTGGGACTCCATCAGCGTACGCGTGAATGCAACGACCTCTGTTGAGCAGGAAGCGCCGATTGAAATGCCGAATGGTTTTCATTTGGCACAAAACTATCCCAACCCATTTTTTGCCGGAGCAAGTCTCAGTGCGAAGCATGCTGCCTTGACCAATATCAGCTATTCGCTTCCGCGCGCAACCTCGGTTTCAGTCGTGGTTTATGATCTCGCCGGCCGCGAGATCAAACGTTTGGTGGACGGCGCGCAGAACGCTGGAGCACACCATGTGCAATGGGATGGTCGCGATGCTGCCGGGAATCGCGTCGCGGCAGGAACGTATTTCTATCGCCTGCAAGCGGACAAATTTTCCACGGCGCGGAAGTTGATGCTGTTGGAATGAGTTGTTTCGTAGTTGCGCCTCGGCGCGAAATTCCAGTAGCAAAACAGGAATTTACCCATAAACGCAGAGTCTTTTGCTCTTGGAGGGGAAGACTTTGCGTTTTATTTTTTATCATGGTTCCGGAAATAAAACAGGGGCTGCAATATTCGATCAGTTCAGTTCGAGATATTTTTTGAACACCTTTCCCGCCATCGGCGCCGCATCCATTGCCCCGCGGCCATTTTCCAGAAACACCACCACTGCGATCTCCGGCTTTTCAAACGGCGCGAAGCCGGCAAACCAGGCATCGGTTTTGAATCCGAAATATTCCGAGGCCGTGCCGGTTTTGCCGGCAACGACAATGTTCGGCAATTGGGCTGCCGCGCCCGTCCCATACGCCACGCTTTGGTGCAAGCCTTCTTTGATTATTCGCAGTTCATCACCGAAATGAATTGTGCCCACAAATTCAGGTCGAAATTTTTCCAATTCCTGCGGTGAGGTGGGATAAAATGGCCGATATAAAGATCCGCCGTTGGCCACAGCCGCAATCACCCGGAGCATTTGGATTGGCGTCACCGCCAGTGCGCGTGCCTGTCCCACGAGGAAATTGATTTTTTCCTCCTCGGAAACCCACTCCGGAATCTCTCCACAATCCTCGCCGACGACATTAATTCCGGTGCATTCCCCCAAATGAAATTGTCGCGCGGTTGATTGCAGCGCATCCACCGAAATGCTTTCGCCGGCCTGAAAGAAATAGGCATTGCAGGAGTTGGCGAGCGCTTGCAAAAGATTTTGCTCGCCATGCCCCTCGCGCAGCCAACAGCGGTAGGTGTTCCCGTGAATTTCAACCTGCCCGTTACAGACAAACTGATCGGCAGGTTGGACAATGCCATTTTTTAGCAACGCCAGCGCCGTCACAATTTTGAAGGTCGAGCCTGGCCGCGTGGAGCTTTGCACTCCGAGTTTTTCATTCACCAGCGCCAGCACGAGTCCGTTGCGCGGGTTCATCGCCAGAATCGTGCCGGAACGACTGCCGAGAATTTTGGCGCATTTTTGTCGGAAAGTGAGCAGACGGGTGTAATCATTCGATGGGTTACTGCAAGACGATAGCAGGAGGAGAAAGACAACGAGTGAGAATACGAAGCTCAAATATTTCCTTCGCCCCCATAAGTTGAAGACGCCCGCTGATGAAATCATATCCAAATGTTTTACCCAACAGCCAGAAACAGGCCGCTGAGATTTCTCTTGTCTTGTATGCCGCTTGAGTGGCATTCCACATTTCAGCCCCATGCCTTCAGCGATTTGGGGCGAACTCACGCCGCCTGTTTTTTCTCGACAATCGCCACGCTGGCCGAGGCGCCAATTCGCGAAGCCCCGGCCTCGATCATCTGCGCGGCAGTCTCATATTCACGAATGCCACCGGCGGCCTTGACGCCAAGATGCGCTCCCACCACGCGCCGCATGAGTGCCACATCTTCCAGCTTTGCACCCGCCGGTCCAAAACCGGTCGAAGTTTTCACAAAATGCGCACCGGCTTCTTGTGACAGGACGCACGCTTTGATTTTCTCTTCGTCGGTCAAATAACACGTTTCGATAATGACCTTGACCTGTGCCGGTGCTGAAGCACGCACCACATGAAAAATATCATGTGCAACGGCGTCATAGTCTCCTGATTTGAGCCGCCCGATGTTGATCACCATGTCGATTTCCGACGCGCCCTGTTCCACTGCCTGATGCGCCTCGAAGGCTTTGGTCTCCGTTGTGGTCGCGCCGAGTGGAAAGCCGACGACGGTACATACCAGCACACCAGTCCCGCGCAAAAGCTTGTAGCACAGCGGCACCCACGTGGGATTGACACACACACTGGCGAAGCCGTACTCCGCCGCCTCCCGGCAGAGCTTTTCGATCTGCACTTGCGTGGCTTCGGCTTTTAGCAGCGTGTGATCGATGGCTTTGGCCATGTCGCCGTGCAACGGGCCGAGGCCGGGATGAGCACTGACCCGCGCCGCGCCGTTGCCCACGATCTGCGCCACCACCTCGGTTTTGCAGTCCGGGCAAACCCAGCACCAGTTGCATTTCGGAGCCTTGGGCATCTGACCCAGCTCCTCGGTAATGATGCGGTTGATGCGTTCTTCCAAATTCATTCGACAACGTCGAGATTATCAATCACTCCCACAATCACCGCCTGCACCGGGATTTTCGGATTGTTGAGCAGCATGCGGGCGGCGCCGCCTTCGCGATTGACCAGCACCAAATCCTGCGGTCCGGCGTCGACTTTATCCAATGCGATTATCGCCTCACCTTTCAGTGTCCGGCCGTCGAGATCGACCGGCTGCACGAGCAAAAGCTTATAACTTTTGAGATGTTGGTTTTTGATGGTGGACACCACGTCGCCCACCACGCGGCAGATGAGCATGATTCGATCCTTGAGACTTGGTGCTGGTTGCGGGATGCAGTTGTTGGAATCGAGTGGCCGTCATCCAGGATCCAGCGACATGTTTAAAATAAGCACTTTTGGCCGGAATTGCAAATTGAAAATTGATCTCAAAACCCGACCACGCCGATCCTGCCATTGACCACAACGAGCGCAATCGTTCCCTGACCACCGGCCAGCGTGCCGCGCAGGGAAGTGGGGGAACCGACGGAATTCTTCAATACCAGATTGGAGAGACTGATGCCGCCATTGGTCACCGCCGCGGAAAACTCGGCGGAGGTGCTTTGCGGTATGGCAAGCTGAATATTGCCATTGACTGCACTCATTCGACAACTTCCCTGCACTGGCAATCGTAATTTAGCATCAATCTGGCCGTTGACCAGCTCGACCGACACACTGCCATAAATCTCGCGCAGCCAAACATTACCATTGACCAAGTTGATAGACAAATCATTTTCGAGCGAGTCGATTCTCACGTCACCGTTGACATTGTTGATCACGATCTTCCAGTGGATCGGCAGGCGGACATGATAGGTCACCTGATAATTCCGGCCATGACTATTATCCGGCTGCACGGTTTTGACCGTGACTTCATTCTGGGTGTCGGTGACGCGCACTTCGAGATCGCTGAGATGCGCTTGTGCATCCGCCACGCTTTCCGAGCCAACCCGGCGTTCGCCCCAGATTTGCATCGCAGTCGCGACGGGCACGCCAACAACATCAATCGGGCCATTGACGGCGCTCAAGTTGAGACGCTTCTGATTGCTGACCGCCACATCGAATAAAAAGGATTCCACTGCCGAAAAGTTGGTGTTGTCGACATTGCGCTCAGGATCGAGCACCTCCACACTGCAGGCGGAGAGCGCGAAGATGCTCAACAAGGAAAGCAAAAAGATTAGCGCGGCGCTTGTGTTTATCCGGATACGTTTCATTTTCTTCTCCGTGTTCTCAGTATTTTGTCCCGAAGGGACATACGAAATTAGCCCAGAGATTTATCTCTGGGTCAAGGAATTGACCTCATCCACAAAGTCCCGAAGGGACGATTGATAAAAATCGTCTCATGTGTCTCATGAGCATCACAATAAAATTCAATCGTCCCTAACGGGACTTTGACTTGAAATTTTGGTTCTATCGTCCCACCAATGAATTGGTGGGCTATTGTCACATGTCCCTTTCGGGACAAAACCAACATTGAAAGTGGATTTTGGCTTAACTTAAATTAACATAAAGCAGAAAACCTCAGCGCCTCAACCTTTCCATCGCGCTTTTCGCTTCACCGGCACGTTGTCCCGCCTCGGCGTTTTCACATCCTTCCATTGCAACTCTTTCGAGCACAACTTTATAAGCGTCGATGGCCTGGCCAGGTTTACCCAATGCTTCAAAAGCCTTGCCGAGATAAAAATGAATCTCGCCGCAATCTTCAACATCTGGATATTTTGCCAGGATTTTGTGGAGCTTGACAATCGTATTCGGATAATAATCTTGCTCGAACAAAGCCTTGGCACCATTGGTTTCCTGCACCCAATTTTGCCGCTCCGGCAGACGCCCGTAGGGGCTTTCCGCAGCACGATGCGATGACCCGGCTTTCGACTCGCCATGGATCACGCTGACATTGCCGATGCGCAGGCGGGTTTTCTCCAGGCGTGGCTCGATCCGGTTGACTTTTTGAGACATCAAATAGAGAAACAGCTCGCGCTCCGTAATCTTGCGCAAGTCGGCGATGTCCAAGATAGAGTAGCTACCGAGCCGAAAAGTGGAACCTTCGGCAGTTTCCAAAACGACAGCCGAGGCTTCGCCGGTCAAAATCGTGTCGATCTCCTCCAGCCTCATGCCGGCCACGGCTCGATGCCAGTTCTCTTCCATACCGCGCCGGATTTTCACCTCGCCGGTGAGGTTGATGATTTTGACGGCAGGCGCGGCAAACCCGAATGGCGCCAGGCCGACCAATGTGAAGATAACCAGTTGAATTCTTTTTGACATTGCTTCACTCTCCAGTTTCGTAGAGCGTAGAGCGAGTTCGTACTTCACGCTTTATGCTTCTCGCTCCTCGCTTTCCGCTCTTCGTTATTCCACATCAATAATCCTCACCCAATTCTCGACAATGCCGCGCCGCAGGATGCTATCTTGCAAATACTCCAGCGCACCGGCTTTCCAGGCCTCCTCGAAGCCACTGGCGATAAGCGTGGTTTCAATCGGAATCCAAATTTCACTATTGCCGCGCGCATTTTCGCGAACCACGTAGCGCTTCTCATTGTTGCTGATCAAATAGCCCTGGCTCACGGTCACGCCGGAATCGAACATCAGATAAAGATGGGCAATTTCTTTTTCCGGATCTTGCACTTCCACAAACGCCGTGTTGATTCCCAAGCTCTCCAGCAGCGAAGCATAGAGCACCGCGAGATCGTCACAGTCCCCGTGACGAAGATCAATGGTCTCCATCGCAAATTGCACGCGATCATCCTTGTAGAATGGAATATTGGGATCGCGATGATATCGCACGCCCATTTTCCCCAATGTTTCGAAGATGGTTTTTGCAATTTCGAGATTAGTCACGGCGAGGGAATCGCTTTCCGCATTTTCCTTTGCCAGCTTGCGGCTCAATTTTAAAACCTGCTCGTCATCCGGCGTCACGAAGAAGCCGAGCTTGTCGATCTCGCCGTTCCAGGCATTGCGGTTATGCACCATGATCTCGGCGCTGACTTCTTTTTTGTGGGTGCTGCCGGCACGCGCTTCCACTTCGAGATCGAGTATCGCCGGTGCCCGCCGGGAAACTTCGCGCAGGTTCGCGCCGAAGATTGCGGTCACCGGAATATCCCTGGTTTCGCCGCGCTCGAGGCGAATATATCCGCTGTCCTTGGGCCGCTCCGAGTAACCTTTGACCTGGCCTCGCACGTTGACTTCGATCGGATAACCAGCCACATTTTTCACCGAGACCAGTGCCAGCGGATAGGTGTTGTAAAACTGATAATACGCCGGATAAATATCTTTGACGACGACGCGCGTGCCTTTGATTTGAAAGATTTCGCGTTTGCGGCCCCACATCAAACACAGCCCGAGGCCAAACTCGGGGCCGCTGCGATCTTCCCCGGCCTTGAAATTGACGAAGTGATATTTCACATCAAAGTTCAGGGCAACCCAACTGGTCAAAACAAAATTGGCCCCGGCGCCGGCATACGCGCCGAATTGCATATCGGACTCGCCGCTCACTTCCTCGCCGGTGAATTGATTTTGCACCGTTACCGCGGTTGACCAATACGGCCCGGCGCCGCCGGCGAGATACGGTTGAAACGAGCTGGCATATCGGCTCGACAGCAGGTCGTAACGCAAGCCCAAAAGAAACGGGATGATCGCCGAGACATCGACGTTTTCTCCGGCAAGATTGGTTGTTTCGCTGTGGATTCTGGCGACAGTTCCGAGGTTGAATTCAAGGAACCAATTGTTGTACATGCGGGAGAAAAAATAAAGCCACGATCCGACGCCGGCGACGTCGACAACTGCCTGCTCACTGCCGCTGCCTCCGGCGGAAACCTTGAAGCGCGTCGGTGTATTGGCGAGATTCCAATAACTCGCGCGGAATCCGATGCCGGAAGAGCGCGAGATGCCCTGGGCCAATGTTTCATGGCCGCAGCTCAGAGCTAGCGTTGTGATCAGCGATAGCGTTGCTTTAAAAGTGTGATTCATTCCACCTCACGAGCTTTACATACCACTGTTGTAGTATTCTTTCAGCCAGGAACATCCGCATGTCATTCCGTAGGAACAATGAGATGCAAACGTTATTTTCGTGGTAATCCTTTTTCGAATAGAATTCTGTGCTTGTGCGTAAAAGGATTCCCTACGGGCGTAGCCTCCTGAATGACATCGAACTGTTTCCAGAAAATGTTTTGCAGCACAGGCAACAAAATGCGATCTTCGATGTTCTTTCTATATTCCTCGAATTGACTATCTTCGATGCTCGGGTTTATATCGCCCCCACATGAAACTGAATCCCAAGCCATAATCGAAGCCACTATAATCGTGATTGACGTTGAAATCGACAAAGTGATATTTGACGTCAAAATTCAAGCCGACCCAGCTCGCCAGCATGAAATTCATGCCGGCGCCGGCGTACGCGCCGGGTTTGACTTTCGACTTGACGGTGACTTCGTCTTCATAGTACCGGTTTCGAATCTTCACGTCATGCAACCAATACGGCCCGGCACCATACGCGATATACGGTTGCAAAGCGCTGGGGCTATGTATGGATAACAGATTATGCCGAAACCCGAGCAGAACCGGAGTTACTGCCGTGACGTCGACATCTTCCCGGAAAGGAGTGATGCTCTCACTTTTGATGTTGCCGACCGCGCCCAGGCTGAACTCGAAAAAGGTTTGCGCTTCGACGCGCGAGAAGAAATACATCCAGCCGCCGGCGTTGCCGAAATCGACCGAGGTGTAGGCCGGATATTCAGAAACGATGATTTGCACGGGGCCGTTGTTCATATTCCAATAACTTCCACGCAGGCCGATGCCGGTGGATCTGACCGGCGTATGCGCCAATGCCGTGTCGCGCAAAATGCCCAGCATGATGACCATGGCGGTCAATGAGAAAAATGCCCGGCTTTTCATTTTTGTTCTCCTGTATTATACGGGATTTTCACGGATTTGTCAAATATTTTGCTTTGCAACAGCAGTGCCAATTTTCGCCGGCAGCAGGCTGGCCTGCCAAGGCTCCTTTTCTCCGGCAGTTAAGCAATGAGAAAACACCCAGATGGGAATCGCTTCATTGCGGGAAGTTTGGGGAAATGCGGAAATTTCCCGCAGAAGGATATGCGAGTGGCTAAGATGAAAATTTTTTCATACTACTTTCATCAAAAATTCATTTATAGCCCTTATCATAAAAAAAGTGTTTTATGAAATTATGCCGTGGACGAACGGAGCAATTTTATGCAAAAAAGCCAAAGGGCAGACGCCCGTAGAGTTGTCGAGCTCCACTGCAAGGAACTCAAGAGCAAACAACAGATGACTCGAATCGGATATTCAGACGATCGGGAGATGGTTTGGTTTCGATGCCATGGTTGCGGGATGAATCATGCTTTTCCAATTGCCACCATGGTGCGCGATGGCCTCGTCCCGCAGTCTAAAAAAGGAAAAACAGAAAACAACTCCGAACCAATCTCGAATACGCCGGTCGAATACCTGCCGTCCGGTGTGTATCAGGTTGGGCAGCGAATTCATCATGCCGTTTTGGATGACATCGGCAGGATCATCTCTGAAAACACCGTGAACGGTCACGGCAAAATCGTCGTGGCCTTTGAAAAATCCGGAAAGAAAATTTTGGTGCACGGCCTGACCACCAGTTTGGAAGAATATGTGAATCACTTAAAATTTTGCTGATGAGGTTTCCCATGACGGAAACAAAACCGGATAAGAACGTCAAGGGGGGTAACAGCCTTAAACAGCTGATTCAACCGCCGATCGAAAACATGTTGATTGACCGCTTTTTTCGCGGCGATACGGAAAGCTATTTTTTGTTCCTCGACATTCTGGACAGCGCCCAAACCTGGACGGAGGCGGTGGATTTGGTCGATGAGGAAGCCATCCGGCGAGAGATTCATCCCACCACCTTGCCGGCGATGAAGTTCAAACGCCTGCTCAAGCGAAAGTTTGGTGTTTAGCCATGCCGATCTACGAATATGCCTGTGCGCACTGCGGGCATTTTTTTGAAAAATTCCAAAGCATTCACGACGCTGCTGGCACAAACTGCGAGCAATGCGGCCGTCCGGCAAAACGTGTGATCTCGCGCTCGTCGTTCATCCTGCGCGGCACGGGCTGGTATGGAAGCGACTATAAAAAAGAAACGCCAGCGAAAAAGCCGGAGACGACCTGAAGGATGTGTTTGATGAAACGCATGGTGCTGATCATCGAATCGGAAATCGTTCCGCGTCTACTTTACCAAGCCAAATTCCAAGCTGCAGGCTTTGAAACCATCGCTGTAGGTTCTGGACAAGAGGCGTTGGCTGTTGTCCAACGGCAGAAAATCGACATTGTGGTGATGGATTTGTTTGCCAAAACCTATCGCAGTCTGGAGATTATGGAAGCTCTGGTTACAACAAAACCGCAGTTGCCAATTCTGCTCGACGCGGCGATTTACGATTTCTGGAAGCACGCACATGAAAATATTAGAGAGGTCTATGCGGCGTTGACGCCTGATCTGAAGGTCTTGCTTGATGAAACCAATCGTTTGATTGGCAAGAAAGCTCCAATTCGCATGGAAGCACAACAACAGTATTGGGAAGACTGACGGCCTGAATTAACTTGCCAGTGGTAAATCAATTTTGGGCTTGCTTTCCTCGAGTAGAGATGTTAAATCTATGTAGCCTGGTAAGCGAAACGATGTCAATTCATGAATTACATTTAACTGCGGCACCAGAACGTGAATATCATTTGGAAGACAAGCCCATGCGCATTTTGGTGGTTGAAGACGAAAAGAAAGTGGCGGCGTTTTTGCACAAAGGTTTGGCGCAGGAATCCTATTCTGTTGACGTCGCCGGCAACGGCAAGCGCGCGCTGGAGTTGGCGCTGAGCGAGCCGTATGATTTGATCATTCTCGATCTGCTACTGCCGGGTTTGGACGGCATCAGCGTTTTGCGGGAATTGCGGCGGCACCACGTTTCCGCGCCCGTGCTCATTCTCACCGCCCGCAAAGAAGTAGATGACCGCGTCAGCGGCCTGGACGCCGGCGCCGATGATTATCTCGTCAAGCCGTTTGCGTTTTCGGAATTGTTGGCGCGGGTACGAGCCCTGTTGCGCCGCCAGGCCCCTGACCGCAGCGCCATTCTGCAAATGGCCGATCTCACCGTCGATCCGGTGACGCATCGGGTGACGCGCGGCGAGCGCGAAATCGAGCTGACCCCGCGCGAATATGCGGTGCTGGATTATCTCTTGCGCAACGCCGGTCGTGTGATGACGCGCACGCTCATCGCCGAGCACGTGTGGGATTATCATTTCGACAGCGACACCAATCTCATCGACGTGTACGTCAAACGCTTGCGCGAGAAACTGGAAGCCGGCGGCGAGAAGCGGCTGCTGCACACGGTGCGCGGCATCGGTTACGTCATGCGCGAGGACGGGCGATGAAGGAGATCTCCTTGCGCGCGAAATTGACGCTGTGGTACTCGGCGCTGTTTGCGGTCACGGTGATCGCCTTTGCGCTCGCCGCGCAGGCGCTGCGCAGCCGTGCGCTGCTCAATCAATTCGACAATGAATTGCGCGATGAGTTGCGGTGGGCGGAAATTCTGCTGAGCACGATCAAAGTGGAGGCGTTGCTCACCGAGGGCGAGGTGAAGGCCGCGCTGGTCACCAAACTTCGCGATGACATCGCCCAGCATTTCATGCTCAACCGTTCGACGCATCTGTTGGAGATTCGCGCCCACAGTGGGCAGCTCATTTATCGTTCGGTGTCGCCTAATGACACGCTCTCGCAGCTCTTCGACACGGAAGCACGGTTTGATCATCCCGTCACTGTGGCCTACGGCGAGGATGATTTTCGTGTCTTGCAAAAGCAGACGCCCAAATATCGAATCAATTTGGCGGTGTCACTGCGTCCGCTCTACGACATTCAGTGGCAGCTCGCGCGCACCTTTCTTTGGTTGGTGCCCCTGGCAATGGCGGTAGCGGTCGGCGGCGGCTGGCTCCTGGCCAAATATTCGATGCGGCCGGTAACGCGCGTGATTCAGGCGGCGCGGCAAATCACCGCCACCAATTTGAGCCAGCGCCTGCCAACCTATCCGGCGCAGGACGAAATCGGCGCATTGGTGGAAACCGTGAATGATTTGATTGCGCGCATCGAACAGGGCGTCGGGCGCCTCGAGGAGTTTTCGCAAAATGTAGCGCACGAGCTGCGCACGCCGTTGACCATTCTGCGCGGTGAAATGGAGTTGGCGCTTGCCGGCAATACCGGCGCTCCCGAATTGCGTCGCATCATGGCCAGTGCGCTGGAAGAGATCAGCCGCGCCGCCAAAATCGTCGAGAGTCTGCTCTTTCTCGCGCACGTTGATTCTGGCAAGATGGAAGCGAAAAAAGAGCGCGTGGCGCTGGACCTTCTGGCTGCCGAGGTATTCGAGGATGCGCAAGCGCTCGCAGAAGGTCGCCCTCTGCATCTGGCGCTCACGGCGCCGGAGCAGGTGGTGGTGGCCGGCGATGCGAGCCGCTTGCGCCGGCTCTTGCTGAATTTGGTGGAGAACGCCATCAAATACACGCCAGAGGGCAAAGTGGAAATTAGCGTGCGCCGCTCCAACACGCAGGCGATCATCATCGTGAGTGACACTGGCATCGGCATTGCGCCGGAACATCTCGAGCACATCTTCGAGCGATTTTATCGTATCGATCCCGACCGCAGTCGCGAGACCGGCGGCAGCGGTTTGGGGCTGTCAATTTGCGCGGCAATTGCCCACGCACATGGCGGCGAAATTCGCGTGGAAAGTACGGTGGGAAAAGGCAGCACGTTTGAAGTGAAACTGCCGCTGGTGGAAAATCGAAAAGAAGTTTAAGCAGGCTTCCATTATCCTCTCAAGCGGATTGCAGATATTAGCGCTTCGCTGTTGCGCACGACAGAAAAGCGTCTCTACAATCCGCATTTTGAAAATTAATAGCCTCCGTTAGGTCGGAGTTCTATGCTCGAATAACCAACGCGCTTTAATTTTTAAGCGTCTGATCAAGACGTGTGAACTAAATTTGGAGATTATCTATGGCTGTACTGAATGCCACCCAATTGCTCGAGCAATGGGTGATGACTTTCAATCGCGGCGACGTTGAAGGATCACAAAAGTTGTATGCTCCCAATGCCACGCAGGAGGAAATTGGCACGGGGCGCACGTTGAAAAAAGAAGAAATCCCGGCAGCTTTTCAAGGTTGGCGCACCGCCTTTCCGGATGCCGCCGGCAAGGTCACTCGCGTTATCGCCAGCCGCAATGTCGCTGCCGGCGAAATTGTCTGGACCGGCACGCACAAAGGCGAGTTGATGGGAAAGCCCGCCACCAACCAAAAGGTGACGGTGCATGCAGTGGCGATTCTCACCGCTGAAAATGGGCTCATCAAACACCTCCGGCATTACATCGATGTTGCCGGCTTGACGAAACAACTTGAAGCGGCGCCGAAGCCGGTTTAAGCCAGAATGACGCTCCTTTCCATCGCGGATTGCGGATTATCGCTGATCTCCGGCCAGAGTGAGGCGAAATCTGCAATCCGCATGTTGACCCCGCTGGATAGAGCATTCCATGGCCTTTTGAACAACATTGTCCAACAGAGTGAAAGCTGTTGGCCTTACCAAAGTCATGATGTGAGTAGAAGCGATGCTCTTTCGCGCAGTAACGCACTACCCACAAACCAAGAAGCCGCCAGGGCGCAAACCATGTCCCACCCCTGGCGACTTCCTTTTAAGTTGGTTAAATCCGGGGTTGCTTATGAAATGTGCAAGTGTATTGAAATTTGCTGTTGGTCTGTTTACAGTGGCGGTCGTTGTGGGCTGCGCCGAAATTCCGCAAAAAGAAATCGACACCGCACAGACCGCACTTGAGGAGGCGACGAAAGCCGAGGCCGACCGTTACGCACCGGTAGAATTTATGGCGGCGCGAGATTCGTTGCACGCCGCCATGGCTGAGATCGATCGCGCAAAATCTCAGTTTCCGTTGCTGCGAAGCTTTGGCGAGGCCATACAAAAGTTGCAATCGGCAACTCTGGCCGCCAATCATGCTTTGGGTGTCGCCAAGGTCAACAAAGAACGCGCCCAAAACGAGACGTCGAATTTTCTCAAACAAGCGCGCGCAGCCGTCGATCGTGACAAAGTTTTGTTGCAACAAGCGCCGAAAGGCAAGGATGGCCGCGCCGTTGTCGTGGAGATTCAAAATGACCTGGCAACTGTCGAAGCAGCCATTGCCGCCGCCGACAGCGTGAGGCGCACCGGTGATTATCTCACCGCCCGCGACAAAGCCAATGCTTGTCTCACCAACGCCAAGGCGATTGGGCAAGAGTTGAAAGACGCCATAGACAAAAAGAAAGCGAGGTCGTCGACCAAAGGTCGAGGCCGCACATAGTTTCTCTCATCTATTATTTTTCCTCACCATTCAGAAAACAGTCAGGCGCTTTCATGATGACGGGCTGATTCGTAAATCGTAAAACAGGCGCTTGGAGCACAAAGTGTGTTTTAGGAGTAAAGCACAACTTATGCAGGCAGAAGAAGATACAAATTACGTTCTCGTTTTTCGCTCAGGAAAGCTTGATGAGATCGAGATGGCCACGGAGGCGCTGCAAGAGGCGCACCTTCCTTATTGCACCCAGAAAGAAACCCCCAATTGTTTGATCGAAGCCACGCCGGAGCTGCCCGCGCCGTGGTTGGCATGTTGGCTTATCTGCGTGCCTCAGAACGTGGAAAGCCAAGCCCAAAAGATTCTTTCCGCGCTGCCACTTTAAATACGGGGAAACCACTAGCGTAGTTTTAGGCCATTTGCATACGTTCAAGGTGGCGGCGCGTTTTTGCGATAAGCATTTTGTTTGCATTATTGATATGGCTGATCAGGACGCTCGTTTAAAATTTTTTTGAAAAGAGGAGCACGGCCATGAAACGCATTGTTTTCATTGCCGGAATCGTGCTGGCGATCACGGCCATGGTTTTGGTCACGCGACAGGCAAAAAAACGGAATCCAGCAAAAGCATAAGCGCTCAATGGAGCTAAAGGCGATCACCGCAGGCACGATGGAAAGTCGTCGTGTGCCTCCAGTTGTGATGGGCATGTTTACAGCAAAATGACCATGTAAGGATGGTTCGATCTCTTTGCGCCGCCACAGTGAATACCTGCACCATCCCCGGGGCTCATATGCAACCGAATCGTCATTTGATAAACTGGCTTGACACCAATCTCCCGATTTACTTTAAAGATTTTAATGAAAGTCGAGGTCAGGGCAAACGCGCGCTCGTCGTCGGTTGTGGCTTGGGCGATGACGCGGAGGCCCTTGCCCAACGCGGCTTTAGCGTCACCGCATTTGATATTTCGCCTCACGCTATCTTGTGGTGTCAACAACGTTTCCCCTCGTCGCGCGTCAATTATGTCGTCGCCGACCTTTTTGAGTCGCCCCGCGAATGGAACGGCGCTTTCGCGCTGGTCGTCGAGATTGACACCTTGCAAGTCGTTCCGCCGCCGCTGCGCCCAACCGCGATTGCCGCGATTGCACGCTATGTGGCGAACGACGGTCTGCTGCTGGTCATCGCGCGTGGCCGTGAAGAACACGAGGACATTGGCCACTTACCCTGGCCGCTCAGCAGAGCGGAGCTGCAACTCTTCGCACAGACCGACCTTGAACAGATCAGTTTTGAGGAGTTCTATGATGATGAAACATTACTGATACGAAGGTTCAAAGTGCTGTATCGCAAACACGGTGCGCGCTAACCGACGCCTTTCTGCTGCTGTTGAAAAAAATTTTTCAAAAAATTTGGAAAAAATTCTTGCCAAAGAGGGAATGATATATTTAAATTTGAAATTTGTGTTAATAAATGGAACGGAAACGTCTTTCATCGAGGAGGTATATGCCCGTCATAACACAAACAATCTCATTGCTCATCTTGTCCAATCTGTTCATGACTTTTGCCTGGTATGGACATCTCAAAAACCTGCAAGGCAGCAAGTGGTACATCGCCGCAATTGCGAGTTGGAGTATCGCACTATTCGAATATTTGATTCAAGTGCCGGCCAATCGCCTCGGCTTTACGGTCTTGAGCCTGCCGCAGTTGAAAATTATACAGGAAGTCGTCACGCTGTCGGTGTTTGTCCCTTTTTCCATCTATTACATGAAGCAACCCATCAAGCTCGATTATCTGTGGGCATTTTTGTGTCTGCTGGGCGCGGTTTATTTTATTTTCAGAAAGTGAAATTGGAAAGGGCGAGTCGTATGCAAACCCAAGCTCAAGAATCCAACGATCTGGTGGTGTTTATGATCCGGCGGGAGTCCCGATGCGCCGAGTGTGGTGAGGAGCTGTGGCCCGGTCGGTTCATCACCCTCGAGAAAAAAGGCGCGCTGTGCTTGTCGTGCGCCGATCTGGATCATCTCGAATATTTGCCTGCTGGCGATGCCGCGCTCACACGACGCGCCACCAAATACTCGCGCATACACGCCAAAGTTTTGCGATGGAGTCGCACGCGCAAACGTTACGAGCGCCAGGGCATTCTCGTGGAGACCGAGGCGCTGGAAAAGGCGGAGGAAGAATGTTTGGCTGATGCTGAGGCGCGCGAAAGGCGGCGACAGCGGGAGGCCGAGAAGCGGGAGATCATCGATCAACAATATGTAGCCGAATTTGCCAAACATATTCTTGAAATTTTCCCCAAATGTCCAATCGACACCGCTGAGAAGATTGCCCAGCACGCTTGCAAAAAATACAGCGGCCGTGTTGGCAGAAGCGCCATGGCAAAGGAGTTCGATCCGCAAGCGATCCTGCTCGCCGTTCGCGCGCACGTGCGGCATCAATACACCAACTATGACGAGTTGTTATCTCGCGGCTATGGTCGGCATGATGCGCGTGCTGTGGTTGATAATAAAGTAGAGCGTATTCTTGATAAATGGCGCGAGGAAGAAACTTGATTTTGTCCACTAAAAGGCTTACATTTTATAAAAACAGGAGACTTCGCCATGCCCAAAGAAACACAAATAAACATTCAAATGGAAAGCCAATTAAGGGATGAGGCCGAAAAGATCTTCAAAAGGCTGGGTTTTTCTTTCAGTGAAGCAGTAAATATCTTTCTTCGCCAGGTCGTCCGGCAAAAGGGATTTCCATTCGATGTCAAAATTCCCAACGAAGAGACCATTCGTGCATTTGGAGAGACGGAACGCAACAAGGATGGACTGCCCACCTATGATTCGCCTGAAAAACTATTTGCAGAGATGGACAAATGGTAAAGCGCCTCAAGCTCGGGAAAATTCGTGGTGCAAGTACTTTGAAAATCAAGGAAGGCTTTTGTTTCCGTGAAGACGTCAAGCGAATGAAGAAGCGGGGCAAGTCTCTCAATGGCCTCAAAAAAGTTATCGAATTGTTGGCCAGTGGCAAACCTCTGCCTGACAATTTCAAGGATCACTCATTGACCAGAGAATGGTCAGAATATCGAGAATGCCATGTTGAAGCGGACTTCCTTTTGATTTACAAAATCGAAAGCGAAGTGTTGATCCTTGAACGTGTCGGCACTCATAAGGACCTCTTCCAATAACCATCCTATAGTATTACTCTCGAAAAACTATCACGATCGCGAAGATTTTTAGCGCAAGCTTCCCTACGGGCGTAGCCCATGGGCGTAGCCAGCTTGCTTTTGTTTGCAGACTGGCTACGCCCGTAGGGAAGTCTGCGTTATGAATTCCCAGAAAAATATCGAATGACTTGCTGCAGGTATGGATGATACTTTTTCGGCAAGCCCTTGAACAAAGCCTCGCCGGCATCGGAGGCCTGTAAATTTTTGAGATATTCCTCGATCTTTCCCCGAACTCTTTCAATTGTTTGCTGATCACTTGTCGCCGCAATCACCTGCGCCGTTTTTTCCACATCGAAATCAGCATTCACCAATTGCTCAAAACAGATGCCACGAAAATATTCGGTGATCGTGCCGCGGTCGCGATTGCCCAGCGCCTTCGCGGTTTGGGTGATCGCCGAGCGTGAAAATTTGAGCGCGCGCAGCATCTCCAAGATTTGCTCTTCGAGAGGTTGATAAACGACCGTCATTTTTCGGGGCAATTCTTTCTCGGTGATTTCTCGCGGCAGATCGCTGAGTTGAATGATAGGGCGGCCTTCGCTTTGCGCCAGAATTGCAGCACGCCGAACGACGTTCTCCAACTCGCGCACATTGCCGGGCCAGGGATAGGTTTGCAGTATTTCCATAACGCGATCAGAGAGCGCAACCGCAGGATAACCATGCCTTTTCAAAAAGTGCGCCGCGAGCAACGGAATATCCTCCCGGCGTTCGCGCAAAGGCGGCAGCGTAATCGGAAAGCCGTTGAGACGATAAAACAGATCGGCGCGAAATCGTCCGGCTGCAACCTCTTCCTGCAAATCTTTGTTGCAGGCCGCAATCACGCGCACGTCGACTTCGAGCGTTTGCTCGCCGCCGAGCCGCTCGAAGGTTCCGTCTTGCAAAACGCGCAGCAGCCGCGCTTGAAATGCCGGTGTGGTCTCGGTGATTTCGTCGAGAAATACAGTACCGTGATCTGCCAGCTCAAAACGGCCGCGCCGCCGCGAGATGGCGCCGGTGAAGCTGCCTTTCTCATGGCCGAACAATTCGCTTTCGAGCAGTGTTTCCGGTAACGCGCCACAATTGATCGCGACAAACGGCGCATTTCTTCTCTTGCCGGATTGATGAATGGCGCGGGCGATCAGTTCCTTGCCGGTGCCGGTCTCTCCCAGAAGCAAGACAGGAATGTCTGCGGAACTGACTTTGGCCACCAGCTCGAGCACTTGCGCCATCCTGCTCTTTGCAGCATAAACGATTTCAGGATATTGTCTCTGGGCAAAAGGCTCTTCCGGAACGATATGAGTTCGCAAGTCGCGCAATTCTTTTTCCAGCGCGAGGATGGCATTTTGTCTTTCTTCCGCCAGTCGCCGTGTTTGCTCGGAATCTTTGGCTCGTTCTTGCAGCAGCTTTTGCAGTTCGGCTAATTGGGTGTTGGCCTCTTCGAGCTGCGCTTCCTTGCTGTCAATTTGTTCTTGGAAGAGCTTTTTAATGGCGTCATCGAGTGCGCGGCGCCGGCGACCGCGCATCAGTCCGGCGCAGCTCATTGAAGCCAGATAGGTGAGGGTTGAATAAAACAAAGGCAGAACGAGATTGGCCTTGTTGAAGAGTATCATCGCCATGAGCCAATATACCAGAAGGATGCCGATGCTGCTTGCAACGATCCATCTGCTGATTTTGATTTGCCCAACAAGCCAGGCGCAGGAACCCAACAGCACGATCAAAGCGAAACGAACGAGGGCAGGAGTCTCACGAAGAAAATTTTGATGAATGAGATTCTCCGCGACCGTCGCGTGAATGAGCGCTGCCGGTAGCGCATCTGCCAGAGGTGTGGCCTTGAGCGTTGGCGCGCCCGGGAACGTGGCGGCGACAAGGACAATTTTCCCGCTGAAATTCAACGAATCCGGTGCTCTCTCAAACGTTTGCAGAAGGTCGACAAAACCTATTGTCACAAGATTATCGATATCACCGAAATGATTGAGGCGCATCCGGCCTTGTCGATCAATGGGAAATAAATATCGCTTGCCAGTGGCATCGGTCATTACGATGGCATTGGAAGTGATTTCAACGAAGCGCTTGCCGTTCAAATAAACGCGCGCCAGCTCAACGCCGAAGGAGAGCAGGAAACTGTCGCCGTGAGCCACAATCAACGGCGCTTGGCGAACAACCGGCGCGTTGCTGAAATTGCCAAAACCCAAACCGGCGGCGCGTTCTCTGAGCTGGCTAAACGGGAAAATCGGATCGTGCCCGGTCAGCACACGGTCGGGATATCTTGCTAATTTTCCCATTTTTAGTTGATCATCAGTCAGTTCAGCAAATGTCATCGGCAAACACACGTTGCCGGCAGATTGAAAGAAGTCGGCAAGGATCGTATCAAATTCCGGATAGTTACGATTGGGCGTGTCGAACAAAATATCGAAGCCGATGACTTTGGCGCCGAGACGGCTCAGGACGTGCGTCATGTAGCCGTAATAATCGCGCGTGATCGGCCAGCCGCCGAGGGCTTGCACGTCTTCGGCACCGATGAACACCAGTACGAATTCATCCGGCAAGCGACGGTCGCCGCGCAGCTTGAATTGCAGATCGATGAGTGGATCTTCGATGGTTTCATTCCAGGGCTGAGGAAGGAACGAGAGAATGCCGAAGAGAAGAATGATGAGGATCAGCCCGAGCTCTGCTTTTCGCATAAGACAAGCGTTATGGCAGGAAAAGGTGTCGCATCAAAATCAGCCAAAGTTGATGAGAATTACTCCGCGCTTTGCGCCGGAGGAGGTTCAGGTTGCAGCAATTTTTCAATTTCTACTAAAGTCGCCGTTTCAGGATTGATCACGTGCAGGCCTTCGGCTATGGCGGCGGTGACGAGGCGCTGGTCGGAGGTGACGAGAATTAACTCATTGCTTTGTTTGCGCTCGAATGCAGCAATGTCCAGTGCGGAACGTAGAACAACGGCGTCCGTGGCGTTGATCGAATACTTCTCAATCAGTGGCGACGCTTCCAAAGCAAGATCATTGGTCGATTCCACTTTAAATACGTTTGCGTTATCAAAAAAGTCCTTTCTCAGCGCTTGAAGGCTTGCAGTGAAAATCGAAGAGGAAATTGTACCATTATTCTTTTTTCGTACAAAGATGGAAATAGTCTCAAGCAGGCCAAGCATCAAGACATGCCAACTTATTGCCGGCGTGTTTTTTAGTATATATGTGACAATGGCGGAGCCTTTTTCTCTGACATATCCCTTCGCCAAGCCACTGGAGTCAAAATAAAAGATAAGCACTCATTCCTCGCGCATAGCAATGATTCCTCGCGCAAAATCATTCGCTTCAGGGTCAAACCCTGCTTCAAGGTACATCTGTTGCACCTTCTCTCGCGTCATGGTGGGGTCGCTCGGAATACCCATTGCATCAAAAATTTCGCCCCAACGTTTGCTTTCGTACGCGGCGTTGCGTCTGGCTCTTTCTATTAACAATGCACCACGTTCTGCCGGTGTGAGACGACTTTTGGGCCAAAATGGTATATCGCGAGATTCGTTGTGCTTATTCTGCAACAGATCGAGCTTTCGTTCCAAATTTTCAACGCGGCGGCTAAGATCGAGAAGTGTGGCTTCCATAACGGTTCCTTTCATTTTGATAAAATATAACGGCGGCGAGATTGAAAAGCAAGGGTAATTTGGTGAGAATAAAAAAGTAAAGCCAAACTGGAACAGACATTACTCATCTCGCATAGCAACAATGCCTTGCGCAAAATCGGTTGCTTCCGGATCAAATCCCGCCTCCTAGTAAAGCCGTTGCGCTTTTTACAAGCCATGCTGGGATCATTCGTAATGCTCATTTCGTCAAAAATTTGACCAAGTCGCCGACTTTGTTCACAAAAGCCATCGCCGCGCTTGCCATTCAATCACGTCGCCTTCCATATTTTGGCTGCTGCTCTTTCGGCGCCAACAGCTCGTTGTACGGGCCATACTTGGAAATAATGAAATCTCGCAGTGCTTCGCGATGCTCTTCCGGAACGCCAAAGGCCAGTGCGGAATAATCCCAATCGCGCATGCGGATCAGATCGCGGTCCATTTTGGCGGCGCAATCATCACAAAGTAAGAGATCGTTGAGCGAGGAGTATTTGTCGCAGGCATAACATTCTCCCTCCAAGACCGGCCCATGCCATTCCTCATCGGCATCGAATTCATCTTCATCCCAGTCCGGCTCCTCACCGGCCTCGATCGCGGCAAGCAAAGCGCGGACGCCCTGGTTATCGCTGGGGTTCAGTCGAATCATGCGTTCAAAAATCTTACGTGCTTCCTCCGGTTCTCCAAGACGCCAGGTTGCCAGCCCAAGACCGTGCAAGCAGCGCAGGAAGGGCCGATTGTTGACCAAGGCCCAGCTCAACACGCCGTCAAAGTTTTCTCCCAAAGACCATTCGCCGAGGCGCACACCGATTTCCCAATGGCGTTTCGCGCGCCGCCACTCGCCCTCTTCCCAGGCAAAATTTCCCAAGTGCGCGTGGGCATCCAAACAGGCAATATCGTATTCCAGGCACTGCCAAAGAATGCCGCGCGCGCGGCCCGACCGTCCGGCGTTGAAATGATCGATGGCGCGTCCAATCGAGTCGTCTTCGCTGAGGGGATCATCCGGGAGGCGCTGTTCCATCTCGAACTCCGGGCGGGTTTCGTTTCCAGCCAAATGCCGAACCGACTCGTCCACTTCGTCGCGCCATCGTTCTTCCGGAATCCAATCGCCGAATCGTTCAAGGGCCAGCGGTTTAGTGCCGAGACGCTCGCAATCCAGGCGGTGATTCAATATTTTGCCGGACACATAGAGATCGCTGCCGCGCGTCCACTCTTTGTTAATTGCCATGGTTATCGTTTCGCCTTCGGTTTCGGTTCCATCCCACGATGAGGCCTGCGGGCGCAGAATAACGATCTTCCCGTCATCTACACGCCGGGCGCGAATCTCGCGACTCTTCACCGCCAGCGCAACCGCTTGAATCATTCTTTCCATAATTGATGTTAAGGCTTACAGTTGAAATTTGAAGAGGAAATTGTTTGGTTGCAATATATCAAAATCGCGGCGCGAAAGCAACCACATTTTGTTCTTGAAAGAGTTTTTTATGGCGTCATCGAGGGCACGGCGCCGGCGACCGCGCTTCACTCCCAGTTAGCCCGCCGAAACCAAATAAGCGAGGGCCGGATGGAATGAAGGTAAAACGAGATTGACGCGACTGAAGAGTATAAGTGCTAGGATCCAATGAGCCAACAGGATGGCGATACCATACTGGTTTAGGGGTTTTGCATGCCACCAAATTCGTCTGTCATTCTGGAAGACTGCATCTGTAGGGAATCTTTTTCAGCAGAGACGAATGTCACTGGAGATCGGGCTTGGTCGGTACGATTCGTTAATTTTGAATTCCGCTGCGCCCGTATCCGACTTCGCTTAACCCCGATAATTCACGCGGTGTGTATATCGACCCCGTGAGATAATGTTACGCTTATTATACTCGTTTAGGGTGAAAATTTTACTGAGATGTCTTTCAGGAGGCTACGCCCGTAGGGAATCTTTTTACGCATGAAGTAAAGTCTGAATTTCTAAAGTTTTACTTGATGCTAAAAAAGATTCTTCCAGAATGACAGACGAGTTTGGTAGCATACAAGAATTACCCTAAACCAGTATATCTCACGGGGTTGGCGCAAGCCTGAAAATATGGCTCATGAATTATCGGGGTTAAAACGGTTTTGCCAAAACTTCGCGAGAGAGATAATCGCTCAGGGTGAGGACCAACATGATCACCAGCCAGAAAACGCCGGCGCCGACGAAAAGCCAGGTCAGGCGCGGGCTGTAACGCAGGTGCATGAAATAGAGAATGACCAACAGCGCTTTGCAGGTTGCAATGGTGAGGGCAATGTAAAGATTCAACCATCCCGCATCATAAAAGGCCACGTCAACCGTGACCAGCGTCAGTAGCAGCAGGGTGACGAAAACCAAAAAATAGACTCTTTGGGGAATAATGACGTGTTGTGCCATATTGTGCTCTCAAGCCCGACTAATGAGGTAAAGCAGGGGAAAAAGAAAAATCCAGACAATGTCCACAAAATGCCAGTAGAGACCGCTAATGTCAACCGGTGCGAAATATTCCGGGGAGAATCTGCCGCGCCATGACATGTAAATCAGGACGGACAGAATGCCGATGCCAATAATCATGTGCAGTGCATGCAGCCCGGTCATGGCGAAATAGAAGGAAAAAAAGATTTGTGCATGCTGCGGATTCGCCAAGGGCAGTTGCGGTCCGAAGTTCGGACCAGGAACCAAATGATCATGGAATTTATGAGAGTATTCCACTACCTTGTTGCCCAGAAACACCGACCCGAGGAGAATCGTCAAGAGCAGGAAAAGAATGAGCTGGCGGCGTTGGCCCAACTGCGCGGCGCGAACGGCCAACACCATGGTCAAGCTGCTGCAGATCAGCACGGCGGTGTTGATGGCACCGAGCCGATAATCAAGCAGGCGGCTGGCCTCGGCGAAGGCCTCGGGATAGAGCGAGCGATAAATGGTATAGCCGAGAAACAGTCCGCCGAAGAACATGATTTCGGTGATCAAGAATACCCACATCCCCAGTGTGGATGCCTCGAATTGCTGATCCATGTCATTGAAATGATGGGCCAGCGCGGGGTTTGCAACCTGATGTTCAGACAACTTCAGCCTCCTTTGCTTTAACTCTGGGGCGCGCGTATTCATAAGCCTCTTCGGTTACGATCGGCGTTTTTTCGAAATTGCCCGTTGGCGGCGGCGAGGGTGTGGTCCATTCCAATCCGGTGGCATTCCACGGATTGGCGCTTGCGCGCGGGCTGTAGCGTAATGACCATAACAGATAGATCAGCGGAATCAAGTAGCCGATGCCGAGAATGGAAGCGCCGGCAGTTGACAGCACATTGAGCACTTGAAACTCATCAGGATAAAAATGATAGCGCCGCGGCATGCCGAGATAGCCGAGGAGAAACTGCGGGAAAAAGGTCAGGTTGAACCCCACAAAAATCACCAGCGCCGCAAATCGCGCCCAGCCTTCGGGATACAAGCGCCCGGTCATCTTGGGCCACCAGAAATGGAGGCCGCCGAGATAAGCCATGATGGTGCCACCGACCATGATATAATGAAAGTGTGCGACGACAAAATAAGTATCATGCAGATGCACATCCACGGCCAGCGTGGCGAGGAACAGTCCGGTTAATCCGCCGATGGTGAATAATCCCAGAAATCCAAGCGCATAGAGCATCGGTGCTTGATAAGAAACCGAGCCTTTATACAAGGTCGCCGTCCAATTGAACACTTTGATCGCGGAAGGGATTGCCACCAGAAAACTCAACACCGAGAACACCATGCCGGCGTAGATCGATTGGCCGCTGGTAAACATGTGATGTCCCCAAACCAAAAATCCCAGCACCGCAATGGCGACGCTGGAAAACGCGACGAAATGATAACCGAAGATTTTTTTCCTGGAGAAGCAGGTAATCAGCTCGCTGATCACGCCCATGGCCGGCAGGATCATGATGTACACGGCCGGATGTGAGTAGAACCAAAAGAGATGTTGAAACAAAATCGGATCGCCACCGAGTTTCGGATCAAAGATGCCGATGTGAAAAAGCCGCTCGAGTGCGACCAGCAGGATCGCGGCCGCGACGACCGGCGTGCCGAGAATTTGAATCAAGCTGGTGGCGTAATGCGCCCAAATGAACAGCGGCAGACGGAACCAGGTCAGACCGGGCGCACGCATTTTGTGGATGGTGACAATGAAATTCAAGCCGGTCAAAATCGAGGAGAAGCCTGTGATGAACACGCCCAATGCCGTCAGGATGACATTGGTATTTGAGTAGGTACTGCTGTATGGCGTATAGAAGGTCCAACCGGTATCGACGCCGCCCAGCAACACGGCAGAGAATGTGAACAGGGAACCAATGATGTAAATGTACCAACTCAACAAGTTGATCCGCGGGAAGGCAAGATCACGGGCGCCAATCATCATCGGTACGAGGAAGTTTCCCAGCACGGCGGGAATCGCGGGAATCAGGAAAAAGAAAATCATCATGATGCCGTGCATGGTGAAGAGCTTGTTGTAATTTTCTGACTGCACCAAATCCCCGGCCGGGGTCAGCAATTCCAGGCGAATGAGCACGGCAAAGAGGCCGCCGAGCAGAAAGAAGAAAGTGACCGAAATCAAATAGAGTATGGCAATGCGCTTGTGATCGGTTGTCAAGAGCCAGGACTTGAGCGTGTAGCCGGCATTCAGATAATTTCGCTGTGGCGGAGGTGGTGCCTCTGCACGCTGATGTGGTTGCGGGGTAAACAAGGCTGTGCTCATGACTAATTACTCCTCTCTGGTCCCAGGGATTTGATGTATGCAACAAGCTGTAACAATGCGACTTCGTTAATCTGGCCCTGATAGGTGGGCATGATGGCAGGATAGCCGGCGATCAGCTTGGCATTCGGTCGGAGAATCGATTCGCGAATATAATCTTCATTGGCGGTTACAATTTCTCCGGATTGCAGTTGCACCGGTGCGCCAAACACACCTCTGAGCGAGGGGCCACGGCTTCCTGCGACCTCACTGTGGCAGGTGATGCAGCCGAGCTGTTGGAAGAGTCTTTCTCCTGCGGCCACCGGGCTTTCACTCGTCTCGCCACCGCTCAGCCAGCGCTGATATTCCACCGGTGACATTACCACTACCGTGCCGCCCATTTGCGAATGCTTGGTGCCACAATATTCGGCGCAAAAGAGATGATAACTCCCCGGCTTGGTGGCCTCGAACCACATCGTGGTATAACGGCCCGGCACCACGTCTTTTTTGATGCGGAAAGCCGGAATATAAAAACTGTGAATCACATCTTCGGTGGCCATGGTCAATTTGATGGCGCGACCTGCCGGTATGTGCAGCTCGTTGATTTCCCGCTGGCCGGTCGGATGTTGAATGTGCCACATCCATTGTTTGCCGACTACAAAAATTTCCAGCGCATTGCGCGGCGGGGTGTAGGCATTGAAATAAAGCTTCGCGCCCCAGACGAAAACAGCCAGCGCCAGAACGAGCGGAATGGCTGTCCAGGCAATTTCCAGCTTGAGCAGTCCCGGAATCTGTTTGGGCACCCCGTCTTCGGAACGGCGGCGGTAGCGCACGACGAAAACATAAATCAGAAAGAAAACCAGCAGAGCAAAGAAGATGCTCAGACCGACCAAAAGATAGAACAACATATCCACCTGGCCGGAAAGTTTTGAAGCTTGTTCGGGAAGTAATCGGAAACCTTTGTCCATGACGATTAATTGCTAATTTCTCGGCTCATTAGAAGTAAGATCTTTGGTAAAAGTTTAGCCGTTTGAAATCTCACTTACTTTTTGTGTCATTCCGTAGGCCTGCGGCTGTAAGCTGCGCCCGCAGGGAATCTTTTTACTTTTTTAGCGAGACATCTGCAAGGCATAAAAAAGATTCCTACGGACGCAGTCTTCCAGAATGACATCTATTCAGTTGGCTAAATTCTTACGATCTTTGTAAAAACCGGGTTATTTTTTGCAACGATTATTCAGGCTTGGGCGGCACCACACGACGATCTCGACGAAACATGAGCAACATAAACGCCGCCAGTATCGTGACCGTTGCAATGCCGGCCAGGCGCAAAATCTTCATGATGGCGAGACTGTACTTTCCCGTCAGCGGGTCATAATGAAAGCAATACAACAGCAGTTGATCGACGGGAGAGCCGATTTGGTTTTGTGAGGCTTCCACCAAAGCCAAACGCAGATCCCGCGCCGGATATTCGATGCCATAAAAATAACGGGAGATTTTGCCCTCGGGCGTGATCACCATGATGCCACTGGCATGCGCAAATTGTTTGCTCATCGGATCATATTTGTAGCGAAATCCGACGGTCTCGGTCAGTGACCGGATGGCGGAGCTGTCGCCGGTAAGAAAATGCCAGCCATCTTCTGCGCCAGAGCGGTCGTATTGTCTGAGATAAATCTTCTTCTTTCCGGCGGCCAGCACCGGCGTTTCTTTGGGATCGAAGCTGAGGGTGACGACATTGAACTGCTTGCCCACGTCGAATGAAAGCGTCTTCACGCTTTCCAACAATCCGTTCAACACCTGGGTGCAGAGCATCGGGCATTCGTAATAGACCAGCGCAAGGACCACCGGCTTGCCCTGGAAACATTCGCGGAGTTGAATCGGCTGTCCATTCGAATCAAGAAAATTCAAATCGAGCGGCAAGTTCGCACCCAATTTTTGATCGATTCCGATCTCGCGCAGGATCTCAGGCTCGGAGTTGGCATCCAGAATTTGTGCCGGCATCGGATCGAACGCCACGAACAGCAAGAACAGCAGGCAGAGGGCGGCAAAGCGAAAGCCGATGGCTGAAGATTGGACATGGGGTTTCATTGAGGCGATCCTCCGTTCTTGCTTTTCATTTCTCGCTGTCCGGTTGTCACCGGCAAGCCCTTTTGCGCGACCAGTTCGATGGCGCGGTCAATGGGAATATGCACGATGCCGGCCTCGCGAACGACCCATCCGTAACTGTGCAAGATGGAATCTTCCCTCGCGAGGTATTTTTGCAAATCCATTTCGGGCGTGACTTGCAGGCGCGGCGCCGCCGGCAGTTGCCGGCCGACCGCCAGCGGCGACGGCGGAGTCTCGGAACGTTGCTCCTGTTCCTGGAGAACACTTTTCATCCAGAACATCAATAACATCATGACCGCAATCACGACCGTCAATCCGATGCCGAATTTGATTACCGCGGAGATACTGGCATCGCTGGTTTCGTGCCCGCGGGGATTGTTGTTTTGAGTTGGTGTTTTTTGTGTTTCACTCATGATGCAATGCTTCTTTTAAACGCGGATCATGCAGAGGCAACAAGGCTCTGCGCTGCAATTGCCAAACAAAGACGGCGAGCCACAGGCCGCCGATGGCGAGGGGCGCCAACACGTCCATCCAGTGAATGCTGAATTTTTCCGGATGAAAGTTGGGAGCCACAATCCAAAACAGATCAACCAGGCGCATGATGATCATGGCGGCCGCCAATCGGGCAAGAAGTTCCACCCGTTGCTTGGTCTTCCGCGAGAGCAACAGCAAAAACGGCACGGCAAAATGAAAGACCACCAGGGCAATCGCCATCACTCCCCATCCGCCATGCAAACGATGCACATACCAGGTAATTTCCTCCGGCAAGTTGGCCGACCAGATGATGAGAAATTGTGAGAAAGCCACATAGGCCCACAACATCACAAACGCCAGCGTAAGATTGCCGAGATCGTGAAAATGCTTGGTGGTGATGACTCCGGCAATCGGCTCATGCCTGGAGAGCAATCGCACCGCGATGATGGCAAAGGCCAGCGTCACCAAACCCTGGCCGATAACGAAGACGACACCGAAGATGGTCGAAAACCAGTGGGGCTCGAGCGACATCACCCAGTCGAAAGCTGCAAAAGTCATCGTGAGCACAAAAAAGACCAAACCGGGTCCTGAGAGATTTCGCAGGCGGTTGGTCAAAGCCGGGTTGGCGGTGCGATCTTGTTCGGACGACCATTTGTTCAACAAGTAGGCGAAGACGCTCCAGATGGCAAAGTAACCGATTGTCCGCATTCCAAAAAACGGAACGTTCAAATACAGGCTTTTCTGTTGCAAGATTTCGTCGCCAGCAACGACTTCCGGGCGCGCCCACAAGTAAAGCTCGCGCAGGCCAAAGAAAAACGGCACGAACAGCAAAACCATCAACGGTAACGTTCTGGTGCCCGCCTCCAGCAAGCGCTGAATCACGAATCCCCAACCGCCGCTCACGAGATGATGCAACATTAAAACGGCAAGACAGCCGATCGTAATGCCAAACCAAAAGAGATAAGCGAACAAATACGAACGGAAAAACTGCTCCGTGCTGAGCGCGGCGCTCAATCCCATCAGAACCAGGGCGACCACGCCAACGATGATTGCGCGTTGCCGGATACGATTGAAGTGAGATTTAAGTGAATCTGTCTGGTTCATTGTTCTTTCTCGAGCAGTTTACTGCGTTCAGCCGCTGGCACATCGTGGAGCGTGGCGTTTTGGCTCAACTGCAGCGCACGAATATAAGCGGAAATCGCCCAGCGGTCTCGGGCCGGGATGCGGTCGGCATAACTATACATCGCGCCAAACCCGTTGGTGATCACGTCGAAGAAATATCCCACCGGCGCCTGGCGCAGGCGATCTATATGAAAGGATGGGGGCTGGCGAAAGCCGCGTTGCACGATCATGCCGCGACCGGTGCCAACGCGATCGTGGCACGGCGAACAGTAAATATCATATCGTTCCTGGCCGCGCACGAGAATACCCTTGAGCGAGTCCTTGGTGACGGCAAATGGCAGAGCAGTGACAAACTCACCATTGATTTTTCCGGTGTAAAAATCCTCATCCGTGCGCAGATGCCCGCGCGCCACGGTGCCTTCCACGAGCGGGCGTGCGGAGCGGCCGTCTTCAAAAGTGTTGCTGCCCCGCAGCGGCTTGTATTTCGGCTGATTATGCATTTCTTGACGGCACGCGACCATCAGAGGCAAAAGCATCGCTACACAGCAAAATCCGATCGAAAAATGCAAACCGAAAAACAAAGGCCGATTTTTTTGAGCGTTGAGCATGATTCTCTACCTTGCGACGATTTTGTTGAGATTTCACCAATCATCACTGCGCGACTTCATACACTCCGAAAGGATGCAACTCCTCCAGAAAATGTTTCGTCGTGGTCGGATCAAACTTTGGGTCTTGCGTTTCGATGCACAGGAAGAAGCGATCCTGGCTGGCCTGCTCGAAGCGCGGCACATTGAACACCGGATGATGTGGCATGGGCAATCCATTCAACGCAAACATGCCGAGCACCGCCGAGAATGCGGCAATTAAAATGGTCACCTCGAAGGTGATCGGAATAAACGATGGCCAACTGTTGAACGGGCGTCCGCCAACATTCAGTGGGTAGTCGATCACCGCGGCATAATACTGCATGAGAAATCCGACGAGGCAGCCGATAATGCCGCCAAGCAGCACGATACGCGGCAGGGGATTGCGAGGGACGTGCATCGCTTCTGCCAACCCTTCGATCGGAAAAGGACTGTAGGCATCCATCTCCCGATACCCTTCGGCATGGGCGCGACGAGCTGCCGCGACCAATTCCTCAGCGGTTTCAAATTCGGCCATCAGACCGTAGAGGGAAGATTCGGTTTTATTATTCTTGCTCATATTTGTGCTCTTTTGAAATGGCGCTGAAAGGCGCAAAAACTTGCCGGTACGGAGATCTCGAAATTTGCAGAGAGCGCCCCTCGACACGGCCTCCCAAAGACACGAATGGAAAATTCGTTTTCATTATTTCCCTTTCTTCCCATTCACGGTTACCAGCGTCCGCATTTCAAAGATCGAAATTGCCGGAAGCACGCGCACGAAGAGAAAGATCAATGCGAAGAAGAGTCCAATCGTTCCGAGATAGGTTGCCCAATCCCAGATCGTCGGGTAGTACATGCCCCAGGAAGAGGGCAGAAAGTCGCGATGCAAACTCGTCACGACGATCACGAAGCGTTCCAACCACATGCCAATGCTGACGATGATGGAAATAATGAAAAGCACAGCAGCGCTGTTTTGAAAGCGTCTGAACCAGAGCAGTTGCGGCACCAGAAGATTGCAAACGAGCAGCGCCCAGTAGAACGGCGCATAGGGCCCGGTCATGCGATTGAGAATCATGTATTGTTCATATTTGTTGCCGCTGTACCACCCCATGAACGCTTCGATGAGGTAACCATATGAAACGATCAAGCTGGTGGCGAGCATGATTTTCGCCATATTGCGCAAATGGCGCATTGTGATGAAATCTTCCAAATTGTAAAATTTGCGCAGAGGGATCACCAGGATCAGCACCATGGCAAAACCGGCGTAGATGGCGCCGGCAACGAAATAGGGTGGAAAGATGGTGGCGTGCCAACCGGGAATGACCGACATGGCAAAGTCGAAACTGACGACGGTGTGCACGGAAACCACCAACGGCGTCGCCAAACCTGCAAGCAACAGATACGCCGTTTCATAACGATGCCAATGGATTGCCGAGCCACGCCAACCCATCGCGAACAGGCCATAAATTTTTTGCAACCAGGGTTTGCGTGCGCGGTCGCGCAACGTGGCCAGGTCCGGCACCAAACCGACATACCAAAAGAATAATGAAACCGTTGCGTATGTTGTGATGGCGAACACATCCCACACCAACGGGCTGCGGGTTTGTGGCCACATCGCCATGGTGTTGGGGTAGGGAAGAAGCCAGTAGGCCAGCCATGGCCGTCCCATGTGCAAAATCGGAAAAAGGCCGGCGCAGGCCACCGCGAACAGGGTCATGGCCTCGGCAAAGCGGTTGATCGAGGTTCGCCATTCCTGACGCACCAGCAACAGGATGGCCGAGATCAAGGTTCCGGCATGACCGATGCCGATCCACCACACAAAGTTGATAATTGCGAATCCCCAACCCACCGGAATGTTGATTCCCCAGATGCCGACGCCTTTGGCGAACAAATACGTCACCGCAACCAGCAGCGCCATGAGGACGGCAAAGGCCAGGCCGAATCCCAACAGCCAGCCGCGCGTAATTTTACGCGTCAGAACAATCGAACTGATTTTCTCGGTGATGGTCCCGTAAGTGTGGCCGGGCGCGAGAATCGGCTCTTCAGTCGCCACAGTAATCGTTTTTGCGGTTGTTTCAAGCGGCATCAGTTTTCCTCGAGCTCGGGGTTGGGGTTTCGCAACTTCGCCAGATAACTCGTGCGCGGCCTGGTGTTCAAATCGGTCAGCAAGCCGTAGTTCAACGGCTCGGCTTTGAGTTTGGCAACGCGACTGTTGGGATCATTGAGGTTGCCGAAAGTAATGGCCTGTGCCGGACACACTTGCTGGCATGCCGTCACGACTTCGCCGTCGCGAATGTCACGATCTTCCAGTTTGGCCGTGATGCGCGCATGATTGATGCGCTGCACACAAAATGTGCACTTTTCCATGATGCCGCGCTTGCGCACCGTGACGTCAGGATTGTACACCAGTTTCATGTTCGGCGTCTGGTAATCCGAATATTGCAGAAAGTTGAAGCGTCGAACTTTATAAGGACAGTTGTTGGAGCAATAACGGGTTCCAACACAGCGGTTGTAAACCATCTCGTTCAGTCCTTCGGGACTGTGCACGGTCGCCGCCACCGGACAAACCACTTCACACGGTGCATGCTCGCAATGCATGCATGTCACCGGCTGATGATAGGTGTCGGGGTCGTCGAGATTACCCTGGTAATAACGATCAATGCGGATCCAGTGCATTTCACGGCCGCGTGCCACTTCCGTTTTGCCGACGATCGGAATGTTATTCTCTGCCTGGCAGGCGATCGTGCAGGCATTGCAACCCATGCAGGCATTGAGATCGATGACCATGCCCCATGCGTAGCCCTCGTTTTTATGCTCATCGGGATACAACGTCAAGTCCGGCGGCGGCTCATGTCCCAGTTCCTGCGCAAAATTCGGATGCGCCGAATACTCGGCGAGCGTGCCAACTCGAACCAGATGGCGATTCTCCATGTTATGATGCATCTGCGTCGCAGCTAACGCATGGCGCTTGCCGGTTTTGCGGATTTCGAGACCCGTGCCGAACCAGGGCGCAGAGGAAGTGCGAAGCGCATAAAAATTGACGCCGACGGCCGTCCCAATCTTGCCTGCGCGCGTGCGCCCATATCCAAAATTGACTGTCACGGCATGGTCGGGATGCCCGGGGGTAATCCAAATTGGCGCATTCACGGTACGGCCCTGATATTTCAGCTCGACCACGTCTTCATTCGCGAGCTCCATTCGTTCTGCCATCGCCGGGCTGATCATGGCCACATTATCCCAGGTAATTTTGGTCAACGGTTTGGGCAGCTCCTGCAACCAACCATTATTGGCAAAACGCCCGTCACCAATCGTCGGATCAGGACGAAAAATAATTTCAATATTGGATGCAGAGGATTCAGATTTGGTTACTGCCTGCTGATAGCTGGCTGTGAATTGATTGGGTTTTAGCTTTACCGATTTTGCCGGCAGAGCGGTTCCGTTTACCAGACCGTCGTGCAAGGAAGTTTGCCAAAACTTTTCAAAATCCGCTGCCGGCCTTTGGGCCTTCCAGTAGTCACGAACCAGGTCATGACTGGAGCGGTTGGGTTGGCCGGCAAAGACCGCCAGTACTTCATGAATTGATTTGCCGCCGTAAAGTGGCGCAATCAGCGGCTGCATGATCGTCACGGTGCCATCATAAGCGCGGGCATCACTCCAAGTTTCCAGGGCGTGCGCCTCGGGAATATGCCAATGGCACAAATAGGAAGTTTCATCATGATACAGACTGAGGTGAATGCGCAGGCGAACCCTGGAAAGTTTGTCGGCGAAGTTCAAATCACTTGGCGCGGTGAAAACCGGATTACCACCCAGTATCAACAGAATGTCGACGCGGCCTGCTTCCATGTCGTTGGCCAACGCGCGGAGTGATTCGATTTGATTCACGGGCCTGGCCTCGACCGGATCGGTATAAATGACGGTTGTACCGACATTGCCCAGAGCTTGATTCATGGCATGAACAAGCGCGTGCACATGCGCGGGCTGTTGTTCTCCGGCGATAATGAGACTTCTCCCGCGATGTTGTTGCAGGTCGCGTGCGAGTGCTGCGATCCATTTTGCCATGCGCGCATTGTGCCCTGTGTTTTGCTCTTCGCCGATACCCAACACTGCGGCGAGAGTGTGCGCAAAACTCGCAATTTCACTCGGACGCATCGACAGGCGATGATCCGCCATTGTCCCCGTGAGCGTTGGCGTGCTCTCGACGAGGTACAGGCGATTCATGGTTTTTTGCCCATCTTGAATACGCCGTTTGGCGGAGAACTCGCGTGCATATCGCAAACTGCCGGGCATGTCGATCAGGAAGTTGGAATCCAGCGAGACAATGACCTCCGCCCGATCGAAGCGATATTGCGTTTCGAGATATTCACCGAATGCCAGGCGGCTGCCGTCACGAACCTGATCTCTTCCCGCCGGTTCATATTGATGCCATTGGGCCGCCGGTAACCCAGCGAGTAATGCGCGCATCTGACTGGCCAGAGTCGGCGAAGTCACCGTCTCGGTGAGTATTCGCAAGCCCTCACCCTTTTTGGCACGTACGCCCTCCAATTCGGTGCTGATGGCCGTTATGAACGCCTCCCACGTGCTGATCTCACCCAAATTGATCACGACCTCGGAGCGCTCCGGATCATAAAGTGTCAATATGGCGGCTTGCGCAAAAATATCAGTAGCTCCCAAACTGGCTGGATGCTCGGGGTTGCCCTCGACCTTGGTGGGACGGCCTTCATGGCTTTCCACGAGTACGCCGCTGGCGTATCCTCCTTGCAGCAGCGCAGTGGCAAAATACAACGGTTTGCCCGGAACAATCTCTTCCGGCGGCTTGACGTATGGGAAAATTTTTTCCTCCGGCTGGCGGGTGCAGGCATTGAGACCAGCCAGTGCCAAAGACGCTCCCATCAATTTCAGAAAATCCCGGCGTGGCAGCGGCAGCGCTTTTTCGACGGCATGCGGTGTAAACTCATTTTGCAAATATTGTTGAAATTCTTCGGTATTGGCCAACTCCTCCAAACTTCGCCAATATTGCTGACCGCGTTGTTTTCCCAAACCTGCTCGAAGCGCTGACAGGTCGAAATGATTGGATTTTTCGTTCTTGATTGTCTGCATGCAAAACTCGTTTTCCATGGACCGCTGTTTTAGCGATGACAGATCGAACAGTTGGTTAGTTTCTGAATCTTGTATTCCCGCACCAGTTTCGCGCCCAACACGGCCTGATCCTCTGCGGGCTTCCAATCCGTGCTGAAAACAAACTCGCGCGGCCGCACAAAACGTTCCGGCGCGCGGTGACAACTGAGACACCATTCCATGGTCAGAGCGTTTTCCCGCCACGTCAGTGCCATTTCGTCAACCGGCCCGTGACAAGTGACACAGCTCATCCCCTTTTTCACATGGATGGCATGATTGAAATAAACAAAATCCGGCAGGTCATTGACGCGAACCCACGCGATCGATTTATTATTGCGAAAACTTTCGCGAACCGGTTCCAACATCGGGCTGCTGGAATGAATCTGCGAGTGGCAGGTCATGCAGGTTTTTGTCGCGGGAATGCCGGCAAAGCCGGACTCTTCGACCGAAGTATGACAATAGCGGCAGTCAATGCCGAGTTGGCTCACATGATGACGATGGCTGAAGGGAACCGGCTGCTCGCGAACGACTTTGGCTTGGGTCACATAAGAGGATCGCTCGATGACGCCGAACACCCACAGGAGACCGCCGATGAGGAAGACGGCGCCAAAGATACTGATTTTGGAAAGCGTGTTGGTACTGGGATGAAAGATTTGAGCCATTCAGATTATGTTTTTTGGGAACTATGGGAAATCTTGCAACGAATTGTGAACCGCGCGAAAATAAAATTAAAAATAATAAAAAATTGTTGTTTTGTCAAGTCATGGGCAGGCATATTTTGGAAAAATTTTTCACCCCGAATCACTGATCAAATTTGCGAAGCCCCGTGCTCATCAACCACGATCACGGCCAATCGTTTCGGCCCATGCGCACCGAGCACGAGAATCTTCTCGATATCCGAAGTCCGGCTCGGCCCGGTGATGATGGTCGCGTAGCTCGAAAGATCGGCCACCCCACGCTGATCGTAGCGTTTCAGCGCTTCGTCGAGTGAAAGCACGAGTTGGTCGATGGTTGCGATGGCGATGTGAAACGGCGGCAAAACCGAGAGGCGGCGGCCACCGGCAGTGGCCGAGCTCAAGACGATGCTGCCCGTGCGCGCGATCAAAAAATCAACTGCCGTAATCCCTATTGCAAAGTTGGCAAAATTGGCTGAGGCAATGGTTTGGCGGTCGATGATTTGCGTATTTTCGCTGAGCCAATGGTCGGCCGCAAAAATTCTGTCGAGCAGCGGATGGCGATGGCGTGCCATCAATTTCTCGCTGCGGATTGGCTGGCGCTGATCGGTTATGATCATGCCGGCATTCGATTGCGCAAGGTAATTGTTCAAAAGCTCGTGCAACGTCTTTGCTGCTGCAGGCGCATCCTTCGAATGATGGAACTCACCCTTCAAGGCGGCAAACTTGTCGGCAAAGGTTTTCAATGTCTGCTGCCGGGCGATTTCATAATTTCGGTAGATCGCGGCATCTTCTTGCGCCGAGGGTAATGGCTTGGACCACTCGGTCTTCGAAATGTTCGCCGCACTTTTACGCAAGTTTCGCAGGATCTGGTCTCGTGCGCTACTCATTGTTTTCCCTCCATATTTCCGCAAAAGTTTTCGCTGCCAATTTCGGAATACGCCTGCGCCGGCTGCGGCCCAAGATAAACGCCAATGGCTGACCGAGCCGTAGTAGGCGGTGCATCATGCGCAAGCGCCAGCGCGCCGTCATCATCCACGCATACACGCGCATGCCCAAACGCCACAAAATATTCTGTCTGGCCATGCGCACGGCTTCGGCGCGATTTTCCAACAGCAGGTGCTCGAGATCAATCTGCACCGGGCAAACATCATTACAGGCGCCGCATAATGACGAAGCATAGGAGAGATGTTGGTACTCTGGCAGGCCATTATAATGCGGCGTAATGACGGCGCCAATCGGGCCCTGGTAAGTGACGTTATAAGCATGTCCGCCGATGATGCGAAAAACCGGACACACGTTCAGGCAGGCGCCACAACGAATGCAGCGCAAGGTCTGACGCAAATCCGGACGGCCATAAATCTGAGAGCGACCATTGTCCAGAAGAATCACGTGCATCTCTTCCGGACCGTCATCTTCGGCATTTCGGCGCGGGCCGAAGACGATGGAGTTGTAACAACTGACCTCTTGACCGGTGCCGCTGGTCGCAAGCAAAGGTAAAAACAGGCTGAGGTCTGTGATGCGAGGAATTACCTTTTCGATGCCGGCAACCACAATGTGAATTTTCGGACAGGACATGGTTAACCGGCCATTGCCTTCATTTTCGGTCATGACGATGGCACCACAGTCTGCGAGGAGAAAATTGGCGCCGGTGATGCCGATGTCTGCCGTGACATAATCCTGCCGCAAATAGCGACGCGCGACCATGGTCAACTCTTCAGCACTGTCCGTGGGAGGTGCCTTTAGTTTCTCCTGGAAGAGTTGGCTGATCTCGGCTTTGGATTTGTGCATCGCCGGTGTGACGATGTGATAGGGTTTTTCCCCGGCCAGTTGCACAATCAGTTCACCAAGATCACTTTCGCGCACTTCAATTCCAGCCGCCGCCAGGGCCTCGTTGAGATGAATTTCCTCGGTGGTCATCGACTTGGATTTGACGATCTTTTTGGCACTTTTTTGTTGTGCCAATTTCAAGACATAGTCCGTCGCCTCGCCCGCGCTTGCCGCCCAGAAAATTTTTCCACCCCGCGCGGTAAACTTTTCTTCAAATTGCTCGAGCAGCTCTGCCAGCTTCCCCAACGCATGATTTTTTACCTCAGTGGCAAGGCTCCTTGCTGTCTGCCAGTCAATGAATTGATTGGCCTTGGTGGCCATCACCGCGGTCTCGTAAGTGGCAATGGCTTTGGCGATTTTCAAGCGATGATCGTCATCGTTCGCCTTGATGGCAGAACGGGAGCGGAAATGGGAAAATTCAGACATGGGAATTCCTTTTCGGTGCCAGGATCTGTTTGATGATAAAGTTATCATTCCAAAGTCAGATTGTCAAATGATTTTATTGCAGATTCGTAATGCCTCAGATGCATGCGAGCCCTGGCCTGCGGCAGGCTGGGCAGGCATAACAGGGTGGGGTGTACGATTCACCAATGACATAACTGAAGGATTACAAAATTCATGAAATTCCAGTTGACAATTAGGCTGCGATTTCGTATATAAACCACACAAACGGAATTGAATCTCAACCAGCGGGGGAGCGATGCTCTCAAAAGTTCTCAGTGCTGCGATTTTGGGCATTGATGCCTATATCGTCACAGTGGAAACGCACTTGGAAGGGCAGCTTCCGGCGATTGCGACGGTCGGCTTGCCAGATGGCGCGGTCCGGGAATCTCGAGAACGAATCAATGCCGCCATCAAGAATTCCGGCTTCCCATTTCCGCAAAAACGCATTACGATTAATCTGGCGCCGGCCGACGTTAAGAAAGAAGGCTCGGGATTTGATTTGCCCATGGCGATCGGCATTCTTGCCGCAGCCGGAACCGTCCAGCCACAACTACTCGAGCAATATCTGATTCTCGGGGAGTTGTCATTGGACGGTTCTTTGCAGCCGATTCGCGGTGCGCTGCCGATTGCGCTGGCCGTGCGTGAGCAGAAAAAACGCGGCATCATTCTACCGAAGGAAAATGCCAGAGAGGCGGCCATGGCCGCCGGCCTGGATGTCCGCGCTGCCACTACCTTGCGCGAGACCGTGGAGTTCCTGAATGGAACCGCCGATTTGCCGGTTTTCGCTCTCGACATGCATGAGGTGTTTTCGGTCGCGCGTCATTATACGATCGATCTGAACGACGTGCGCGGACAGGAGCATGTCAAACGCGCCATGGAAGTGGCAGCCGCTGGCGGACACAACCTGATCATGATCGGCCCGCCGGGATCGGGGAAAACCATGTTGGCAAAGCGCTTTCCGACGATTTTGCCTGATCTCACGCTCGACGAGGCACTGGAAACCACCAAGATTCATTCCGTGGCCGGCGTGCTGCCGCCCGACACCGCGCTGGTTGCCACCCGCCCGTTTCGTGCGCCGCATCACACCGCCAGTTATGCCGGGCTGATTGGCGGCGGACAGGTTCCGCGCCCGGGCGAAGTCAGTCTCGCGCACAATGGCGTGCTGTTTCTCGACGAGCTGCCGGAATTTGAAAAAAATGTGCTGGAAGTGCTGCGCCAGCCGATGGAAGACGGGCAGGTCACCATCTCACGTGCAATGTTGTCGCTCACCTATCCGGCGGAATTCATGCTGGTGGCTGCGATGAACCCGTGCCCGTGCGGCTATGCGACGGATCCGGCCAACAAATGCTCGTGCACCCCGCTGCAAATCCAGAAGTATCTTGCCAGAATTTCCGGGCCGCTTTTGGATCGCATCGATATTCACATCGAGGTGCCGGCCGTCAAATACAAAGAGTTGGCCGGAGAACCAACGGGCGAACCGTCAGCGCAAATCCGCCAGAGAGTCGAAACGGCGCGCATGGTGCAATTGGCGCGCTTTCGTGGCCGCAAAAAGCTTTTCTGCAACGCGCGCATGGAATCGAAAGACATTCGCGAGTTCTGCAGGATCGACAGCCGCGGCGAGGAACTCCTGCGCATGGCGATCACTCGTCTCGGCCTGTCGGCAAGAGCGTATGATCGCATTCTCAAAGTTGCGCGCACCATCGCCGATCTCGAGGGCAGCGCCGATATTCGACCGGAATTCATCAGTGAGGCGATCCAATATCGTTCCCTGGATCGCAGTTTGGGCATGACCATTTAGACTTTGCACCGCAACCCGACTTTTTTGTATGACAAACAACCTTTCCGAATATTTGCACTATTATATTCTTTTGTCGCTCTTTGCGCTGCTGTTTGTTTTGCAGATCTGGGCCATGCTCAAAATCAAATTGATGCTTCAGCATGTGCTGGCCATCTACAAACGCATGCAGAAAATGGTGATCAGCCCGGACACCGGCCCGGCGGCACAAGGCGACCTGCAACCTTCTCTCAAAGTTGGCGTACATTATAAACGGGTCTGTGAGTGCTGCCGGCACCGCGAGACTTTTCTCGAGGCTTCCGCCGGCAGTGTGTTCTTCTACCAATGCGGTTTGAGCAAACAAATGATTGAATTGGACGATTTCTGTTCCAGATTTGAGTTTGATCCTCAACGCGTGCAGATTTGATCCTTGATTTCCGAGGTTGGATTCTGGTTGCTGATTTCAACAAGAGGATCGGAGATCAGGGATCGAAAATGTTTTTTCAAATTATTGATGAAGAGATTCGCTTATGCCAAACTATTTGACGCTTTCAGTCCGTCAGGAGGGCGAGGTGACGATTGTGGAGGTGCTGGTTCGCCGGATTTATTTGAAAGTGGTGGAGGAGTTTCGCGAGGAGATCAATGATATTCTGGCCACTACCCATGGCCCGGTCTTGTTGGATTTGGGGAAAGTCAGTGTGATGAACAGCGCGGGATTGGGGGTCATCATTGCCGCGCACGATTACATGCAGAAGCAGCAACGCCAGTTTCTCGTCGCCAATCTCCAACCCTTGATGCAGGAGATTTTCAATCGCATGCAACTCGGAACGCTGATTACCACCGTGGCCTCGGTCACCGAGGGCTTGCAAAAATTGCAGGAAGCCCCACAGGAATCTCCAGTTTCGTTGACGTAATCATTCCCCATGATCGACGGGTGAGACTCGGAATTTAAACATAGATTGTCCAGGCAAGGAAAAGCAATCTCTTGATCTTGCTGAAAAAGATTGCCTGCGTAGTAGGCGGCACAACCAGCGCCGGCGCATTGCCAGCCAATCCCAAACGATCCACCTCGACTCCCCGTGCCCTCATCGTGAAGTTTTTTGCCTGAAAAATAAAAATCCCTGCCTCCGAGATGGGCCTTCAAAGGGCCGTGTCTGCACACGGTGGGCACCGCCTGAACGTTTTTTACTTCCACTGGATCCCGACATGTCGGGATGAGGCATGTAATACACGCCCAGAGCTAAGTTCCCAAATTGAAGGTGTTGGCTCTTTGATTTTATCCCATCCACCAGAAGCAGGGACGCTTTCAAAAACCTTTTGAATTGCTCCACTGCTTGACCGTTCGTTATTCGACCCAAGAACAATTTACAAGAATCCCTCAAAAAGTCAAGAGAAAAATTTTTTTCGATCGAAAATTTTTTGTGCGAATTTGCGCGACAAAAAATTTGCTTTTCGAGAGATGATTGCTTACATTAAAATGAATGGACTTGAGCCGGCCAAACAACATGTTGCCGCAAACACGACTTCTTTCACATTCTCATGCGTGGTGGATCATGGTGCTGCTCGGGTTAGCCACCGCTCTGTCTGCCGATGATGAAGATCACCCTCGTCGTCGCGCCCGTGATTTTGGTGTCGAAATCGGCATTTTGAAACCCGGCGCCCGCAACAGCATCACGGATGTCCAGGGTGTGCTGGTGGGACACGCGACACTTTGCCGCGGCGATTCCGTACGCACGGGCGTCACTGCGATTCTTCCCCATAACGGCAACCTGTTTCAAGAAAAAGTTCCTGCCGCGGTTTTTGTTGGCAACGGCTTTGGCAAATTGATTGGCGTCACGCAAATCCATGAGCTTGGAAATCTCGAGTCACCCATTTTGCTCACCAACACCTTGAATGTGCCGCGCGTCGCGGATGCCTTGATTGACTACATGCTGTCGTTGCCGGGCAACCAACAAGTGCGCTCCATCAACGTCGTGGTCGGCGAAACCAATGACGGCTTCTTGAATGACATTCGTGGCCGGCATGTTGGCAAAGCAGAAGTTTTTGCTGCGCTCGAAAGTGCCAAAGCCGGGTCCGTGGAAGAAGGCTGTGTCGGCGCCGGCACCGGCACCGTGTGCTTCGGCTGGAAAGGCGGGATCGGCACCAGCTCGCGGGTATTGCCAAAATCAGCCGGAGACTACACCGTTGGCGTTTTGGTGCAAAGCAACTTCGGCGGCGTGCTCACGATCAACGGCGCACCAGTGGGCCGGGAGCTTGGCAGGTTTGCCTTGAAAGAGGCGCTGCCCTATTCGGATGGCGAAGGCTCTTGCATGATTGTCATTGCCACGGATGCGCCGCTGGAGGCGCGCAATCTCAAGCGCCTCGCTGCGCGCGCCATGTTGGGCCTGGCTCGAACCGGCGGCTATTGCGCCAACGGCAGCGGTGATTATGCCATCGCCTTTTCTACGACGACGGAAAACCGCATTGCCCATTCACCGCCTGACCGTGTTCAACTCTTGCGCTCGCTGGTGAATGATGAAACCTCGCCGCTGTTTCTTGCCGTGGTCGAAGCCACGGAAGAGGCGATCATCAATTCCTTGTTCATGGCAACCACCACGCGTGGCATTGCCGGGCATGTCGTCGAAGCCTTGCCCCTCGCGCGCACTTTGCAAATTTTGAAAAAGTACAACGCCCTGCATCACAATCGTGATTTGCCTTCATGGAAAAAATAGCATGCACGACCTTGGAAAAATCTTGATGCTCATTGGTGGCGTTCTGCTCGTTGCCGGCGCCATGCTCTATTGGTTGAAAGGCATTCCCTTTCTGGGAAAACTGCCGGGTGATATTTTGGTCCAAAAGAAAAATTTCACTTTTTACTTTCCTCTGGCAACGTGCCTTTTGCTCAGTGTCCTGTTGACGATTTTGCTCCATCTTTTTAGGAAGTAGTCATGAAAAGAAAATCTTTCGCTGCCATGGCACTTGGCCTGATCGTGCTGTGCCACGGCATCGATGCCGGTGCGACAGCGCATCCCGCTCGCGAATTCCACGCCATGCCTGCCGATACCGTCTCGCCCCGGCCCTCGGTTCACGCCATTCGCATCAATGGCCCCATCAATCCTCTGGCCGCGGAATACATCACCGGCGCCATCGATGACGCTGTCGATGCCAGGGCCGAATGTTTGATCATTGAATTGGATACACCGGGCGGCTTGATGGAATCCACGCGCATCATTACCAAGGCCATGCTCGCCAGCGAGATTCCGGTGGTGGTCTACGTTTCTCCTTCCGGCGCCAGAGCCGCCTCTGCCGGTGTGTTCATCACCTATGCCGCGCATCTCGCGGCCATGGCCTCGAGCACGAATATCGGCGCCGCCCATCCGGTCAATATCGGCGGCACCGACACCTCCAAAACCATGATCGAGAAAGTCACCAACGATGCCGTCGCGCAAATCAAGGCCGTGGCCGAAAAAAGAGGCCGGAATGTGCAATGGGCGGAGGAAGCGGTGCGGAAGAGTGTTTCGATCACCGAAAAGGAAGCACTGGCAAAAAATGTCATCAACTTCATTGCGCCGAACATCGACAGTCTGCTCATCCTGCTCGACGGCCACGAGGTCGATCTGGTCAATCGCAAAACCAAATTGCGAACCGCTGGCGCTGCCCTCATCAGAAAGGAAATGAGCTGGCGGCACAAATTGCTCGACAAGATTTCCGATCCAAACATCGCCTACATTCTGCTGCTGCTCGGTATTTACGGCATCTTCTTCGAGCTTTCCAATCCCGGCGCGGTTCTACCCGGTGTTCTTGGCGGCATCTTTCTGATTCTGGCCTTCTATGCTTTGCAGACTCTGCCGGTCAATTGGGCCGGGCTGCTGCTGATTCTTTTTGCCGTCATTTTGTTCATTCTCGAAGTAAAAGTGACCAGCTACGGCATCCTCACGATCGGGGGAATTGTTTCCATGTTTCTCGGCTCGGTGATGTTGTTCAACAAAGCGCCGACGATTTTTGAGCCGGCGATCAGAATATCGTTGCAAATTGTCGCCGTCGCCACTCTGGCAACCGCTGCGTTCTTTGCCTTTGCCATTGGTCTGGTCGTGAAAGCGCATCGCAAACAGGCCACGACCGGTCGCGAAGGCATGATCGGAGAAATTGGCACCGCGTTGACGAATCTCGACCCCGAGGGCCGGGTGCAAGTCCATGGTGAAATCTGGCAGGCGAGAAGTGATGAGCCAATCGACAAGGGCCAGACGGTCAGAGTTCTGGCAATCAGCGGGTTGCACCTGAAAGTGGAAAAGCTCGTCACTTGAACGTTTTGATTCTGTTGAATGAAGTTCATTTAAAATGCAAAACCTCAAAAGGAGGGTAGTATGCAGATTGGAATAATAGTCCTTGTTGTGCTCGGCATCATGCTGCTCTCGAGCATGATCAAAGTGCTGCGCGAATACGAACGCGGCGTGATTTTCAGGCTGGGTCGATTGCTGCGCATCGGTGACAGAGCTTATAAAGGGCCTGGATTGATCATTTTGATTCCCTTGATCGACCGCATGGTGAAAGTCAGCCTGCGCACGATCGTCATGGACGTGCCGCCGCAGGATGTGATTACGCGCGATAACGTTTCGATCAAAGTGAACGCTGTGATTTATTTTCGCGTCATTGATCCGGCCAAGGCCGTCGTCGAGGTCGAAGACTTTTTGTTCGCCACCTCGCAGCTTTCGCAGACCACCCTGCGCAGCGTGCTCGGGCAATGTGAACTGGACGAGCTTCTCGCTCACCGTGAGAAAATCAACGATCAATTGCAGAGCATTATCGATGCGCAAACCGAGCCGTGGGGCATCAAGGTCACCGCGGTCGAAGTGAAGCATGTCGACCTGCCGCCGGAGATGCAGCGCGCCATGGCCCGGCAGGCCGAAGCCGAGCGCGAGCGCCGCGCCAAAGTCATTCATGCCGACGGCGAGTTCCAGGCCTCAACGAAACTGGCCGAAGCCGCGCGCCAGCTCAGCTCCGATCCGACCGCCATTCAATTGCGCTACTTGCAGACGCTCACCGAAGTGGCTTCGGAAAACAATTCGACCACGATTTTCCCGGTGCCCATCGACCTGGTCAAAATCTTCCTGGATCGCAAAGAGAAGTAGCGGGTGACGTGTAACGTTCTCATGATGGAACCTCGAAGATAAAATTCGTGCCAGTCAACATGACCTGCATAAGAGAACGTTACACGTTCCACAATATTCCGAACTTTTAGGGTCACACGAGCGTAAGATAGATTGCCGTCCCGGAAATTTCGTTTAACGCACTCGGAGAAAGCACCATGCGCAAAATCATCTGCTTTGCGGTTCTGATCAGTCTGTTCTCTTGCGCCGCGCTGTTTGCGCAAACCGGCACGCTGCCGCAGATGGTCAACCGGATGTTCAATCCCGCGCTCTATCAGCAGAGAGTCGAAGCCATCGCCCCGGTGCTCGGCACTCTCGGAGAGCGTGAGGTGATCGGCCTCAACGGCGCGCTGGTGAATTACGGCGCCGGCGGCAATTTGCACTATCAATGGCCGCTCAAAAAAGATCTGGCTGCCACGCTCGATCTCGCGATGATCTATCTCGATCTCGGCAATCCGTTTTTGCCATTTTACTCCCGGACCTATCGCAGCGCCGATGTCATGCTCGTGCCTTTCTTCTTCGGGCTGCGCCGCGACGTTTTGCGTGAAACTTTTGACAATTCCTTTCTGCCGTATCTGCAAGTCGGTGCCGGTCCTCTTGCCGGGTTTGCCTTTCCGTATGGTTACAGTTTCTGGGAAAGCTTGCGACACGCGACTACAGCGTGGACCATTGGCGGCTTTGCCGGCGCAGGTGTCAATTTTGCGATTGACAAGAAAACCGCCGGTCTCCTCGATTTACGCTATAATGTCATGATTTTCCCCGAAAGAATCGGACCGCGCCATGATTACAGCGGACCGGCGATTTCGGTTGGCGTGTTGCGGGGGTTTTGATCGAACCTCTGTTCTGATCGATTAACCCCGATAATTCACGCGGTGCGCAAATCAAGTGCACTCTGCTTTCTGACCCAGCCTGAAAATATGAGTTGTGAATTATCGGGGTTAAGCCTGTGCGAGGATTGTCGACAGGAAGGGATGGCCGTGGTAACATCGGCGGCACCATTGAAATTGCTTCATCCACCATTCCGCAATTAGTAACCCCTTTGATCCTCAGCAGGGAATTTTCCAGTTCAATCGGCTCGGCTGCGCCCGGTGGGGAATCCGAAGTGCGATCGCTCACCGGCGCAGCCCGCGCACCGATTTGCCTCGAACAGAAATTCTGAAACGCCGGCTTGCAGAAATTTTTTTACTCCGGGATAAAATTCGTCGAAGGTGGGGTTGGATTTTGGTAGCAGGCATAAGCCTAAATCAGAATGGTTCACAGCCACCAACAGGATTGATTTTCCGATGGGAAGCGTCCCCAAGGGGTAGGTATGATCAAAGGCAAGATTAAAAACGGATTAATTTCGCCGATGGCACACTTTTGTACGAACCGGCATATCCCGCCGTTATGATGAATTTTCAAGACGAGGTGTCCGGCTGATACGGACATGGCCGGGTTGAATAACAACAAAAGAGTTTAATAAGTTTTCTCCCTGCTCATTTATAACCTGCAGTACAGTCTGCACCAGCGTTTGCCGCGCATTACCGGGGAAGCGAATCAAAACAACGCCTGCCGACTCCGCCTGACTGGCAAACACCAGCCACCCGAAGTCTTTGTCTTCCGTTAGCAAAATCCGTTTCTCTGCGCCCGCTTGTTCAATCAGATCATGATCAACAGAACGCTGCGTGATCTCGCTCACCGCGAGGACCTCGTAGCCTTCAGCACGCAAAGCGCGAACGACCGCAAAGTCACAGCTTTCATCCGCCAGAAATTTCAACGTCGCATGCTTCATGCAGCCGCCGGCAAGAGAATGATCTCATGCGCGAGCGATGCGGCGGCATATTCGAGCGCCGCTTTGATGTCCTCGCGCGTCAGACGCGGATAAGCATCTAATAAATCGTCTTCCGTTGCCCCTTCGCCGAGCTTGCGAACGATCAACTCAACGGGGATGCGCGTGCCGCGAATGACCGGTTTGCCGAGCATGACAGCAGGATTGATTTCGATGCGTTGTGTTACCATATTGGGTTTCTCCATACTGAAGATAGTCAATTCTCGATAAAAAATCAAGCACGGCTTTGGAAAGAAATCATACAAAAACAAATTCGGAAACATCGGTTTACAGAAATCAGAAAACACAAGGTGGTGGGTGTAACCCCTCGGTCACGGGGGTGTCATTCTGGAAGCTTGCCTTTGCGGGCGTAGCCTCCTGAAAGACACCGCAGTAAAATTTTCACTCTAACCCCGATAATTCATGCGATGCGTAAATTGACTACACTTTGCATTTGAACTCGAGCCTAAAATGCAATTTATGAATTATCGGGGCTAAACGAGTATAGTAACCCCTTTGATCCTCAGCGGGGAATTTTCCAGTTCAATCGGCTCGGCTGCGCCCGGCGGGGAATCCGAAGTGCGATCGCTCACCGGCGCAGCCCGCGCACCGATTTGCCTCGAACAGAAATTCTGAAACGCCGGCTTGTAGAATTTTTTTACTCCGGGATAAAAATCGTCGAAGGTGGGGTTGGATTTTGGTATCAGGCATTTGATTGCAAAAGTTCAAAGGTTTGCGATCAGTCCTAATGAATGGACTCAAACGCCAGATTTAGCCTTGAAAAAGCCTGTTTAATTCTGCCAAAACATATTTGAGGTCGGCTGTAGGCTCTCCTTGAAGTGGTGATTCGGCGACGTTTCCATCAATGGTATGGCAATGATGGGGAAAAGTTTTTACTTCAGGAAAATGCTCCTTGTTATCCCACCGGCATAGAGGCTCTTGAGCAAAAACTTGATAGGAATAATCACAATGGCCGTGATTATAATAAATCCGGATCTGAAATACAAGGGATGAAAATATCGTCGTTCTGATTTTAAAAGTAAATTGTTCAGTGGAAAAAAAGGAGGTTTCGACGATTTGCGTATCAACACAAAATCCCGAGCTCTCCAGCAAGGAAACCATCTCGGCCAATAATGTGCTGAACGAGCTCATTTTGCGCCCTTTCTTCGGAGACCTAGCCAGCTCTCCAACATCTCGGTGGCAATCTTCCAGTCCAAAGCATCTTCTTCTTCGAGCATGAAGCGCTTTTGGCTGGACGGTTCATGTGGGAGTTTTTGGGCGCGCTCCTTTAAATAGCTGCTGAACTGAACATACTTCATGCCATATTTTTTTTCAAACTTTTCGAGGATGGCGCGATAATGCTCGATTTGATGGAGAATATGACTGGCCATCAGATCTTTGACTGCGGCCTCGGCATTTTCATACAATCCATTGTCTACCAATGGGTGAACGATTTCGGCAAGATTTTCAGGCATAATGGTAATTGCTCCAACAGGTATATGAAATCAGTTTCTTCTGTTTCGTGTTAATTTCTCATAGCAAAGTACAAAAACCATGGCTTATTTTCAAGCCAAAATTTCTGCCGTAACCGACAAACCGGTCAACCTTATGAGTTTTGACGTTCAAGTTCGAGTAACAGTTCACCACCCCTTTTGAAATGTCATTCTGGAAGACTGCGTCCGTAGGCTCTACGAGCCGTAGGCCTACGGAATGACAGTTTTAGTTAAGGCGTAGTTCAGACGGCTAAACTCTTACAAGCAAAGATTTTTGAAAGACAAAATAATGGACGACAAAATGATGAAAAATTCTTTGGTCGTCCATCATTTTGTCCTTTTGGCTGCGCCCGTAGGCTACGTCCGTAGGCTGCGCCTGTAGGGGTTCCGGCTTGTCCGGGTTGGGCTTCGGGCTATTGTCAAAACTCATGAGGCATTACTACGAACAAATTTTCAAAAAAATTTCGAGGCTACGCCCGTAGGGCGCTCGCCCCGCAAGGCGGGGCGAGCGCCAAAACAAATTATCAAATAATAAAAATCATCAAATGACTCAAATGACCAAAGACTCCATGATTGTCACGGGCGCACAGCACGGACATAGTAGTTGGGGCCAATATCGTAGGGATCGCAATAACCGTAGCCGAAACTGACATACCACGCCCGCCCCGCGCTGTCAAAATCTGCCGTCCAAATCCACCACTGTGTACGATCAAAGATCGGATCGAGGTATAACTCGCCATATTTCTTCGGCTCCATCAACGACATCGCTTCTTCCAGCGTCGGCAAGCGCCAATCAATGAACCCGGCAAATTCCTTGTCATTCAGTTGTTGAATATAGTTTTCGGCGCCTTTGAAAAGCATGGAACTCTCCGAACCGCCTTGCTGCCAAGTCAAACCCGTGGCGTGGTCGATCACTAATTCCGCGCCGTGCCGTTCTGTGCGTTCGTATTGATGTTTAATACCTTTGCCAGACTCATTCATGTATTTGTCAAAAAAATCTTTCTCACGCAGCATCTGTTGGACAGCTTCGACCGGCAAAGAACGGATCGGCGTATGGCGCAGTTGGATGATGGCTGTTGGCACGGGTTGGGATGGCGGCTGGGGTTTGCGAGGCGTGCGAATCGGCTCGTACTGGGGCGCCGGCGGGACCGTTGAGATCAATGGCGAGTGCGGCAAACCCGCCGGAGAAGCGGCGGGTTCTTCTTGCGCCTCGCGGCGGGGCGGCTCCAACTGCAGTGCCGCGAGCAATTGTTGCAAGCCGTTGGCGGGGTTGGCAAAGTCGATATATGCCGTACTCGCTAAAATCGAGGGCAGCGGTGTTTTATCGATGGGACAGGGAATGATCCGCTTTTTCAATGTAATGGCGTTGGTCCATTCCAACTTGACCCAATGCGAGCTGGCCGCAGCTTTTGACCAAATGAGCAGCAGGGTGTTGCACCAATCCAGAGCAATGCTGATGTGCTCGGGCAAAATATCGCCCCCACGGATGCCGGCGTGATCCACCCAGACCTCCGCGCCGGCGGCTTTCAGCTCGGCTTCCAATCGCCGCACCAGTGCCTTGTCTTCCCACGCGTGGCTAATGAAAATGCGCGGGGACTCAGTTTTTTGCGATTTGGCCAATCTCGTTCTCCGGGTATTCAATCATCATCGCGATCAAACGCTCCTTCGCGTGGCGCAACTCATGGCCGGTTTCTTCCACCACGACCACCGGCAGGCGCTGCGCTTTCAGTTGGCTCAATACGGCCGACAATTTCTTTTGCGGAAAACCGCAGGCCTGCGGAAAACCGCGCCAGTTTTGGTTGAGCGCCAGACCCGTGGCTTGGTGCAGAACCTCCGCCTGCCAGCCGTAGGCTTCATAATAGCTGCCGATTTGTATCAGGCAAAGGTGATGCGGAAACGTGCGCAGCAGCCAGCGAACCTGCTGCCGCAAGAACCGCATGCGGCGTAACGGCTGATCTAATCTAACAATTTTGTGCTTTTTTCGCAAAAAGAATTTTTGCAAAAACTCGTGCTGTTTGAACAATTTTTCAACCAACCGCGCCGTTTGCGCATGTCGAAACAGGCCGAGATAGGAATTGACCGAGGCGAAAACGGCATCCAGTGTGTCGGTGTCGAAACGATATGCGGTATAGCTCGCAGTTCGCGCCACCAATTGGGGCCGAAATCGCCGCAGTTTTTCCTGCAAATTGCCCACGGTACGGCGGCGCACGAGTTTATAACCTGGCCGCACGATATAACCGGCAAAGTCGATGCCGCCGTGCACCGGGCCGATTTGCGTCATCTTGCCGTGAACTTCCAACTGCAGCATGGTTTTGAGGAACTCTTGAATCGCCTGCTCCCACTTCTCCAATTGCCAGCGATGGCGCGCGATTAAAATGAAGTCGTCCACGTAGCGTAGATAGAAGCGGCACTTGAGCACGTGTTTGACGAATTGATCCAGCGCATTCAGATACACATTGGCAAAAAACTGGCTGGTGAGATTGCCGATGGGCAGGCCGCAACCCGGCGGCGCGCCGAAGAGCGTTTTGTGCTTGGGAATGCGGTGGCGCAGGTTCTCGGCATCTTGCAGTACATAATCTTTCGTAGGATCGTGAAACACCAAAACGCGCACCAGCCACCACAACTCGTCAGGATGCGGGCAATGCTTGGCCAGCATCTCGAAAAGCAGTTGCCGGTTGATGGTCATGAAAAAATTTCTCACGTCCATTTTGAGAAAATAGGCAGTGCGTTTGCCGTTGGCGGTGACACGGCGGAGGAATTTTTGCAGTGCCTGTGCCGCAGCGAGCGGGCCTTTGCCGGGGCGGCAAGCATACGAGTGCGGAATGAAAATTTTCTCCCACACCGGCAGGAGATAGGTATAGAGCAGGTGGTGGACGATGCGGTCACGAAACGCGGCGGCAAAAACTTCCCGCGCCTTCGGCTTGCTGGTATAAAAACAAACCGAAGTCGAAGGCTGGTAACGCCGCTCCCGCAGCTCATCGACGAGCGCCACGAGGTTCTCTTCGTGGTTCAGCTCGAAATCCAGCGCGCTCGGTTTATTGCGCTTGTTGCGCCGGCACGCCAGATAGGCTTGGTACACCTGCGGGAAACCAAATCCCGCCCGAGGCGGGACTGGCAGCAGCGGATGATTTTCACGGGCGCACAGCACGGACATAGTTGTTGTTGCCAATATCGTTGGGATTGCAATTACCGTTGTTGAAATTGACATACCACGCCCGCCCCGCGCTTTGCCCCTCTACTTACGGCCCGTCTTTTTCGGACCCACGTCCGGCCAATCCCACTTGCGGCAGGTATGGCCGCCGGCTTGCTTATGCCCTGCTTTGGGCGAGGGCGAGAGGGGTGCACAATCATCAAGTTGGCACGCTCCCCGGCCTTTATGAATGGGACGGGGATTCTGGCCGTACGCTGGCTTTGGCGGATTTTAGCCAGCCTTCGTTCTGCCGGCACAAGTCCACCACCTGATTTACACTATAATGATACGAATCGAAATTGGCAAATGCTTTTTCTTCTTTCGCAATGCGCAGGGTGATCTTCAAATCTTCCAGCAGCTCGCGCAGCTTTTCGAGATGGGGAGCCTTCTCCTCGGCATTGTTGGCGCGCACGATCTGGCGGAGCACCTCGTGCGAGAGTTGGCGCAGCTCCGTGCCGAGGCAATATTTGTGATAGCGGCTGAAATTGCGCACGATCTTCTCGAAATACACGGTGAGATCGAAAGCTTTTTTGTAAATGGGAAGATGCTCGTATTGGGCCATGGTCATGCTCCGGGAATAATTTTGTAGTTGCGCCTTCAGGCGTTGGCTTGGGAAAAGCGAGATCGTTTTTCATGTGAATGACAAACTTCAGTCTTGACGACGTGAGTTTGGCGCCTGAAGGCGCTACTACGAAAATCCAAAAAATTTTCGAGGCGCTCGCTGACGCTCGCGCCAAATCAAATCATCAAATAATAAAATGATCAAATGACTCAAATAACCAAATAGCCCATGATTGTCACGGGCGCACAGCACGGACATAGCCGTAGTAGCCAATATCGACGGGATTGCAACCACCGTTGTCGAAATGGACATACCACGCCCGCCCCGCGCTGTAAGTATCCGCTGTCCAGATCCACATCTGCTTGTTATCAAACTTCGAATCAATGTACAAACCAGCGCTGTTCTCTTTTGGTTCCATTAGCGACATGGCTTCTTCCAGCGTCGGCAAGCGCCAATCGTTGTAGCCGGCAAAACGATCTTTGTTCAATTGCGCCACGTAAGCTTTTGCCCGCTCGTAGGTCATGTATTCCGGCGAACCCGATTGCTGCCACATCAAACCGGTGGCGCGATCATAAACCACTTTGCCACCCTGTTGCAGCTCGAATTCGTTGGGAAGGCCTTTACCTTGCGGATTGCTCCATTCCTTGGTCCAATCATAAGCATCCGTGCTATAAAAATTATTTTGGCGCAACATGGCTTTGACGGCTGCCTCGGAAAGATTCTCTTGCGGCTGGCGGCGCAAAGAGTATCGTGGTGCTGGTTTTGGTTCGATCGGAGGTGTCACCACCGCCGGCGTGGTTTTCGATTTTATGGTAACCGCTGCGATTTGGCCTTTGCTAATGATGACAGTTTGCGTCACGGTTTCACTGGCGCCACGCACTTCAATTTTATGGCTGCCAACAGTGACAGGATATTCTTTGGCCACGCCCTTTTCAATGTTATCCACATACTCATTGTCAATATAAACTTGGCCGGAGAGAAAGGCGATGATCCGCACGAGGCCATAAGCCGCCACCACTTCGCCGCGCGGCCGGGCATTGAGTTTCTCCGCGTAGACGCTCGCCAGCGCAATCCGGCGAATATTGGCTTCGGGATTGACGAAAACAAACGTGCCGCGGTATTGGGCGGTCTCCAACGGCCAGAGCCGGGGCGTCAAGCTTTGTTTGTTCCTGGCTGCAAAAGCGGCGATTTGATTTTTTGTCTGCGCCACAATTTCATCAATGGTCATGAAGCCGTCACCTTTGTCGGCACTGCCGGTTTCCGCGGCGTTCAAAAAGGCACGGGTAAAAACGCCGTTGCCCCTGCCGCCGGCAGTTTCCACTTCGTAAGTTCGCTCATCTGCCGTTCCGGCCGTAACCACCGACCGGCTGCCTTGCCGGCTCAAGGTGGCAATCAAACCGTTGACATCATCCACGGGACCACGTGGGACCGGCTCGAAAGCCAATCCCGAAGCGCAACAATCAAAAATGAACAAGAGATGATCGAGCTTGATTTCGCTGCTCCAATCGCTCACGTCATTGATTTTGAGCACCTGCGGCCCGGCAAAATTGCCCGGCTGCGCTTGCGCAAATTGCATGTAGCCGGTTTTGCCGCGATTGTCGGCGCCATGGCCGGCATAATAAAACAGCAAGCGATCCCGCTGGCGCAACCATTGCCCCAGTTTGTTGCGCATGTAGTCTTCGATCAAATCGCGGTTGACGATCTTTTCGCGCGCGACGTAAACCGTGTCAAAGCCGCCCTGATTCAGCAGAAATTGCCGCATGTCTTCCACATCATTTTTCACAAACGGCAAATCCGGTTCCAGAAAATCGTATTGGCTGACGCCAACGAGAAACGCCACGCTGACGCCAAAGGGCAGTTGATTGGTCGAGGGCAGGGCGACATTGAAGAGGTTTTCCACTTGTTGAAAGAACCACGGCTTCTGGCCGGCGGTTTTGACGCGATACCAGCGCTCCACGCCATCTTTGAGCTTGGTGCTTTGGATTTGCCCTTGGGCCAAATTGACAGCGAGCAGGAGCAAAGCGAGGAGGAGCGAGGTTTGCAGTTTGATCTTTTGTGATGTTTTCATAAATTACCCCATTTGTAATTCGGTCCGACTTGTGCTGTGGGATTCATAAACTCTGAAGGCCCCTTACGCACAACGTGGATTCACATTACAACTGGGAAATCAATTTTCGTGTTGCGAGTGGCAAAATCCAAATGAACGACGGGTGCGAGCATGAGAAACAAGCTGCGACCGACCAATGCCGTGCGGGTTGGGTTGATGGTAACAAAAGGACTGCTGTGCCAATTCTTGATACAAAATGCAAAGAAAACGATTTTTCTCGAATTGCCACTTTCATCATTCACCAACAAGCGAAGTGGTTTCGTGATGAAGCGAAAGTTTTGCCCGAGATGAACCGATTCGTCTTCGTAATCGCGAGGGCCTTGCGTCAGCAAGCCATATTGTTCGAGCAAGTCAAAGTCGAAATAAGAATCCATCGCGCCGGTATCAAAATCAGCAACCAGCTCGAGATCGCCTCGCGTGCTTTGCAGTTTGACAGAGACAGTGGGATAAGCGTCATCCGGCTCGACAGTTTGGTGCCAAGCCGAAGCCTCTTCGATCATGAACAGGCGCGGATTGAAAAAAACAAAGGGATATTTTCCATGCTTTTCGCACAATGCGTCAAACTCTTGCTCCTGCGGCAAATGTTGGATGCTCGCGCCATGAGCGATTACTTCGCCATCGACGACCATCAGCCAGGCGGCGCCCAACTCTTGGAGGTGCTTCTTAATCCAATTTGCATTGATCTTTTTGGCGTTGTTGAGATATTGAAAGCGCTCTTCCGGCGTCCAGGCTTCATATTGAGCCAGGCTAACATTGGCACTCACAAACTTTTCTGCCATTGTTGGCGCAGACGTTTCGCTTTGCCGGGATTCAGTGAGCACGGCAATCGCTTGCGCCACGGCTTGTTCGGCTTTGGCATCCAGCACCCCAACACGCGCGCGAACTTTCTCGAGCACGGATTCTTGAGTAATGGGTTCTGGTATCATGGTTCAGCTCGAAAACTGTAGGTAAGAAAAAACCTGTCATGGTTTATTAAAATATAAGAAAATCAGATGCGTAAATCAATGAGAACAAAATAATCAGCCGGCGTCCGATTCGCGCGTGAAAGTTTTCTTGAATTTTGTCAATATTTGCTGCCCTGCCGGCGCCGTGATCTTTACCCACATCTTGGATACTGGACACAAGGAGAAGTCATAAAATGCCGCTCCTAATGAGTTTTGACAATCAAAATCGGTAATATCATGACCACCCTGAACAGATGTCATTCTGGAAGACTGCGCCCATGGGCTACGCCCGCAGGGAATCTTTTTGCAATTAAAGAGAATCGTGCTTGATTGAAAGAAGATGCTTCCAGCATGACATGTGGTGTGCTTCGCGTGTTCAGCGAACAATCAACTTTTACCTTCCGCCTTTAACTATAGCGGCGATGATCGAAATATTCCTTCCAAAAGAAACCGTTTTCAAATGCCACAAAGAACACCATCATTTTGGGCACGGTCAATTGCGCCAAATCGATATTGGCGTTTTGCAGCGCCGCCAGCAGCGGAATAAAAACAATCGGCGAAGTAAAGATCGGCGCAACGAAGAGGCCGAAGTCGAATTGGGGTCGCTGTTGCTTCGGCTTCTCGAAGCGCGTGTAGGCATATTGCGCGGCCATGCCGAGCAGCATGCAAACATAAAGAATGATGACCAAATAAACATCCTGTGCCCCTCTCGGCCTCGGGGCAACAACTGGGAAATCAAAGAGCGCATGCAGGAACCAGACACCCAATGCCAACACGAGCATCTGTATAAAAAATATACGCCAATTTTTGTTTTGCGCAAATCGCAAGATGGAAAGCGCTGCCAAGGCGGCCAGCGATAGGCCAGTGAGAAATGTCATCAAGCCAGACATTTGTTTTTCTCCCTTTTTTATGAAAATAATTTTTGTAGTAACGCCCTGCGAGTATAACCTTCAGGCGTCAGGCTTTGTGTCAATACAAAATGTTTGACGTACTCAAAGACTTTGCGAAATTGAAAAGCTTTGCGCCTGAAGGCGCCACTACGAAAAATTTTACTTCCTTCCCACAAACAAATCCCTCCCCTCCACCAACACCCGCATCTTCGCATCCGCCACAAACCGCGGCAGCATCCAAAAGCCGCAATCGGGATGAACGTAGTGCAAGCGCTCGACACCGAGAACTTTGGCAGCGGCTTCGATGCGGCCGGCAACTTGCTCCGGCGTTTCCACTTGATTGTCTTTAATATCGATCACGCCGATACCCATGCCAATAAAGGATTTCACTTCGCGCAACATGGCCAATTCCTCCGGTGGCCGGCGCGTCATTTCCAAAACCAGATGGTCGCATTCGAGCGCATTCATGAATTCGAGCAGCTTTTGATACGTGCCTTTCTGAATCGTCTGTCCGCCGTAATTACCGAAGCAGAGATGCACGGCTTTCTCTCCTTGCGCGGCGGTTAAAACACGGTTGATGCCTTGAGCGGCTATAGCTGCATCTTCAGGATGGCCGGTGAGGTTGGCCTCATCCACTTGAATGACCGCCGCATCGATGCCTTGCAATTGCTCGGCTAAAATATCTGCCAGCGCCATGACCAGTTTGGGCAAATCGCGATAATGCTCATCGAGCAAAACTTTGGCGAGCATGTAGGGACTGGTGACGGTGAATTTCAGCGGCTTGTGAGTGAGCGGTTTGACGCGCTCCCAGTCGCGCAGCAAATTCAAGGTGCCGGGGTCGAGTTTGCCAGTGACCACGCCCGCCGGCTCAGAACGATAGGCCATGCCCATTTGCTGGCGAAATTTGTCGAGACGTTTGCGATCCAAATCGACTTCCACACCGGTGAGCGGCCGGATGAAATAATCGATCATCCCGTTGGTTTCGGGATGGTTGATGTCCCACCGGTACAATTCGCCGTCGCTGATGACGTCGAGCCCGGCGAGTTCTTGGGTTTTGAGTATCACCATCAGCGCATCACGCAGGCTTTCACGCGTACCATAGACGCGGAGCCATGACGGCACGGGATAGCTGCCGACGACAGTCGTTTTGAGCATAGGAATCCCTTTGGTTAGCCGGTTGGCCCGTTGGCCGGTTAGCCCGTTATTAAGAGGTTTAATGGTTTACGATTTTCGCAGGTATCGAATTAAGCCGTCGATAATTTTGCGAACCTTTTCACAATGCTTGTATGAACTTTGGAACTCATCTTCGTTAATGTACTGTTGATCCAGGGCAATGTACAAACAGTTTTGAATTTCGGAACATGATCGTCGCGAATAAGTCAGAAATCTGGCCAACTCGCTTTTTGATCCGGAATCAAAACTTTCACTGATGGTAACAGTTCACCGACCCTTTTGAAATGTCATTCTGGAGGAATCTTTTTTCGCACTGGGTAAGATTCTAAAATTGAAATCTTACTTAATGCGTAAAAAGATTCCCTGCGGGCGTAGCCTGCGGAATGACACCATTAGAGGGGATGGTGAACTGTTACCACTGATGTTGTTCGATAATCGAAAATCTCTGGCAAATGCGGGACGTTTAGTGTACTCATAAATCGTCCGCGTCAAGATTCTGGCCTCCTGCCAACATTCGAGATCTTCAAATCTTCTGATTTTCATGATACCCTCCGTTTGTTGGTTAGCCGGTTGACCTTTTGACCCGTCAACCGGCCAACCGGCTAACGGGCCAACCGGTCAACCGGTCATGGATATTCGTTACACAACAAATACAGCGGCTCTTCATCTTCTTCGATGCTTGGGAAGCGCCCGACAGGCTGGTAAAAGCGATTGTCTTTGCTGTCGTCATTGACGCGGGAGACTTCGCCGACCAAGACCATGCCTTTGCCGGGTTCGCCATAAAATTGGTGATATAAATAGGGCGTCAGGGTCACACTCTCGCCGGGGGTGAGTACTAACGGTGCGCCTGGGCGAAGCGTACGCGGAATGCCATCGACCATCACGGTCACCGGCGTGTCGGCCAAATCTTCGGTGGGCGTGGCATTCCACATTTCGATGACGAGGTTGCCGCCGCCGCGGTTGATGATGTCCTCCATTTTGTGCCAATGAAAATGCGTCGGCGTGATTTGATTTTCGCGCACGATCATCACTTTCTCGGCGTAGTCTTTGGCGCCGGGCTGATCGACCACGCCGTTGCGCAGCGTGAAGAGCAGCAGTCCGATGTGGCAAAAATCGCCGGAGCCGAAATCCGTGAGATCCCAGCCGAGGCGCAATGACTTGATTTCCTGCGTTCGATCTTTGTTTTTCTCCCAATCTTCGCGGCGCCAGAAGGCCCACGGCGGCAAGCGGAAATGATGCGCCTCGAAGAATTGCACAGCTTCGCGTTGAAGGGTGTTGATTTGGGAACGTTTCATAGGGCATTGTTGGGATAGCGCAAAGCGCATGGCGCCGAGAAACGCGGTGCGCTCTGCAAAGTTAGGCAGAAATGAGTCGTTTTTTACTTCTTGCAATATACGATAAAATTCGTCATTTTCAAGTTGAAAACGAAAGACAAAGTAATGCTTCACTTGCTGGTGGAACAGATAATCTCAGGGTTGGTTGTCCAACGATCACCGAGGCATTGCGTAACGGCCAAAATTCTCCTTGTTATTCTTTTGGCGTTGTGGTATATTTTAAAAGATGAATGGGACAGATTTTCCAAATTTTAAAACGGATAAAACTGGCTTATGAATAAATTGATTTTTCGGTTTGGCTTGTTAACGCTGCTTGTGTTTTGGCTTGGCTGTGCCGGCCGGCCGGAGTTGAAGAGCGATGGCTCGAACAAACAGGAGGCTGTTGTTGCGAAATCCAAATCTTACCGCCAGGCTGATCCTCGTGCCACCGAGGCGGTCGTTCGCGGCGCGCTCGCGGAGCTGAATGGTGACTATAACACCGCTCTCAATGCTTATAATGAGGCGCTGCTGTTCGATTCCACCTCCGTCTCTCTCCATAATGCTATTGCCGAGTGTTGGCGGGCATTGAATCGGCCCGAAAGCGCGATTCGAGTGCTCAGGCGTGCGCTGCAGCTCGATCCCCGCAGTATCGAAACTCATGAGAATCTCGCCGCGGCCTATCGGGAAAACAATCAGATCGAAGCGGCGGTGAAGGAATATGAAACGATCTTGACGCTGGCGCCGGATCATGAGCAGGCCGTCTCGATTCTGGCGAATTATTATCTCCAGCAACAACAACAAGAAAAAGCCATAGCGATGTATCAAAAGTTGGTGGATCTCGGTGCCGCCGGACCGCGCGAGTGGTTGGGACTCGGCATGCTCTACCTTTCCCAAAAGCGCTATGATGAGGCCTCGAGAGTTTTTCAGGATTATCTGAAGGATTCGCCCGATGACGAGCGTGCTTATCTGTCCATTGGTGCAGTTTATGAAGCCAGAAAAGACACCGCCGGGCTGATCGGCTGGTACCAGAAGACCGTCAGCCGGCACGAGGATTTTGACGAGGTGCGCAACGCATTGAAGCGGTTGTATGTTGCGCAGAAAAAGCTCGACACGGCAATCGCGCTTTTGGAAAGCAAGAGCCAGTCCGATTCGACGGACATCGACACCCAGATCGAGTTATACGATCTTTATTTGCAGAAGCGCGACACCACTGCCGCAAATCAAAAGCTGGGCTTGGCCATCGCCTCCCTCACCGAGCGCTTTGCCAAAGACTCGACTAATGTTACCCTGCTGATCCAAATCAGCCAGCTTTACGAACAGATGGGGGACAAGAAACAGACTCAACAAACACTGGATCGCGCGATCCGATTGCTCGATCGCCGGATCAACCAGGAACCGGCCAATGCCGAAAAGTTTTTGCAATTGGGCGGATTGCATCTGATGCGTGGCGATACGGCGGCTGCAGGAGAAATTCTCCAGCGTGCTGTTCGAAATCTGCCCCAGGATTATCGGTTATTTTTCGCGGTCGGGGATTGGTATTTTGATCAAAGCCGGTGGGATTCTGCTGCGGTTTACTACGAAAAGGCCGGCAAGTTGAATGGGCGTGATCATCGTGTGTGGGTGAGGCTCGGGCTGTCGCACATACGCCGCAATCAGATGGAGGCGGCGCGCCAGGCTCTGGAGCGCGCCTACGAGCTGGCGCCGAACGATCTGAATGTCAATTTCTTCCTGGGCATGGTATTGAGCCAGTTGCGTCAACACGAGCAAGCTGTGGCCTATCTCAATACGGCGTTGAGCTTCGATCCTGATAACACGAGTATTTTGGGAACCCTGGCTGCCACGCTCGACGAGCTCGGCCGGCACGCCGAGGCAGACTCGATCTATGAGCGGGCTTTGCGGATTGCACCGGAGGACGCGACGTTGCTCAACAATTACAGCTACAGTCTTTCCGAGCGCGGCATCCGCCTCGATGAAGCGCTGACCATGGTCCAGCGTGCCCTGGAGAAGGAACCGAAGAATGGCGCGTTTTTGGATACCATTGGCTGGGTTTACTACCAGATGGGCAATTATGAACTGGCGCTGCAATACATTTTGCAGGCCGTCGCAACCCGTGATTCCTCCGCCGAGGTAATCGAACATCTCGGAGATGTTTACGACAAGCTGGGACAGCACGAAAACGCGCAAAAATACTGGCAAAGGGCGCTCGAGTTGGATCACACGCGCGAAAGCGTCCGGCAGAAATTGGGATTGACCAAAGACTGATTTTTTTATTTTACTCAAAATGTATCATAACAATGCTGGCGAACGGCAAGCGCCGGACTGCAACTGCCGGATGGCAAGGGCCAGGCTGCAGGCGGCGGGTGGCATTGGCTTGTTGCTCGGGCCGATCCTGTTCTTTTTACTGACCGGATGCGCGGGCCGGGCGCCGCGAGTGCATGATGAATGGCAGCCGCGGGAGCTGTATTTGCGCGTCGCGGAGAATTATCGGCGGTTGCAAACTTTTCATGGCGACGGCCGTTTGACGATTGAGTCGCCGCAATTCCAATTCAGTGCGCCAGCGCGAATCCTGGCGGTGAAACCCGACTCGCTCTTCATCAAAGTCGAAGCCGGCCTGGGTGTCGATGTCGGCTTTTTCTTTGCCGATCGTAAACGCTTTGCCAGCTTCTCGCCACTGGAGAATGTCTATTACCATGGCGAGACGGAAAAGATGCGCGAGTTGATGTTCTTCCGCATGGAACTGACCTACGACGAAATGTTGAGCGGTCTGCTCGGCGCAGCCCTGCCGCCGTTTGACAGCAGCTTCACGATTACGCGTGATGGGAATGATTATCGCTTCGAGGGGAAGCGCCGGCAGCGGCTTTACGGAATTGAGAGCTCGCTGGTCAATGGCAGCGGGTTGACCCAATATGCGGCAGCGGATGCAGAAAATGATGGAGAGTGGCGCTTGACATATTGGGTCAATGCTGAGCGCGGTGTCGTGACCAGGGCCGAGCAACGTGACCCGATGAACGTGCTGTCCGCACGACAGGAATTCAAGCGCTTTCGACAGGTGCGGGGCGTCTGGTTGCCGCAATTGATTCAAATCCAAAGGTTCGAGGAGCAGGAAAGGTTGACCATATTCTACAATCGCATCGAAGCCAATGCCCGAATCGCACCGGCCGAGTTTGCCATTCGCGTGCCGAAAAATGCCAGACGCGTGAATCTCTCCGATCCGGAGGCCCTGCAGAAAGTCAGAGAATCGATGAAAGAAGAACAATGAATCAAGAAACGTCTTCAACAGAAAAACCCCAAACCGGCGCCTCGTCCAGTCCAGCCGCGGAGCGCCGGCATCGCCGCCGGCGGCGGAGACGGCCCTCGCGTTCGGTCGAAAAATCCACGATCTTGACCAATCAAAGCGACGGGCAGATGCCGAGTAGAACAGTTGAGACCTCGGCAAACACATCGGCGCCCCACACCACCATGTCTCTGTCTCGTCTTGCGCCGGCGCAGATTTCCGGATCAAAAACGGGAACCGTACAGCTTTCCATTGTCATTCCACTTTTTAACGAAGTCGAATCGCTGACAGAATTACACGGCAAGTTGAGCCAGGTGATCAATCGCATGCGTGTACGCGCCGAGATCATCTTTGTCGATGACGGCTCAGTGGACGACTCGTTTGCGAGATTGCGGCAACTGCAGCAGCGCGATCACCGGGTGCGCGTGATTCAATTCCGCCGCAATTATGGCAAAGCCGCGGCGTTGGCCGCCGGTTTTGCGCGCGCCCGAGGCCAGCAGATCGTCACCCTGGATGCTGACCTGCAGGATGACCCCGAGGAAATCCCTCGTCTTTTGGAGCAACTCAACAAAGGCTATGATTTGGTTTCCGGATGGAAAAAACGGCGCCAGGATGGATTGATCAAACGCCTTACCTCAAAAATCTTCAATGCCGTGACCAACCTGATGACCGGCGTGCGTTTGCACGACATCAACTGCGGCTTGAAAGCCTATCGTCGCGAAGTGACCGATCACATTCGGGTCTATGGCCAACTGCATCGTTATTTGCCGGTATTGGCGTTCAAAGAGGGATTTCGCATCGGCGAGGTGGAAGTGCGGCATCATCCGCGCAAATACGGCAGAAGCAAATTCGGCCCATCGCGTTACACCAGCGGTTTTTTCGATTTGTTGACCGTACTGTTTCTGACACGCTACACGCGACGTCCGCTGCATCTTTTCGGACTTGCCGGCCTCACCTCTTTTTTGCTCGGCTTTGCCCTCAGCGCTTATCTGACTTACGAGCGCTTGTTCGGCAACCGCTATCTCACCAATCGGCCGCTTCTGTTCCTCGGCATACTGCTGATCATCATAGGCGTGCAGATGGTTTCGTTCGGTTTGTTGGGCGAGATGATTACGGCCACGCATAATCAGTCACCGAATTATGGGATCAAGGCGGAATTGGGGTTTGCGGAAAAAAGTTAGAAGCTTTTCGTGAAAGAGTGGAATGTTGCCTTTACAACGGGATGCTCGGAATTTATCGTCATCCTCGCCAATGGTTTTGGTGGGACCAGCTTTCCCCTGGCGTGGCGGCATCGCGCAGTATACCGACCAACTCTACCTGCATCTGCGCGAGAAATATCCCGTCGAAGTTTTTACCTATTCACGTTTGTTCCCGAAACCCCTCTTTCCGGGCCGGACGCAATTAGACACGAGCAAGACCGCGATCGAGGTACCCAGCCGACGAACGTTGGATTCCATCGGACCCGTGAGCTGGTGGCGAACGGCTGCTGCAATCGTCCGATGCCAACCCCGCGCCGTTGTGGTCATGCATCAAATGCCTTTTTTTGCACCATGTCTGGGGACTTTGTTGCGCCTGATCCGGCGGCAAGCTTCGACAACGCGCCAAATTTTGCTCTGTCATAACCTCATTCCCCACGAACCGCATTTTTTTGATGCGCCACTGACGCGCTATTTGTTGGCCATGCCCGATGCTTTCCTGGTGCTTTCCGAGGCGGTGGAGAGGGAGGTATTGCGCTTCCGACCGGACGCCAGGCTGGTGCGTGTGCCGCAACCCATTTATGATTTTTTCCCAACCGCGCCTTCACGCCAGGCGGCACGCCAGCGGCTCAGTCTTCCTTTGGAGCAACCAGTGGTTCTGTTCTTCGGTTTGGTGAGAGCGTATAAGGGACTGGCAATTCTGCTGCATGCCATGACGTATTTGCCTCATGTCCACTTACTGATCGCCGGAGAATTTTACCAGTCGCGGCATGATTACCAGCGCCAAATCAGCGAGCTTGACTTGAAGGATCGTGTTTACCTCGAAGATCGTTACATTCCGAACGAGGAAGTACCGGCATACTTTGCCGCTGCCGATGTCGTGGTGCTTCCCTATCTCAGCGCGACGCAGAGTGGCGTGTCCAAGCTGGCCTATCATTTCGATAAACCTGTGATTGTCACCAACGTTGGTGGTTTGGCGGAGGAAGTGGAAGCAGGGAGAACCGGTTATGTCGTACCACCCGGAGATCCTGTTGCACTCGCTGAGGCCATTGCCAAAGTGCTGGCGGAAAACGCACGCGATGATTTCGCGGTAAATATTCGAGAGTACAAAAAACGCTATTCCTGGGCGAGGGTGATTGAGGCGATAGAGAAGTTGGCTGAATGAAATCATTCTTTTGAGGAGGGAGCAGCGGCCAGGCTGTCCAGGAACCTCAAGAAGTCTTTTATATCAGCACTGAACTTTTTATATGCTTCAGGAAATTGGGTTTCAATCTCTGTAACTTTCTCAAAATCCAATTCGAACCCATAAATGTTACGGAACCTGTGGCGGAAACTGAGAAAATCCAATAGCAATTTGCAGGTTTCCTCAGAAATCACCGGTGGTTGCAAGCCCGGTATATCGAGTTTCAAAGTTCTTGATGCCAGAATTCACCCGTTGGAATGCCGCCATTAATTTCATTGGCGATCTTTTTGAAGATACGTTCAGCGCCGTTGTAGAAATCGTGAAAAATTGAAGCCTTGCCACGCAGGATAAGCGAATGTGTGCTCATGTCCTGGGCAACACCACGCCATTGCGCATAGAGCTGATCAATCTTTTTCAATTCTTCACGAATTTCGACGGCGATTCTCTTGAAACGGTCGCTGGTTTCTACGGCCATAGCTGAACTCCTTCTTCGGCAACTCGCTGCTTTAACAGTTCGCTTGCGGATTCATAGGGAATGAGGTCGACTTCAAAATTTGTCATTAACATGATTTGCCCAAGCGTTGAAAAGTAGCAGCCTTTGGGCAGCCCGAATACTACCAGATCGATATCCGAGCGGCGGTTGAAGCGTTCAGGGGCAAACGCCGAGCCGATCCCGATAACCTTTGCAGCTCCGATATTTTCGCCGAGGAAATGAGCAATTCGTTTTGCTTCGTGGACTGCCTTCTGCCGTCGCTCTTCAAGCTCCCGGCGTTCCTGGAGTGTTCGCTGCTGCCAGCCAGCCAAGTAGGAAGAAATATCCATCATCGGAGTTGAAATTGAATTGTCTTTTGTTGTTTTAAAATACAAAACCACGATGTGACTTTCAACATAAATTTTATTTTTACCGGATGTACCGCGTTCGGAGCAAAAATCACGAGAGTAAAAACCCCCTCGTCTGGATTCTTGTCGTCAACTGGAATGGCAGGGAAGACACGCTCGCTTGCCTTGCCTCGCTGCGCAAAGTCAGCTATCAGCCGCGACATATTTTGGTGATCGACAATGCTTCCACCGATGGCAGCGTCGAGGCGATACGCGAGCAGTTTCCGGAGGTGGAAGTGCTGGCGAATGCAAAAAACGAACGTTTTGCCCGGGCGAATAATCAAGGGATGGAAAAAGCATTGGCGGCCGGCGCCGGAATGGTTTTATTGTTGAACAACGATACCGAAGTGGCGCCGGATTTTCTCGAACATCTTGTGGCGGCGGCTGAGTCGCGACCTGATGTGGGCATGGTCGCGCCGAAAATTTATTATCACCACGACCCCCAACTCCTCTGGTTTGCTGGTGGCCGCGTGAATTTCTGGACTGGCCGCATCTATCATCTTGGCTTGCGCCAACACGAAGCCCCTCAATCCGATCAGCAGGAGCACAATTCGCCCGAAGTCGTGGATTTTCTCACCGGTTGTGCCATTCTCGCCAAACGCGAATGTCTGGAAAAAATCGGCTGGCTCGACGAAAGCTATTACATGTACGTCGAAGATGTGGATTGGTGCTGGCGCGCGCGGCAGGCCGGCTTTGTCTGCCTGTATCAACCGGCGGCGAAAATCTGGCACAAGGTCAGCGCTTCGGCTGGTGACTCATTCAAAATTTACCACAAAGTGCTTGGCAATTTTGTTTTTTTCCGGCGCTATGCGCGCTGGTATCACTGGCCGACGATTGTGCTCAGTGTTGCGGCTGGAGCCGTCATCGAGATTTTTCGGCAACTTCGTCGCAGCCCGGCGCAGGCACTGAGTACAACCGGCGCGTTGCTGCGGGGCTTTGCGGATATTTTCCTGCGCCGCCGGATTGCGAAACAGTAGGATACTTGCATCGACATGATCATGATAATATGCGCTTGGCAAATTATCTGAAACAGAGCGCCTGGGCAAGTTTGGATAAAGCGCTGCCGGTTATCTACGGCTTGGGATTTATCTTTGCAGTGGTGCGCGTTCTGCCTGCCAAAGAGTTTGGCCTTCTCGTGCTCTTCCAGGCCGTTTTTCTTTTTATTGAAATGATTGACCAGGCGCTGGTTCAGATCCCAATGGCAAAATTTTTGTCTGAAGGAGAGCACGCGGCTTGGGCTATCCCAACCTCGTTCTTACTCAGCCTGATCCTCGTCCTGCTTGCGGGATTCGCCAGCGTTCTTGGCGCGCCTCTACTTGCAGCGCTTATGGGAGATATGGATTTGGCCGGCTTGCTTTGGTATATGCCCCTGATGATCGCAGCATTTTATTTGAAAAATATCGCGAGTCAAATCTGCATCGCCAACCATCGGATCCGGTCTTTATTCGTCATCGATGCAACTTATTATCTTGGTTCGTTGCTCCTTTTAATTATCTCATATTGGCTTGGGATTTTATCCAATGCCCGTCTGGTCATTTGGATCAATTTTTACGCGGCGTTGGCCTCTTCTTTGTTGTCCGGGATTTTGACGTGGCAAACCCTGCGGGCGACAAGTTGGCAGCTCAGCCTTGCACATCTCGGACGGTTTCTGGCATTTGGGAAATATTCTCTGGGAGCGGGCCTGGGAAATTATTTTTACAGCCAAATCGACACCTTTTTGATTGGCCATTTTTACGGTCTGACAAAAGTGGCCGTCTATAATGCCGGTAAAATCATCTTTCGTTTTTACAATATCGTTTCGCAGGCGACCCAGGTGGTGCTTTTGCCTTTGATTTCTCGTTTCGATGCCGCCGGGCAACGGGAAGAATTGCGCGCTCTTGCCGAAAAAGCGATCTGCTTTCTCTTCCTGCTCCTGCTGCCGTTGCATCTTCTCTTGTTGGTTGGCTCGGAATTTCTTCTGGAAATCGTTTACCACGGAAAATACAACGACGCCACGGCGATTCTGCGCGTGTTGGTGATCGGGGCATTTTTTCTGCCCTGGGGTGCGGTGGGCTCAAATATGCAAATCGGGATGGGAAAGCCGAGGGTGAGCTTTGGTTTTGTTCTGTTGGTAGCAGGGTTCAACATTATCGCCAATTTATTTTTACTTCCGGTATTTGGAGTGATCGGAGCGGCGGTGGCAATGACGCTGGCGATGGTGTTTGGCGCCATCCTGCAGATGTTCTACATGAGACGTACGATTCAATTGCGCCTGCAGGGCATTTGGCAGCGGCGGTTGGATGCGCTTCACTTCGGCCTGTCGTGGATGGCAAAACTCCGCGCGGCGTCAATGCCCACTCAGAAAATCTGAACACCGGCTTGGTGCTTTTTACTTGTTTGACGATTTTCAGATTTATATCAAACTTTTGAAAATACAGCGCCCGAGGGTTTCCAGTTACTCAAAAAGAAATATCTTGCCTTTGCCCGGCAATCTTCTTATTATTAATTCTTTGCTTTATTGCGTCATACTATCCAGTCCAACAAAAGATGTCATTCCAGAAGACTGTGTCCGTAGGAATCTTTCTTCATTTTGACAAGATCATCCTAAATTGCAAAAAGATTTCCTGTGGGCGCAGCTTGCGGAATGACAGTCACCACCCATCGTTGGAAAATTGTATTAACTAAATCAGCGCAAGGAGGCTTGAAAGCTCATTATGCCCGATCTTGCCATCGTCGGCACTGGTAGCTGGGGGAAAAATCTCGTGCGTAACTTTTATGAACTGCGCCGTCAAAACACCATTTATGCCTGCGATCTCGAGGCCGCCAAACTCGAACGTCTGCGCAACACCTATCCATTGTTGAGGACCACGCCAAACTATCAAGAAATTTTGGCGAATGACAACCTCAAAGCCGTGGTGATTGCGACCAATGCCGTGAGCCATTATCAGCTTGCAAAACAGGCGCTCGAAGCCGGCAAGGACGTCTTTGTCGAAAAACCCCTGGCCCTGAGTTATCGCCAGGCGCTGGAGGTGGTTGAATTGGCGGAACGCCAGCAGCGTATTTTAATGGTTGGCCATCTCATGCTTTATCATCCGGTCACTCAGCAACTGCGCGAGCTGATCAAGAACGGTGAGCTTGGCGAAATTTATTATATTTATTCCCAACGCGTCAATCTTGGCCAAGTCCGCAGAGATGAAAACGCACTGTGGAGTTTTGGTCCGCACGATCTTTCGCTTCTTTTCCATTTACTCGAGCAGGAACCCATGGATATTTCGGCGCGGGGGCAGACATATTTACAGGAGGGGATCGAAGACGTCGTGTTTGTCAGCCTGAATTTTCCCAATCGAGTATCGGCGCATATCCATCTCAGCTGGCTCGACCCCCACAAGCTGCGCAAAGTCACCGTGGTGGGCAGCAAAAAGATGGCGGTTTTTGATGACATGGCGACCACCGAGAAACTGCGGATTTACAACAACAGCGCCGAAAAGAAAATCGATTATGATACCTATGGCGATTACATCACTTTGCGATTCGGCGAAATTATGATCCCGTATGTGACCATGACCGAGCCGCTGAAGTTGGAATGTCAGCATTTTTTGGAGTGTATCGAACAGCGCAAACCACCGCGCACCAATGGCAGAGACGGCTTGCGCGTGATCAAAGCGCTGGAAGCGGCAAATTATTCTTTGAAACACAATGGAATTCCCGTCAATTTGGAGACCTATTTTGGAGAACTTCATTCATCCCACCGCGAAGTTGGGACCAGGTACCAGCCTCGGCAGTAATTGTTATATCGACGCCAATGTCACCATCGGTGCCGATTGCCGCATCGGTCATGGCGTCATTATTCATCCGGATACCGTCATCGGATCCAGCGTTCGTATTGATGATCATACCGTCATTGGCAAGCTGCCCATGCGAGCGGCCGCCAGCGCCATCACCAAAGAAGAGGCGTTGCCCGGCTGCGCCATCGGAGATCGCTGCATTCTCGGAACTTTTGTGGTGATTTATCGCGGCTGCACGATTGAGCAGAATGTGCTGGTAGCTGATCTCGCCTCGGTGCGCGAGAACGTGCGCATCGGCGAATACACGATTGTTGGTCGAGGCGTCACCGTTGAGAATAAAGTCACGATTGGAAAACGGTGCAAGCTGGAAACCGAAGCTTACATTACCGCCTTGTCCGAGATCGGCGATTATTGTTTCATCGCACCGGAAGTGACATTCACAAATGACAATTTTCTCGGCCGCACCAAAGAGCGATTCAAATATTTTAAGGGGGTGACGATGAAAAAGGGCGCGCGCATTGGCGCCAACGTCACCGTGCTTCCCGGCATTACTATTGAGGAAGAGGCATTGGTGGCGGCCGGATCGGTGGTGACGCGCAATGTGCCGGCGCGTAAAATCGTACTCGGCAGTCCGGCGCGAGTTTGGCGAGAAGTCCCGCCCGAACAGTTTTGGGAAAATCAGTGAGAGATTATTCGTGACTTTTCGATACCCTCCCCCAACTTGGAGTTCATTTGTCATGGAATACCTCGCTGTCATCCTGGAAGGCTACGCCCGAAGGGATCTTTTTGTATTGAGCACTGTGCTTGCGTGCAAAAAGATTCCCTGCGGGCGTAGCCTACGGACGCAGTTTTACAGAATGACATGTTGCGTGAAAGCTCTTATGGAAAAGTCAAAACATTGATGGCAAAAGGATTCAATGCTAAAATTATTGTTATACGAATTATTTTGCCATTGAATCATTTTGCCTTTGGTGAGTAGTTACGATGATTCTTATGCTGGAGGCAGTTCGCGCATAGTCAAATGATTCATATTGTAACCATCATCGGTGCGCGCCCGCAATTTATCAAAGCGGCAGTGGTCTCCCGTGAAATTGCCAAACAGCGCCACCTGCGCGAAACTCTCGTCCATACCGGACAGCACTATGATTATGAAATGTCCGCGGTTTTCTTCAAGCAGCTCGGATTGAAAGAGCCGCGATATCATCTCGGCGTCGGATCGAAGCCGCACGGAGAGCAAACCGCGGCAATCCTTGCCAAGCTCGAACCTATCTTGATGAAAGAACAACCGGATGGCGTGATCGTCTACGGCGATACCAATTCCACTTTGGCGGGTGCATTATGTGCCAGCAAGTTACACATTCCTTTGGCACATGTCGAGGCGGGATTGAGGAGCTGGAATCGGCAAATGCCGGAAGAAATCAACCGCGTCGTCACCGATCACGTTTCCGATTTTTTGTTCTGCCCGACCGCGACCGCGGTGAAGAATCTTGCGGGTGAAGGAGTTCGCGATGGCGTCTTCAACGTTGGAGACGTGATGCTCGATGCCATTTTGGTTTTTGGGAATCACCGTCACCGCCAAACCAGTCTTTTGTCCGGCCAATTATTGACGAAATGGGGATTAGCAGCGCAGGAATATTTTTTGATCACCATTCACCGCGCCGAGAATACGGACAACGTGGAGCGACTGCATCAACTACTCGAGCTTTTGCTGGAATTGCCGGCTCCGACCATTTTCCCTGTACATCCGCGCGTTGGAAATCTGCTGGCGAAAGATCGCCACCTTCGCCCAATTCGTGCCCGCTTGGCTGCGACACCCAATTTGCGTTTGGTGCCACCGGTCTCTTATCTCGAGATGCTGGCTTTGGAAAAAAACGCGCGGGCGATCATCACGGACTCCGGCGGGGTTCAAAAAGAAGCCTTCTTCTTTCAGGTGCCATGCATCACTTTGCGTGAAGAAACCGAATGGGTGGAAACCCTCGCAGGTGGATGTAACACGCTGGTCGGTGCGGATAAAAAAAGATTTTTGACCGCGATTTCACAAATTGACAAAATTCGGGATCGCACAATGAGACGGTCAAAGGCCTCTACAAAAGGGTTTGCTCTCTTCGGTAGTGGCAAAGCCAGCGAGCGCATAGTACGGATTTTACGCCGGACTTTACGATGACGGAATTGATTGACGCATGCAGAAAAGAATGAGAATTCTGTTTGTCACGGAGCTTTGGCCACCGCATTCCGGCTCCTTTATTCTTGAGCAGGTCAAGGCCATTGCTCCCTTCGTTTCAGCGACCGTTGCCGTTTTGGTGGCCGATCCACCCCAATTGTCTCGCTATCGTTCACGACGATCGTCATTTCCAGAAAATTCCGGCGCGCCTCATAGCATACCGAATTTAAGGGAAGAAGTGAAAGTTCACTTTCTCCGTTATCGAACCATTCCGGAGTTGGGCAGATATCTTAACAGTATCCTGGCGTTTCGTGCACTCCTCCGGTTTTTGTGCCAAAAGAAAGAACGCTTCGATCTCATCCACGCGCATTTTGCCTATACCGTCGGATTTGCGGCAGCAAGAGTTGGTCAGAAATTCGGTATTCCTGTGGTTGTCACTGTGTATGGCAGCGACATCAATTTTTATACACGCCGCACTTTGAGGAATTTTGTTGCTGCACACTTCACAATTTGGGGACTCCGACATGCAACGGCCGTGACCGCTGTTTCCATAGAACTCAAAAGAAAACTTTTGACTTTAAAGGTGCCAAATGAAAGAATAACGGTTATACCCTTTGGGATTCGGTCTTCTGTTTTTTACCCTCGTGGTGAAAAACACTTGTTGCGCCGACAAATGCAGCTTCCGGAAACAGGTATTCTGTTTCTGTTTGTGGGGAATCTTGTTCCGGTCAAGGGGCTTGAGTTTCTTTTGAACGCTTTCGCTGATGTTTGCCGGCGTCTGCCAGCAACGACGTTAATAATAATTGGCAGCGGGGAATTGGAAGCCGTGCTGAAACGGCGGGTGTTCGCACTTGGAATTGATAAGCAGGTCATTTGGCCCGGGAGAAAACCACATGAAGAAATTCCGTTTTGGATGAGTGCGGCAGATTTTTTGGTGCTTCCAAGTTTGAGTGAAGGTTATCCCAACGTCATTTTGGAAGCGCTGGCTTGCGGCACGCCGGTCATTGCCAGTCGCGTCGGCGGTGTGCCGGAAATTCTCGTTTCTCCCGATCTGGGCATCATGGTGCCACCCGGCGATAGCGAAGCACTGGCTCAAGCCATGCTCGCGGCAGGTGAAAAAAATTGGGACTCGCAGAAACTCGTCGATTACGCACACGCCAATACTTGGGACGAATGCGCCCAACGCTATTTAAAACTCTATCACCGTTTGCTTGAACAGAGTGCAAAGCTCTAAAGGACAACTGACCACGGACAAATATGAAAATCCTCTTCTTCAGCGAAATCAAATGGCAGTACCTCCGCACCCGCAAGCAGCAACTCATTCGTCGATTTCCTGCCGAATGGAAAATCCTCTTTCTCGAGCCTTACGCCGCCGGGCGCCCGAATAGCTTTCGCTTGCAATGGGACAAGAATGTTGGTTTTGTGACGTTGCCCTATTTCAAAAATTTCCCGCAAAGCTGGTTACGCCGGTTGGTTTCTTTCCGAGTGATGCGCGCGATTATTATCGCTTTGGCCACAATCTGGGCTTGGGTTTTGATGTGGCGCAGCGGATTTCGACGGCCTGATATGGTGATGGTTTCCAATGTTTATGCCGCTCCGCTTTTACGCTGGTTCGGAAGGGGGAAACCGATCATTTATGACTGTAACGACAATCATTTGGGATTTCCACTGACCCCGCCGTGGGCCGAAAAATATTTCAAGAGCACCTGTGCACAGGCGGACCGCATCGTCTGTGCCTCCTTGTCATTGGCAGAAATTATCCCAACGGATTGCAAAGACAAAGTGGCTTTCATCGGCAACGGCGTTGACACGGCGTTGTTTCACAATCCTGAAAGAACGAAGCCAGCCGCCGCGCTCATGGAATTCCGTCCTCGGCCGATTTTGCTTTATCTTGGTGCCATTTCCGAATGGACGGATTTTGAGGTGCTCAGGCACGTTGCCGCTGCGCATCCGGACAAAATGCTGGTGCTGATCGGGCCGGTGGCGCCGTCCGCGCGGCCCCAGATGGAAAGGTTGCTTCAATCAACAAACGTAAAGTATCTCGGTGAAATTCGCCACGATGATTTGCCCTCGTATTTGGCGGCGGCAGATGTTTGTCTCATTCCGTTACGGAAAAATGAGTTGACTCGATTTTTGAATCCCAACAAGCTTTACGAATATTTTGCCGCTGGCAAGCCGGTGGTGAGTATGGCATTGTCTCCGGACATGGCGGCCATGGGAGCTCACATTTTTCTGGCGGAGGATGCGACCGGTTTTGCCGCGCAGATTGCGTCAGCGTTGGCTGCTTCTGAGGCACAGGCAGAAGGACGCCGGCGCCTGGCTGCTGCGAATGACTGGCAGGAAAAGTCGAAGCAGATGGTGGCGTTGATCGAGGAAGTATGCTCCATCAGCACCTCCTGATATCAAAGAAAATTCTTGCCTTTGTCCCGAATAATCAGTAAAATTTCCGTTTGTTGTTGGAGATTGCACTATTTCTGTGACGCTGGCAGGCGTAATTTACGCGCAATTTGTTGAACTCTAAAAAGGTAAATCACCTCTCATGGCTAAAAGAAAGACTCGCCCGACGCGCCCGATGGCCGTGCCACCAAAGCAAGCTCTCGCGCGACCAAATTGGTTTGCCGAGCATCCCGTGCTCACTGCATGCGGAATTTTCCTGCTGCTCGCGATGATTTTTTTCTTTAATGTCATCTTTGGGGGCAAAACCTATCTCGCGCCGGACGCCCAGTCGGCAGCCGCGATGTCAGCACCTTTGGACAAAATCTTTTGGGAAACGTGGAAACTGCCGTTGTGGTCACCCTATATTTTTTGCGGCATGCCGAGTTTTGCCAGCCTGATGTACGCCCCATTTGTCTACATGCCCGGCACCGTATTGCTCCCGATCGCCCGATTGGTTTCATTACCGTCAATGTTTTCCCCGGCCCTGCATTATGTGCTGGCAGCCATGGGAGTCTTTCTTTTTCTGCGAAGAAAGGGTGTAAGCTTTTTGCCCGGACTGTTGGGCGGAATCGCCTTCATGTTCACACCGTTTCTGATCACCATGCAGGTTTTTGGCCATGGCTCGCAGATGATGACCGCGGCTTATATTCCCTGGGCGCTTTGGGCAGTGGATCGGTTGCTCGAAAAATTTTCCTGGCGCAACCTTGGCTTGGCGGGATTGATCCTGGGTTTCCAGTTGCAGCGAGGGCATGTGCAGATTGCCTATTACAGTTTGCTGATGGTCGGCTTATATGTAATCTTTCATTTCATTCACGCCCTCATTCAAAAAGAGTACAAGCGTTTGTTGCCCATGCTCGGTGGTGTTACCGGCGCAATTGTGCTCGCCGGTGCGCTTGCTGCGGTGTTGTATCTGCCACTGCAGGAGTATACGCCTTATTCGATTCGCGGCACGCCTTCCGTCTTGCAGCCGCAGCCGGGCCCCAAAGATACCGGTGTCGGCTTTGAATACGCCACCCAATGGTCATTTTCGCCCGGGGAAATGCTGACCTTCATCATTCCTTCATTCTACGGATTCGGCGGCCAAACCTATTGGGGCACCATGCCGTTTACCGATTATCCGAATTACATGGGCATACTGGTTTTGGCGCTTGCTCTCAGCGCCTTAATCATCCATCTCCCCGCGGCCGGGCCCAATCGCTTGATCGTTGCGTTTCTGGGTTTTTTGATTTTGCTCGCTTTGCTGCTCTCGTTCGGTTATCACTTCTCGGCATTTTACAAACTATTCTATAATTATTTTCCCTACTTCAACAAGTTCCGGGTGCCGGTGATGATTCTGATTCTCGTGCAATGCGCAGTGGCAATTCTTGCCGGCCTCGGACTGGAAGGAATCGTATCGCGTTTGTCCCGGTCTGGCACCAAAGAGGAGAAAGCCGTGCGTTCGCGGATGGCGCAGCGCTTGTGGATTGCGTTGGCTGCGGTGTTCATTGTCGTTCTCCTGCTAACCATTTTCCGTAGCAGTTTCTTCGAATTTATGCGCAGTGTTTACCCCGATCAATATGACCAACGAATTCAGCAGCAATTGGATGCGCTCCGGTTCGAGAAATTCTTTTGGGATATGTGGATTGTCGCCATCCTGGTCGCGGGCGGGTTGGTGATGTTTGCGCTGGCTCTCACCCAAAAAATATCAGCCACGACCGCCGCCTTGAGCATTTGCTTGTTTACGGTAATTGATTTATGGGTGGTTGACAAGAAACTCGGCCAAACTTATCCTGAAAAACAGCTTTCGTCATTTCTCGAGCCTGACGAGATTGCACGCTTCCTGCGGGCGGACAGCTCGGTGTTTCGTATTTATCCCGCAGGAGAATTGTTCCGGGAGCTGCGCTGGTCCGGCCAGGGTTTTCAAAGTGTCGGCGGCTATCACGCGGCCAAACCACGCCTGTATCAGGATTTCATCGAAGCGATGGGTTTGCAGGGAACAACGGCTGGTGCAGTTTTGCCGGCGCCACACATCGTTGATATGCTGAATGCCAAATACCTCATCACATTCGATAATTTGCCGGACACGGCATATATTGTCCGGCGACAATATCAGACCAGCGGTGGTGGCGTATTGAGCATTTATGAGAATCCCACGGTGTTACCACGCGCTTATCTGGTCGGCGAATATCAGGTGGAAGCTGATCCTGTCAAGGCGTTGGCACGCTTGCGCTCAGGGTCCGATCCGAGTGGGATAAAATTTGATCCGCACCATCAGGTATTATTGAACGAGGCACCGGAATTTCAGCCGCAACCGGACACCGCGGCGTTTGCCCGAATCAGCAAGTATGATGTGCATCATATTCAAATTGAAACGAAAAGCATTGCGCCGCAAATTCTGGTCTTGAGTGATAATTATTATCCTGTGGGCTGGCAAGCTTTCGTGGATAAGCAGCCGGTCAAAACATATCGTGCCAACTACTGTTTTCGCGCCCTCTGCGTTCCGGCCGGCAGCCATCAGGTCGAGTTTCGCTTCCACTCCGGTGCCTTCACGAAAGGTTTATGGATTAGCCTGATGGCGCTGGTTGCAGCAATCGTGCTCCTGTTCGTAAAAAGGGAAAAATCCACCCCGCCACAATAATGGTTTTGACCTGCAAAAATTGTTTGCAATTGTGCTCATACTATCCTAAATTGTTATCTTTGATTTTTTCGATTGACGACATGCCGTAAGCTTTTCTCTCCCGACGCCAACGGTGCTTGCCGAAGAATAAGCGCAGGGATGATGCTGATCGGAGCCGAGTGCAATGAAATTGCGCTGGCAAGGCGAGGCCTGGAGGCTTCCACCCGCAGTGGTGTGTCTGTAAGGCCGCGCCGGTAAGGAGTTTTGGTAATGAAATTAAAAGATATTCTTTCGGAAAACCTGATAAAAATTCATCTCTCCAGCCAGGAGAAGCGACCGGCCATTGAGGAGATGGTGGATTTGTTGTTTCAGTCGGGATATATCAAGGACCGCAACGACGTTCTCAAAGCCATCCTTGACCGGGAAGCCGTGATGAGCACCGGGGTTGGTGATGAGGTGGCAATCCCGCATGGCAAAAGCGAAGCGGCGCCGACAATTGTTGTGGCTTTGGGTATTGCCAAAAAACCGATTGAATTCCAGTCCATGGATGACCGCCCGGTGCGGTTGATTTGGTTGCTGGTCGGACCACCGGATCAAACCGGTCCCCATCTAAAAGCCCTCAGTCGCATCTCACGACTCATGCACAAGCGTGAATTCCGGGAACAATTGCTGGCCTCTCAAAATGCGAAAGAGGCGCTTAATGCGATCATCCGCGAAGAGGACAAGTATCTGGAGAGCTGAGCTTTGGCCGGTTTGCTGATTACGAGCAACCGGATACCCAACAAATTGAAAACGCATCATGCGGTTCCAAAGAATAAAAGGCACACGTGATATTCTGCCGGAGGAAATCGGCAAATGGCAGGCTGCTGAAGCCCTGATTCATCAGATCATGACACGTTTTGCCTTCAGCGAAATTCGCACGCCGATTTTCGAGGAAACCGAGCTGTTCGCACGCGGCATCGGTCAATTGACCGACATCGTCTCGAAGGAAATGTACACCTTTGTCGACCGTGGCGAAAAAAGCCTGACCCTCCGGCCGGAGCTTACCGCAGGCGTCGTGAGAGCTTTCATTGAGAATAATCTCGGGAAAAAACTGCCGGTCAATAAGCTCTATTACATCAGCCCGGTCTTCCGGCAGGAAAATCCCCAAGCCGGCCGCTTGCGCCAGTTTCACCAGTTTGGCGCCGAGATCATTGGCTCGCCGGAGCCTGCGGCTGATGTTGAGGCCATTGCGCTCTCCATTGCGATTTACCGGGCTTTCAATCTCGAGCGGTTCCTGGTCAAATTGAACAGTGTCGGCGATACGGTTTGCCGCGAGCCGTACAAGCAAAAGCTGCGTGAATTTTTGCGACCACGTCTCCGCCGCCTTTGCCAAAGTTGCCAGCAGCGGTTTGAAAAAAATCCCCTGCGCATTCTTGATTGCAAGGAAGAAAGCTGTCGCGCCGAAACCCTGGAAGCGCCCCAATTCATCGATCATCTCTGCGACGCTTGTGCGCGCCACTTCGGGCGCGTGCGCGAGTTGCTTGCTGCCGCCGGCATAACCTACGAGTTGGATTTCCGCTTGGTTCGGGGACTGGATTACTACACGCGCACCGCGTATGAAATCATCAGCGACCAGCTCGGCGCCCAGGATGCGCTGTGTGGTGGCGGCCGTTATGACTTGCTTGTCGAGGAGCTTGGCGGTGCGCCCACTCCTGCGGTTGGTTTTGCTGCCGGCATGGAACGCTTGATGATGGTGCTGGATCAAATTGCCTGGCAGCCGGCAATTCACAACCCTCCGGTCGTTTTTCTTGCACCCTTGGGACCGGCCGCGATCGCATGGGCAGTCCAAACGGCGCAACAGCTCCGGCAACAAGGATTGGCTGTTGAGATGGATTTGTTGAATCGCGGCTTGAAAGCGCAACTTCGTGAGGCGAATCGCCAGCAGGCTAAATTTACGGTCATCGTGGGTGACAATGAGCTGCGCGCCCAGCACGCCATCGTGCGTGATTTGCAAAGCAGCCAACAAACTGAAGTCGCTTTCAACGATTTGATTTCTTACCTCCAACAGAGCAGCACAAGCTGATCTTATTTATGGTGATGCGAAACGACATTAAAACCATCGTCCGCCTGACGCAAAAGAAGTACCGGATCGAAATGAACCGGTTTCTGGCGGAGGGCGGCCGGCTTTGTGAGGAGGCGATCAAGTCTGATTGGAAGGTGGAACGAGTCATTTACTGTCCGTCTTTTTTGCAGTCACTGCGCGCACGCCAGGCCTTGCAGCTCGCCGAGGAGCGCAAGATACCGACCGATGAAGTCTCCAGTGACGTGTTCGTCAGCCTTTCCGATACCATGCATTCGCAAGGCATCATCGCGGTGGTGGAGAAGCGCGCTGCTGCCGGCGAGCCATTTGAGCAAATGCGCCATGAGCCGCGTTGCCTGTGGATCGGCATCGAAAAGCTGCATGACCCCGGCAACATGGGCACGATTTTGCGAACTGCAGATTGGCTCGGTGTTGATGGCATCGTTGTTGGCAGGCAATGCGTAGAGGTATACAATCCCAAAGTCGTGCGTGCCAGCATGGGCGCGATTTTTCATCTGCCCATTTACGAGGTCGATGATTTTGTCGGCACGATGCGACGTTTTCAAACATTCAGCGCCGTCCTCTACGCCGCGGACCAATCCGGTGATTTTCCCTACTCGGTTTTGCGTTACGCCCCCAAAAAGGTATTGTTGCTCGGCGATGAAGTCGAAGGGATCTCACCGGAAGTTGGCGCCATCATCCAGCATCGCGTGTCGATTCCCCGGCGCGGTGGCGGCGAATCGCTCAACGTTGCCATTGCTGCGGCTATTTTATTGGCGGAAATGAGTCGGTAAACCGGCTTGCGGCCGCAAGAAGGCTGAATCCTTGAAGCTGTTTGACTTCGTCACGGTCAATAACCGGGTTCCAGAGTCAAGCCTTCAGGCTCGTGATCAAGTTATGTTAGAAGCATCTCCACAAACGAACTACCCCTCCCGCCTGGGCGTCATCGTTGTTCTTTTTCTCATTACCGGGCCGCTGTATGTGGTGGCCGGTTTTCTGGGAAATTTCGTGATCGGTAAATGGCCGGTTCTGATCGGTGAATTGATCCTGCCACTGCCCGCATATCTTTATCTGCGCCTCTATCGCTATCATGTCCGTCAAGTCTTTCGTCTGAATCCCGTGAGCGGTCGAATCGTGGGATTGAGTGTAGTCCTGGGTATGGCTTTGCATGTTATTGTTTACGAAATTGATCATCTGCTCAATTCAGTCTGGAATGTGATCTGGCCATTTCCGGAACACCTGGAATCCCAACTGGAGAAATTGCTGGCGGCACAACACTGGCTGGATTGGGTCATTGTCCTCCTCGCCTCGGTCGTGGTTGCCGGCGTTTTTGAAGAGATGCTGTTTCGAGGATTTGTGCAGAATACTTTCGAGCAATATCATGACGCCCCGATCGCCATTGCCATCACCGCAGCCATCTTTGCCGCCACCCATGGCTTGTTGTGGTGGTTCGTGCAAATTTTTCTCCTGGGAGCAGTTCTCGGTTGGATGGCCTGGCGGAGCGAATCCATCATTCCGGGCGCCATTGTGCACGGAATGCACAACCTTTTTGCAGTGTTACTGACCAATTTCAAAGCTGCGCCCCCATGGTTGTATTGGCAACAGGTTAAGCCGGTTCTTGGCGAGGGGCATGTGCAACCTGTGTTCTTGCTTGCTGCCGGCGTGGTGATTTATTTTGGTCTTCGGTTATTCAACCGATTTTGCGAAGAAGAAAAGGTGATTCCCACCCTTTTGAACACGCCTCTTTGAATAAAACGGCGTGGCAAATTTTCCGCATTACCTGCCGATTGACACTACAATTAGCGTAGTTATTTCCTCGTTGTAAACACCTTGGCAGTTCTTCGCGCTGGGACTGCCATTTTCATAATCTCCAAATTTTCAATACATAAACGCTGCGAGTGTGATCCAGTGAGCCAGGGAAATCGGGTTGGAGCAATCTATTGTTGTGATGTCAGGAATGATTTCATTTTTCAAGGCTCGTCTCGCAGATGGAACCACAAATTTCATCCAATCCGTCGCCGAAAAGGGATTTTCATGATCGATTGGTTCTTTGATGAGAGAACTTGGGCTGCAACTATGAACCGAATCGTCATGCTCAATGAGGACCTCGAGTCTCAGATGCGCATGTATCTGGCGCTTTGTCCTCGCTACCGAATCGAAATTGCGGAGAATGAGCTCGCGTTGATGCGGCTCTTGCGTCGCAAAAAACCTAATTTGCTCCTGCTCGATGCGCATTACAGCAGGTTCAATCACAACGGCAAATCGATCGCCAAGCTGGTCGAAAAAATCAAGCGCAAGTACAATCATCTTCCCGTACTGGCGATTGTCAATGGTGAAGATGAAAGACTGGCGGAGTTGTTGACCCAGCGTGGCGCCGATGGCTGGGTGACCCGTCGGGTTCAGATTGACGACTTGCTGCAGCGCGTCGATGGCTTGCTCCAGCCGGTACCGTCTTTTCTCGAGTCCAGGTATGAACAGTCGCAAGCCGTTATGGTGTAGAGGGGAAGGCCTAAATCCCGGGTTTACCGCCTTGGCTTGAATTCGGTTGGAGAATTTCACAATTGTAAGCCGGTTTTCGCCCCTGCTCGCGAACCGGCTTTTTGTTTTGTCCCTTGCTTTTTCCCTTCCTTTTTCATATTTTGATTCTAAAATCTCTCGAACTCATTTCATGGAGGAATCATGCGCTATCTGACTTTTTTGGTGATTGTCGTTCTGGCGATTGGGATTTCTGGCTGCAGCAAAAAAGCTTCGGAAGACCGGTCTGCGTCAAAAGTGAGTGGGACGGAATCAAACCGGCCGCTCACCGCTGCCGAGATTCAGGCTGTGATCGACAAAGCCCAGGCGACCCCTTTGGTAGACGTGGCCGATGACGAGGTTGGCCTCATCGAAACCGACTCCGGCCGCATCGTGCTCGAGCTTTTTCCGAAGGTGGCGCCGCATCATTGCCGCAGCTTCAAACGTCTGGCAACCAGCGGCTTCTATGATGGCACCACATTCCATCGTGTCATCCCGGGCTTCATGATTCAGGGAGGTGACATTTTTTCTCGCGATGATGATCCGGGTAATGACGGTACCGGTGGTCCCGGCTACAATCTGCCGGCCGAATTCAGCAAGCTGCATCATGAACGCGGTACACTTTCCATGGCGCGGCGCGGTGATGATATCAACTCTGCCGGCAGCCAGTTTTTCATTTGCGTGGCGCCGGCACCGCATCTGGATGGCCAGTATACCATTTGGGGCCGCGTGTTGGAAGGAATGGACGTGGTGGATAAAATTGTCGCTGCCGCCGGCACCGATCCAATGAAACAAAACCCGGACAATCCGGTCGTCATGAAAAAAGTGCGAGTGGTGAAACGTAATGAGCTCTAAACGACTCCTGCTGTTGCTTGCCGCTCTGATGTTCATTCTGCCCGTTCATGCAGAAAAAGCTGGCGCTGCGGAACAATACAAATATTGGATTTTTTTTCGCGACAAGGGACCGGAGGTTTTGAGCAAGCGCAGCGCTTTGCTGGACGAAGCGCAAAAGCGCCTCTCACCACGCGCGCTGCAGCGCCGCGCCAAAGTCCTTCCTGCCACCGCATTGGTTGATGAGTCGGATATCGATCTTTATCAACCGTACCTCAATGAGCTGGCCGGCCGCGGTTTTTCGCCGATTGTGACTTCCCGATGGTTGAACGCAGTGAGTATTTGGGCCACGCCGGAAGAAGCCGCGGCCTTGCAAAGCTTGCCATTTGTCAAAGGTGTGCAGCGGGTGGCAAGTTTGAAAATTCCGCCCGCTCCGGAAGCTGCACCGGAGCCACCCCAGCTTTTCAAGATTGCTGCCCACCGCTTCGAGTATGGTGCCTCATTGGCGCAGATGGAACAGATTCGCGCCACGATTTTGCACGATGCCGGTATTTTCGGCATCGGTGTGATCGTCGGCATGATGGACTCCGGTTTTCAATGGCGCAAGCACGAGGCTTTTGCAAATTTAAAAGTGCTGGCGGAATGGGATGTCGCACACAATGACAGCTTGACGAGTGATGAGGCCGGCCAGGATTGCCCTGGCGAGCAGAGCCACGGTACACAAACGCTTTCCGTGATCGCCGGCTTTGCTCCGGGTAATTTGATTGGGCCGGCTTTTGGGGCGCGTTATCTCCTCGCGAAAACCGAGATAGACCGCAACGTTAATTGTCAGCGGAGCGAGACCAATGCCGAAGAGGACAATTGGGCGCAAGCGGTCGAATGGATGGAAGAGCTCGGCGTTGAGGTCACCTCGACCTCGTTGGGTTACAGCACTTTTGATGAAGGCCAGCGTAGTTACACGCCGGGGGAGATGGATGGCAAGACCGCGATCATCACCAAAGCTGCTGAAATGGCTGCGCGCAAAGGCGTGATTGTGGTCAACGCGGCTGGCAATGAAGGGGGCAATTCCTGGCGCATTATCGCAGCGCCGGCTGATGGCGCTCATGTCATTGCGGTTGGTGCCGTTTATTCGACTGGTGATGTCACGTATTTTTCGAGCCGTGGTCCGACTGCCGACGGTCGCATCAAGCCGGATGTGATGGCAATGGGTTCGGGTGTGCGCGTAGTGTCTCCCGGCAGCACGAACCAGTACGGCTTCAATGAAGGCACCTCATTTGCATGTCCGCTGGCTGCCGGTGTGGTGGCGCAGATTCTCTCGGCGCATCCCGAGGTGACGCCAGACCAAATGATCAATGTGTTGCATGCAACGTCCAGCATGGCAAATGCGCCAAACAAGGATTATGGGTATGGCATTGTCAATGCCGTTGCCGCCATTACCTCATTGGGCCCGGCATTCAGCAACTTGCCGCATATTGACACTCTGCAACCGGGCATGTTCGACGTTACCATGCGCGTGCTCTCTCGCGATGGCATTCAGCCCGGCAGCATGAAGATATGCTATGCGCCTCGTGGGAGCGGCGCTTACGTTACCGTGCCAATGGCGCCGCAGGATTCGATTTCTTATGTGGCACAAATCCCGCGCCCGGCGCATTCGCAAGATACTTTGCAGGTTTATTTCACCGCAACGGATTTTGGTTTTGGCGATGTCAGCTATCCCAAGCGCGCACCGGCGCAGGTCTTTCTCGTTACGCGCAACGGCTTGTTGCCCATCTCCACTGAAGGTCCACGCCCCTTACCGAGCACGTTTTTTCTTGCACCCACTCGACCGAATCCGTTCGGCAGCCTGAATACGAAAGTGACCCGCCTCAGTTTTGATTTGCCACTCTCCGGTTTGGTACGTATCCGGATTTACAACATCCTGGGGCAGCGCGTGCGCACCCTTTTTGAGGCCCAACTGCCGGCAGGTCATTATGAAAATTTTACCTGGGATGGCACCGATGATTTGAAACAGCCCGTGGCTGGTGGTGTCTATATTTTCGAGGTTTCGACGCCTGTGGGAGTGGGGCGACGAAAGATTTTGCTGCTGCGATAAGGCCATTTGGATTATTGGAGTGCCGGGCTTCATCCATCCAGCACTCCAAATCCTTCTTTTGGAGATCGAATTCCACTGTGTCCAGAAAATTACGAGTCGGTTTGGCCCTCGGCGGTGGTGGCGCGCGTGGCCTGGCGCATATCGGCGTGCTCAAAGTCCTCGAAGCGAACCAAATACCCATCGACATGATCGCCGGCACCAGTATTGGCGCGATCGTGGGCGCGGTTTATGCGCTGAATCCCAAGGCCAGCGTGCTGGAACAGCGTGCGCTGGCTTTTTTACAGGCACCGGAATTTCATGAAAGCGGGCTGGATCTCTTTCACAAGAAGAAGGCTGCGGAAAACTTTTTTGCGCAAGTGGCCAAACATGTCAAAGAGCGCGTGGTGATCAATTTGGCGCCCAGCCGGATTTCGCTGCTCGGCGGATGGCGGATCACGCGTGCCGTGGAATACCTGCTCGAAGACAGGAAATTCGAGAATTGCCGAATCCCATTTGCCTGCGTGGCTGCCGATCTCATTACCGGCGAGGAAATCGTTTTTCGTCGCGGCAGCCTGCGCAAAGCCGTGGCCGCGAGCATGTCGATTCCCGGCTTTCTGCCACCGGTGCAACATGACGGCCATTTATTGGTGGATGGCGCCGTGGTCGCCCTGGTGCCGGTCAAAGCCTGCAAACTTCTCGGCGCTGATCTCGTGATCGCAGTGGATGTGAGCCAGTCGCTCAACGCAAGTGACACCTTTGACAACGTGATTGACATCGTCTTTCGCGCCTCCAGTATCACGGCACACAAATGGAATCAAGTCCTGCTCCAGGACGCAGATGTGATTATCCGGCCGCGGGTGGGAAATGTTCATTGGTCTGAATTTCATGACATGCAGACTCTGATTGCAGAAGGTGAAAACGCCGCAAAAAAGATGTTGCGCAAAATCGAGCGTCTGGTTGAGAGAAAACCAGCCCTCTGGCGGCGCTGGTTTGGGAGGTGACAGTGATTTGAGACCGGATGCTGATTACCGTCTGCGGTGGGTTTGATGTCTGGCATCGATCATCGCCATGCCCATCTCCGCAGTCGACACAAACAGCCTGTAAATAAATCATGAATAAAAAATTTTTCCAAGGATTGACATTGATCAATGCGCTGCTTATATTATAATACAGCAACAATTTTCCTCCAGGGAATTGCTCAAAGGAGTTGATGGCGGTAGCAGGGAGCGCGAAGACGATCATGTAGAAATTTTTCAAACAGAATGGATTCTGGCTGAATCGCCAAGTCCGGGAGATATGTTCGTGCAACTATCTGAGTTCCTTTCGGAACAGCTCATTCTCCTCGGGTTGGAGGCAAAAGACAAAATCGAAGCTTTTCGTGCCATGGTCGCCAGGATGGCGAGCCAAAATGCCATTACCAGCCCCGAGACTTTTCTTGAGGAAGTGATCAAACGCGAGTCGATCGAGCCGACCTGTATCGGCCGAGGTGTCGCGTTTCCCCACACCCGCACCATGTGTGTTACCCGACCAGTGATTGCCCTTGGCCGCACCAAAGCCAGCATTCCATTTACCTCAAACGATTCTGACAATGTGCAGTTGATCTTTGTCATGGGAACTCCGAAGGATGATTCCAACACCTATTTACAAATTCTCGCGCGCCTATGCCGGCTGCTGCGGCAAAACAACTTCCGTGAGCGTCTCCTGACAGCAGCCACACCCAAAGAGATCGTTAATTTATTCAATGAATTCGACACACCTGCAGTCGAGCAATCGATGGCAACTAATTGACCGTGACTATGATTGCTCGACTTTTTTATGCCCCGGCTCATCACGCATATTTGAATTTTTGCCATGAACGAACCCACCAATCGCATCGCCACTGTAACCTCCAGTGACCGTATTGCGGCACAGACGCGAGATGACGAGGGCGGTATGGTCATTGGTAACAAGGTTTCCTCTTTATCGCTTTCAAGCATCGACCAGAGCGTTTCACCTGAAGACGCCACCCGGCTTGTTGACACGTTTGAGCGATTGGCCGATCATGAACATCCCGTTCTGGTTTTCACCACTGGGGGCACCGGCATAGCCATGCGGAGCTTGATATGACCTGGACCGAGCTGCGCCATCATTTACAACATCCCGACCACAAATGGAAAATCTATGTGTTGCTTGGCGTCATGGCCTATTTTGTTGCCATCAATCAGATCATCAAGGTCAGGCCGGATCACATTTTTTTGGCTTTGGTGCTGTTTTCCTTCGTTCTCGGCAAACAACGCGCCCGGCGCTTTCTCATTGACTGGCTGCCCTTCGTGTTATTTTGGATCGGCTATGACATGATGCGTGGCATTGCCGACTCCGTGCGCGGCACCATTCACATCGTGGAGCCTTATCGTTGGGAGTTGGCGCTGTTCGGCAATCTCAGCGGCGAGATTCCTCCTTTTCTCTTGCAGCGCGTGCGCGAAGCAGTGGAATGGGGCTGGCTGCGAAAGCTGATCGATGTGTTGGCCGCCAATTTTTACACCGCCCATTTTGCTTTGCCTTTGCTGCTGGGCTGGGTTTTCTGGCATACCACCAATGATCGGCCAATGTTCTACAAATTTGTCTATACGCTCACGATATTGAATGTCCTCGCGTTGCTCACCTTCATGGCATATCCGGCAGCGCCTCCATGGTACGTATACAATTACGGCTTCTCCTCGCCGGAGCCCAATTCGAGTTTTTGGGCAATCAGCGCCGGCAATCTCATCGACGTTGATCGTCTGCTCGGGGTGAAATTTTTTACGACTTTGTGGGATTCATTTAACGCTAACCATTTTGCCGCAATTCCGTCGCTGCACGGCGCTTATCCCATCGTTCTGTCATTTTTTGCCTTCAAGAAATTTCGCTGGAATCCGTGGTTGCTGTGCTGTTATCCGGCGGCGGTGTGGTTCTCAGCGGTGTATTTGAATCATCATTATATCATCGACCTGATCATCGGCGGTCTTTATGTGATGGTCGCCTATTTTCTCGCCACTCGGCTTGCTTATCCACTTTTGTTTGCTCGCTTTATTGAGCCCCGACCGGAACCGGCAGACTTGGTCATGTCGATGGCAGACCGTGTTCGCCAGCCGGCCGAGATCTCTTCGATGCAAAATTGAGCAGTGCGTTATAAAAACTCTGTTGGCAAGAATCTTTAACCGTCGTTCCTATTTACCCAGTAACCGAGAGGAGGTGGGACATGAGACGTGCGCGTATTATCAGCACCGGGCGCTATGTACCCGAGAAGATTGTCACCAACGAAGATATGATGAAATTGGTGCCCACCAGCGATGAATGGATTCGCGAGCGCACCGGCATTGTGCAGCGACATTTCGTCGATCGCGAGATCGGGGTTTCGGACCTCGGCTGTGAAGCATCTAAAATTGCCCTGGAACGGGCCGGGCTGAAGCCGGCAGACATCGATTTCATCATTTTCGCGACCTTGAGCCCGGATTACATGTTTCCCGGATCCGGCTGTGTCATGCAAGAAAAGCTTGGCGTCAAAGGAATCGGCGCATTGGACGTGCGCACGCAATGCACCGGCTTCATTTACGGTCTTGCCGTCGCTGACGCTTTTATTCGCGCCGGTCAGTACCAGCGCATTCTTCTGGTCGGTGCGGAAATTCATTCCACCGGTTTGGAGTACAGCGAGCGCGGCCGCCACATCGCGGTGCTGTTCGGCGATGGCGCCGGCGCCGTAATTCTCGAAGCCAGTGAAAATGATCGCGGTATTCTCTCCGTCCACTTGCATGCCGATGGCCGTTATGTGAAGGAACTGTGGGCGGAAAATCCCGGCAGCCGGCGCATCCCCCGGCTTTATCCCGGCATTCTCGAAGATGGTACTTGTTATCCGCAAATGAACGGCCGCGAAGTATTCAAACATGCCGTCACCAAATTCCCCGAAGTCATCCTGGAAGCGCTCAACGCCAACAACTTTACCCTCGATGACGTCAAGCTCGTGATCCCCCATCAGGCGAATTTGCGCATCACCGAAGCGGTGACGCAACGCCTGGGCCTGCCGCCGGAGAAGATGTTCAGCAATATTGAACGCTACGGCAACACCACGGCCGCCTCGATTCCCATCGCACTCGACGAAGCCCTGGAAATGGGAAAAATTCAGGAAGGCGATCTCATCGTCCTGGCTTCATTTGGCAGCGGCTTCACCTGGGCCAGTGCCGCCGTCAGGTGGTAACCTTGATTATTCAGAACCGCGAAGACTGCCTCCCTTGGACGCTCCTGCAGGCGTACCCTTGACCTCTTCGCGGCAAAATTTGTGAACCATCCAGGTTACGCAAAATCAGCGATCAGGTGGTATGTAACAGAAGAGGTTAAGCATCCTGCCGAAGGGAGGAAGTGGCGCTGAATTGCGCGGTTAAGGACGACAACAGACTAACCAATCTGAAAGCTGAGCGATGGCAAAACCTAAAATAGTTTTAATGACAGTGGGGGTGCTCATTGTTCATAAACTTGCGGAAAACGAAAAACCGCTGTGGGAGGGAATGAAAGGCACCGACTTGCTCACGCTGCGGGAAGGCAACGCCCGCAAGCAACGCGAATTGGAAAAACGTGTAATCGCCCGTTTGTGCGAGTTGGATTTGAGTAAACCTTCCGGCCTGCACATGATAGCCCCGGAGCTGACGAGCCTGGCGGCAATTGGCCTCGGCCCGGAAGATGAAGTGGCACTGTTTGCCAGCGAGTCAGCCGCCGGGATTTTTACGGCACGTGTCTTGTCCCAGTACATCAAGCAAGTATGGCATGCTGTCGCAGAGATGGAAGTCATTACCGGCTTGCAAGGTCAGGATGCCGGGCTGTTCCGCAGTGTCGGCGTGCAGCGTTACGTGCAATCTGTGCTCCGCTGGCTGTCGCGGCCGGGCATCGCATACACCCATGAGGTTTTCCTGAATGCCTCGGCCGGATATAAGAGCCTCATTCCTTACACCACGCTTGTCGGGATGCTCTTCGGGGTACCTTTGAAATATACATTCGAGTCTTCGGATGTTGTGCTCACCGTGCCGCCTGTGCCGGTCACCTGTGACCGGGAGCTGTTGGCGCGAGTCGAGCCGCTTTTGGCCCGCCTGGATGCCGAAAGCGAACTGCCTCAGCAAGAGGTCCTGAATGGATTGAACGGCCCGGATCGCGAGCTGCTTATGCCCTTGCTGGAATTTGCCAATGGCAAATTCAGTCTCTCGGCGCTGGGTTTGGCCGTTTACGAGCGTTTCAAATCGCCGCCACCACTCGAGCCCTCGAAGCGCACTCCCAAGGACAAAGATCTCACTCGAAACTGGGACAAGATACCCAACCGCACACAAGCGTTTGAACGATTTCGCGCACGCTTGGGCGAGTGCCAATGGGTGGACGGCTATCGCTTTTTGAACGGCGTTGATGGCGCGCGTCGTCAAGTCAAACGTGTCGGTCAGAACCTGCTGGTGGCCTACGATGGCATCGGCTTGGAAGTCGCAACCACGGCACGCCATGATGATCATTATCCCCACGTTCAGGCAGCGATTTTGAATTTGATGGAGTAGCAAAGAATTGGCTTGGGGGGAATCCAATCGACGGCTCTGGCACCTTTGCCAGGGCCTTTTTTGTTTAATTCCGTTTTTGCCCTTTTCCCTGAGATTGTTATATTGGGAGAAATTCCTGCATATTGGGCTGCTTCTCCTGATCTTGCAGTACTTTTACAATTTGGCTGAAAAACCGGTTTTCTCATGCCGTCAATTCCGATGAGAAGGCCGTGTCCATGATGGAATCGCGTCATTTTATGACCAGTTTTTCAACGCCTGATTCTCTCACAGAAGCTGATTGCGATTTTACAATTTTTCGTTATGAACCTGCCTTGCAAATCGAGGAATCAATCCTGTCGCCGCCATTTCTCGGTTGCACCTTGCACGGTGGCTTTGGCCGCGCGTTCAAGCATGTCGGTTGCTTCGCTCCCGTGACCAACGCTTGCCTGTCCTGCTGCCATCAACGCAATGTCCATACACGCGCTTTTCGATTTCAAATAGCTGTCCGAAGATCGCATTGCTACGCGTTATCCTGAATCGCTGCGTTCCGAAAATCTCGCCTGCCTTTGCGGAGTTCACGATCGCATGGCCGAATGCGACATACATTCCTGCCTGATTTTGCACTTGACATTGCGATTCGACTTTGCTATTTTTGTAAAGATTGGAGTTTGACAAATTCGAGGCTGGCAAAGGCGGTGAAAGCAGGCATCCCCGCGGCTGCTGGATTTCGTCGTGAGGTGGCGTGATCTACGGAAATGTGGCGCCAACTCAACACGGAAGTGGCGTCGATGACGAGGTATTGGAGGAATTGGAGTCGCGCCGGTGGCAGGGGATGCCAATTTTTTATAATGTCTTTTGTGTTCTTGCATCTGCGTGTGATGAGGCGGCGGGGTGGTCATGATTCAATCACCACGGGAGGTGTACCATGGAATTCGTGGGTTCGCTTCACAAAAGATATGTGACGCAATGGCAGTCCGAACGAAAAAACGAGCGTGAAAATTTCGTGCGCGAGACCGCCAAGTTTATTTTTGGGGTCATACACTTGAAGCTCGATTTCTCAGCTTCGCCGGAAGATTACAGTCGCGCCATGGAGTTGGCTCTTGAAAACGCCAGAAAGCTGGCTTTGGTATTTTTCCCTGATTTGACCGAAAAAGAACTGCAGGGAATGTGGAACAAATTCATCGAGGCCAATTAAGATTTTCCACACAATAGGAGGGTTGTATGCAAACCGTACCGGAAGAAATTGTCGAGCGCACCTGGAGGGAAATGGCGCAAATGCCGCTGCAGGAAGTGCCTCGCATAATTCAGCGCATGGAAAAGGAACAACCCGAGATTTTGGGTTTTTTGCTGGGTATTGATTATGACATTTTCAATCAGGACGAGCGGGAACTATTGCTCTATCTCGGAGTTGTCATCTGGCAGATCATGATGCAAGGCCGGCCCCGACCCAAGCGGGTCACCGCCAAGCGGATGGATCAGATCATCAATCGCACGGATCAGATGGCCGAATATCTGATGAGCGAATCCGAAGAGGGCTTCGAGCAGACCGTCGAAATGATTTTCAAAGGCCACAACCAAATCAATGTGTTGCGCTATGCCGTCGAGGCGCTCTTCGAAATGGATGATGAGGAAGAGCAAAGTGGTGTTCGTGAAGAGATGAAAGGACTGATCTTTATGAATCTCAAAACCGTGATCGAGGCGCTGGATCAGTGAACCTGAGGCAGAATTATATTCAGATATCACCCGAGGCCGCAGGAACAGTAACTTAAAATACCCGAGCTTGTGCCAATTCGTTTTACGCCACAAATGCAAAAGCGTCTGACGCAGCGTGCGCATTTCATGTTGCGGACGGCTTTACGTTATTTCCCGGAATTACGTGGCAGAACGATTACCGTTGGTTATACCCGTGCCCACCTGGGCAGTGCCGTGATACCGCGCACTCCCGCCTCGCCAGCCGAATTGACGATTCGCCTGAAAGTACGCAACCTGAGCTACAACACAATTGGTCACGAGCTCACCCATTTGGTTCAAGGGATCTCACGCTTGAAGCGCCTCTCAGAGGAAGCTTCCAATATCGTGCACATCCCCGAGGGCGAGAAGCAGTGTGATATCTGGACGATGGCGCGCAGCGAGCTGTTCTGTGATGCGGCACCAACTTATCTCGAATTGCCACCGGTGATCAGGGAGAATTGGCCGTGCTACGCCCCAGCGGTGCGCGCTCTCTGCATTGCGGCCATCGAAAAACGTTCGACACACCGGCTTTACATTGTTTGGCTGGAAAATCAGATTCATCAGCTTGCACAACGACATCCGGAGCAGAGCAGAATTGCTGCACAACTGCAACTGCCTTTTTAGTTTTTTGAAGGAGACAACCATGACGACAGACATCAACGGTGTGCGTTACTTTTTTGTCGACGCCGGGAAGGGCCTGCCGGTCTTATTCATTCATGGTTTTCCTTTCAGCCATGCCATCTGGCAACCTCAAATTGAAGCGCTGGCAAAGCATTTTCGGATTATCGCACCGGATTTGCGGGGCCATGGCGAAAGCGCCGCGTCTTCCGGTGTTTACACGATGGATGCTTTCGCCGAAGACTTGCGTGCGCTCATCGACGTGTGTAACTGCGGGCCGGTAGTTTTGGCTGGTCACTCGATGGGTGGCTACATCGCTTTTGCGTTCTATCGTAAATTTCCGCAACAGGTACGTGCCCTGATTCTGGTGTGCACGCGTGCCAGTGCGGATTCCGAAGAAGGCAAAGCCGGCCGTGAACGTCTCGCGCAACGTGTTGAGCGAGAAGGCGCACCTGCCGTCGTCGAACAGATGTTGCCGAAAATGTTGGCGGCTGCGACGGTTGCCTCTCGTCCAGATCTGGTTGATCATGTCCGAAATATGATGCTCGGCACTTCCGTGTCTGGGTTGGCAGGTTCACTGCGTGGCATGGCTGTCCGTCCCAGTTCGTTGGAGTTGCTGCCCCACCTCGCGGCGCCGACTTTAGTCATCTCTGGCTCAGAAGATCTCTTGATCCCGACCCAGGAAGCTGAGACCATGGCCAAGACCATTCCTGGCGCACAGTTGCAACTGATACCTCATGCTGGACATCTGGCCAGCCTTGAAAACCCTTCCGATGTGACCGCAGCCATACGTGATTTTCTTGTGACGATTTCGCATTCTTGAGAAGCTTTTTTGCTGATTTTGCAAATCTGGGAAATTACCGCTCTTTGAATCAAATACACGCCTTTCTGGTCTTGGAAAAGCAAGAGCTTAGTGCTTATCTGGAGGCAAAAGAAGGGAATGCAATTTGCTCCAATTTTAGCGTGGGAATTTCGTGACTCTGATGGAGAGGTTAATTTTCTAAAGGAGCGACTGGGATGATCCGATTAAATAAAATTCTTGTGCCGACAGATTTTTCGACTTGCGCAGACCAAGCGCTTGCTCATGCCATTATCCTTGGCAACGCGATGAAAAGTGAAGTGACACTGTTGCATGTGGTCACCCTGTTTGATGAATCAGTGAATCATTCTTCCCGTCACTTTTCCGACCTCGCGAAATTTTATCAGGAGGTGGAGCAGACCGTCTCCTCTCAAATGCGAGGTCTAAGTGCCCAACATCCGTCGCTCACGGTCCGCCAGGAAGTGGTGAGGGGATATTCTCCTGCCGAAGAGATCGTCCGATTTGCAGAAGAAAAAAATGATGATTTGATCGTGATGGGTACACATGGCCGCACCGGACTTGGCCACCTCCTGCTGGGCAGCGTTGCGGAACGGGTGGTGCGCAGCGCGAAATGCCCGGTGTTGACGGTTCGCAAAATGCATGCTGACATCATGCGCCGGTCCGGTTATCAACGGATTCTGGTGCCACTGGATTTTTCTCAATATTCGAAACACGCCCTGCGATATGGCGTTGAGCTGGCCAAACAATTCAATAGCCAGTTGGATATTTTGCACGTCATTGAGGAACAGGTGCAACCGGCTTATTATGTCTCCGGCGAAATCTCCCTTTTCAATCTTGTCCCCGACATTCGCGAAAAGTCCCGCGCCGCGCTGAAGGAATTTGTCGAGGGCGACATGCCGGCCAATCTGGATTTCCTGCTGCATCTGCGCGAAGGCCGCTCACACACCGAGATCGTCGCCTTTGCGGAGGAGCAGGAAACCGATGTGATCGTGCTGGCCACGCACGGATTGAGCGGCCTCGAGCATTTGTTGCTGGGCAGCACCGCAGAAAAAGTAATCCGAAAAGCAAAATGTGCCGTGCTGACTGTCAAATCCCCGGAGCGGGAATTTGTCGTGCCCGGAACGCAACTGCAGTAATTTCCTGATAAGCGCATTGCCAGGCACAAGATTTCATTGATTGATGGTGGATAACCGTTGGCAGCGATCGGCCGGGCTCATGACTTGCCGAAAAACGACTGGAGGAGCAAGCTGCTGCCCACGTAAAAATGTGATTGACATTGAAGTAAATTTTCATTATCGTACAGCAAAACCGGACAGGCAAGAGGGAAAGAACGTATGCGTGCGATTCATGCTGAAGATATTCGTGCTCCGGCAGTAGCGGGAATGTTCTATCCCGAAGATGCTGCCGAATTGCGGCGTACGGTGGAAATGCTTCTGCAGCAGGCAGAAATCAAAACCACGGCCAAATCAGTTGTTGCGACTGTTGCGCCGCATGCCGGCTATATCTATTCCGGCCCTGTAGCCGCCCATACATTTAAAATGCTGCAATCTTGTTACCCTCCCTCCGCAGAAGAGAAATTCCGCAGCCCCACAGTTGTCGTCATTGCGCCCAGTCATCGTGAAGCTTTTCCTTTCGTTTCGGTGTTTACTGGACGCGCCTATCGCACTCCGCTCGGGGATGTTCCGGTGGCCAGGGATTTTGCCGAAGCCCTGGTTGCTTCCGATCAGCATTTTGTTGCGGCTTGGGAAGGTCATCGTGGCGAGCATGCGCTCGAAGTGGAATTACCGTTTCTGCAGGTGATCTGGCCGGAATTTCGTCTCGTACCGGTTGTCATGGGTTACCAGGATTGGGAATTGTGCAAGCGATTAGGCGAAAATCTTGCAAGGCTGGCCTCCGCGTCGCCAGTGTTTATCGTGGCAAGCTCGGATCTTTCACATTACTATCCCTACAATCAGGCGGTCAAGATCGACGAGCGTTTCATTAAGCAGCTTCAGGCTTTCACTCCTGAAGCATTGCATCAGGCGCTCGAGAATGGAATCTGTGAAGCCTGTGGCGGTGGGCCGATTGTGGCGGCCATGATCGCCGCCAAAAACCTCGGTGCCGATACGGTCGAGGTTTTGCGTTATCAAAATTCAGGTGATGTGAGTGGCGATCGTAGTGGGGTTGTTGGTTATGTATCTGCCGTATTTGAAGCCTAACGAGAGCAATGTCTTCCGAAGCAACAAACGCATCTTCCGAACGGGCTTTTGAGTTTACTGCAGCGCAAAAACGCGATCTCCTGAAACTCGCGCGCGACACCCTGACGGCATACTTGGCTGAGTTGCCTCTGCCACCTGCCGAATTGCCGGGTCTCAATGATATTCGTGCCGGTGTTTTTGTCAGCTTGCACGTCAAGGAAAGGCTGCGCGGTTGCATCGGTTATGTCGAGGGATTGCGCCCGCTTCCGGAGGCCCTGCAGGAAATTGCCATCTCTGCGGCCTCGCGCGATCCGCGATTCGAGCCGCTCGAGGCTGAGGAACTGCCAGTCGTGGAGATTGAAATCTCCGTCCTGTCCCCGTTGCGCCAGATCGAATCACCGGATGAAATCATCCTTGGCAAACATGGCCTGATGGTGCGCTCGGGTTATCACCAGGGTTTGCTGTTGCCCCAAGTAGCGCTGCATAACAACTGGAACGTCGAGACTTTTTTGGCGCATGCTTGCCAAAAGGCGGGTTTGCCTTCCGAGGCCTGGAAAGATCCGGAAACCGTGATTTATGTCTTCGATGCGGAAGTTTTTTCCGAGACCTCGGTTTCCTCTGATGCCACCGGATGATGGGGAAACTGGGAACAAGCCTGACTTACGACTCAAGATGCGAGGAATTTTGTGAGTGGGGTTTGGTTGGCGGTTTTTGTCATTTGTCACGGTTGCGTCAAGAGAAAGATTTTCGGGATATTCTATCGCCACTCGCATCGCGCGTTGAGACGGAAAAACTTTTGAAAGAAGACGACCATTGCCGCCTCGACCTGTTGGTGCATATCTTCGACATGGTCACACCATTCTCCGTGCGTGCCGCTACCGACTGGCAAAAATTTGAATCTCAGTGGCTGGCGCCGTATGCCTGCAGCAGTGTCGGTGCGCATGCCACACGTCGATTTGCGGAAGAAGAGCATCCCTATCGCACGGCATTCCAACGTGACCGCGACCGAATCATTCACTCGCGCGCTTTTCGCCGCCTCAAGCACAAGCGCCAGGTTTTTCTGATTACCGAAGGCGATCATTTTCGCACACGGCTGACGCACACTTTGGAAGTAGCACAAATCGCGCGCACCATGGCACGCGCACTCGGGTTGAATGAGGATTTGGTGGAAGCCATTGCGCTTGGCCACGATCTCGGTCACACGCCTTTCGGGCATTTGGGCGAAGCGGTGCTCAACGATATTATGCAGGGCCGGGACACACTCGAAGGCTTGTTCGATGGCGGCTCATTCGGCGGTTTCAAACATAATTATCAATCGCTGCGTGTTGTTGACCTTCTCGAGCAGAAATATGAGTTCCCGGGGTTGAATTTGACTGCTCCGGTACGGGAAGGCATTTTGAAACACACCCGTCTGAAACGTGACTTGTTTCAGTACCCAGCTTTTGATGTTCACGGGCTGGCTTTCGAGCTGGATCTCGCCACGACCCTCGAAGGCCAAGTCGCGGCAATTGCCGATGAAGTGGCCCAGCGTACGCATGATCTTGAGGACGGCTTGCGCGCCGGACTTGTGGAAGTGGAGGAAGTCCGCCAGCTTGAAATTGTCCAACAAGTGGAGGCACAACATGACCATGGGGCTCGTGCGGGAGCGCAGGTCAACCAGCGTGGAGACGGTTCACTCTATCGCAACTGGCTCATCAACGGTTTGATTAATTTCCTGGTCAGCGATATCATTCAACAAACCCTGCAGCAAATAGGGGAATTTTTTCGTCAATTTAACCGGCTGCATTATTTCGATCAGGAGTTGGTCCATTTCAGCCCTGAACTCGATCCGTTGCAGAAAGCTTTGAACTCTTTTATCTATCAGCGCATTATTTTTGTGCCGGCTGTTCAAAAGGCGGATGCACAGGTGCGCGAAATTTTGCGCACGCTATTCCGTTGTTATTATGAAAAACCCGAGCTCCTGCCAGCTTTGGATTTGCGCCGTGCAGATCTTTCGGAGCGGCCACGTATGATCGCTGATTTTATTGCAGGCATGACTGATCATTTTACCTTAATGGAGATCGGACGTCTGCGGCAGCTCGGACTTTCCATGCCCAATTTGGATGAAGCATTGTTACGTTTACCTGCCATGAAGGAGTTTACAGGAGTGCATGCATAGGAGATGAACGCCCGTTTCGAGAACGTTTGGTTTACCTATGAGCATTTTGGCTTGCCTGCTCCAACCGGTCAGGGCGGCTATCCTCGTCAGTCACGACCTCAGTTACAAGCCATCAGTTTTGAGGTTCAACCGGGCGAAGCAGTCGGTATTGTCGGTCGCTCCGGCTCCGGCAAAACCACGCTGATGCAATTGTTTAATGGGCTGTTGGTCCCGGATCAGGGTCGTGTGCTAATCGATGGGCAGGATATTCATTCTCAAAAATACGATCTTGCTGCACTCCGACGCCGCGTCGGCGTCGTTTTTCAATTTCCGGAGATGCATTTTTTTGCGGCCTCTGTGGAAGAGGAGATTGCCTATGGGCCACGCCAACAAAATCTTTCTCAGGAGGAAATTGCGCAACGCATTACCGAGTCGCTGAGCTTGGTGGGGTTGGGTCAGACATATCGTGCTCGCAATCCGTTCACCTTGAGTCAGGGTGAAAAACGGCGCGTGGCGCTGGCCGGAGCGCTGGCCATGCGACCGGAAATGCTCGTTCTGGATGAACCCACGGCGAGTCTGGATGCTCGCGGCATTGCAGAAGTCCATGGCTTTCTTTGTCACTGGCATGCTTCCGGGAAAAACATTGTCGTCATTAGCCACGATGTCGATCTCATCGCTGTTCTTTGTTCTCGTCTGCTTGTCTTGGAACAGGGTCGGCTTCTCTATGATGGGCCATCCGCCTCGCTTTGGGGAATCAAATCATCTGATTGGGGGCTGGAAATTCTAAGGCAGTCCGGGCTGCCATTGCCGCGCTTGCAGCGTCTGCGCCGGCATTTGGCTCAAAAGAATATCGCTTGGGAAAACATTCCGATTTTGAAAGAGCAAAATTCATGACGATATATTTCATTTACAGAAAAGTGACTGCCAGGCAGACGGGGTGATTTTGTTCAGATGCCAAAAAGATTTCCGCAAATCCGTGGTGATGCCGGTAGAATATATACGGTTTTTGCGAATACACTTTTGTAATTGGCTTGTCTCAGTGTAACACATTCGACCCTCTTTAAAACAGCTCGAAATCGTCTGGAATTCACAAAAATGTAACTATTTAGCGACATTATTGACGATCAAGATTTGCTTCAAAACAAAGTTTCAGAGCGATTTCGAAACTGTAACCCATTGAAATTCTTCTAAAATTGGCTGTGCGGGCATTTTCCCGGCACCGGGAAAAGCAACTTTTCCCAAAATGTAAATGCTAAACGGTATCCTTGGCATGTGGATTGCGAAAATGTAAGGAGCTTTTTGAGATTACCTGGGTTACTAAGGACAACCGGTAGATCAGTTCAGGGATGAAGATCATCGGAAAACTAATCGTACCTGCTTTGCAGTCGAGCGCCAAAACCCCGGAAGCTTCAAAAGCTCTTTCGGGCCTTGAAGCCTTTACGGGTGATCTGTACGACCTCGAGATCGCGACACGACTCAAAGCAGGAAAGGGTGAGAACATCGTGGCAACAACAGTAGAAGAGAAAGAATTCGATCTGGATGTCATCCCGACCGACATCGAAAGTTCCTGGGGAAAGAATTATGGCTTCGACTATCATTACCCGCTGGTCAGCCGGAGCCCTGAAATCAAAGAGATTTTTGCTTTGATCAAAAAGGTGGCCAAGAGTAATGCGACCATTTTGATACAAGGCGAAACCGGAACCGGCAAGGAGCTGATCGCCGGGCTGATTCAATTTATCAGCCACCGCGGCGATAAACCTTTTGTCAAAGTCAATTGCGCGGCGCTACCGGAAAATTTGCTGGAGAGCGAGCTGTTTGGTCATGAGAAAGGCGCTTTTACCGGTGCCTATCAAACACGCGTCGGTAAATTCGAGCAGGCCGACAGCGGGACGCTGTTTCTGGATGAAATCGGCGACATGCAGCTCAGCACGCAGGCCAAGATCCTGCGGGTGTTGCAGGATCAAACCTTCACGCGCCTGGGCGGCAACCGCACGATACAGGTTGATGTGCGGGTGATTGCGGCCACCAACAAAGACCTGTGGCACGAGATCGAACTGGGAAATTTCCGTGCTGACCTTTACTATCGTCTCAATGTAGTGACTCTGCATATCCCGCCGTTGCGCAAACGTGCGGAAGATATTCCGCTGATTGCCGAGTTCTTCCGGCGCAAGTTTGCACGTGAAATCCGCAAAAAGACCAAAGGCTTTTCGGCGGAAACCATGGAATTGTTGCGCAACCATCAGTGGCCGGGGAATATCCGTGAACTCAAAAATTTGGTGGAACGCGCCGTGCTCGTGGTTGAAGAGGGCCAGGAGATTACACCGAAAGATCTGTCGATGTCCGGCAAGGATTACTTCGCAGCAGGAGGCAAGGATCGTCGCCGCGCCACCGACGGCGAGCTGCTCACGCTCGATACGCTCAACCTGGAGGTCATTGAAAAAGAGGCGATCTTGAAAGCCCTGGAACTGCGCAACTGGGTACAAAAAGATGCGGCGCAATTGCTCGGCGTTTCGCCACGTGCCTTGAACTACAAAATCAATTACCACAACATCACGCACCCGACGTGGAAGAAGAATACGTAATGCGGTGATGCCAAATCGTTCGTAAAGCAAGGGTGATGTGCACTCGCTCTTTCGATTGCGGCCGGAATGGCCGGAAGCGGTTGCTGAGCGTGCGCGCATCGCCCTTTGTTTTTCATTATTCTTCCGGGCAAGAAGCAACCATGAACAATAGCATCACTGTTTCCATTCTCAGCCTCGGCCTCTTGCTTTTGATTGTGCCAACAAACGCCGGTGAGCTGAGATTAGTTTGGCAACCCAACACCGAACCGGATCTGGCCGGATACATCATTTATTATGGCGCGCGCAGTGGGATATATTACCATCGCTTGCCGATTGGGAACCAAACACAGTACACGATCACTGGTTTAGACAGCGGGCGAACCTATTTCTTTGCCGTGACCGCCGTGGATACTGCAGGAAATGAGAGTGTCTACTCCAAAGAAATTGTCGGCCAGGCACAGGGCAGGCCGTCGCACAATCCAAACAGCCGATTACCGCAGCAGCACCGATTATTTCAGAATAATCCGAATCCCTTTCGTGTTCCCATCAATCGGATCACCATCATTGCGTTCGACCTTTATGAAACCAGCCCGGTGAAGTTGGAAATTTTTGATCTTCTTGGCCGGCGCCTGATCACGCTGGTCGACAAAGAACTCAGCGCCGACCGGCAACAGGTCTCTTGGAATGGCCGCGATCATCAAGGCCGGCCAGTCCGAGCCGGAGTGTATGTGTATCGCCTTCAGACTGGGCGAGAAACCTCCGTGCGCAAAATGGTTGTTTATCGCTGAACCTTTGGCAAGATGGGTTTTGTCCCTGCCTTTTGTTGATTCGCCTTCACAAAATAGCCAATGCCTCAGATTCCCCGGACGCAGTTTCACAGAATGACATCCATCGGAATTATTTTTCCACCAGTAAGTGAGGCATTACACAAAATACTTGCTTTTGGTTGTGACCTTGTTGAATTTTTATTAAAAGAATTTTACTGAACTTTGCAATGGAGAAAATTATCCGACATCCGGAAATAGTTGTTGGCAATGAGTTGATTGTGACGCTCGATGAATACGGTAAAACCATCATGACAGCACCGGAAGCGGGCGCATCGATTGAATTCCTTGAAGCTGTCGTTTTGATTCCCGAACAAAAAATCATATGTAATAGCGGGTCATCCTGAATTCGATTTTTACCGGCGAAATCATCTGCCCGGTGCTCCTTATTCCCAGTTGACATTACGCTTTCGAAATCCTCTACGGTAATTTTTGTGTTTTCTCCTTTACCCCTTTCAGCCAGGTCTTTTTATTTTTCCGCATTTTCCCCACCTATTTTCAACAAATTCAAATCAAAGATTGTTTCTCTGCAAGTCAGCATGAAATGGCATGGCCTTTGCGTTGGGATTTAAGAGGTTAAAAAATCATCGGAGGATTTCAGACCATGCGACATCTTGCACGACATCATAGGGAATTGGTCGTGAGAATCTTGGTGGGCAGTGCCCTGCGATTGGTAGTTATTCTTTGTCTTGTCTTGAGCACGCTAAGCTTGAACCCCGCACCTGTGTCAGCAGGGTCTTTAAAAGCAAGCTGGAATGCGAATACCGAGCCGGATCTGGCCGGATACAAAATTTACTATGGCCGGTCTTCGAGAAATTACACGACTACCATCAATGTGGGAAAAGTTACGGAGTACACAGTTGATCAGCTAACCGAAGGAGTGGTTTATTACTTTGCCGTCACAGCGTATGATAATGCCGGCAATGAAAGCGGTTATTCGCAAGAAGTATCTGCGCAGGTTCAAGTTGTCGATCGTACCCCGCCCTCGGTCATCAGTGTGCAGATTAGTGATCGCAACACGGTCGAGATCGTGTTCAGTGAGACTGTTTCCATCAGCAGCGCGCAGGATAAAAGCAATTATGTCATTGACAACGGCATCACAATTACCAGCGCCACGTTGCAACCGGATAATCGCACGGTCAAGCTCGTGACCAGTTCGCACGAATTCGATAAAACATATCGTCTCACAATTCAAAAAATCGCTGATCGTGCGACCGTGCCGAATGTGATGACCCAGGCTGTCAGCTTCAACTATCTGCTGGCATCGGTGGACCGGACGCCACCGGCCGTTGCCAGTTTCCGGGCGGTCAATCCGCAAACTTTGTCAGTGGTGTTCAGTGAAGCAGTGAGTCTTGCCACGGCACAGAACAGCTCCAATTATTCGATCAATAACAACGTTACCGTTACGGGAGCCAAGCTCGAGAGCGATGCCAAAACGGTGACACTGACGACGAGTGCGCATGCGATCGGTGTCAACTACACCCTCACCATTCGTGGTATCGCTGACCGTGCGCCGGTGCCCAATGTCATGACACAAGCCGCAAGTTTCAACTACGTGTTTTCGTCGGTTGATCGCACACCGCCCACCATTGTCAGTTTTCGCGCTGTCACTCAACAAACATTGGAAGTGGTTTTTGATGAAGCGGTGAGTTCGACGACCGCGCAAAACAGTGCAAATTACACAATCACTCCCGGCATCACAATACAGAGCGCCAAGCTGCAACAAGACACCCGGACGGTCGTCCTGACGACGAGCCTGCATGCTGTTGATGTCAATTATACTTTGACCATCCGCAGCATCGCCGATCGCGCCTCCACTCCGAATATCATGTCACAGCCGGCTGCATTTAATTATAGTTTTCATGCTGTGGATAATACGCCGCCGGCGGTTTCAAACGTGCGGAGTGTCAATGCCACGACCGTCGAAGTGCTGTTCAGCGAGCCGGTGACGGCGGCCAGTGCGCAAAACAAGGCCAATTATTCCATCAACAAGGGCATTACGATTTCGAGCGCGACGCTCCAGGCGGATCTGCGCTCGGTTAACCTGGCGACCAGCGCGCACACTGATGGTGAGGCGTACTTTCTCACCGTCAATAATATTGCTGACCGCGCCGCACCTTCCAACCTCATGACGCAAGCGGCGACTTTCACGTACATTTATCAGACGGAAGATCGCCAGCCTCCGGAAGTCAATGCCGTGAAGCTCACCGATTTGACACATCTGCTGATCGTTTTCAATGAGCGTGTCACCTCGGTGTCTGCGGAGAATGTCAGCAACTATCGCATCTCTGACAATATTAAAGTTGATGAAGCGCGGCTTGCCAGCAACGGTTTGGAAGTAACTCTCACGACCTCGCCCCATCAATACAACAAAGACTACAACATCAGCATTGTCAATATCAAAGATCGCTCGCCGGCTGCAAACGCGATCGCTGCCAACACGATGTTCACTTATTATCTGGCCAACAATCCGCATAATAATTATTTCGGTGTGGAAGACCTGCAGCCATTGCGCTATATTTTGGACAGTGTACGGGTGGGCGAAACGTATTACATCGACCGCCCCTATGTGGTGACGCAAATTCCAAACAGCAAACGCGGTTTGTTATGGATTAAAACCGCCAGCAATGATCGCAGCGACATCTCCGAGCAGTTCCTGGCGTTCACATTGACTTACGAGGCGAATATTTATGTCGCTTACGACAGCCGTGCCATCCAACCGCCGAATTGGCTGAAGAATCATTTTACCCGGACCAACGAATCCATTGCTGTTTCGGAAAGCTCTGGGAAATTGAATCTTTGGAAAATGTGGAGTGCCCCCGGCCGTGTCATCTTCGGCGGCAACATGGCTTCTGGCGTGCAGGCTCCTGCGGGATCAGCCAACACCAGCCTGAGCATGTATGTGGTCCTGATTGAAAATGTACAAGCACCCAAATTTACGGATTCGCAAACACCGCAACGGTTCATGCTTTATCAAAATTATCCCAATCCTTTTTCACTCAGCGGTGCTCTTTCCGGAATGGGGTACACCAAGATTGATTATTATCTCCAGGAGCAGCACTATGTCGTGCTGACGGTTCACAACGCGCTCGGCCAGATGGTTCGGAAATTGTACAGCGGGTTGTTACCGGCCGGGAATCACAGCCTGGCGTGGGATGGGCGTGATGATAAAGGAGAGCCTTTGCCGAGTGGCACTTACCTGTGCACACTTGAAGTGCGGGAAGAAGTCACCAAAGGCGACATCACGATGTCAGCCTCACTTAGTCGCCAAACGAAAGTCATAACTCTGCTGAAGTAACTTCTGCTCGGACATGCCGTTGGCAAATTCGGCCAAGCGGGCAAGAGTAGGAGCAGCAAAGCCCACCGCGATTAAACTGCAAACCTTTTTCCTCCTCCTCCGCGGGAATGGGACGATGATATCGTCTCATTCCCGCACATTACTCCCCGGCGTATAAATTACTTGCTTTTTGTAAATTTCAAATGTATATTTTTCACAAAAATATTGTGTTGGTGCATCGAGGCGATCATGGCAGAGAAAAGTGCTGCATCCGGGGATGGTGCTTCAGCGGGAAAACTCAACGAGATCCGTGACATTATTGTCGGACCACCCTTACAAAATTTGGAAGAGAGAATCGAAAAGCTTTCTCGTCAAATTACCCAGCTTATTGAACAGGAAGCGGTTGCCCGCATCGGTTATGAGAAGAGCTTGGAGGAAATACAAACCGAGTTAGCCGAACTGGCAAAGAAAACCGTTCGCCGGGCTGCCCGGCATCGGGCTGTCGCGACAGCAAGAGTCAATCGGCTGGCGCAACGACGTGATGATGGCATCCGGCAGTTTAAGGCCAGGCGGCAAAGACGCACCACGCCGAAGGTATTCAAAATCAAAAGAGCAACGGTTGCGGAGTATCTTCAGCGCAGAAAAAAGTACCAAACTGGTGGAAAAAGGAAACCAGGAATCGGCAGGAGGTATCTCATCGGGACGCCAGTCGTGAATCCCGGAGCATAACAGCGCATGAATTGCGATGAGTGTCGAGCGACTGCAAGAAATTTTGTTGGAGAATGATCGCGCGCGGATGAAGGCGCTGGAAGAGGAGCTGGAAAAAGTCCGCACGAATATCGAAGACAAAGAGGCGCTGATCGCATCGCTGAATCCGGTCATTGCCGATCTGCTCGAGCGTAAAATTGCCAGTTCCGGCGAGGAGATGGCCGAGATTGTCGCGCCGCTGATGGGTCCGGCGATCAAAAAGCAGGTTGCTGAATCCAGGGACGAAGTCGTGGAGGCGCTCTATCCGGTCATCGGCCAGGCCGTGCGGCGCGCAGTCGCCGAGGCCATGCGCAAGCTCATCAAGCAGATCAATGAGCGATTGGACAAATCCTTTAATTTGAAGATAACCTGGCTTCGTCTCAAAGCGAGAATAATGGGACTGCCGGAGCCGCTGGTCGTCATCCCGCAAGTCTTTCCCTTCATCATCGAACAACTGTTTCTCATCGATCAACGAACCGGATTATTGGTGGCCCATGCATCGGCGGAACACCCCGTGGGGGCGAATGGCAAGCCGCAAATGATCAGCGGCATGCTGACGGCAATTCAGGATTTTGTCAAAGATGCATTTGGCTCGAAGGCCGAAGGTGATTTGCACGAAGTCAAGTATGGCGACAAAATGATTTTTGTCGCTTCGAGCCCGCCGGTATTTTTGGCAGCAGTGACCCAGGGCGCGGCGCCGCTGCATTTTCCAGATCGCCTCCGAGCGGTGTTGCGACGTATTCATAATACCTGGCATCGACAATTACGCGAATTTGACGGCGATGCCACAGCGCTCGAGGGCGTGCGTGAACCGATGCGAAAATTTATTGTCTCATTTTCAGAGCCTGCAGCAGTCGCGACCAAAACCCAAAGACCGAAACGCTCCTCCCGGTTAAAGTCCACTTTTGCGAAAATTGCCTTCGGCGTGATTTTGGGATTCGCGCTGGCTGCCGGCATCTGGTTTTTGTTCAAGCTTTGGGGTGGCCAGGAAATTCCTCCTGCCGGGGCGCCATTCGCCACGCTCACTCCCGGAGCCTCGCAGCTTCGTTTGGAGGCCCGGTTGAGCGGTCAGGTTTGGATCCGCGCCGTCACCGATGAAAAAGATTCAACGGATTTCATGTTTCAACCCGGAGAAGTCCATGCCTGGCGCGCGGACCGAAGAATTCGCATTCGCGTCGGCAATGCCGGACAGACCGAGTTGTTTTTGAACGGGAAAAATTTGGGTCCGCTCGGCGATTTGCACCAAGCCGTCACCTTGATCATCACGCCGGCAGGCATTGTGGAAAGACGTTCCAGTTTGTATTGATTATCATGGTGCCATCCTCTTTGAGTAAAAAAATTTGTTTGTTGGGGATGTTCGCGGTCGGCAAAACCAGCCTGGTGCGGCGTTTTGTCGAAAATGTGTTCGACGAAAAGTATCTTTCCACCATCGGTGTGAAAGTGAGCCGCAAGCAAATCGCCATTTCCGGCCACAAAACGCATACGCACGTTGATTTGTTGCTTTGGGATATTGCCAGCCAGGATTACCTGCAACAAACCGCGCTGAATTATTTTCGGGGTGCGCACGGCGCACTTGTCGTTCATGACTTGACCCGTCCGGAATCTGCTCAACGTTTGGCGCTCTATTGTGAACGATTCCTGCAAGTTGCGCCCGGAGCCAAGCTGGTTTTTGCCGGCAACAAGTCCGACCTGGTCAAAGTGGAAAATTTCAACCTTGCACAATTTCAGGAGCAGATGGGCGCTTTGGCCGGGCCGCATCTCCTGACCAGCGCCAAAACCGGTGAGAATGTCGAGAAAGTCTTTCAACTTCTTGCAGAGGCGATCATTGGTCAAGATGGATAGGCTCATTCAAAAAATCTTGAACGATCAACAGGTGGGGTTTGCCGTCGTCAATCGGGAATTCTGTGTCGAGGAATTCAGCGATAATTTTGCCCGCTTTGCCCATCCTGAGGAGCAGGTCAGTGCCGGCCGGAGACTCGACGAGCTTTATCCGGAAATGCTCGGCATTGCCGACATGCTCGCGGCTCTGTTCGAGACACCAGAAAAGACTTTTGAGCTGCCCTGCGTCAATCGCGAATTGCAAACGGGCGAAATTTGTTTTTTGGATTTGAAACTGGGCAGCCTTCCTGTTCGGCCCGGGCAGGAGCCGCGCCTGCTGTTTATGGTTTCGGACAAGACCGACCAGTATCAGATGCAACAGCAGATTTTGCAACAGAAGCACGAAATTTTGCTGTTGAAGTCAGTGCTCGGCACGCATCAGCAGTTTTTGGCCAATAGTATTCTCGGCAACTCGCCACCGATTGTGCGATTGAAGGAATTGGTGCACAAGGTGGCGCAAGTACCGAGCTCCACTGTGTTGTTGCAAGGAGAAAGTGGAACCGGCAAAAGTCACGTCGCGCGCGTGCTTCATTATCTATCCTTTCAGTCCGGGGCACCATTTGTGGAAGTGAACTGCGCTGCCATTCCTGAGAGCCTTCTGGAAGCGGAATTGTTCGGCTACGAAAAAGGCGCTTTCACCACCGCCATAAAATCCAAAAAAGGATTGATCGAAGAAGCGGACGGCGGTACGTTGTTTCTCGACGAAATCGTCGACATGCCTTTGAATTTGCAGGCCAAGCTGCTGCACTTTCTGGAAACCCGCAAGTTTCGTCGTCTGGGCAGCAACCAGGAACGCAGCGTGCAAGTTCGTTGCATTGCTGCCACCAACCGCGATCTCAAGGCTGCCGTTGACGAAAAAAAGTTTCGCGAAGATCTTTATTATCGAATCAATGTCGTGAGTCTCACGCTGCCGCCTTTGCGCCAGCTCGAAGACGATGTCATCATTCTGGCCGAACATTTCGTCAAAATTTACAACCTGGATTTCAAGAAAAAAGTCACCGGCTTGCACTCCGAGGCGCATCGACTTCTGAAATCGTATGATTGGCCGGGCAATGTTCGGGAGCTTCGTAATGTGATCGAGCGCGCCATGATCTTTTGCGACACCGCCGAAATCAAACCCGCCGATTTGTCGCTCCGGATCACCGCCAATGAAACGCCGCCACGGGATTTGTTTGTTCTCCCGGAGGGTGGAATTCAGCTCGAAGAGCTGGAAAAATCTCTCCTGATTCAGGCTTTGCAACGCGCCAGCGGTAACAAGACTCGCGCGGCTACGCTCCTGGGTTTGAGTCGCGACACGTTTCGCTATCGTCTCGAGAAATTTGGGATTGAATAAAATAAGCAAAAATTTAGTTAGAATTGAAAATTTTTCTTGACTTTAATGAAACTATTAATTTATTATATTGACGAGACTCAAATAAGGATTTGACACAGGCCTTAGGACCCATACCTTGATCTGTTGGCTCTTGACATCTTGAAGATGCGATAAATCAATTTACCACGAAGTGGTGTCAAAAATTCTATGAAACAGGGACGAAGTAATGAAATGGGACCCTATGGCACCAGCGCATTAGTGCGTATTAATTGATGCGACGATCTGTGTTTTCTCGGGCAGAGGACGGCGATCAAATCTGCTCTGGGTTCCACTGATTTACGAGTGTTCACCTAACGGCCAATACAAGCCAATTCTTCGTTACTTTTCCCGAAAAAATACAAGAACTTTTGACACTGCGTACCATGAGAGGAGGAGAAAATTATGAAACTTAGTGCACCCACATTTCCCGTATGGCTGATCGCCGTCATTATTGGCGTCCTCGGAATCTTGGGGAAGTTTTTGGCGATTGGCTTTGTCACAACGTACGCGTTTTGGTTTGTGTTGGTGGGCTTTGTTGTTTTGGCCTTGAGCAATCTGTTCAAAGGAGTATAGTCGTTTGAGGTTGGCGAGGTTCGCCAGCAAGCATTACCGAAAAATTGAGCTTTTCTGCGCAGCAATAAGTTTATCGCACTTCAGGATGTATTTTGCGGGCGGGCCTCGCCTGATTGGCAGATGTCAGATTTTTTCCACTTCTCGATTTCGATGATTTTTCGTCTTGGCGTGGAATTCATTCCCCTGGCGTCGGTAGACAACGAAAATCTTGTGAGAACAAATTCATCTTTGCAGGCGGGCGAACCTGTGGTCCACGCCAGCTTTCCAGTCGAACCCAAAGCTTGAAACCTGACGCCCGTCGCCTACGGTCAACCTCTTAGTAAAAAGCATTAGAATACGGCACAATCCTTGCGTTCTCTTTTCCGGCAAACGTCAGGAGTACTGCTATTGTCGCAACCAAGGATAAGTCCATGCTGGTTTTAATGTGTCGTGCTTGCCGGAAAAGTTATTCCTATGCTGCCGAGGAATTTATCGGTCATTTTTTTGTCTGCAAGTCGTGTCAAACCGTCAACTTGCTGAGACCTGAAGATCACTCGAATTCTCAATCTGATGCTTCAGTATTTTGTCAGCCTGATCCGGTTGAAAAAAAACAAAGCTCCAAAAGACCAAAAAAAACAAAAAATCAGAAACCCTTGGGCTGAAGACGGGCTATATCCCCCAATGGTGTGGCACGATGGGGCATTTAACCCGTTCGGGTTGATGCTGTAATCATCGAAGGAGTTCGTCTGTTTGTTATGAATCAATGAAACAATAGATTATAGATTATGCTATCGACTTATAAGTTTAGTCATGGATTCTGGCACGAATCTTGAAGATATGGCAATGTGAGTCGTGCAATACAGACAGCATTAGATGTACGATGATCAACCATCCATGATTCCTGCAGCAATGTCTCATCTAAACTGATGTATTGAAGGATTGATTTCTTGCACTGCGCACTCACGGCTTAGAGGTAGATTAACGCCGGCGGTCATTTTCGTTTTTTCATCCGTGATGCGCATCGGGCCGCCGGCATTTGTTTGTTGGTTGAAAACCAATTTGTGTAGCAACTGAGCAGGAATGATCACGCAGAAATATTTTTGATTTTAATCTTCCTGTCACCGAATCGAAGTCTTGTGAAATGCTACACAGTTAACTCATTCAATTCAACCATGGAGGAGGTAATGATGTACAAAAAAGTGTTGTTGCTGTTCGCTGCACTATCTTTGCTCAGTGCAGTTGCGTTCGGTCAGGACCTGGCCGGTGCGGTCGGTATCGGCGTTCGCGGTGGTGCCACCAATTATCAAGGTGATGATTTTGATTCAGCGAAGCTGAAAGCTTACGGTAGCATTTATGGCGAGCATTTCCTGACCAATTTTCTATCATACGAAGCCGCTTTTAACATGGGGCAAATTGCCGCCAAAACCGGCGTTCAGGATTTCCGCTCGAATGTGGCGAGCGTGAGCTTGCTCGGTCGTTTGGGTCTTCTACCGAGCACCGGCTTTAGACCGTATCTGGCCGGTGGTGCCGAGCTTCTCGGTATTGATCCGCGCGGCAAAGATAATGTGGGCTATGACAGAAGGGCGTTTTCCATTCCTTTTGGCGGCGGTGTGAGCTTGGGCATCGCTGAGAATGTTGCCCTCGATTTCCGTGGACTTTATCATTACACCTTCAAAGATCGCCTGGATGCCGTGGCCGCTGATGCCGACGACGCATTTCTGACCGGTACCGTCGGCTTGACCTGGCTCACCGAGGTCAACAAGGATAAAGACGGTGACGGCATTTTGAACAAGGATGAGAAAAAGTACGGCACCAACCCAAAAGTGGCTGACACCGACGGTGATGGCCTGTCTGACGGCGAAGAAATCCTGACCTATCGCACAGATCCCTTGAAAGCCGATTCCGACGGCGATGGCATTAACGATGCCGATGAGATCAAGAAGTATAAAACCAATGCGAACAAGGCAGACAGCGATGGCGATGGCCTGACGGACGGTGAAGAGATTACCAAATACAATACCGATCCGCTGAAAGCCGACACCGACGGCGATGGACTCAGTGACAGCGACGAAATCACGAAGTACAAAACCGAGGCGTTGAAAGCGGATACCGATGGCGACGGCTTGAACGATGGCGATGAGATCAAGAAATACAATACCGACGCCCTGAAGGCAGACACGGACGACGAGGGCTTGGACGATGGCAGGGAAGTCATGCAATACAAGACCGATCCGTTGAAAGCTGACACCGACGGTGGCAGTGTTAACGACCGCACCGAAGTTATCCGAGGCACCAATCCTCTCGTTGCCGATGATGATGTTGCGAAACCAAAAGAGATCCTGAAGGTCGAAGTCGGCAAAGCCATTGTTCTCGAAGGCGTGGTCTTTAAAACTGGCAGCGCGGTAATAACACCACAATCCGAAGAGATCTTGAATAAGGCGTTTGACACCCTCAACGAGAATCCGGAAATCGAAGTTGAGATTCAAGGTCACACGGATGACAGAGGGAGCCGCGCTGCCAACATGAAGCTTTCGCAGTTGCGTGCTGACGCGGTGAAAGCGTGGTTGGTGAAAAAGGGAATTGCCGCCAGCCGCATCACCACCAAAGGCTATGGACCGGACAAGCCCATTGCCTCCAACAGCACTCCGGAAGGACGCCAGAAGAACCGTCGCATTGAATTCGCGCGCCTGAAGTAACTTTGTTTGTCCTATGATTTATCCTGATCCGTGCCTTCGCCATTCGTGGCGAAGGCACAACGTTTTTTATGGAGAACAATTATGGAAGATAAGAAATCTTATTTGCAGAAGCTTGCCGCCCAGCTTCGGGAATGGGATACCGAGATCGAGGAATTGAAGGTCAAAGCAGAGAAAGTCACAGCTGAAGCCCACACGGAAATTCTCAGGCAAATTGAGGAATTGCGTGCCAAAAAAGAGGTGGTGCAGAATAAGCTGCAACAGCTTCAGGAGGTGGGGGATGATGCCTGGGAAGATATCAAAGTAGGCGTGGAAAGAAGTTGGACTGAATTGAAGGGCGCATTTCGAAGCGCCTTCGCGAAGCTCATGCCGCCGGACCAGGAAGACAAAGCCTGATACGTGCAACCAATCCGGTAATACTCATCACGAAGAAGGAGGAGGGTATCAACCATGTCGATGTTGAAAGAGTTCAAAGAATTCGCGATGCGCGGCAACGTTTTGGATATGGCTGTCGGCATCATCATCGGCGCCGCATTCGGCAAGATTGTCAGCTCGCTGGTCAATGACGTGATCATGCCCCCAATCGGTTTGCTTTTGGGTGGCGTTGATTTTAGCAGTCTGGCGCTGACGCTCAAATCGGCGACCGCCGAAGCGCCGGCCGTCACGCTGAGATACGGCGTCTTCGTCAACACGGTCATCGACTTTCTGATTGTGGCTTTTGCCATTTTCATGTTGATTCGTGGCGTAAACCGCATTATCAAGAAGAAGGAGGCGCCACCACCTGTGCCGACCACCAGGGAATGTCCGGAATGCCTGATGGTCATTCCGATTAATGCCAAGCGTTGCGGCCATTGTACCGCGGTTTTGGCAAAATAAACTCAAGGGAAGGAGAGCGTAATTTATGCTATACACCATTTTGATCGGCTTGGTCGCCGGGGCCCTGGCAAAATTCATCATGCCCGGCAGAGACCCGGGCGGAATTATTGTCACCATCCTGTTGGGTATCGCTGGATCGATCATCGCAACCTATCTTGGTCAAATTGCCGGTTTCTATGAGCCGGGCGAATCGGCCCGCTTCATTGGCTCGACGGTGGGCGCGATTCTGATTTTGTGGATCTATCGGATATTTCTGAAAAAGAAAGCAGCCAGCACCTGAGCCGTCCACCAATTCGCAAAAATCTCTAATCTCCATGACCAAAGATGATTTCAACTGGAGCGGCATCGGAATTCGCTTCTTGATGGCATTACTGCTCGTCTACGCCACCTTCAATCCGGAAGGCTATTCATTTTTTCATTGGGCGCTTTTGCCGTTGTTCAAAGTGAAATTCACCTCGTTCGGAGCGATCAATCCGCTCAAGGTGTTGGCGGGCCTCGCACTTTTGAGCGGGTGGGTGATTTATTTGCAAGCAACCAAACGTTCGCTCGGGATCAAAGGCGTCTTATTGTCCGTCGCGCTTTTCGGCGCCATCATTTGGGTGTTGATCTATTGGAATATTCTCTCTCCGAAAGGCGCGCGTGCCCTCTCGCATCTCATTTTGATCGTCGTTGCACTCGTGCTCACAATCGGCATGTCCTGGTCCCATATCACCCGCCGCATTTCCGGCCAGGTCGATACGGATACCATAGCTTAGTTGTGGATCAATTTCTCGAACATGGTCCGATGTCTCTGGCTATTCCCAAGATTTAACATCGCTACGAGAATCGGACTATTTTTTGTTGTATTCACAACCAAACCAGCAAAACAACATGCAAAGGGAGGAAGGGATGAAAAACTATCTCGTCGAGTTCATCGGTACCTTTTTTCTTGTGTTGGTGGTCGGGCTTACAGTCATTGCGCCGGGAGCAGGCTCTCTGGCACCACTGGCCATTGGTTCCACCCTGATGATCATGGTTTATGCCGGTGGTCACCTTTCCGGCGGACATTACAATCCTGCCGTCACACTTGCCGTATGGTTGCGGGGTAAATGCGCTGCGAAGGATGTTGTGCCGTACATGATCGCACAAGTTTTGGGAGGCCTGGTCGCGGCTTTATTAGTCGGCTTTTTCAAATCTGGTACCGTTGTCGAAGCGATGCCCCTGAATGTCGGCAGGGCATTGCTCATCGAATTGTTGTTTACTTTTGCGCTCTGCTACGTGGTTTTGAATACCGCCACCTCGAAGAAAAACGCCGGCAATTCGTATTACGGCCTGGCGATTGGTTTTACCCTTGTTGTGGGGGCGTATGCTGGCGGCGCGATCTCGGGCGGCGCATATAATCCGGCGGTGGCTGTCGGCATCAGCACCATGGGCTTGAGCACTTTCGCGAACATTTGGATTTTTCTCGTGGCAAATTTCCTCGGCGGTGCGCTCGCGGCTTTGGTGTATAAGGCGGTCAATCCGGAAGAATACAAAAGCTGAGGTGCGGTAGCGAGGCCTGAATGACCAGTCATACTGACCATTACACTTGCAAATAAAAAAAATCCCAACAGTTTTTTATGCTGTTGGGATTTTTATTTTAAACGTCGACGCTTGTTATCGTTTTTTCCCGCCCAACACCGCACCGAGGATGCTGCCCAACAGCCCGCCACCTCCGGTACCAGGCTGCGCTGCTTGCCCGCCGCCAAGACCGCGCATGAAGAAGCCTGCCACATCATCCAGGATGCTGCCATCACCATTTTGATCAATCAGAGCGGCGATACCTTGCAAACCGGCACCGCCAGTGTCACGGGTGCGCGTCAAGAAACCCAAAATGATGGGTGCCAACATCGGAATTATTTTCATCGCGGTATTGCGATCAAGATTGAATTGCTGGGAGAGCAAATCGGCCGCCTGCACGCCGGACTCGCCGAGCAATCCACCCAGGCGCGGATCCGGGTTTTTATTTTGAGCTTGCTTGCTAAAAAGCCCGGCAATATCATCGAGTACGCTGGCACTACCGTACTTGTTTAAAATGTGATCGACGCGGGGGGCGCCGCCACGTTGCTCCATTTGGCGTTTCAACCCGCCGAGAATCATCGGCGCAACCTGGGGCAGGATTTGAGCCGCAGTGTCGGGATCGATGCCGAGTGTTGACGAAAGTTGATCCGTAACCTCGGGGCCGACTGATCCCATCAACTCTTCAAGAAAACCTGGCATGATAAATCTCTCTGGTTAAAGTTCGTTGGTATAAAAGCGATTTATTTCATCACTAAAAGTCATAAAATAATTTTTTAATTGAAGCCAAGTGATCGGAGTCTCCTGCTGTGCAGTGAATTATTCCGCACAGCAGGAAACTGCCATCCGCGGTTTCGGAATATGATCTTTGCCCGGTGACGCAGCATCCCGATTGAAACATGCGCCTCGGGAATGGCCAAGATCGCCTCGCCCGCTGGAAGACTTACTTGCCGGTTGCTCCCGCGGATTTCTTGAAACCTGAGTAAAGGCCCCAAGCGCCGACAAGCAGATTAACGACAATACTTCCCCAGCCCTCGGTCATTTGAAATCCACCGACATTGTTGACACCCAAAGCGCCCAGAATGCCAACCAGGCCGTTCAGACCACCCATTACCTGCGCACCGGTGCGCTGAGCGTTTGCCGATGCACCGAATCCGAGGTAGCTGAGCACCGCTCCGGATATGATGTTGAAGAGATTGCCACCGCCGGCAATCCCACCACCCGGGGTTTGGCCCAAAATGCTGCCAATTTGTGGAGCGAGCTGGCTGAGCAAGCCGATCACCAATTGGACGACACCGGCATAACGAGAAAACATTTTAGCCATTTGTCTTTCCTCCTCTCTGTTGAGTTGAATACTGCGTGAATTGGTACTTCCCGTCTTGCGCATCGAAGTAGCTGCTTGAATTATCTTGCGGCATTTTCTTCCATTTGGTAGCTCAATGCAGCCGGATCAATGTGATGAAAACCCACTTCAATTATATTAAAATTTGGACAAATGTCAAGAATCTTTTTCGACACCAACTAAATTGCAATTGATGTGCCGGATAAATCAGTTCTTGTCGTTGTTGCGGAAGGGCGATAAAAAAGATACTTGTTTTTTGAACCTGGGATATTATATTAATAAAGTTTAACAAATCGTGTATCCCTGTAAACGCGTCCGCGGGTCAATTGACGCAATCAGGCAGGGTGATTTCACCCAGAGTTTTTGCCATTACGGGAGTAACAAGGCGTCAGGAATGTGCATGTCAGAGAAAACACTTTGCAATTTTTTGTTTTTGTTTCCTGTACTAAAAGCGTCTGTTTCTGGCATGGATCTTGACATAGCATGAGCGGTTCTGTTTTTGCCACTGATATGTACATTTTCCTAAGCGTAAACGCTTTGCCCAATGAAATTGGAGAAGCAAAACTTTATTTTTGTTTTTCCTGGCTCGTCATTGAATGATAATTGCCTGGAAACATCAATCTAAAAACGAGGTGAGTGAGAATGACAAGGCTGTTGAAAATTGAGGGCGTTGGCACCTCTTACGCTCGCAGGCTTCAAGACGCGGGAATCAAATCAATGCAGGCTTTGCTGGAAAAAGGTGCCACACCGCAGGGTCGAAAAGAAATCGCTGCGCAGGCAGGTATTGCCGAACCTTTCATTTTACGCTGGGTGAATCATGCTGATCTCTCTCGCATCAAGGGTGTTGGCGGACAATACGCCGAACTCCTGGAAGCTGCCGGGGTTGATACCGTTGTGGAACTGGCACAACGCAAAGCTGAAAACTTGCATAAACATCTAATCGCCACCAATCAGGAAAAGAAGCTCGTTCGCAAGCTGCCGACGCAAACACAAGTTGGCGATTGGATCAAACAGGCCAAAAAATTGCCGCGCACGGTCGTTTACTGATGATGATCACTGGTTTTGCTCTATCCCAAGAAAGGAGAACTCATGAGGAAACTGATTTTCTGTGCTTTGGGCTTGCTCGTTGTGAATGTTTATGCCCAACAACCTGACACCGTGACAACTCCAAAAATTTGGACGCACAGCCTGGTCGGCGGGTTGAATCTCACGCAGGTATCATTTGATAATTGGGCACAGGGTGGCGAGAATGCGCTTGCCTATGCGCTTTCGATGATCGGCAAGTCCGTCTGTGATCGGTCGAAAACGAACTGGGAGACCAACTACAAATTCGCTTTCGGACAAACGCGCCTGGGAGACCAGGGGTTGCGCAAGACCGACGATAAGATCGATCTCGAAACGGTCCTGACCTATAAATTGGGAACTTACATCAATCCCTACGTCGCCGCCACCTTGAAGACACAGTTCGCCAAAGGATATGACTACGGCACAAAGCCCAGGACTTCCGTCTCAAAATTCTTTGATCCTGGTTATTTGACGCAAAGTGTCGGCTTCGGTTACCAGCCGGTCACACAAATCAAAACCCGGCTTGGCGCCGCACTGCGAGAAGTGATTACCTCGGAATTTTCGGAATTCAAATATGCGGATGATCCCAAAACCGCATCAATCGAAAAGACCAAAGTGGAGGGTGGCTTGGAGTTGGTGACAGAAGTCAACTGGCAGTTGCAATCCAATCTCCTCTTCACCGGGAAAGTCGAGCTGTTTGATCCCATCAAAAATATCGACAAGGTTGTGGTTCGCTCCGACAACACCCTTGCCGCGAAAGTGAGCAAGTATGTGAACGTCAATCTCAACGTGCAATTTATCAAAGACCCGCCGGTCAATCGAGGAAAGAGGCAAATCAAGGAAACCCTGGGAATCGGCTTGAGTTATTCATTCTTATAATCGTCATAATTGATTTTGCAAATTTCACTGCGCGTCTGCCATACTCATTGCCGATTTTGTGCCATGGTAGACGCGCGTTTTTTTATCATGTTGTCATGCTGCCCCTGCTCTTCCTTTTGGCGATGACGGCCACCATTGGTGTCCAACAAACGCCCACCAGCACCCTGCGCGAAAACATCCAACGCTTGATTGAAAAACATAACGGCACAGTCGGTCTGAGCATCCGCAATCTCACCAGCGGTGAGCAACTGGAGATTTTGGGTGACGAGCGTTTTCCGGCTGCCAGCGTGATCAAGATTCCGATCATGGTCGAGGCTTTTGCTCGTGTCGCGAGTGGCGAAATCGATCCCAATCTCTTGCTCACTGTTGGCCGCCGGGACAAGGCGCGCGGCTCCGGCATTTTGAAAGCACTCAGCGACGGCAGCTCATACCGCTGGATCGATCTCATTACCATGTCGATTGCGCTCAGTGACAACACCGCAACCAACCTGCTGCTGAATCGCCTGGGTGTCGGTGCCGTCAACGAACGGATGAAAAACCTCGGTTTGATGAATACGTTGCTGTTTCAAAAAGTCTTTGCCAACAAGGTCGAAGTGCATCCGGAGTTGGCGAAGACTTACGGTTTGGGAATGACCACGCCCAATGAAATGGCCGTTTTGTTGGAGAGGTTGGCGAAAGGTGAAATCCTGTCAGCGCAACTTTCCGGTGAAATGGTGAGGATACTCAAGGCGCAGCAGAATACCAACATGCTGCCGCGTTTTTTACCGATTCGTGACGACATCCAGGTTGCCCACAAGACCGGCTCGATGAATGCGGTGCGTCATGATGTTGGCATTGTTTTCACGCCCAGGGCAAATTGGGTCATTTGCGTAATGACCAAAGACAATCGTGACACTTCGTGGAGTTGTGACAATGCCGCCGAGGTTTTGATTGGCCGAATTTCAAGGACGGTGTTCGATCATTTTTCGAATGATACAGGAAAATTTTGAGGATCCTCCATTTGAAGCTATCAGACGACACCAGTTCTGATGCACTTGCTGTTACATGAAAAATCCCATGGATATTTTTCAGAATCCACGGAGTTCTGCTCAGCCACCGCCTGTTGAGGCAGTATTGAATCGATGACCATAAACCATGCCCGGTCAGCAAAGGATGCGCGTCTTCAAGGAACTTTGTTACAAAATATCCCAATGGGGGATTTACTGCACCAGCATCAGCTTCCTGGTCTGAACTTCACCACCACTTTCAAGCCGATACACATAGGTGCCGCTCGGAACTCGGAAGCCGTTATCGTCGCAACCATCCCAATGAACTCTCTGCTCACCGGCGTTCATCTCGCCGACAAACAACGCGCGCACCGGCCGTCCCAGAAGATCAATGATCGTCAGTTTTACCGGCGCGGTTTTGACCAGACGAAACCGTATGGTCGTCGAAGGATTTCCGCCCCCAACAGTTGGGGTTTTCGCTGCGCGCGGGAAAGGATTCGGATAATTTTGTTCCAGGGAAAATTGGGAGGGTAACTTCTGGCCTGGTTCTTCGACGCGCGTGGCACGCTCGACCTCACTCCTCACAACGAAACGATCTGCAATCTTGCCATCAATGTCTTTGAAGTAGAAAGTGGCGAGGTTGGGAATGCCATTCACATTGAAGGTGCCGAACAGGGCGCCGTAATTCGCTTTCTGAGTGGCGGTATAAGTGCATGCCCACCAGGCTCCGGAGCGCTTTTGCACGCGAATGCTGGCACCCCCTGCTCCGGAGACGAAAACAAACGATTTGCCTTTGGTGAGAACCAACGTGTCCGCGCGACTGGCAACGGTTTGCTTCATCATATTGCTGAGCAAATGGGTTCGGCTGTAGGAATGCTCATGCGCGGTTGCGATAATCGCACCACCTTTGCGCGCTTCCTCGTACACTTCCCATCCGGTCTCATCTGTTTTGTCGCCCACTTGCATGGCGCGCATGTTTTTGTGCCAGCTGCAAATGCGCCAAATCGAGTTGTCCGCTGCCAGCCTGTCACGGACATAGGCATCGTGGCCGGAGCCGAGTGTGCCAGGGGCAACCAGAATGATGAAAATGCCCTTATATCGCAACGATGATTTCACCCCCAAATCACCGTCCCATGTTATGCCCAGTCGATTGAGCCGGTTTTTCAGATATTGTTGATAACCATCTGACCCGCTCCATTTGACCATGTCGTGGTTTCCCACCGTGGCAAAGTATGGAAAATCGGCTCCGAGAATGTCGTTGATCTGAGCGTCCCACGCCGCGGGATTGTCTTGATAGTCAAAATCCCCCTGGTGCAAAACCACCTGCGCCCCCTCGGATTTGATCAGATTCAAAACCGCGCGCGCATTCGTTCCCAATCCCTGATCCCCGATGAACGCCATCTTGAAATTTACCGGTGTTTGCGCACACAGTGACTGCGCCACCACTACAGCAAAAACAACCGCCCACCTCGACATGACCAAGATCATTCCATTGATTTGATCACTCTTCATACATGTTTCGCATGCTGGATACCTTGCCCAATCACATGGTGGTGATTACGAAAAGGTGCTACTGAAATGTACTTCGACTGTTCGTAAAACTGGAAAAACGAGTTCTTGCATCCTCTGCAAATCATATCATACGCAACTGCCATGCCGTTTCGGCATTTGTGACACAACGATCTCATCCATGACATTTGCGAAAAATTTGGGGTCCTGATGAACCGGAATTTTTGAACCTGTTGTTTCATCCTCGAACAAGTTATTTGTCAGGATACGGATTTGAAACCAAACCCGAGATCGGTGACGATATTTTTAACGTAATCTCATATTTTATAGTTTGCTTGCGCCCTCGCTGTTGGCACTATTTTTGTCTTATCTATCTCATTGCGCAGCCTCATGTTGAAATAATCTCGACGAGTGAACGCCTTGTTTCAGGTAACCACTCAGTCACGGGGGGGTGTCATTCTGGAAAAATCTTTTTTGATTCGAAAAATGTGCTTGAATTTTAAAAAGATTCCCTACAAGCATAGCCTACGGCCGTAGGCTCTACGAGCCGTAGGCCGGCGGAATGACAATTACACCCCGGTCACTGCGGCATTATTATTTCAGCTTATTGTAAGAAATTGTTATCGTAATTTTATTTTTTGTTTTTATGACGAAATTGCAACAGAGATTTCTTGGGGGAATCTGGCTGAGTGTCCTATCGGTGTGGCCGATGCACGCACAAACGGAATTTGTTCCAAGCGCACAGATTGATTCCACATCGGAGTGTGTTGCCATTTTGGAGATCTCCGGCGCCGTGCTTAATCGGTCACAAATCCGGAGAATGGAGGCAGCGCTTGCCAAGGCATGTCGTGAGGAATCAAATTTTACGGTTGCTTCTGTCTCTGCCCTGGAGGCCTATCGCAAAAGTCATCCGCGCTTTTCAGTTTTTGCCCCGGCACAGGTGCAGGAACTGTGTCGAAATCTGGGATTGAATTATCTGATTGTTTCGACCTTTGAATTCGTTTCGTTGTCCGAATCGAGATCGGAACCGGGCGAGGCCAGGGCCCAGAGTGCGCCGGCCTGGCGGGTCACTTTGCGCTGGTTGGATGGCAGTACCGGCCAAATCACGAAAATCCATGCGCGGGAATGTAGCGGTGATATTGACATGCCGGAGTCTTTTCCTCTGCGTGAATTGTTCCGCGCATTGCTCGAGTCACCCGACATCATCGTGCCGGTTGAGGACAGCGCAACGGAAATGCCTCCACCTGCCATCTGGATTTCGGAAGTGACCGCGCCGATGAGTGATAGTTCCGCTTCCGATCACGCAGCCATGACCACGTCGTTGAATCAAAACCAGCGGGGCAAGCGCTGGTTATGGTACATTGCCGGGGCAGCTCTGGTCAGTGGTGGCTCAGCCGTGTTTTTCCTGGGCAATTCATCGAAACCTGCGCCACCTGCAAAAACCTTGCTGCCGGAGCCACCGGATCCGCCAAAGTGATGCAACGTGGCGCGAATTCCTCAGCGCAGCCAAACAGAAAGAAGCATGAATCATTCACGGAGTTTTTGATTCTGCCTCCGTGAGCGATCATTTCCGTGAGCAGAAATTTCCCTGATTTTTGCAAAGACCACGTCCGATGATTTCGCTTTAATAGACTAAAATGGCCGGGGAGATCAGTTTATGCAACTTCGCACCGCAACTCGAACCATTCATCTGAGTGCACTTTTTGTCGCCCAAAAACTGCAGAGATCAAATTGTGCTTTGGGCAGGACAATCAGCCGGCAGGTTTTCCTCGCAACGCTGCGCCCGGTCTCCAAGTTTGCGATTATCGGCGCCGTCGTGTTTCTTTTCCCGATGTCGCTCGCCAGCCAAACCAACTATAATCTGCCGCTGGTCGTCGCGTCCGGTGAACAGCTTGCTCCGCTGCTCATGAGTGATAACATGGAGGGCGCTTTCGTGGTCTGGCAGGATAAACGCGCAGGCCGGTCAGCAATTTATGCACAACATGTGAACAATTTGAGCCAGCCGGTGTGGAAGCAGGACGGCCTCGCCATCGCCGCATCCTCGAAAGATCAACTTGCACCCGTAGCGATTGACGACGGCAAGGGTGGTGTTTTGATTTTCTGGCAGGATTTGCGCAACGATGAGGGTGACATCTATGGCCAGCATCTCGATGGCACCGGCAGCTTGCTGTGGGGCAATACCGGCATTCCAATCATTCGCGCCAACGGCAGGCAGGCCGAACCAAAGGCGGTGGGCGATGGTCAGAATGGCGCATTCATACTTTGGCGTGAATTCAAATCCGGCAACGAAGATATATTTGTGCAAAGAATTGATGGCAACGGTACCATACTTCTCGAGACCGCCGGCAAGGCCGTGGCGCAAGGTGCGGGAAATCAAATTTTGGGGGATGTGGCCGTTGCGCCGAATGGCGATTTGGTTGTCGCCTGGAGTGATAACAGCAGTGGTCTTGCGCTTGTCACCGCGCAGCGTTTTGACGCCATGATCAAGCCCCGCTGGAGTGCGGGCTTGCTCGTCACTGCCGTGAAGAGCACGCAAACAGCGCCTGTATTACATGTTGATCGTCTTGGTAACACGTTTATAGTTTGGACCGACAGCCGTAATCGTAATCTCGATCTTTATGCACAAAAAGTCGATGCTGCCGGCCAGTTGCTGTGGGGTCAATCCGCTTTGCCGGTCTGCAAGGCCACGAATGATCAATACTCCCAACAGATCGCGAGCGACGGGAGTGATGGCATTCTGATTGTTTGGGAAGACAAGCGTTCCGGTAAACCCGATATTTATGGCCAGGCGTTGAACGCGGCCGGCCAGGCGCGCTGGCAAAATGATGGCGTCGGTATCTCCACCAGCAGCCAGGAACAGACACAGCCGCGCGTGGCTGCGGACGGCAGTGGCGGGTTGATTTGCGCTTGGACGGATGATCGCGGCACGGGCACGAACATCGGTGTGCAGCGTTTGAATAAAGACGGCAAAGCGCTGTGGGCAGCAAACGGCATCCTGATCACCAATGATGAGGGTACGAAACAACGACCGGCAATTTTAGCCCAATCCGGCAGCTTTCTCGGAGCTGGTGGAAGTTTTGTCGTTTGGGACGATACGCGACGCGGCAACGTCGATATTTTTGCCCAACCGCTCAAAGGCGATGGCACATTTGCCAACGTGCCGCCACGGATCCTTTCATCGCCGGTTACTGAAGCCCGGGAAGGCCGTCTCTACAGTTATCAAGTGCAAGCCATTGATTATGATTCGGCTGATCCTCTGCGATTGGAATTGCTAACGCCGCAAAACAAAACGTGGTTGCAAATTGACAACGCCAAATTACAATTGTTCGGCACTCCCGGCGCCGGTGATGCCGGAGAAGTTGCCGTCACCTTGGTGGTGAAAGACAAGCTTGGTGCCAGTGCCAGCCAAAGCTTCACCCTCAAAGTGATTGGCAGCAATCATCCTCCACAGATCACCTCCAAGCCGGACACCGTGGCAATCGAAGATCAGCTTTATTTCTACAAAATCGTTGCGATTGATCCCGATTCCGGTGATGCGTTAACCTTCACCATCGAAACCGCAGCGCAATGGCTGCAACTCAGTAATGACGGGAAAGTCTCTGGCACACCGGCGAATGAGCATGTCGGCAGCTACACCGTGACAGTGCGCGTGACCGACACGAAAGGTGCGACCGCGACTCAGAGTTTTACTCTGCGGGTAAAAAATGTCAATGATCCGCCTTTTTTCACCAGCCAACCGGACACCTTCGCTTTCGTGGATTCGTTGTATGTTTATCGCGTCAGCGCAGCGGATGTCGATCGTGACGATACGGTGCAGATTGTGAAGCGAGTTGCTCCGGACTGGCTGTCTTGGAACGCCAATACGCAGACATTACAGGGCAGACCGGCCTCGTCGCATTGGGGAACGATCTATGCGGTGAATTTTCTCGCGCGCGATGCCGCCGGCGCAACTGCGGAGCAATCATTCCGGTTGCACGTCATGGCGCTTGGCGCGCCGGACACTGTCGCGCCGGCGGCGCCGCTGGCGCTGCGAATTCAGCCGGCACAATGGAGCGCAAATAGAAAATTCACTTTGCAATGGCAAAATCCTGCTGATCCGAGCGGGATTGCCGGCGTTTTTTATAAAATTGGTGCGGCACCGACGCATCATCGCGATGGTGTCTTCGTCTCGGGCGCAATCGGCGCAAAACTTGATCAACTCGAGCTGCTGGCACCCCAGGAGGGAAAATTACCGGTTTATCTCTGGTTGATGGATGGCCGGGGTAATGTCGATTTTCGCACCGCGGCGCGTGCCATTTGTCATTATGACGCCACACCGCCATTGGCCCAGAAGAACCTTTCCCCGGATCGCCGATGGACTCGAGGCGACAGTGTGCGCCTGCAATGGACTCCGGCGACCGACACCATCAGTGGTATTCGAAGTTATCATTTCTATTTCGAGGGCAAACTTTTTGGGTTCATCCCCGGCGACAGCAGCAGCTTCATGCTCATCCTGCAGCTTGCCGAAAAAACTTACTCCTGGGCTTTGATGGCCGAGGATAGTGCCGGCAATCTTGGCGCGTGGACCTCGGCGACCTTTTCGGTCGATCGTCATCCGCCAACCTTGTTGCACACGGCCACGGACACCGCAACGACTTCAATGGATGTCACATTGTCCGCGCAGGCAACTGATGCCGCCTCGGGAATTCGTGCCGTGCGACTGTATCATCGTGCTGCGGGCGAGCGGGCCTTTCGCAGCAAGAATTTGCCGGCGGTAAATGGCGGTACGACATTTACCGCTCGCCTCGAAGCGGCGGAGGTGGTGCCCAGGGGATTGGAATATTATCTCGAAGCTGCAGATTCTGCCGGCAATCTCACGCATTGGCCTGTGGGCGCACCGGGTAATTTCCATGCCGTCGTCGTCGCTTCAGCGAATCTTACCGCACCGGCACCTCTGGTGGCGGGGCATTATCAAATTTTTTCGGTGCCCTATTATTTACTCAATGCCTCACCGGAGAGTTTGCTCGAAGATGATTTGGGAAGTTACGATCCCAGCGTATGGAGACTCTTTCGTTATCAACCCGGAGAGGGAAATGTTGAGTTTGGCAAGCCGAATCTGGAAAAATTTACTCCCGGCCGCGCGTTTTGGTTGATCACGACCCGACCACAGAACTATGACACCGGCCCGGTCCATTCGGTCCGCACGGATACGCCATTTGCGCTGACATTGCAGCCGGGCTGGAATCTCATCGCCACGCCTTTTGATTTTCCCACGGCATGGTCTGCGGTGCAGCGGCCCGAAGGCGTTGAAAACAATCTCTGGGCTTTCGAGGGCACGCGCTATCTCGGCCAACAGGAAGTTTTGTTGCCGTGGCAGGGATATTTTCTCCGCAATCTGGAGATGCAGCCCAGAACCATTACGATCGCCCCGGTTGCCGGCACGCAAGTGACAAAATCAACATCTCCCGTCACAGAAATTTTTTGGCAGGTGCAATTGCGTGTCACGGATGGCGAATTTTGTGATGACGCCAACTATCTCGGTAGTGCAGCAACGGCAGACGAGGCATGGGATCCACTCGATCTTTCGGAGCCACCGGTAATTGGCGATTACGTCAGCCTGTATTTTGACCGGCACAACTGGCCTCGCTATGCCGGACTTTTCACCAGTGATTTTCGTCCGGATGTTAATATTGTGCAAAAATGGCCGTTTACTGTCGTCGCCAGTCGACCGGGTTTGCCGGTAAAATTAACTTGGGAGTATTCCGGCGATGTGCCGAGGGATTGGATTTTTGTGCTCGAGGACCTTGACGGTCGCTTGCGCCGGCGAATTGAGCCGGAGCAAATGCTGATTGGTGACGACGCCGGGTACGTTTTTCGAGCCACTTCGCAACCCCGAGACTTCATTTGGTGGGCCGGGCGTGAAGAGCAATTGGCAGAAGCGGGTGCATTGCACAATCTCATACCTGCTGCTTTTGAGCTGCTGCCGAGTTATCCGAATCCGTTGGTGCACCTCGGGCGAAATCAGCCGGCCGTGATCCGCTTCGGATTGCCGATTACAACCCCGGTCCAAGCGAGAATTTTCGACTTGGCCGGGCGCCCGGTGCGCACCTTCGAGGTCGGAGAAAATTTGCCGCCGGGTTATCATGAAGTGCACTGGGATGGCCGGGACGGAGATGGTCATCCCGTAGCAGCAGGGATTTACATTTTTCGACTCGAGGCCTCCGAGTACCGCGCGAGTCGCAAACTTATTCTTTTGCGGTGAAAATGCCAAGACGCATTTCCCTTTGGCAAGCCTTCCGATTTTTCTGCAACCGGGAAAACGGAGGCGCCACGACAGGACGTTTAACCCCGATAATTCACGCGGTGCATAAATTGACAGCACTCTGTTGTTGGCTCAAGCCTGAAAATGTGGCTCATGAATTATCGGGGTTAAAAGGCCGCTGCATTTCGAGGTTGGACTTATGCCCGAGTCTGTGGCATGGCGCCGGTTTGGTGTGGGGCATTCTGTTTGCGGCTTTTTCTTCTTTGAATGGACAGGATCAGGCCGATCTGAAACGCGCGCAGGAACTGTACGAAAAAGCCATGCAGGCCCGGGAAACTGCGACGCGGGTGGTGCTCCTGCAACAAGCGGCACAACTATATTCCAGTGCTGATAAGATTTCGGCACTTCCTCCCTCGTTGGTGCGACAGGTTGCCAACATTCATTATACTCTTGGTCGCGAGTTTTATCAGCAAGCAAGATGGGAGCTTGCAATTTTCCATCTTGAAAAAGCTTTTGCACTCGACCCGAGTTTTGCGACTACGGAGGGGAATCTCGCTCGCTTCATAGCGCAGGCGCACAATGCACTGGCTCTGCAGCTTGTTGCGCAGGGCAAAATCAATGCCGCTTCCCAATCCGCGCATGCCGCCATCCGGCATGACTCGACATTTTGGCCAGCCCACGCCACGCTCGGTTTGGTTTGTTTTCAACAAGGGAAATATGACGCAGCCATTGCTGCCTACCACACTGTTTTGCGCATCCAGCCTACTGCGCAACTTTATAATAATCTCGGTGCGGCATACGAAGCCAACGGTAATTTCGCGGCGGCCATGAGTGCCTATCGTCGCGCTTTGGAACTGGATCCACGCCTGGCAGTGGCGCAAAGGAATTTCCAGCGCGCCCAGGAGAAACTGGCCCACGTTAGCCTTATCTCGGTTCCCGAGGAAAACCCGAAGCCGGCAACTTCCGAATCCACGCAGCCGGCCTCGAACCAGAACGATTCCCTGGTCGTGGCAAAAGCTCCGTCAAAAGCCAAACCTGCCGGAGAAAGCAGAATGATCTCTGGCAAGGAAAAAGCAAAGACGCTTGCGGAGACCATGAGCAATGCTCAACCGAACAAGAAAGGAATGACGAAAACCACACAACTGCGAAGTCCGCAGGGGATCCCATCGTCACCTTCAGCCAGGAAGTCCAAACAGGACACGGTTGCGACAAAAGCCGGTATTTCATCTTCCGTTGTGCCATCAGGGCGGCCCACCAAGCCCATATTGGATCAAAATGCCAGGCCAGCGGCCGCGCCAAATGATCCACCTCGCTCTCCGGAGTCCATTATTGATACCACCCGGCGGGCAATTGCCATGGTTTCCAGGCCATCGCCGTCCATCCCGCGCGCAATTTCGCGCTCAGCTTCGTCCTACAGATTTTTGTTTCCATTTCTCTGTGGCGCTGGCGTCGTCGTTCTCATCATGCTGGCTTTTGCACAACGACAACGCCTCAGTCGTGTTTGGCTGCAGATCAAACCGATCCGGACGAGACCAGCAGCAGAAGTGACAGACTCCAGAAGATTGCTGGCTGCGGGTACTTTACCAGAAGCCGTCGCCAACGAGCTGCCGGCGACGGAGGTCAAGCTCCTGCCGGCCGCCTCGCCGGAAGTACAAATGGAGGTTGCAGCAGTCGAGTCATCGGCTGGGAGGCCTGATGGCAGCGTGGAGCCGCGCCCACCTTCTTTGCAAACCCAGGCTTTTTTTGCGGAAATGATCGCCGGCGAACCTGAGTTCGAGGAATTTGAAAAAGAGGACCAGGCCCAGGAAGGCAAACCGGACAACGGGCAGCTTTTGTCTTCGATTGTTTCGTCTGCTCAAACAGAAGAAATCGTCCATCTCGATGAGGCGCCGCGCGTTACGACCTCGGAAGTGGAATCCTCCAATGGGTCAGCGGTGGAGACTCCGGCGCTCGAAACCAGCTCGACAAGCCAGCAATTCACTCGCAGCGATGCCAGCAACCAACCTTCGGTGCCGAGTCACAGCGCTGCGGAGATGTCGATTCCTCGGGACATGCAGTCGCAACGCAGTAAAGACGCCGAATCTTCAGGGGATCACACCCCCGGACATAAGTCTCAAACACTCGGCCGTTACTTCATCAAGCGGGAAATTGGCAAGGGTGCGATGGGAAATATTTATTTGGCATGGGATCCCAAACTCGATCGCCGGGTGGTCATTAAAACAGTGTGCTTCAATCGGGCCACGAGCGAGGAGGACACGGCCGTCATCAAGGATCGAATTTATCGCGAGGCGCGCGCCATTGCCAAGCTCGGCCATCCCAATATTGTGGTGGTTTATGATATAGAAGACGAGCAGGATTTGTCTTACATTGTCATGGAGCATATTGAAGGCAGGGATTTGCGGCAGGTCCTGGCGCGCGAGCATCGCTTCGATTGCCAGCGCGCAATCAATATTGTGGCGCAAGTTTGTAATGCGTTGGATTATGCCCATCAGGCCGGCATTATTCATCGCGACATCAAACCGTCGAACATTATGTTGTTGCCCGGCGACAAGGCCAAAGTCACTGATTTCGGCATTGCCAAAATTGCGGACAACTTTTCTTTGACTCTGCCCGGTCATATTTTGGGGACTCCGAGTTACATGGCACCGGAGCAATTCGAGGGAGGGCAGATCGATGGCCGCGCAGACATCTTCTCGCTCGGTGTGGTGTTCTACGAGCTGATCACAGGCACCCGTCCATTCACCGGCGATTCTCTGGCGGCGCTCGCCTACAAAATCGTCCACAAGATGCATCTCCCGCCCAGCCTGCAAAACGTGGAATTGCCGTTCGAGCTCGATGAGATTGTCGGTCGGGCTTTGGCCAAACAGCCGGAGGAACGATATCAGACTGCGAAGGAATTTCATGAGGCGTTGCTGGGGGTGTCGGTGGAAATGGTGACTTGATTGGGCTGCGGTGCGGCAGGAAGCTTGTGTTAAATTTCTCCTTTGGCATACCCTGTTGGCGGACTGCTTCAACAATTTTTATTGTAATTTTTCTTCTCAACGCGGGGACTCGCAGACGGCTAAATCCTATGCAGCCGAATCCACAAGATGCACATCCCGCCAGTCGACAAAATGTAATTGCCGATGGAAATGAAAGAGATCATCGGACGGGCTTTGGCCAAACAACCGGAGGAGCGTTATCAGACGGCATTGGAATTTCGGGAGGCGTTGTTGGGGTAGAGGTGGTTAGTTAATTTCATAGGTGATTAGCAGGACAGAGTGGACGTCCTTTCACTCGTCATTACCTCCGTATGCTACGTATAATCCTTACCATTTCTAAGTCACGCCCATTTGCTTTTCTTCCCGATTTTTACTATTTTGAAATCATATACTACATGTTTAAGGTTGTGTCCCATATTTAATCTCAAAATTTCGAAGGCTATCTATTATGAAAAGGACAAGTATCTATTTGGAAGAAGATCAGCTCCAACTGCTTAAACACATTTCGAGCGCGGATCATCGCAGTTTAACGGAATTGGTCCGTCAGGCGCTCCAAGAATTCCTCGAGCGTTATCAGCAAAAGGTGGTGTTACACTCTCCCGCAGAGGAGTGGAACCGGCGCTTGGAACAACTTCTCGCTCGCGTGCATCAGCGAACAAGCGCCTTCTCATCTGAAGAAATAGAGGCGGATATTACAGTGGCCTCGGAAGAAGCACGCTATCACAAAGCCCATGCCGCGAGTTCTCGTTGACACGAACGTCTGGGTTTCAGCGCTGCTTAATCCCCATGGCTTTCCGGCACGGGTGCTTGAGGCGCTCGAGACTGATCAATTTGAACCTATCCTCAGTGAGCCTTTGCTGGAGGAACTGTTGGATGTCTTGTCCCGTCCCAGATTAATAAAAAAGTATCACCTTGAACCATACGACATTGCGGAATTAGCGGCTCTTCTCGAAGAAAAGGCCATCAAAGTAGCGCCAAGTGGAAAACTCCACCTCTGTCGCGATCCGAGGGATGATATCGTTCTGGAAACAGCACTTCTGGGAAACGCAAATTATGCGGTTAGCCGGGACGACGACCTAAAGCGTGACTTGGAACTGATTCAAAAAATGGAAGAGCAAGGAGTCAAGGTGGTGAGTGTAAGCCAGTTTCTCAGCTTTTTTGAGGAAAACGCTCCCCAGAACGAGTAATTGGAAGGAACAAAATTGCCTCTTCAAAGAAATTGTGGGTTAATTCTGGATACGGTAAGTCACCAAGCTGATGATATGGTGCGATTTCAAGGGTTCTATATTGTTTGAAACCGTATCCCTTTCTGATAGTGAGATTTGCTTTGAGATTGAACCCTTCAACAATGCCATTGGAAAGAAGCTCTTTTGTCCTGAACCAATTCAAGATGAGGTTTTCATGACGGCGAAGCATACGGGCCACGTCTTTGATTTCGTCAATTTTGGAGTACATGGCCTGTTTGGTCTATTGCTTCAGGAACTACCCGGCCAGTAAGCGGAGTTGTAAGCCCAAAAGTTCTGGGGAAGGCTACGCCTGTAAGAATTTTTTTGAGCAAATAGGCCCGAACCGTTTCTCTTGAGGTTGACAGCCCATGGTGCCTGAAGCCTTTTCATCGGTTGGGATGCCCCCTGCAGCCACACGACGATAAGGCTGCCGATTCAAAAACGTAAGGCAATTTTGATCCGCTTCAAAAATCCTTAATTTTTACCCACAAATTTCCGTGAAGAACCCCAAATTATTTTGTCTTTTTAGGTTGCGGCCGTAGGCTTGTCCACGTTGGGGCAATAAATTGCGGAAATCAATCACACTCTGCATTCTGACTCCAGCCCAAAATGCCACTCCTGAATTATCGGGGTCAACCCTCAACGAATACAACAGCAGGACAATTTGAGTCAGGAAAAAATCGAGTAACGGCAGGTGAAGCCAGGCTTGCATAACCGGTTTTCCAGCATCCCGGACGCCATGAGGTGCAAGCCTGACTTGGGAAGTGGTACTTTAAAACCCATGCTCCTTGCAGAACTTCAGTCCCCAGAGTTTTGCAAAGAACCCCAATTTTTTCCCGCACTCGAGGCAGCGGCCCATCTTTGCCAGTCTCGCCGCTTGACGCTGTTGCTTTTTCAACAGGCGCTCCACTTCAAGCTCCACGGGGCTGACCCCCGGCGCATTGTCCTCATCCATTGGCATCATCTTGAACTCCGGTTGCCGCACTTCCTGGTGGCGTGCAGCCATATGGTGCCCGGCGTGCTGCAACCTCGGTTCGGTGTTTTGCGGTGGCTTATGGCCTTTTTGATATATCGGATCTGCCGGATGCGTTGCATTCACAATGGTAACCCGTCCGGGTTTGTGCTCGTGCATCCGGGGCTTTGCACCCATTGTTCCGAGGGATCCGTGCGTGGCGGTTGTTCCGCGAGGTGGAGGCGTCATGGTTTCGCGTTTTTTGCCTGCTTCGAAGGCATCACGCGTGATGACCATGCGTTCCCAAAACTTCAAGGTGCCGCTCTCATCACCGGTGACCAGGATGGCGCCGTCCGGGCTGAATTCCGCACAGGTAATGGTGCCGGCGATCACGTGCATCAACTTGCCATCCTGCACATTCCATAATTTCACGCTGCGATCCTGATAATCGCTGGCGGCCAGAATCATTCCATCCGGGCTGAACCGAACCGCGGAGATTCCAGGCGAGAAGGGCTTGAGACTGTGCAGGAGCCTTTTATTCAGCACATCCCAAAGCTGGATCGCCTTGCCATAATGCAAGGTTGCCAAAATATTCGCGTTTGGGCTCAATGCCAGCCAGCTCACAGTGCTGGAGCTTTCGGGCAACGCATGGAGCAACCTGCCATCGCGAACGCTGTAGAATCGAACGCTGCCGTCGCTGGCACCACAAATCAATTGGGTGTCGTCGGAAGAAAAAGTGAGACAGTTGGTCAAGCCGGAGCAACCCACGAACGTGTGCAGCAACTGGCCGGTACGCACTTCCCAAAGCATGGCGGTGTTGTCCGGACTGCCGGTTGCCAGCATGGTGCCGTCACTGCTGAAAATCACGGTATCGACACTGCTCTTGTGTCCGTTGAATGTGTGAATGAGTGAGCCGTCACTGACCTCCCAAAGAGTTGCCTCGCGATCATATTTGCCAACGGCAAGCATGGTGTCGTCCGGGCTGAAAGCCACGCAATGCACCGGCTGTTCCGGATTGATCAGATCGCAAAGTAATTTGTTGCTGGCGACATGCCACAATTTCACTCCGCCTCTGCGATCGACGCTCACCAACTTTTCGCCATTGTGACTGAACGCCAGTTGGGTGACCGCGTCCTTGTGTCCGTACAGCGTGGCCCGGCGCTGATTTTCCGGTTGTTGCCATAGATGAATGCTGCCGTCACCGGCGCCGCTGGCAAGAATGCCTTGATCGGGGCTGAAAGCGAGACTGGTGATCCGGCTGCGATGCGCCTCCAGCGTGTGATGAATCGATTTGTGAACCAGCAACGATTTGAAGGTTTGCTCGGCTTGTTGGATCAGCTCCAGCGCCTCGCGGTTGTCGAAATAGGTGTTCCGCTCCAAACACCGCTCGGCTTCCGACAGCCGCCGGCGAATTTCCGCTTCCACGGTCTTCGCTTCCGGGGAAGGATAGATCCAGTCGCTCAAGAGTCTCCTGGCGGCTTGCAGTTTTTGACGAACCTCGTCCCCGGTTTTGTTGCGCAGGCCGTGAAACAATTGATTGACATCGCTGAGCACAAAGCGGAAATCAAAATCGCTTTCGGCTTTCAAGCAGTAGGCCTCATCGAGCTCGATGGCACGTTTCAAGCTTGCGGCTGCGGTTTTGCCATCTCCAAGCAGCGCCGAAAATTTGGCCTGATGATAGAAGGCTTCGGAAAGCTGCGGATAGGTCTCGGTGGCCTGCCTGGCAAGTTCGAAAGAATCTTGCAGCAGTTGTTGCGCACCGGCGGTGTTTCCTTGCAGCACCTGCTCCTGGGCTTGCGCATAGCAGGAGATGGAGGCATGCAGCAGCGCCTCTCCGGCAAAGCGATTCGCTTCCGGCAACACGCGGGCCTCGGCTTTGGCGTAACGCGCGGCGGCGCGCAAATGTTTCTCGGCTTTTTTGAGATCCAGGACATTGCAGTCATCGGTTACACCATACAAATACAGCTTGCCGATCAACAACTGCGTCATGAAATTGGTGTCGTCTTTTTTCTCCGATTCATGCAATGCCTCCATGGCCTTGTCCAGCAAGCCCTTGGACAACCGGTCACAGCCGATGCGGTAATATTCACGGGCCTGGGTAAGGGTCGGATTCTCGAGCGTGGCATGAACGGCCTCCATTTCCTGGAGGAAATGCAACATGGTCTGGTTCTGCAATTGGAATTGCTCGATCATCAGCGCCATGTTGTAGTCAAAGCTGGCGCGGAGGGCATCGATGGAGGCACCTACGCCGTTGATGATGTCCTCCATTCTACCGAAGCCGCTTTCGAGCGTCAGGTTGATCGCATCGAAGCCGGAGGAAAAGCGCTTCGATAGCGCTTCCCGGCTGGCAATAATCTCCTCGGTTTGCTGGGAGATGGCCATCCGTTCTTTTTGGCTGTTGCGCCGAATCTCGCCCTTGAGCACTTTGAACAAAGAAGTATTTTTGAGATACTTCTCCCACCCCAGTTGCGAACCAATATAGAAATGAAACATGTTTTATCCTCCTTGAATGGAGCCGTGATCTTTTCCTTGCAATAACTGTCTGTTGATGATGCGGCGCTCAGATGACACTCAAGCCCCGGGACCGTGGCGCGACGACTGCTTCACCAGCCTGTCCTCTTCTCCCCTGGCCTGCGCCAGGCCGGTCGACACAGCCTTCAAAATAAGGGGTGGCCGGAGCCCTCGGGGCAAGGCTCCGGCCTGGCTGTGTGAGGGGGGAGGAGCGACTCTCTCAACCCCGATAATTCAGGAGTTGCATTTTAAGCACAAGCCAAAATGCGGCGTGCAGTCAATTTACGCACTATGTGAATTATCGGGGTCAAAACGTTGACAACATGAATTCTCTCATGCACGCATTCATGGCTTTGTTTGCGGACTCCGGCTCGCTCCACGCGTCGGGCCTGCCTTCGTTCTGCCCTCGGTGCTGCCGGGTTCCAAATATTTTTTGAAATCCTGCCGTTCACGCTCCAGTTGTTTTTTGAAATCGAGCGGCGGCGCATATTTCCGGGTCAACAAGCCCGGGACGATTTTGGCCTGGATGAGAATGATCAATTCCTTTTTGGAGACGGCCCTGTAGTTATAGCCAAAAACATAACGCAGCAGCGGCAGGTCTTTCAGCAGCGGTATGCCTTTGCGCTGGCTCTGAATCTCATGGCTGAGCAGACCGGCCAGCACCGTTTCCTCACCGTTGAGCAGCAGCACCCGCGTCGTGCCTTCGGTAATACTCTTGGTCGGGCCAAAAACATCCGGTTGAACATCGCTGCGCTCGGCCTGGATATCCAGATGGATGAAAGTCGAATCATTGCGACCATAAATCGTCGGGGTAACGCTCAGGATGACGCCGGCTTCATATTCGGTGTAGCGCGAGTTGCCGGCAAAGTCCTGCAGGATCAAGTAGAAATTTTTTCCGACTTTGATCTTGCCTTTTTGGCCGTCCATCACCCGGATTTGCGGCCGCGCCAGGATCTCGCCCTTCTTTTTGCTCTCGAACAATCGCAACAGCGCGGCGACATTCACGCGTGTGCCCTGAATGACCCCGCTGCCAGAAGCTTCCAGAAATTTCTTGCCAAGTTCCTGGGCGCCGGAGGTTTGGATCCGGACCGTGCCGTTTTTGAATGTCGTCCAATCGATGCCCATTTCGTGGAGCGTCTCGTAATCCGCCTGAAAGAAGACCGCATTGATCTCCACCTCGCGGGTGACGACCGTGATGGGAGTTTCCTTTTCCTGCTGCGACTCCGGCTGCTTGCTGCTGATCAACTCCTCCACTTCATAGTAGCGTTCATGCTGATTGTATTTCAATAAATTGGAGCGCAGGATGAACTCGAACGCGCGCTTCCAATACATGTTTTCCACCGAGACACCAATGGGTTTGGTGTGGCCCTTGGAATCGATGATGATGCGATTTTCCAGGCGCTGGCTGTAGCCGTTCAAGATGTCGAGCGCAACATTCATCGGCACGTTGGGATTCAGAGAAACCAGTTCATCGGGGCGATAGGTTCGCAACGGAAAATTCTCCTGCGCCGGAAGCTCCCACACACAGCACAGCATCAGAATGATTACGGAGGTGGTCTTCGTCATGTTGTCACTTCATATTAGTTGTATTCGATTTGCAGCCGCAGCACTCTGGTGCTGCCGCTCTCGGTTTCAAGCTCGAACTCCACATCGTTGCGTTGCGGATTGAGTCTTGTCAATCTGCCGCGCCGCACCGGATCGCCGATTCGCAACGGCACGACTTTTCCGTCCCTGGCGCGCAAGTAAGCCCGGTCATTCGTGATCGCGAGCAGCGTGGAACTCTCCGCGTCGATCAGGCCCGGCGGCTCCTTGGGTTTGGGTGGCGCGACCGGCGCCGCGGAGGTTGTCACCGCCGCCACAGGTTTCGCTTCGGCCACCGTGGGCAGCAGAGCCGCAAAGGCATCCCAGGAAAATTCGGTTTCCCAGTTGAACGCCGGAGACGTCATGGCGACTTCACTGCTCACCGCCCACTCTTTGGTCATCGAGTAGCCCTCAAACATGATCACAAAGTTCACCAGCTTCGGATCATTGTCGCTGCGTTTGAAATTCACACTTTTGATCTGATAGATCAGCGGGTTGTGGGTCATGTACCAGATCAGCGAACAGATGTTGCGATAGCTGCCCTCGCCGTTGATCGTATAGGAAAAGACCGTGTACTCGTTCCTGGTTTTCTTCTCGTTCAAATAGAAATCAAAGTCGAGATCCAGTTGATGCACCTGGATCAGCCAATTGATGTAGGACAGAGAAAATGCCGGCTCCTGGGTGTTCAGGATTTTTTTTGGCGCGCGTTGCCACTTGACTTGCAGGGAATCGCGCTCGGCCGTGACTTTGGCCAGGGTTTCGGCAACTTCCAGCGCGCCTCGCAACTGCATGGTCAACTGTTTGTTTTTCCCGGAAACGCGGTCCAACTCCCGGGCCTCACGACGATACCAGAGAAATCCCATGGCAGTCAGCAGCACCAGCAGGATGAGAATGGTCAGTGTGTTGCGTCTGGCGTACATCCTTCGAATTCCATTTTTTTGTTATTTCAGTCCGACAATGCGATAGTCCTTTGTGAGCAAACCCGCCATTTGCGCAGCTTTTTTTTCCGCTGCCGGTCGCGTGCTGAATGCGCCGACCAGGACACGGTACCGCCTGGTTCCGCTGCGCTCGTCCTGATAATAATCCACCGCGGCATCGTAGCCTTGCTTGCGGTAGGCCGCGGCGAGCTGCTCGGCAAGCTCTTTGGTGTAACTGACCGCCGCCTCGATACTGTACGCGCGATAGATTTCCTGCGCTTTGACCGCCGGAGGGGAAGAGGTGGCATTGTCCGGCTGGACCGGCGAATTGCGCGGCGCGGCAATATTGTTGGCAACGAATTCGGGCCGGCCGGCTTCATTGCTGCCTGCCAGTTGGCGCGTTTCCGGTGGTGCTGCCACTTTATTGGTTGGCACTGTCGTGCCATAGCCATCTCGCATTTGGACGTCGGGATCAGCCGGCGCCGAAGTCTTCTTGGTTTCGATCACCGGAGAATCGAATCGCCGGGGCAGCTCCGGTGGCCGTTTCTCCGGAACAGGTTTTTCCCGCACCGATTCACTCCTGCCATCGGCCTGCGACTGATCCCTCAGCGGTGGCGTGATGGAGGCTGGTTTAACCATCGGCTTTGTGGTCGCAGGGTTACTCCCCGCTCCATCATTTGCCTTCGGCTTTTGATCCGTCCAAAGGGGCTGGCGTGACATCGGTTCCTCCAGCCCGGAGGCGGCAGGTGATCGGGCAAGGCTTTCGTTTGGCGACAATCTTGAAGCCGGACGGACGCCTTCCCCGGTGAGGATCAAGTTGCCGTTGGCGCCATAGTTTTGGGCGTCGAACGTGCTGATGCCCTGACCGGCAAGCTGAATATTGTCCGGCGTGCTGTAGCGTTCCAGCTCGAAATTGAACAATTTGCGTTTGTTCGCTTCCATGCGCGAGACCCGGCGCAGGCTCGCTTGTTCCAATTTCTCGGCCAGCATCGGAATGCTTTCCCGGTTGAAAGCGCTGCCCTTGATGGAAAAGCCTTCCTTCTGCTTGACAATTTCGTCCACCCACAGGTTGCGAGTTCTGCCCACGCTGGCGTTCAACTTTTGCAGAAATGCCAGAAACTCGTTGTGCCCCAGGCTCAGACTGTCGGCGAGCACGAAGTTTTTGGTCAGACGCTTGATCTGATCCTCCAGGCCGAGCACTTTGTCGACGGTGGCCTGATTGTTTTTGATCTGCTGCTCCAACTGGATGTTCTTCGTGCGCATCGTGTTGATATTGCTGCGAATTTTCAAAATTTGCCAGGTGAAAAAGAACGCCATCAATCCGGTCAGCGCCAGCAGAATATAACCCCGGTAGTCGAGTTTGAGCACCTGCTGCTGATCCAGCAATTCCTGCGGCAGCAAATTCAATGGAATGAATGCCGGATTTTTGGGCTCCAGCACTTTCCAGGCAAGTGCGATCGGCACGGCAAATTCCGAAAAAGTCCGGCGCTGGGAATCGTTCGCCGGGAAACTCCCCAGTTTTTGCGAGGCCAGATATTCGACAGTGACATTCTCGAACAGCGAGGTGAAAAATTCCCTGGCATTGATCCGGCTGCTTTTGCCCGCCAGCAAGATCGTGGAAATCTCCGGAATTTGCGCCTCGTCCTGCTCATAGAGCAGCTTGCGATAGATCACCTCCAAATTTTCCGGGGAGGCGGTATTTTCATGAATGATCGAGCTGACATGCAGCAGGTCTTGTCCGCGCAAAAAAATCAGCCGGGTGAAATCGTCCTCGATGTAGATGATGGTCGTTATTTTTCCGACTTCGAGCTTGAGGCTGCTGCGCGCCAGATTGGCCAGCGCCAGCTCGGTGGTATCCATCAGCGCAAAATAAAGATTATTGCGCACGAAGCCGTTGACCTCTTGCAGCAGCGACATGGTCGGCGGATGCTTCTCGTACGACATGCTGATGCTCGAGCCATCCTTCGACTTCAACTGCTTTTGCCCCAGATTCTGGCCGATTTCCTTGTCGCTGCCGCCGATGGCGATTGCGAAGGGGCCGTCCATCCGCTGATAGTTGACCATGGACAGCGGAATATTGAAGGCAATTTTGACCTTCTTGCGGGTGTATTTTTCCAGAAGCTGATACAGGCTTTCCAAATTCGCGCCGTCCTGTTTGTAAGCGCCGGTGCCATGATCCTTGTCGCCGACCGCATCCTTGAGATCAAAAGCCTCCTTGTCCTCGGCATCCGCGTATTGGGGCTTTTCCTCCGGAGCGGGTTGGTGCTCCAGGGTGGTTTTCAGCCGCGCCCGTTCCAACCCTTCAATCCGAATTTGGCCTTTGTGGCTGACCAAATGCGCCAGCCGCACTTCCGTGCCGCTGACCGCGAGTCCAAGTGCTTGCTTCATGTGAATTCTGTACTTTGCGTGTTATATTGCTCGACTCCACTATTCCTTCACACACTCGCTCAAACCTGCACCAACCGCCGCTCATATTTGACCAAATCCTCGAAGCGCTTTTTATTGTTGGCATTATTGAGCGCCTGTTCGTAGGAGATGGTGTTGTTTTTATGCAGGCGCGCCAGGTCCTGCTCCATGGTGATCATGCCCTCGTTGCTGCACTGCTGGATGATCTGATAGATCTCATCCGTATGATTGTTGCGAATTGCCGCCCGCACCGGCACATTGGCCACCATCACTTCCTTCGCCAAAACCAGTTTGCCGTTCAGCGTGGGAACCAGCTTTTGCGAGATGACGCAGGTGAGCACGCTGGCCAGGCGCTCGCGAATGCGCGTCTGCTCCAGCGGCATGGATTCACCAAGAATGCGATCGATGCTCTCCACTGCCGAGGAAGTGTGCAGGGTGGTGAACACCTTGTGGCCGCTGTCTGCCGCCTCCAACACCGTGGCAATGGTGTCCGGATCGCGCATCTCACCGATGACGATGATGTCCGGATCCTGGCGCAACGCCTGGATGGTGCCTTCCTTGAACGAAGGCACATCCCGGCCGACTTCGCGATGGCGGATCGCACACTTGTTGGAAGTGTGAATGTACTCCAAGGGATCGGCGATCACCACGATGTGGCCTTGCGAGTGGCGGTTGTTGGCATCGATGATCGTGTCGAGCGTGGCGCTTTTGCCCGAGCCGGTGATGCCGGTGATCAGGATCAAGCCGCGTTTTTCGTACTCCAAGCTCATCAGGCGCGCGACATTGCGATGCAAGCCCAAACCCGAAAATGGCCGCACTTCCGTGTTGATGCGGCGCAGGTTCATCGCCAGATGATTCAGCTCGAGATACATCGTGGCGCGAAATCGCTTCCGTCCGGTCGGGCCCGGCAGTTGATAGGAAAAATCCAATTGCCGGCGATTCCACAGATCCTGGCGCTCCACCTGCATCAGGAGATTGAGCAACAGGAGATCGGTCTCATCCACGGTAAAATTCCCCATCTCCGGATCCGGCGCTTTCTTGCCATAAATGCGATACCACACCATGCCGTTGCTGCCCACGCTGCCGAAGTCCAGGTCTGACGCTTCTTTGCTTTCCATGGTGAGGAGAAAGAACTCCACCGCCAGGCGCAGTTGGTGGCGTATTTCCTCCGGCTGCTTGTCAATGAGCTGTCCGATAATCGTCAACCGCTCGATACCTTCGACGCTGGAAGAGATCTGGGTAATCAAATCCGCAAGAATACGTTTTGCATTGAGAACACGATGATCCAACATGTAGTCGCAAATTTCCTATTCGTTTCAAATCCGGTATAAGCAAGCCATTTGAACTGCACTTTCCTTGTTTATAGCATTACCCCGAAACAACTATCACGGCCACGAAGATTTTGGGAGGCAGAATAATTGTTCAGCAGACTGCGTCCGTAGGAATGATTAAGAAATTATTCCTACGGACGCAGTCTGCCAAACAATCATTCTGCCTTTGGGTTGCGGCGAATGTTGCGTTATGTCATTCAGAAGGAATCTTTTTCCTTGTTTAGCGAGATACTTGCACATAAGTAAAAAGATTCTTCCAGAATGACCCAGCCCCGGCGGAGTTCAGTTGGCCAAATTTTACCAAGTTCGTACCATACCAGCATGGCATTTATTTTACTGCCACGACAGCACCCGCATCGGCGGATTGTCGGGCGCATAACCGGAAACAAACGGCCGCATGTATGAAGGCCAAAACTTGACCGAAATGTGCCGGCCGGTGCCGTCGACCGTGCCCCAGGTCAGAATGCCGCCGGTCACCGAGCTTTCCCGGGGATCGCCGCCGCCATGAATCACTGTGGAAGTTGGATTGGGCAAATACAGAATTCCCTCAACCCGGGCATTGCCATCCAAAACCGCATTGCCTTCGATGATGAAAATTCCGTAAACGTTTCGTCCACCTTGGACCGTTAAATTGCCCGTGACGTGTGTCACATTGGGTGTCGTGCCCGAGTAATAATAGCTGCCGTTCGGATAATTATCCGGGGCATCCCAAGTCGGGTCGGTCTTGACATGTCCCTGGGCTGTGGCGCGATTGACCAGGCCGGTGTAATCGATCTCCGGCATGAACGGCGCATTTTCAACGAGCAATGTGTAGTCAACATTTCCCAATGAATCTTTCGTGATTACATTGGTGACACTGTCTTTGGCCCAAATTGCAAAGTCATCGAAATTGCGATTGAAAATCAAAACCTGGGTCACATCGGTGGCGTTGGCGTTGCGACCGGTCGAACGGATGCGGAGCCGAAAAGGTCCGAGTGACGGATCACTGGTGTTGTCTTGAACCGTCACGTTCAGCGTGTCGCCGGCCAGGACCAGATTGCTGTAACCGGTTCGCCAGTTGATATTTTGGTAAAGCCGGTTCAGCGCCATGTAAGCGCCGCTCGCCGAGGCATTGTTGGCCGAGTAACCCGAAAAATGATTCACCACCCGGCTCACCGAATCCACATAGCGGCGATTTTTACTGGTCGACAACAAGCCGAACGAAGTCGCAAATCCAACCAGCAGGATCAATAAGGTTCTTCCCATCGTCGTTGTTGATTGTTTACTTTCACACCTGCTCTTGCATCTGCTCCTACTCTTACTCCTACTCTCATTTTCGCGAAGCCTTTAGGACACAGATTAACGCAGATAAACGCTGATTGGAAATCTGCGGAGATCAGATTTTATCTGCGTCCCCAAAAATTGGTTGTGCCCAAAGCTGCGCTGCGAGAACGAATAATAAATCACCGGAGCATCAAGCTCGGCGGCGTGATTCTTCCCGTCCAGAACATCTTGGGATACTGATTATCATAGAGCATCTCGCTTTCCATCGTCACCGTCACCACAAAAGTCCGAATGGCCGATAAATTCGTGGACGCATTCCCTGCGGCATCGTAGTACCTGATCTTGAAATCCGTGAGGCCGCTCGAGATGATTTGCGACGTGCCATTGACCACACGATAGAGGTATCTGTCACGTGGATTTTGGGTGCTGTTCGCCTCGGAGGTGCTGCCCAGATAATAGCGCATGGTTTCGATCACGCCGTTGCCATCGCTGTCGAGATTGTAGCGCAAATCCGTCGAATCGACCTGGATCAGCACCGCCTGCTTGGGATCATTGATGCCGAGGCCGATGCGGGAAAAATCATACTCGATCAAACGTACGACTTCGTCGAGATTGCCATAGGCATTGTTGTCCAGCGTGTCGAGATACAGGTCGCGGGTGACGTCGTTGTTGAATTGCCCGAACGACATCAGCACCAGCCCGCCGATGACAATGCTCGCAATCAATGTGATCCAGGAATGCATTTTTCCTACCTGATCGAAAACTCAAGATTAACTTCAGAGAGGGGGAGAGGAAGACGGGGCGAGTGGGTGATAAAGAGAACTTCACCCTCTCACCACATCTCCCACTCACCCTCTCCGCCTTTCATCCCTTTACTCCGAAATAGCTGAAAATGTGCTTCAACACGAGGCTGCGTGGCAGCCAACTGCTCGAAACCGTGACCGTCATTCTTTTGAAAAAAGTCCGATACGAAACCGCCACCTCCGGATTGCTGTCTTCCACATACTGCACCCGGATCGACACGGTAAAATCAATGCCGTTCTCGGTGCGGGTGGTGCTGAAATAGTTGTAGTCGTCCACATCATTGTAATTCGGGTAAATCTCCCACGAGCCGTGCCCGAGTCCGGACGCCGGCGTGAAGGAGCCCGGCATGGTCGAAGGATCGGTGATATACGGGATCTGCGCATCGAACAGTTTCGATTTGGCCTCTTCGATGTATTGCTGGGCGATCGAGGCCGCCGCATGCTCGATCTCGATTTGCTGCAGCGCCTCGCGGCCCTGGACGACGTTGGTGTTGATCTGCGTCATCAGCATGCTCAGCAGAACGATGCTGACCAAAACCAAAAACAGCTCGCGATAACCCATGGTGGCTCTGTAATCTGTTGTCAGTGATCAGTTGTCAGCGTCCTTGTAGCGTGCAGCTTCAATGACCCACAGCTTGCGCTGTGGGATTTGGTTGTGAATTCACCGTTCCTTGTAGCGTGCAGCTTCAAGGACCCACAGCTTGCGCTGTGGGATTTGGTTGTGAATTCACCGTTCCTTGTAGCGTGCAGCTTCAAGGACCCACAGCTTGCGCTGTGGGATTTGGTTGTGAATTC
>JAPDQK010000003.1:0-31029 GCA_034505955.1 Candidatus Zhuqueibacter pondensis
GGTGTCCATGACCCTCAGTTATGTGCTGATCTTGGTATTCTCGTGGTGGTGGTTCAACGAGACCATGACGCTGAGCCGCTGGATTGGCGTGGCGCTGATGTGCGCCGGCGTGTTTGTCGCTTATCGGTGCTGATTGAAAAAATGCAAGATTTTCGCATAATCAAAATAGTGTCTTTTTTCCAAATCAGATTGAATGTGGCTGGAGAAGGTAATGAAAGAGTCATTCACGAGCAAGGTTATCCACCTCTTGTTTTTCCTCATAATAATGGCAGGGATTGGGTTTGTGATTGTGCGTTTTTTCAAAAATAAGTATGAAGAAAACGAGGAATTTCATCAACCGAGAAATTCATTTATTACAACTGACATTGATACGATGAATTTAAGCATTCATATCAGTGCAAGTTTTGTAACCAATGATAACATCATTTATGCGGGAGATTTTGACGGCCGGCTGTTGAAAAGCATGGACGGCGGCACCACCTGGAACGAGATCTTCAAAACCGACAGAGGCGCAGATGGCTATCGCGTTGTCTTTGTCGATTCGAAAGGAAATATTTTTGCCTGTCGTGACCGGGTGGGTTTCCTGTTCAGAAGCACGGACCAGGGTAAGACTTTTCATACAAATTTGGAGCTCTCCGACAATGACCTCTCCAGTTGTTGGGCGATTGCCGAGAACAAAAAGGGTTGGTTGTTTGCTTCGGAGTATGCACAAGGAGACATGTCAGAGCGGTGCGCTTATTTATACCGTTCCAAAGACTTTGGGGAAACTTGGGAGGTAATTTATCACAATCCCAATGCTCGACATTTTCATACACTGGCCATTGATCCCTACACCGGTTATATTTATGCGACTTCCGGCGATGGTGAACACGAAGCTGCGCTCTATCGCTCAACCGACGAAGGTGATCATTGGACGATTTTAAAACGAGGCAGCACCCAATGGCAATTTACTTCGATCGCTTTCACCCGCAAGTATCGTTTCTTTGGCTCTGACAGCACGCAAGGCGCAGACATATATCGAACTTCGGACGATGAAAATTTTCAATTAGCTTTGAAGATACCTCATACTGAAAAATTCACTTTTTGGGCTTGGGGCAGAGTCGATCGGAACGGCAACATTTTATTCGGCTCCTGGACCCAGTTGGGCTATGCCGAGCCGAAACGTGCGGATGGGGTAATCTATCTGTCTCGTGACCAAGGCGAAACCTGGAAGAAGGTCATGGATTTTGGCACCACCGATCTTCATTCTGGAACCCATTATGCCAGCAACGTTGCCCCGGATGGCTGGCTCTACTGTCATCAACGATTCTCGAAGCATGGATTCAAAATGAGAGTAAAGCCAAAAAACAAAAGCTTGGCGGAGTGAGATAGATTACCAGAGTTAAGTGGTGGCTATGCAATCGAAAATACAGTATCTTTTTTTAAGGGTGAGCATTTCATATTTCTGGTTGATCATAATTCTCATCTTGGTAACGCGGATTCCATTGATGAGTAAATTTTTGTGGCACTGGGACTCCGGTAATTTCGCCTTGGCCATAGAGAATTACGATATTTCCCTTGATCAGCCGCATCCTCCAGGGTATATTTTTTATGTGGGATTGGGGAAATTATTCAATCATTTCATGCATGATGCAAATTTATCTTTTGTGACGGTCAATATTGTATTCACTATATTAACAGCACTTTTTGTCTACAAAATTTCTTGGCAATTATTCTCAGAAGCGGTTGCCAGAATGAGCACCCTTCTTCTTATATTTAACCCGTTTACATGGTTCAACAGTCTTGTTGCGGTCAGTTACATCGGAGATGCTTTCTTCAATACAGCAATTGCATATTTTTGCTTTCGCCTGATCCAAACCAGATCACACAAGTATCTATGTTTGTCTGCAATTGTTTTAGGGCTTTCCGGAGGATTACGGCAGAGCACGATTGCTTTCATGTTCCCGTTGTTTCTGTTCAGCTTGTATCATGCGAGGCTGGGAATAAAAGCGAATATTTCCGCTTTGTTTCTCTGCGGTATAGTGGGATTGACTTGGCTTATTCCTTTGTTATACGAATGCGGAGGGTACTCGGAATATCTCAATTTATTAAGCGGACAAGTTTCCAAATTTAGCGCACAAACCTCGATACTTTTTGGTGCGACCTTCTCTGAGCACTATGCGAGTTTTTGGCAGTTAATTAAATGGACGATCGTGGGTAGCGGTTTTGCCATTCTTTATTTTTTGGTTTATGTATACAAGTATAAAGAGAGTATTTTTTATCGCTTAAAAGCAAATGTAAAATTCTATTTTTTTGTTATATGGATTTGCCCGTCTTATTTATTTTATCTATTTGTCCATTTGGGAGAACCGGGATACGCGCTGAGTTTTGTGCCAGCCACTCAGATTCTTATTGGATATTTCATTGCTACTATATCAGTGGGTGCATTTTCCGGAAATAGATTTTATATATTGAAGCAGCCGGCATTGCTGCTTTTGGGCTTACCTGTGGTTTGTTATATAAGTTATTTTCTTCTCTTTGATCCGAATAGCCTGATAGTGAAGAAATTCGATTCGTTCCCGGTCGCGAACAAGCTTCTCAACAAGATTAATACCATGGTTCAGTACCATACCATTAAAGAAGCGGATGCCTTAACCAGATACTATGTAGAGGCCATTCCTCAACTGGCGGCCAATGAAAAGCAGTTGGCTATTGTCGTGTTTGATGGGGCCGATTGGGTTTGGCGAATACCCATGTATTATTTGCCGGGTTATACCTGCTATCGGGTGGCTACAACCTACGATGATGATTCAGCGAGATTTGCAGTTGTTTCTGAAGGGCGGGTAATTTCCCCCGCCAGCCCGCATTCAATAGATGGCAAAGTACTCGTTGATTTTGATTCTACTAAAAAGCGAATATTGTGGCTATTACCTGCGCAATTCAAATTTTATGATTTATTCTCAAAAACTTTTAATATAAAGCACGTGGAGCTGGCCGGGCGCGTATTATATGTAACCGACATTGACCCAGGCATGGGCTGCCGCGAATTTGGAAATATGATATTTAATTTTAATATACCTGTCAAAAATCAAAATAATTTCACAAGAGGTCATGATTGATTCCTAAATGTAATTCAGTTACTTTGTTGATATTGCCAGTGTTGTCAATAAAAGAACTTTATCGGCCAAACGGGTTGTACAGAGTGGCATGATTTTTGTTGCGAATGATTTGTCGAATTGACCTTTGTTCTAATACTGCAATATAATCTGCTCAAAACAGGATTTTATTGTAACGGCTCATTTAGGACTAAATTTTCAAGGAGGAATGACCATGCGGTCGCAGCGGTCAAATAAAATTCAAATGGGTGGAGCTATCTTTCTCTTATTGTTGTTGCCGAACGTGGTATTCGGACAGATACCGAACCATACTTATCCACGCATCGCCATGTTTCAGTGGGGTGGAGCTCCCGCAGAGAGGTATGCCAAGTTTGACCTCAATGTGAATCGTGATACCGATAGAAATTTTATTTCACAGGTCAAGCAATTGAGCCCGAATACGATTTGGTTGCCAATGCGGGACTTTAACAGAGCCGATGAAGGCGTCTCTAATTTCCCCGAGGACTGGTTTCTGCATGATTCCCGTGGCAATCGTATAGAACTCTATAGTTCCAATACATTTTGGGCCAATCTTTCCGATCTTTGTCCGCGGTATAGTGGTAATGTCGGTGGCATTTCGGCCAGCAATCAGCGGCTCATAGATTGGTTCCCAGAATATCTGGCCAAGCTCGTCGAGGAATCAGGTGGTGATGGTATATCTTCGGACGGTCTTTATTACAGAGGCCATTTGAGCTACTACATGTTTGATGACGTGGATTTGGATCGCAACCGAGTGAATGATCTGACTGAACATGACAAGTCCTGGGTAATCGATCACTGGGGGGATGGCATTGATTATATGCTCGACCGGCTCCGTTCGCTTCTTGGTGAAAATAAAATTATCTTGATCAACACGGGCTCTGCGGATATGCCAAATGGTCCCGCAATTAATGGATTGTTTTTTGAAAATTCCGGTGGGGAGGTCAATTGGGATTACACACGGACGACAAGAGCGAGACTTCATTATACTGTCCGGGATCCACAGGTTTTTCTCATGAATCTTAAAACCGATCCAAGCAATCCAAAGGCGCCACGTCCCACCAGGAATGATTTTCAGTACGTGCGTTTTGGCCTGGCCCGCGCTATGCTCTTTGGGGAATATTTTGATGTTCATACCTGGGAGGCTGGCGAGCATTATTGGTCTGAATACTATGATGAATTTGATCTTGATGTCGGCCATCCTGTCAGCGACATGCAAGAGGTGAAACCTGGTGTCTGGGTTCGTTTCTTTACCAAGGGAGCAATCATTGCGAATGCGAATGATCATGAGGTGACGGTCACTGATGAGGATTTGCGCTCACGCTCAGGTTATAGCGGGCCTTATTGGCGTTTTCAGGGTGGTCAGGATCCGGCACTCAATAATGGTCAAAAGTTCACTTCTGTGCAGCTCAGCGGACACTTTTACCTCGGATATCACGACGCAAGAATTGTGGTAGGTGATGGTCTCGTCCTGGTCACTTCACCCCAGACCGTCATTGCCGATATCATTGTTGACAATGCATACAGCGGTACCTCTGCAGGCTCATCTGAAGCCCATTTTGCTCCTGAAGCAAGTTGGAAAAAAACCTCTGATGGCAGCGATCATTATAGTTTAACCTATGCAACTTGGCAGCGGGAGTCCTACGCCACGGCCATAACAACTGATGCCTCAGCCACCGCCGTGTTCACTCCCAATATCGGCTTCGGAGGAAAATATGAGGTATTTGAATGGCATGGTCGACCGAATAACGCGAGCGCAGCTTCCAATGCCACCTATCTCATCAACCATGCTGGCGGCAGAGCCACCAAGACCATTAATCAGCGCAACAGCACCGGACAATGGAATTCTCTTGGGACTTACACTTTTAACGGAGGTACCTCCGGTAATGTCACAATTTTAAGTAATGGCGCTGATGGCCTGGTGCTTGCCGATGCTATTAAGTTTGTGTTTCGTGGCGGTAACGGGGAACGTGATACCTCGCCACCGGCCGCTCCTCAAAACGTCAAAATAGCACCAGCCAATTGAATTTCAGTTTGATCATACTTCGAGGCGTGTCGTCTTTTTGTGCGTTGCCCGAAGGCTTTTCTCCCGTTGCCAGGAAGCTGGAAGAACACCATGTGGCGGGTTTTACGCATTTGATTCTGAATAGTTTTATATTTGACTGGTGTCTTCAGGATCTCAATCGGTATGCGTGAGAAATCCAATTTAATTTTTATGCGAAAGACCGAAAAGAAAATAACATTTTGGATGTTACTTATTTTGATCGTGACTCTGGTCTTTGACACAATGCTTTATTTTACGATGTTCAAAATCAATGAAACGCGAAATCTGTTTTATGACAGAACTGACATTGACCGGAAACGAATCGAGTTTTGGCTGAAAAACAGCTACAATCCAATTTTGGGTTGGGACCTCCCTGCAACTGAGCGAAATAAGCTCGGGGCCAGGGGAAAAAAAGACTATCCAATCAAGGATGTTTACAAGATAAAAACATTTGGTGACTCATTCACTTATGGAGCAGAAGTAGAAATTGATCAAACCTGGCAATCATTTGTAGAAATGAAGACAGGTTGGGACTGTCTTAACTACGGTGTCGGGGGATTTGGTACCGATCAGGCTTTTTTGAAATACAAAATGAATAATGTCAAAACCGAATATACGATCCTTGGAATTTTGTGTGAAAACATCGGAAGAACAGCGTCCGTATACCCAGCATTTTATATGAGAGAATGGGCGCCACCAAAGCCTAGATTCGTCAAGCAGAAAGATACGATACGGTTAATTGAAAATCCTATCTCCAATCCGGACAGTGCATTTAATTTACTTGATAAGGCTTATCTAAGACGGTTAAAGAAGCTGGACTACTGGCCTTATTATTATGAAAAAATTCTCCATTCGCCACCAAAGCTCACTTGGCCAGCACTGTATGTTCTTTTCAGCCATTTACCATTTTTTCTTGAAAGGGTGCAAATTGAGTTTAGAAGAATCTGCTGCCCCAATTACGAAATTGAAAGTCAAACGTATAAATATCTTCATTTATATGAAAAACCAACCGAGATATTTCAAACATTTTGTTATATTATAGATCAGTTTGTTTTCTTGAGTCACGAGCGAGGTGAGTATCCAATCATTCTTGTTTTCCCAGATCAGTTTTCACTGGATTTAATTCGGAATTACGGTATAACCCCGTATCAGCCTTTAATAGATTTTCTAAATAATAAACAATATGATTTTTTGGATTTTGGTAGTATATTTACTAATGAAGATTATGAGTCTTATTACAATAGTTACAATAGCCATTTTTCACCAAAAGGTAATAGTCGAGTAGCAGATGAGTTGATATCTTTCGTAAGAGAATTCGATGCAAAAAATCCTTAGCAAATACCTTGACAACGTCAACTTGGCTCTTCTCCACAAAAATCAAGGCGGCGTCGGACTTGCGCTGCACTATTCTTTTGATATTTCATCAATTTGAGCGCAAGTCTGAGGTTACTTATGTTCTGTTGATGAGAGATAAATTGTATTCGTTTTGCTATGCGTCACCATATTGTCCTTGACATAGAACACAGCGCGGATGATGGTGATCTTGAATCTCGTATGCGTCGTATCGGGCTGGATTTCAATTTTGTTTATGCGCCGGTTTCGCATTTGCGAGAAAGCGAATGGTCGCGGTGGACGAATATTCTTCCTGCCTACCTGCAAGCGGCACGCAAAGCCTTGGCTGGAATGGGGCAGGAAGACCATTTGATTTTTCTAACCGCGACGGGACTTGCGTTGACAGCAGCGACATTATGTTCTTCTTCTCTGAAGACGGCTCCAAAAATTTCGGTGCTTAACTTTATTTATCGCCGTCGGTCCTGGCCTGTCGGGCGCCTACTTGATGTATTTGTTGAGCGGGCTTTGGATCAGATGAATTTTATTGGTGTGCCAAGCCATGGGGCAGCAGAAGAATACCGCCAGCACTTTCCCAAAGCGGCCTCTCGAATTCATGTGCTCCCAACGTGGTGTGGTTTTCCGGAAGCGGCTCCGGTTGTCACACCATCCAGTGTTCCTGTATTCTCGGGTGGGCGAAGCATGCGAGACTATGAAACACTGATCGAAGCGTTGGACATACTCAAGGTTTCCGCCTTGATTGCCGCCAGTCGAACCGCTGTTGAAGCACTGGCTATTCCTCCGGGCGTGACATTGCATTTCGATGTGGCGGAGCCAATCTTTGCGAATTTGATGATGCAGGCTTCTGTTGTGGTGGTACCGCTTCAGGCAGCAGGTTTCGACGCCGGTCAATCAGTGGTTCTCCAGGCGATGTGCTATGGGAAACCGGTCGTCGCTACCAACACCGCTGGCCTTTCGGAGTATATTGATCACGGAAAAACCGGTTTGCTTGTGCCGCCTTCTGATCCACACGCTCTTGCGCATGCCATAAAGACACTGTTGGATGACTTTAAGTTGGCCTCCTCCCTCGGCAGTGAAGCGCGCAAAGTTTATTGGGAGCGTTATTCCCGCGATGCTTTTGTAGAACGTCTCGCAGCGACATTCGGTGAAAGCTCGGGGAATCGATCATAGTGTGGTAACTCTAGGAGGCCTTGCAGTTTTTTGATGAGGAATGGCTGTGAAAATCTTGATGGTTGACAAATACTATTTCATAAAGGGCGGCGCTGAGCGTTATTATTTCGAGCTTAAAAAGCTCCTCGAGGCCAAAGGCCACGAAGTCATCCCCTTTGCCATGCGGCATCCCCAAAATTTTGATACGCCATTTGCGGAAAATTTTGTTGAGAATATAGAATTTAATGACCTCTCAACAGTTGATAAAATAAGGCATGCACCCCCAATTATCAGCCGGGTCATTTATTCTCGGGCGGCTAAAACGGCAGTCGCAAAATTAATCGATAAAGTCAAGCCTGATCTTGCGCACATTCACATGATCGATCATCAAATCTCTCCTTCGATTCTGCATGCTTTCCGCGATCATGGTATTCCAGTGGTACAGACTTGTCATCAGTATAAATTGGTGTGCCCAAGTTATCGACTTTTCATCATGCACAAGAACCGCATTTGCGAAAAGTGCGTGAACGGCAGTTTTTATCATGCCGTGTTCGAACGGTGCCATAAGAATTCGCTCGCTGCCAGTGCTTTGGTCACGCTGGAAAGTTACGTGCACAGACTTATGAAGATTTACGATCTCATCGACATCTATCATGTGCCGAGTCGTTTCCTGGGTGAAAAGCTTTTGCAGGCAGGATTTCCTCGAGAGAGAATTTGGCACAATTTCTATACGATTAATCTGGATGATTATCCATACCACCCCCAATCGGCGGATTATCTGATCTATTACGGCAGATTATCGGAGGAAAAGGGTGTGCTCACGTTGCTGAAGGCCATGTGTCATGTCCCGGAAGCAAAGCTTTACATCGTGGGCGAGGGCCCGCAACGGCCGGTTCTTGAAGATTTTGTCAACAAAAAACAGTTGAAAACGGTGCGGTTCTGGGGCAATCAGCAGGGCGAGGCTTTGGTGCGTCTTGTGCAGCAGGCAAAATTTGTGGTTGTGCCATCCGAATGGTACGACAATTCGCCTTTGGTCATCTACGAATCTTTTTCCATGGGCAAGCCCGTCATTGCGAGCACTATGGGAGGCATGCCGGAGCTGGTAGATGATGGTGAGAATGGGTTTCATTTCGCGCCCGGCAACACGGAAGACTTGGCGGACAAAATAAGGAGACTTTGGCAAAACTCCGTACTTTGTAAAACGATGGGGAAAAATGCCCGTTACAAAGCAGAAGCCGAATTCAGCCCGGAAGCGCATTACACGAGAATCATGGAATTATACGAAAAATTAGTAACATCAAAACGGAAAAATTGAAAATATAAATTAATAATTTTTTTATATATGAATTGAGGCAGGCTGTGACAATAACATATTTCAATTATGTCTGGGATATTGCAGGCATTTCCGCCGGCGCCGCCATCAAGGCCAGGCAACTGTTGGGGGCAATCAGCAAACTGGGCCACACAACGCATATTGAATGGCGCACCCCGCAGCCTGACGGTCAAATCAACGTTGCCACCAAAGTCAAGGAAAAGCTCAAACCCAAGCTGCAAAAATACCTGCATGAGCCTAAAAAAGTGGCGTTAAACTTTCCAAACTTGATTAAGGAATATGGTATTCTTAAGAAGCAAAAGCCCGATATTTTTTTCAATCGTTTGGAATTATATGCCTTTTCCGGCGCCTGGTTAAGCCGGTGGCTCAACATTCCCATGGTGGTGGAAGCCGATTGTCCACCGACTTATGAGCACATGACTTTTTATGGCAAGAATTATATGCACTTGGGTAATCTGGCCGCGAAGCTTGAATTACAAACATTGCGACAAGCGGAGGCGGTCATTGCGATTAGTAATATTTTGAAAAATTACTATGTGGAACAAGGAATTAAAGCCGAGAAAATACATGTCATACCTAACGGTGCGGATCCGCATAAATTTCGACCTCGGGAAAAACCCTCTGAACTTGTAAAAAAGTATGCTCTGCAAGATAAAGTCGTCATTGGCTGGATCGGCTCTTTGGCAGGTTGGGCGGGCATAGAGAATTTGGTTGCGATGGCTTTGTATGTTCTTGAAAATTATCCCAACACTGCATTGATGATGGTCGGAGGCGGTGCCAATAAGGAGTTTTTCAGCAGGGAGCTTGGCATTGATAATTATGCTTCCAGAGTAATCCTGCCGGGAACAATACCTCACGAAGAAGTTCCGGATTACCTCGCCTGCATGGATATTGTCCTTGCGCCATATCCCCAATTGCCATTTTGGTATCCAAGCTCCATGAAAGTATTTGAGTATATGTCAGCGGGCAAGGCCGTTATCGCCAGCGCCGTGGGGCAAATATGCGAAGTGATAAAAGATGGCAAAAATGGCGTGCTCTTTGATCCGGACAGCAAGGATGAGCTTTTACGGAAAACCATAGGCTTGTTGGAAAATGAAGAATTTCGTAGAAATCTCGGTGAACAGGCGCGTCGGGAGATATTGCGCAGCTACACATGGGAACAACATGCAAAAACAATTGTCGCAATTTTTGAAGAAATTCTCCAAAGACGGAAATTGAGGAAGCAAAGGAATGGATGACAAGAATAAAATAAAAATTCTTCAGGTGGTTGATGGTTTCAGAATGGGTGGCGCTGAAACCAAGCTCTGTGAGCTTGTCTCATGTCTCGATAAGACGAAGTATCAAAATATGGTTGCAAATGTGGGGCCGGCTGGACCCCTTGCAGACCGTTTTTCTCGCCTCAATGTCCCTGTTTTTCAGTGCCAGCGTCGGCATCGATTTGATATCAAAGTTCTGTGGCGGTTGTGCGATCTGATGAAAGAAAATCAAATTGATATTGTACAAACGACTTTATTCTGGGCCGATTTCATCGGCACGTTCGCGGCCAGAAAGGCTGGGGTGCCAGTGACCCTTTCCTGGGAAACGGTTTCTCATGAGGGGGATCGGTTCCATAATAAGTGGCAGCGGCGCTCCGGCTATCGCTTGGCCATGCATTTCGCTGATGGTGTTGTTGCGGTTTCCCATGAGGTCAAAAATTCTCTGATTCAACGGCGCCACCTTTCTGCGGACAAGATTCATGTCATTCATTATGGCGTCGATCTCAGCAAATTCGTTCCCGATCCCGACGGTGTTGTTCCCCAAAAAAGAATTGAGTTGGGCTTTATGGAAGGGGAGACAGCTATTGCAGTGGTTGCCCGTCTTGAGGAAATTAAAGGACACAAATATTATATTGAAGCTTTTAAGAATATTGCCGCTAAATATCCTAAAGTCTCGACAGTTTTTGTCGGAGATGGAGAATCCAGACCAGAGCTTGAAAACATGGTTCGTGACGCCGGCCTCGGAAATCGTATCCGGTTTTTGGGTTATCGTGACGACGTGGCCGAGATATTGAAAGCGATCGATGTTTTTGTTTTGCCCTCCATTTCCGAAGGCCTGCCCAACGTGATTTTGGAAGCCATGGCCTGTGGCAAGCCGGTCATCGCAACAAACGTAGGTGGTATTCCTGAAGCAATTCGACATGGCGAGAATGGATTCCTGGTCCCGCCAAAAGATGCCGTTGCACTTGCAAATGCGCTTGAAAATATGTTGTGTGATCGGCAGAAACTTTTGTGGTATGGTCATAACGCCAGAGCCACCGTCGAGCGTGAATTTTCTCTGCAAAAGCAGATCGCCAGTTTTGAACAACTTTATGATGCCCTCTATCAACAAAAGGTGATGCGAAGACTTGGCAGCGCCCGATTCTGAAAAGACTTGCGTCCGGAGCCATAAAATCGTGGCGGAAATCTTAAAACCGAATCAACCCCAAGGGACAAAGTAATTTTACATGAACACCGTCCAACGGTTATTCAAAAACACTTCCATTTTGATCCTGGCGAATCTGCTCCAGCCCGTGATCTCTTTCTACCTGATCATTACGATCAGCCGGGTCATGAAAGTTGACGGATTTGGGGCCTATAACACCATCCTCAAATATGTGGCCATTTTTCAGATTATTGCCGCATTTGGGTTGCGCAGCCTGTTGACCAGGGACGTTGCTCAGAATAAGGAAAGCACGCCTGGTTATTTTACCGCCAGCAGCAGTATTGCCATCGCCTTGGGAATTGCCAGCGCTGTTTTGATGAGCATCCTGGTCAGCATCATCAGCAATGATACTTTGGTGATTCAGGGTACCATCTGTGCCAGCCTGTCGCTGGTTGCGGCGGCACTGATCGATGCCTATGAAGGCATTATCAGCGGGTTCGAGCGACTGAGCCAAATCGGCTACGCCTCGATTTTGGAAAATGTGGCGCGCGTGGGTTTGAGCCTGCTCCTGATTTATCATGGTTACGGGGTCATTGCGCTGATATGGGTTTATGTGATCACACGCTACTTGAAGCCCATTTATTATTTTTACTATATCAAAAAACATTTTGTCAAATCACTGGCCGCAATCCAGTGGCCATTCATTAAAGAACTGACCCGCCAGGCACAAACCTTCGCGCTCATCACGATTTGTGTCATCATATACTGGAATGCTGACGGCATCATGCTGGAAGCGATGCGTTCCAAGGAAGAAGTCGGCTATTATGCGGCGGCCTACCGTTTCCTTCTGCTTTCGCTCGTGCTCGTGGATAGTTTTGTCAATTCCCTTTTCCCGGTTATTTCCAATTTCTTCAAATCCTCCGGGACCAACTTCGAGCTTGCCTGCCGCAAATCCCTGCGGATGTTGGCCATGGTGACTGTGCCGGTCGCCGTGGCGTTCTCGTTGCTGGCCAAGGAAATCATTCTGCTGTTCTATGGCAAGGACTATCTTCCCTCGGTTCGGGTTTTGCAAATTTTGGGTTGGGCGCTGGTCCCCTATGGCATTTCCCAAATATTTGCTTATGCGCTGGTTGCCAGTAACAATCAAAAACTCGATCTCCTCATCAATGCTGCCAGCATGCTGGTGAACATTGCGCTCAATTTTCTGCTCATCTCGCGGTTTGGCTTTATCGGTGCCACAATTGCCGCTTTGATTTCCATTAATATTTACGTATCTTTACAAATCCCCTTTATTTTTCAGAAACTGATCAGATTCGAATATAAAGCCATGATCAGTGGAGTCATGCGGATCACCGCGGCAGCACTGATTATGGGTATTTTCATAGTCATGTTGCGCAATCAGGTTAATTTGCTGGCACTATTACCATTGTCGTTTCTGCTTTATGCGCTTGGCGTTTATGCACTGGGTGTTATTCCGGCAAGCGATCAACAAATGCTCTTTCGCTTGATGAAAAAAACGGCGTAGGTTTATGAATTCGAGAGAACAACCGGAAAGCGATCCTCATGGATCGGGATTGGAATTGCAGCGGCGCTTGACAAAACAGATCAAGATCCTGGAGATCGAAAAAAGTCTGGCAAACCGCCGGGGCTTCTGGAAAGGGCTGCTGATGGGCTTCCTGCTGGCGGTGGTCCTGTTGGTGGGAATGGGACTGATCGTTTGGCAAAATCGGGCCAAGGTGGTGGAGTTTGCCGCGACGCATTTTCTTATGGATTATGCAGAGAACCTCTTTGCCGGCTTTCCGGAAGCCTACATGACCAACCGGCGGGAACGTGTGCTGCTGGTGCTCGATGAATTTACCAATGCCATGGCGGCGCAGCAAATCAGCCGCGAGGATTTTAAAGACATTGCCCGTCAGGTCTTTGCGGCGTTACGCGACCAGCGCCTCACTTATCAGGAATTGGATGCACTCCTCGATCGTCTCGAGCAGGCCTCACGATCGACACCATAGCGCTCCCAAAGAGTTGAAGAACAAAAGTCAATGATTTCGGGGCAGTATCTGCCCTTGGGTGGTGGATGAATTTCGGTAAAGGACGAGCTGTGAACAACTCAAAAATATTAACCAATCTGGCAATTTTCTTTTTTGGTCTGGCCGTGGGTGGTTTCACGGCAATTACGGTTGTGCGCGAGGCAGTGCCACTTCGCGACCATGTCTGGATGATCGGCATCAGTTTGGCGTGCGCCGTACCGATTGTCGGCGGTTTGATCTTTTGGTATCTGCGCGTCATCGATACCTGCCGCCGCGTGCTGGGTGCCAAAGGCGGAGAGATGATCAATGCCATCCTGACGTTCCAAGTGGTGAGCGTCTGTTTGTTGTTCATGATCCTGTTGAGCATCTTTTATGCCGCCATTGCGTGACGACTCCTGCCAGCACATTCCGATTCTACTGTATCATCGCGTGGACACCGAGCCCGATCGGCGCTGGCGACGGTTTTGCGTCTCACCGGAAAATTTTGCCAGCCAAATGCGCTGGCTGGCCGAGCAGGGCTTTGTGACCATTCATCTCGGACAGGTTTTGGATCACTACCAACGCGGCCTGCCGGTACCGCCGAAATCGTTGGTGATCACCTTCGATGACGGCTACTTTTGCAATTACAGCCGTGCGTTTCCGATTCTGCGCCAACAGGGATTCGTCGCCACGGTGTTTCTTGCCTGCAATTTGCTCCGTCGCGAGGCCGCCAGGCCTCCTGAAAGCCGGCAAAGTTTTATGGCCTGGCCGGAGATCCTGGAAATGCAAAAAGCCGGTTGGGAGTTTCATTCCCACGGACTCGATCATCGTCTGATGACCGAGCTGTCGGCGCAGGAACTGGAGCGGGAGATTGGCGAATCGAAGAAATACCTGGCTGCCGAATTGGGCAGGCCGGTGGAATTCTTTTGTTATCCTTATGCGAAATTCAACCGGCAGGTGCAGGAAGTGGTGCGCGCGCATGGCTATCGCGGTGCGTGCGGCGGCACCCCATATTACACCGGCGGACCATTTGATGCCTTTGCCATCGGCCGCACCGAAATTTTATGGAATGATTCACTGCACCAGTTTGTTTTCAAGATTCGGCACGGATTGAATCTTTATTATTACACCAGGAAACAGCTCGGCAAAATAAAACGCCAGCTTTTCAAATTACAGAGGGTGTTTGAGCCACATATTTAGTCAAGGAGATTTACGTATGCGTGTTTTGATTACCGGAGGGGCCGGTTTCATCGGATCCCATCTCGCAGAAGCTTTGTTACATCGAGGGCATCACGTGACCATCATTGACGATCTGTCCACCGGCAAAATGGAAAATTTTGTCCACGTCCGCGCTTTCCCCCACTTTCATTTTGCTATTGAGACGATCATGAATGAAACGGTGATGGATCGTTTGGTCAGTGAATGCGACATGATTTTCCATCTGGCCTCGGCCGTAGGTGTGGAGTTGATTGTCAACCGTCCCGTGGAGGTGATTGAACGTTGCATTTTGGGCTCTGAAGTGGTTCTCAGGATTGCCGACCGCTATAAGAAAAAAGTGCTCATCACGTCCACTTCGGAAATTTATGGTAAAAGCACGAAGGTTCCATTTAGCGAAGAGGACGACCGCATTCTTGGCCCAACCACGAAAAGTCGATGGAGTTATTCCTGCTCCAAGGCCATTGATGAATTTTTAGCGCTGGCTTATTTCAAGGAAAAGCAACTGCCGGTTGTGATCGTGCGCCTGTTCAACACCATCGGCCCGCGGCAAACCGGCCAATATGGTATGGTCGTACCGCGTTTTGTGCAGGCGGCCATGCACAACCAGCCCATTCGGGTTTATGGCGATGGCACACAGTCGCGGTGCTTCAGCTACGTCACTGACGTGGTCGGCGCCCTGATCGCTTTAGCCGCTCATCCTGAAGCAATCGGGCAGATTTTTAACGTCGGCAGTGACGAAGAAATCACCATCATGGCGCTGGCTGAGAAAATAAAAGCCATCACCAGCAGCAAATCCGAAATTGTGAAAATTCCCTATGAAGAAGCTTATGAGCAGGGCTTCGAGGATATGGCCCGGCGGGTTCCCGATCTTACCAAAATCAAGCGTCTGATTGGTTACGAACCGAAAGTGAAACTGGATGAAATGATCCGCCGCATTTGGGAATATTTTCTCAACAAGGAGCGAAACGGCGTATCGGAAATTCATGACAGCCTATGGTACTTGCCGGCACATTTCGAGCCCGCCCGAATTTGAGGAAAGCCCGGCGCTACATTCAAATGCAACTTCTGGAGAATTGCGTTTTGAGCCACCGATTTTGAATCGGTGGCTTTTATTTTAGCCACTGATCCAGCCAGCCGATCACCGTCTCGTGCCAGAGAATGCTGTTGTGCGGCTTGAGCACCCAATGATTCTCATCCGGGAAATACAAAAATTTGCTCGGAATGCCGCGGCGTTGTAGCGCGGTAAAAGTCGAGATGCCCTGCGTGTCCACCACGCGATAATCCAGCGCGCCGTGAATGACGAGCATCGGCGTCTTCCAATTCTTCACATAGTTGATGGGATTCTGCTTTTCGTAGTGCTCGGGATTGTCCCAGGGCGTGCCGATATGATCCCATTCCGGAAACCACAACTCTTCGGTGTCGAAATACGCCAACCGCTCGTCGAGATTGCCGTCGTGGCTCACCAGACAGCGGAACCGATCCGGCCAGTTGCCGGCGATCCAGTTGATCATGTAACCGCCGAATGAAGCGCCCAACGCGCCGACACGGCTGCTGTCCATCCATGGATAACGTGCCAGCGCCGCCGCTAATCCTTTTTGCAGATCAATGAGCGGCTTGCCACCCCAATCCCCCCGAATGGCGTCGGTGAAAGCTTGGCCGTAACCGGTGGAGCCATGGAAATCCACCATCACGGCGGCGTAACCGGCGCCGGCATACGCTTGCGGATTCCAGCGGTAATGAAAATCATTGCCGAACGAACCTTGCGGCCCGCCGTGAATCAGAAATGCCACCGGATATTTTTTGCTGGGATCGAAGTCGATTGGCTTCACAACGTAGCAGTAAATCGTCTCGTCATTCCAACCTTTGAAGGAAAATTGCTCCGGCTCGCCCATCCGTGCTTTTGCCAGCTTGTCCGCATTGAGGCGCGTGATTTGTCGCATATCAGTTCCATTCGGCAACACCGAATACAACTCCACCGGCGAGCGCAAATGATCCATGCCGAAGAGCAGGCGATTGCCGGCGAGCGCCACCGAGCGCACGGTTCCATCTCTCACCACGGTGCGGACGTTGCCGGTCGCGGTTTCAATCGCAAACAACGAAGTCTGTCCGATATTTTCCGCAGTGGTGTAAATCATTTTGCCATCCTTTGACCAGGTGACCCCGTTCGGTGAGCGATCCCAGTTTTCCGTCAATACCCGTTCTTTCCCGTCCGTCCAATTGCGCAGCACGATACGATAACGATCGGCTTCGTAACCGGGCCGCGTCATGGCGCGATACGCCAAGGTTTTGCCATCCGGAGAAAACACCGGCGCTGTATCCCAGGCTTTGTTGTTCTCGGTGAGATTCTTGGGAGCGGCGGAGCCATCCACCGGCACCCAGTAAAGATCGAAGTTCGTCGACCACGCTTCTTCGCGGCCGGCGTTGCGGATGGTGAGAATCATCGCTTTGCCATCCGGTGTGAAGCAAATCTCATCCACGCCGCCAAATGGCTTGGATGGGCAATCGGCATCCATGCCTTTCATCAAATCAATCGGCTCGCCGCCGGAAATCGGCATGACAAAAACGTGCGAGCGCCGGCCGTCTTTCCATGTATCCCAATGGCGAATAAATAGCTTTTCATAGATGCGACCGCTGGCTTTGCGTTTTGCCATTTCATCCAATTTGTTTTTTGTACAGTAAACAGTTTCACACTCTGGGAAAACTTCCATCGTCAATGCCAGGTGCGCACCGTTGGGTGATAACAAAAAATTCCCCACTTCCAACGGCAGGTTGGTTTTCTGCTCGGCTTCACCGCCGTCCACTGGAATGCGCCACACTTGCGCGGAACCGGAGCGGGTGGAGAGAAAATAGATGCTCTTGCCGTCCGGTGCCCATTGCGGGCTGTAATCGCTGGCCGGATGCGTGGTCAATTGCCGCAAGCCGGCGCCGTCAGTTCCAACCAGCCACAGATCGGTGCGGCCGCGATTGGCCTCCAAATCGGTTTTGCGCAGCGTAAACACCACCCATTTGCCGTCCGGCGAGACTTGCGGCTCGGAAAGGCGATCCATCGCCAGCATGTCGTGAACGGAGAAGGGATGGGTGTCTTGGGGAAGTGCCGCCCAAAGGGGTGTGCTGATTCCAAAAATGAACAAACAAAGCAACATGAGTTTACGGCGCATGGGTTTCCTCCTTGCTTGCATCAATGTCATGAAAGTTTTGACTGCTGGTGAAAAATAATCTAAAGGGGAAACTCGCGAGAAGCAAGGAAATTCTGCAAAGAAGTGTAATGCCTCAGTTTCATATGGGATCGTAGCGCAGACATCTTGTCTGCAGACAAGGATGCCTGTGCTACTCTGAGGGATTACAAAAAAGTAATGCTTCACTTATTGGTGGAATGGATAATTCCCAAGGATATCATTCTGTAAAGACTGCGCCCGTTGGTATCTTCTGAAGTATAAGAACAGTACTCATGAATCCCACAACGTTAGTTGTGGGTTTTTGAATTCACCAGCTATGTCCGGAAAAGCTGGTAACCCTAATCCCACAACGTTAGTTGTGGGTTTTTGAACTCACAAAGCTATGTCCGGAAAAGCTGGTAACCCTAATCCCACAACGTTAGTTGTGGGATTTTGAACTCACCAGCTATGTCCGGAAAAGCTGGTTACCCTAATCCCACAACGTTAGTTGTGGGTTTTTGAACTCACCAGCTATGTCCGGAAAAGCTGGTAACCTTAATCCCACAACGTTAGTTGTGGGATTTTGAACTCACCAGCTATGTCCGGAAAAGCTGGTTACCCTAATCCCACAACGTTAGTTGTGGGTTTTTGAACTCACAAAGCTATGTCCGGAAAAGCTGGTTACCCTAATCCCACAACGTTAGTTGTGGGTTTTTGAACTCACAAAGCTATGTCCGGAAAAGCTGGTAACCTTAATCCCACAACGTTCAACGCTTGAACGGCCTTTTCAGCCAGCGAAACAAGCCCAGTCGTAATCCCCGTCTTCTCGCGCATTTTGGGAATGCTTGAGATCGCTGAGCGCTTGCTTATACCAGTCTTGATAGCGGTTTGCCATGGGCAACTCGATCGTGCGATTGACGGACGCCTCGGTGCGAAAAACGGAGTATCTCGAAGGTGCGGCCTATCCGGGAGATTTGGCCAATTGCTTTTGCGCCAGCCATTCTTTCAAGAATAGGTTGACCAACATGTCAACCGGCTTGTTCTCCCGGCGTGAAACTTCGGCAAGCTGGCGCGCGATGGGGTATTCCAAGGCCACGGCCTTGGGCATTTCATCAATTTCAATCTCGAAATGGGCTTCTTCCATTTCATCCCAATAATCGGCAACGCTGTGGGTTTCCCAGAATGCCGCAGCTTCCTTTTCGTCTTTGAAATGTTCAGGAATGGGATCAACTTTGCGTTTGTTTTTTGGTATGCGTTTATTTTTTGGCATAAGTTTTCCTCTCGGATGAATCCATGTCGCGGGCACTGATAACCAGCGCGACGCGAGTAAGTTTATAGATAAAAAAGATCGTTAAATAACGTCCCGCCTCGGTACGACTCAGAGCCACGTAGAGATGCTCATCCTTGATCTTGCCACGCTGGTGAAATCGGATTTTCGGTTTGTTGCGCAGGGCCTGACGCACCTCCTGCTCAGTGACTTGGTGCTTCCATAGAAGCTTTTGACGCGTATCAGGTTTGATTTCGACATCAACTATTTTCAAAGGCCGCTCCTATAAACATGAGTCGCGCATGCTCAGCAACCTCCCCTGCTGCAAAGCGCGTCGAGCGAAAGCACTTTGTCGGGCTTCCTCCATCGTGTAAGGAAAAACCTCCACCGGTACCGGCGCATTCTGAAAGAGGCGGAGATAGTAGGGAATGCGAACAATCGGCCGCTGTGAATCGTCTTGCACAATGATCAATAAATCCGCGTCACTGCGCGCGGAAAAATTTCCGGTGGTGCGGGAGCCAAAAAGATAAACCGCCTGGATTTTCGGCTCTTGTTGAATCGCCTGTTGCGCCAGCGTTGTCAACTGCTGCTTGATTTTCTCATGATCCGGGAAGCCGACTTTCGCAAAACCGGAGGAGACGTTGTGCGGTTTCATAAGCCGCTTCTGCTTCTTTGTGGGTGTAATAATCCACCGGCGCGCCAGTATCGAACCCGTTGGGGTAGCGCGTCGGAATATAAAATTTGTCCAGAGAACGGGCGTCATCAAGCAGCGACTCGGGAATGGCATATTTCTCTTTCAACCCTTCCAGCAATTTCGTTACGGCATGGCCCCAAAACTCGCCGCCGGAAAATTCAATCACCGCTTTAACGGCCTTGTCAGCCGCCTGGTGGGCAGCGAAACAAGCCCAGTCGTAATCCCCGTCTTCTCGCGCATTTTGGGAATGCTTGAGATCGCTGAGCGCTTGCCTATACCAGTCTTGATAGCGGTTTGCCATGGGCAACTCGATCGTGCGATTGACGGACGCTCCGGTTCGAAAAACGGAGTATCTCGAAGGTGCGGCCAATCCGGGAGATTTGGCCAATTGCTTTTGCGCCAGCCATTCTTTCAAGATTAGGTTGGCAAATCATTTTGGCGACGCCCGTAGGGGGCGGCCACTCAAGGGCCCTTCGGGGCGCGTCCGGATTGAGAAATCCAAAAGTAATATAAAAGTCTTTTCCTTTTTGAACAAGTGATTTTTCCAAATTATGGCAAAGCTCAAATAGCTCGATGCTTGCGGCTTCAGGTTTTTCACCTATCACTCTTTTCCTCTTTCCAACCGATACAACTCTGTCACACTGGAGATGTACAGATTGCCCTCTTGGTCCTCGATGATTTTATCGACAAAACCCTCACAGCGAAAATCGCAGACTTTGGTGAAGAGTTGCCGTGCCGGATCGAAGCGATAAATCGCGCGTTGGGCAAGTCCGTAAATCCAGCCGTCGCGGCTGGCGCAGAGATGCGCCGTGTCGCCCCAGCCGTGCTCATCGCGAAAAATGATTTCGCCTTTCGCCGGATCATATACAAACAAAGAGCCGTCCGCAGCGCCGATGATCAGCGAGTTGGACTTGTCTCTCCACGATACGATGCTCGTGACATTCTTCGCATGCGGCACCGGCACGAGAAGATATTCCAACTTTTCTGTGGCAATGTCGAAAATCCCCAATTGTCCCTCGGGCGTTGCCGGCTTTTGGCCAAGCCCGCCGTAAATCCAACTGCCGATGATGACTTTGCCGGGAACGCCGCTCTCGAGACACCACAGAGTTTGCTCGGGAATGAGATTGTGAAAGACACGATATTCGTAACTCTGCGGATCGAAGCGCACCAACGCGCCGCTGAGCTTTCCGTAAGTGGCGCTACAAGCAAGATAAATGCGGCCATCACTCGCCAGCTTCATGTCCCAAATGCGATCCTGGCCTTCAGGGAGCAAACTGAAGAGCCGGCGCGGGTTCGGATGCCGCGGCTCGAGCGGTTGCCACGGTTTGGTGGTGTCATATTCGGTGACGGTCGCGTGAATGTAATGGCCGATGAAGATTTTCTCTCGCCACGTTTGCAAGCTATTCACTTGACCGGGGAGATTGAGCACCTGCCCGAACTCATGACTTTCATTTTTGTCCGGATCAAATTTAAAGAAACTTTGGGTAATGAAGGAGCCGCCGTAAATGGTTTTGCCGTCCGGGCCGAATGCCATGGTGAAAATGCTCATGCCATCGCCCTCGTAGCTGCATGGGTAGCGTTCGATAATGCGATTCGCATGGAGATCGAATTGCGTGATACGATCAATCGCACTGTGACACCAAAGATAGCGGCCTTCGGTGAGGCCAAACGGGCCGCCGACATCGGTGGCGATTTTTTCGAGCCGGCCGGTGGCCAAATTGGCGTGATAGAGATTGTCGGAAATCAGGCAGCCGAAATAAACCTCATCTCCCAAAAGGATCAAATTGTTTTGGTCGGTGCGATACAAATCTTCTTCGCCGGGAATATCGATCACGCGTTCGACTTGCTGGGAAGCCGGATCGAACACCAAGAGTTTGGGCTGCGGAAAGAGCACACCGAGGAGTTTGTCCCGCCAGCGCCTGAGTTGAACCAGAAATTCCTTCTGCAGATATGCGGTGGGCAGCAGCGTGAGTTTCTCTTTGGTTCGCAAATCGAATTCCACCAGTTTGGCATGTGCCCCAAGACCACAGTAAATCTTATTTTCAAACGCTGGACAGGGCCACATCAAATAATTTTCTTCCTCGTCGATTCTGCCGTAATCGATGAACGCGCCGGTCGCACGATCCCAGGCGTAGAGCCGGCAATCGGGATAGCCGCCGCCATACAAGAGATTTTCAAAAGGAGATTGGCACAAGCGCAGCGCATAAAAATGCTTGAATTTCGAGCCGGTGTCCGCGTTGCGATCGTAGGGAATCGTGAATGGAATTTCTTCGAGGCGATCTTGATCGAGATGATAACGATAGGCCTGCACCTCATCGCTACCCGAGGCAATCAAGTGCACCACTCCATCGCCCGTGTGGCAGAGCGCCCATAACGAACGGCCGGGGATCTTGGTTGGGAAATGCGCGCTGGGCTTGATGATGCGTGCTTGCTGCTGATCGTCGCCCGGCCGGAAATAGAGCAAATGCGCACCCTTGGCGCCATAGGCACCGACAATGAATTTCGGATCGCGTTCGTTGCGAAAATCGACATCGCGGACGAGGTGGGCGAGAAGTTTGGCCGGGGAGGCGAGGCGTTTCAGTTGCATGGCTTGTCCGAGCGGCAGTTAGGATTATGGATGAATTTGATTGCCACGACGAGGCGGCGAGTTGTTGTCCTGTTTGTTCCTCAACGTCAAAGACCATAACTTGCGCGTAAAAATAAGTGGCCATATTTTTCAGTCATGGTTACAATGAGTTCTTCCTCATTATCCGGCAAGGCCTCCAGGGCGCGGTCGATTTTGTCGAGCCAGGACTGCTCACGCGCAGGCAACGATAACTGTCTGGCTCCGCGGATGATTGCCGTTGCGGCCTTGGCGGCAGCGATGGTGCGGTGATACCCGCTCGTTTCGTTGACGATGGTCGCGGCGATGCGCAGCGTCGCGGCAGGAGAGAGGATTAGTGCCTGCGGACTGAAAGCGAGGTCGGATTCGACCAACAGTGTTTGATAAATTTTTTCGGTGCCTTGAGCGAGGGCTTGATTGAACAAACGGCAGTCATAGGCGAGCAATTCCAAAAAGGCCTCGGGCGCAGAGCCGGAGAGCAGGCGAATATTCTGCACGGATTCATTGCTCCACAGATCGCACATTGCCGCGGCGACATTGCCAACCGGGCTGAAATGCGCACAGCTCGCGGCCTTGCCTTCCATGGCGATGGGTGTTCCAGTGATCGCCTTCAAGATCGGGCCTTCGTAAGCACAATCCTTCGAGGGGCCAATGGCACCGCGCTCATACGCCACCAAACTTCGAGCCGCGCTGGCGGCGCGAATGACCGCCGCGAAAACTTCGGGCAGCATGCCCTGGGAGGCGAGCTGCATGGCGGTGTTGGCAAAACCACAAGCGGAGTCGCCGCCGGGAATGATTTTGTGCGCAGAGCAAATACGGACGATGTGATCCCACAAAAATTCCATGTCCCGAGGGGCCAGAACTCCGAGGGCGAAAATGGCGCCGGCGATGTCACCATAGAGCAACGCTTCGTCATGAACTTCTTTGGCGCCCACGGATTCGATGGAGAGAACATGCGCACCTGCCGCGGCACAGGATTCAAGAGATTTATAAACATCATCCCACGCTTTGCCAGAACGCAGTCGCGGCGGACGGATGGTATCACGCAGATCGGTCGGCGTGACGCGCAAGGCGCAGGTGAGACCGTACGCGTCGTGCGCTTGCTTCAAATGCTGGTGCAAAATACCGGTGATTTCCGCACCCCACTCCGGATGTTCGGTCATCGGCGGCAGCAACTCGAATTCCACCATCAGGCCGGGGAGATGGAGACGCTTTGCGGCGCGTTCGATCATCTCGCCGATTTCGTGATAATGCGCAACCACCGAGGGCCACGTGGTTTCATCAATCAACATCGTTGGCAGGGTGAAGTTCAGCTCGGGAAAAACCCGGCCGGCGCCGACGCGCAACCCGAAGCCGCAGATAACGGGGTTCGGCGTTTTGCCGAAGATTAAATCTTCGACGCTATTGACTGCGAGGGTTGTGAATGTTTTCATTTTTCAGAATGAGTTCGTCATGCCAACAACTCTTTCACTTTGTCGACTGCGGTGACGGCGTCTTTGGCAAAGCCATCGGCGCCGATCTCATCGGCGAAGCGCTGGGTGACCGGTGCGCCGCCGACGATGATTTTAACCTGGGAGCGCGCACCAGCGGTATTGATCACGTCGATCGTCGTTTTCATAACCAGCATGGTCGTGGTCAGCATCGCCGACATGCCGACGATTTGCGGGTGATGAATCTGAATGGCTTCGACAAATTTTTCCGGCGGCGTGTTGATGCCGAGATCGATGATTTCAAAGCCTGCGCCTTGCAGCATGATGCCGACGAGATTTTTGCCGATGTCGTGCATGTCGCCCTTTACCGTGCCGAGGACAACGCGTCCCACCGGCTGCACACCGCCACGGAGCAGATGCGGCTTGAGGATGTCCATCGCGGCGTTCATCACGCTGGCCGATTGTAAAACTTCGGGCAGATACATCTCCCCGCAGCGCATTTGCTCGCCAACAACCGCCATGCCGGCAATCAGTCCCTCGTTGAGAATAGTCTGCGGCGAAACGCCATTGTCGAGCAGACGTTGGGTCAACGATTTCACGGTACTGGCATTTCCTTGCTGAAGATGTTGGGCTATCTCTTGTAGTTCAATCATAAGGTCTCCATTGGCTAAATGTCATTAACATTTGGTCAAATAGCTGCATGACATTTATTTATAACGACCGTAAGTTTTTGCCACTTCGATCATAGCAAAAATATTCTCATCCGGGGTGTCGCGGCCGCATTGATCGCCGTTGGCGAGTATGAATCCGCCGCCTTCAGCGGCGGCATCGATGCACGCCTTCGCTTCCTGCTCGACGTCTTTTACCGATCCGTGGAGCATCGTTTCAAACGTGTTGATATTTCCTTTCAAACAGAACTTATCGCCGAAGCGGCGCTTGACTTCGGCCAGATCGACATCGCCACCCGGTGGTCGTTCCAGCGGCTCCATGACATCGAGATCCGTTTCATGATAATTGATTTCGACGATGAGCCGCGAGCGACCACAAGTGTGTTGATGGCTGATGACTCCCGCCTCTTTGCACAGCGAAGTCACCAGCTTGACAATCGGGAGATCATATTGGCGGTAAATCCTGGGCGAGCTGAGACTGAGCGAGGACGACGATCCTTGAATCACGATCTCATCAGGGCGTTCGCGCAACACGCGACGGGTTACCTTGTCAACCCAATTGAGATAAAACTCATGCACGTGTTGCATCATTTCGGGTTGCTCATAGAAATCCCGAATCGCCTGCATCGAACCGCCGTCACGCACCCACACCCAGAAGCCCATGAACGTTTCGATGCCCACGCCGTAAACTCCCAGCTCGCCGACTTTCTGGCGATTTTTGCAGGGATCATCGAGAGGCTTTTGCTCCATGTACCAGCGCAGCTTGGGAAAATCTTTGGCAATATCCTTGATCATGGCGCTGAGATGCCACGGCGGATTGTCGCGAGGGTAGCACACAATTTCCTCGAGCTTTCCAAATGGCGTGTCAATGGAACGTTCTACTTTCAGCTCTTCTTCCGACGATTCGAGGATACGCTCGTTCCATTTCGGCTCTTCGCGCATCGTCATGTTGTCATAAATGTACCAACCGTCCATGCCGAAATATTTGACCGCGTTGAGATAGGCTTCATCGAGCGGCGGGTCTTCGTGCAGATAAACATCCCAAAATGGCTTGCCAAGCAAGCGGCAGGGCACCATATTCGAGATGTCAGGAATCACCGGCACATGATCCGGAATTTCTCGGCGCATGGCAGTGAGAATGCGCTGGCGGGAGGTCAGGGGTTGTGGAGTTGTGGTTGTTGTGGACATGGCTGTTTTTTCGCCATCATAAAAGGTTTAAAATGCCCAACGGATAATCCTGCTACAGCGTTTGCGCGTCAACCTAAGAACCCCAGAGGGGTGATATGTTTATAGTCTAGTGTATGTCCGAAAACTCCATCTTTGACGTCATTGCGAGTGGTAGATGGCTAATGTGCCATTCTTTCGGTCAGAAACACACCACCCTGAATGTCATTCCGCAAGGAATCTTCCAGCGTACTGGCACTGTACTCATGCGGGGGAAGATGCTTACAGCATGACAAAGGAGAGCGTTTCTTGGGAGGCGTTTTTGGCCGAAGCTCTACGAGTCGTAGACCCTACAGGCGTAGCCTACGGCCGCAGGCAATCTTCTTGAATGCATGCTTGACGCAGGTTTGAGGAGATCGCTTCGCCTGCGGCCGCAGGCTGAGAAACGCTCACAATGACAGGCCAAATCGGTATTTCCGGACAGACACTAGTCTAATAGATTCCCACATGATTCCTGAACCCCGTTAGGGGACATGTAAAAAAACGCTGCCGTTTTGTCAAAAGAGATGAAAACGATATGGAGAAACATGCCACTCTTACGGAGTTCCATGAGTTTGTATGATGCCTTTCTATAAACATTCCACTCCTAACGGAGTTCATTGACATCAATGACATGATGAGGTGAATGATACATTACCGAACTTGAACGTCAAAGTTCATCAGGAATCGAGGTTGATTTGACACAATATATTCCAATTTCGGAAAAAGTCAAGTGAGGAAACTCTTGACACCGTCGTGAGAAGTAAGTATATTGGATTAACTCTGGCGAAGCAAAATGAGGAGAATTTGTCATGATCTGCAACGTGATTGTAACTGCCGATAATGGTCGCTTTTTTGCACATGTTGCCGAGCTGCCGGATTGCAGGGTGGAAGCCGAAAGCCGCGACCGGGCATTGGCGTTGATTCAGCAGCGCCTCGAAGAAATCAGCAACCGCATTGAAGTCGTGCAATTGGAACTTCCGGAATTGAAGAACAAACTTGGCAAGTCTGAGCGGCCCCAAAAGCAAGATGAACAGGTGCAGCGGCAGGCAAAAGCGGCGAAGCCACCGAAACTCGTTCAATTCCCCCCCATGGTTTTGGCAAGTGACAAAAGTGTTCATCTCGAAACGCCATGGGAATATTTTGGGATTTTCAAAGATGATCCGACGTGGATGCCAATGTTTGATGAAATTGAACGGCGGCGTGATCGCCAAAAAATTCCCACGACAAAGAAGCGGAGGAAAAAATAGATGTATCTTTGGGATACACACATGGTAGGACATTACGCTAATCAGCATCCAACTCTCAAGCTTCATATTGAGAGAATCGAGTGGCATGAAATCGTCTTGCCGACGCCTGCTGTTGCTGAGGTATTGCGAGGTCGCACCGAGTTCGCTTTAAAAGCGACTCCCGAGCAAGTTATTTGGGCGCATGATCAACTTTGGCAAACCTACGTGCTCATTACAAAATTTAGAGTGCTTCTTTTTGATGAAGAGGCGAAAGATGAATTTAAAAAACTTTTGAAAAGATTCAAATCCAAGAAACGATATGCCGACATGATGATCGCCGCAATGGCGCTGGCGGGAAACCATATTGTGGTGACGCGCAACACCAAACATTTTGCCGATCTTCTACCGCCCGCTCAACTCGCCAACTGGATCGATGAGCCCCCGCGATAAACAATTGCCTACAGTAAAATCCCCTTTAGTCTTTTGAGTCGCTCAAACTTCTCGATCAATACCTTGCCCTCGACTTTTTCACGGAGTTTCGGGTAATAATTGTTTACATTTACTACCTCGGCATTGGGGAATCTTATATTTTTGCAAATGCGTTTGTGGCGGCCGTCATCTTCATCCAGCCAAATCAATCGCAAACGTGGTGCTTGATGGCCGTAACGGAAAAGTTTTTGATACGCGGTATTTTCGGACAAGCTTATTTCCAGCCAGGTTCCGTCTTCCAGAAGAAAATCCGGATTATAAAATCCATGTGTTCGTAGTTTCAGATTGTGCTGCGCGGCAAAATCAAGATACCATGGATTCATTTCTTTGTGTTCAAAGGTCGGTTCTGGTTGATAAGGGAGCACAAGCAGTTTCAGCATATCTTCAATGAGTACTTGGAAAATCCGTCCCCTGCTGCCGCCGCGATGGATAGAGAGCAGTTCTTCGAGTTGGTTGTTCATAAAAGCAGAAATGATCTTTTGCCATTTCTTCGCATGTCGTGTTGATTGAATGGGGCTCATGATGGGTTGAACACAAAGAATGAAAGTGCCCTCCTGATGTCTACTTTTCCACTGTTCCTCACACAGCGATCTTTGGGGCTGGGGCTTTGGAATCCAAACTCAAATCAAGTTCCGTGGGACGCTCGAAGATTTTAATTGCGCCATCCATGGCAGTTAGAAAAAAGTGCGAGGGCCGAAGCGAGATAACGGCTTTATTCATTCGAAACGGTAATCTCCACCCCCCGATTGCTTGATGTCACGAATAATCGGCAGCTGTTCTTCGGCGAATTCTTCCGGTGAAAAGCAAATCGGCTCCACATTGACGTTAAATCGCATGGCGCGATGGAAAAGGGTTTTGTCAAACCAGGAAACTTTTTTGCCGAACACAGCGTTGGCAAAAGAAAAAGAAAGGAGCCAAGTGATAATGAAAACCGCCAGACTTAAGATTCTCGCGTGTCTATTGCTTGCCGCACTCATTTTTGTCAGCTTCAAAAAAAGTGAAGTGATAGCGAATACGGCGAGCAAGCAGGCCTTCGCTGCGTTGACGTATCTGGGACATGCCACTGTCAAAATCAAAACCTCGGAAGGGAAGATCATCTATATTGATCCGTATCAACCGGGTGATTACTCCGATTCGGCGGACGTCGTTCTGATCACGCACCAGCACTCCGATCACAATCGGCTGAACCTGGTGCGACAGCGGCCAACGTGCAAGGTCATTCAAAACTTCGACGCCATTCAAAACAACGTCTATCAGAGTTTTACCGTGGGGAATATCAAGATCGCGGCAGTGGCCGCGTACAATGCCAATCATCAAAAGAGCCAATGCGTTGGCTACGTTGTGGAAGTGGATGGGATCAAACTTTACCACGCCGGCGATACGGGAGTGATTCCTGAAATGGCTGATCTGGCTGCAAGAGAGCTCACCTATGCGCTCTTGCCCATCGACGGTGTCTTTACAATGAGCCCGGAACAAGCAACACAAGCTGCAGCCATGATCAAGGCAAAATATAACATACCCATCCACACGATGGGCACGCCGGATACGTTCAACGTTGCCAATGTGGCGCGGTTTACACCTCCGAATAAAATTGTCGTCAGGCCGGGTGAGACGATCGAATTGAAGGACGCTGCCACTTCCGTCGAAGATTTTCAAGAGCGGCCGGCGATGTTCACACTCGGACAGAATTATCCGAATCCCTTCGGGCGTCTGCCATTCAATCCCTCCACCACGATCTCATACTCAATACCGGCGGCCGGCAGAGTCATTTTGAAAGTGTACGACGTCCTTGGGCAGGAGCAGGCAGAACTCGTCAACAGCCACCAGCGTGCAGGCGATCACAAAGTCACGTTTGTCGCCGACCATCTTCCAAGCGGCGTGTACTTGTACAGAATTCAAGTCGGGCAATTCACCGAGACGAAAAAGTGCATTCTCATGAAATGAGGTGTAAAGCGTAAAACGTAAGGCGACGATTTTCATTTGCGCTTTACGTTTTACGAATTAAATTTAGCGAATCGGCACCGTATCCTCCCAATATCTCCATTTCACAAATCCTATCCGATCCGGCGCGCCGTCCAATTGCAAGCCGTGCGTGTTCGGCAGTGCTTCCATCAAGATTTTGTCACGGTAGATGACTTTCAGAACATTTGAAGCAGAATAGTTGATAGCATTTTTATCGACCGTGGCAAAGAGAAAATGCGCGTCGGTTTCGAAATCGCCGTACTTGACTTTGGCGAGATCGGAGAGATAACGCGGGCGAATGTTCTCTCTGGCGATTTCCATTTCGAGATCGATTTTCACGCCGAGAATGGATTTCCGCTCTTTGTTTGTGATTTCAAGTCCAACGGCTTTATAAGGCGTGGAGACTTCGATGAGTTTGACTTTGGGCAACAGGTTTTCAGGCTTAATGCTGCGATCATGCGGGATGAGCACGGTGAGAAAAACTTCGGTATCACCCGCTTTGTAGCCGCTGGATTGCGTTTGATAAATCGCCTGCTCATCCTGATAACTCCGGCGAATCGATTCCACGCCTGCGGTTTTTGCGTAGGTCTCTGGGAAATAAATGAGCAGTGATTGCTGCGGCGAGAATTTGAAGGTTTGAATCGAATCAGTAGCGACATCATAAAAATGCTCGCCGGCCGCCAAAACGTGCTGCGCATGCCAGAAGTTTGAGAAGGTAAAATAGTCGGGCTTTAAAATTTTGATGCCGTCAATAACCACAAAAAAGTTCTGAGCTTTGACGTAAGTGATGACGCGATCCCATTGATAGCCGAGATTGTCGTCAATTAGGCGTGTACGGCTCATATCTACTTCTCGCAATGTGAGAAAATCGATCTTCTGCGTGCGCACCGGCCGATAGGCCCCGGAGTTCCGGACGAATTCCAACAGCGAAGTTTGGTATCGGTCACGTTTGTTTTTTCTCGCTACCATTCTATTGTGAAAATAATCGGCGCGGTACGCACCATATTTACCGCTGGGCAGATCATCGCGATAGCCGGCATCATGCAACAGCACCGAGCCCTTGCTCATCAACAGCGCGATGCTGTTCTCATCCGCGTGGCCATGGTGCATTTTTTCTTCTTCGACAGAGATGGTTTGGCGTAAGAACTCGCGATGGAGCCAGCCGCCATCGCCTTCGTCGCGATAGTTCAAGAGCATATACGTGCTGGTCTCATCCCAGCCGTTGCGAAAAACGATTTTCTTGCCGATGACATCTTCGAGCACTTCCTGGCTCAGACTCGTGGGTCGTTGCGGCGTGATCGACTCATCGGCCCAACGATAAGCATCGGTTAATGAATACGCCTCGCCAACGCCAAAGATTTCGCTTTGCTTTTTGGCATTTTGCAGAATGACCTGCGCTGCCCATTTCATGGCGGGATCTTTGTACACCGCCGCGCCTTTTTCAAAAATCGGCACAAAGCGCAGGCCCTCGAGCGATGAGCTCCAGCGCGCATCGCCAAATTCCGGAATCATGCCGCTGGGCGCGATGAGCTTGGTGAAGTATTCGAGATAATATTTGATGATCGGCGTTTCGTAGACCTCTGGTTTGTTCGCGGCCTCGGCATACGAAAAAAGCGACAAAAGCCAGACCGGATGATAGACGGTGGCGTCCTCGATTTCCCATTGATTCAGATTGTCGCCGGCAATGACTTCGGCCATTTGCTTCCATTTTTCTGCA
>JAPDQK010000003.1:31125-175931 GCA_034505955.1 Candidatus Zhuqueibacter pondensis
GGTTCGCGGCCTCGGCATACGAAAAAAGCGACAAAAGCCAGACCGGATGATAGACGGTGGCGTCCTCGATTTCCCATTGATTCAGATTGTCGCCGGCAATGACTTCGGCCATTTGCTTCCATTTTTCTGCATGAGGATGATCGGGCATCGCCAGCGCCGCGTAGATGAGCGCCTCGGCGCGCAACATGGCGCGATTGTGCGCTCCCCATTCGGGAAAATGAAAGATGAAATCGGCGCTACCGGCCAGATCGGTTTCGATTTTTTCTTTCGTCTTCGCGTCCAACACGCCGCTATTACGGATGCGCAGATAGGCGCGAATATACGGCGGCATGAAAAAGAAATTGGCAATCGCCGGAATGCCGTTCACGTATTCGGCGCGGGCTTTGGCATAATCTTTCGGATAAGTGTTGCGAAGGTCGCCATAGCTCGCCAGCAGCTCGGCAGTTTTCATAGCATACGATTTATCGCCGGTCTCTTCATACAAAAACGCCAGCGTGCTGGCTAAATAAATCGGATGCGCCGGTGAATCGTAGCCCCAAAGAATGTTGGGCTTGGTGGTCTTCTTCCATTGCGCGATGACGTCGGGATATTCTTTCCAGCCTTTTTCGGCGGCTTTTTTGATCTCGTCGAGATAGTAAGATTTTTGTGCGTATAAAATTTGTGCAAATAGCAAGGGGAAACAGCACACGAGAAATGCTTTCATTTGTTCTGCTCGCTTTTAAGAATTCCGAATATGTTCACTTCCGGCATACCCCGAAGGGGTCAGATAGAGCAACACAGGGTAACACCCTGTGAAATACAGCCACTCCCGTACCGGATAGCCCTGAAAGGGCGGAATGCATTCACATCCGCGCTTAATCCCACACATACCGCTCATCATATTCGATCTGGTACTTTTTCAGAAACGCTCGATACTCTTCCTGAAAAGTCTTCTTGCGATGACGTTCTTTTTGCTTTGCGATGTACTCTTTTACGGCCTCGACACCCGATTGTCCGATTGAAAATGCGCCATAGCCGTTCTGCCAATAAAAGTTTTCGTAAAACGCACCCTTGGTCTTGATCCACTTTGATGAGCTTTTTTTGACTTTTTCCAAGAGATCACTCAAAGCAATCTTACGTGAAAGCGAAAGCAAAATATGGACGTGATCTACGGTGCCGTTAATGATGAGAGCAGGGGATTCATATTCACGGCAGATCGAAGCCATGTATTTAAACAGCTCGGTTTCGATTTCCGGCCGGATGAGCGGCTGGCGGTGCTTGGTGCTGAAGATGACGTGCACCAAGATTTTTGAGAGGCTTTGAGGCATGGTTATCCCATCCTTGATCTTGGGTTAATTTTTATTGCGCCCCGTTGGGGCTTTCGTGTAATTTGAACATGTTGTATTCCCAGAGCGTTGCTCCGGGTTGATCTACCTTGCCCCTTCGGGGCGTCCGAGGTATTAAATAACCAGTTACTTGTCGTGAATGCGATGTCCCCGAAGGGGTCGGATATATCAACACGGGCAAAACCCTGTGAAACACAGCCACTTGCGTACCGGATAGCCCTGAAAGGGCAGAATAAAAAGCAGCTGATTTTATTGCGCCCCGGTGGGGCTTTTTGTAATTTGAGCATGCGCATTCCCAGAGCGTTGCTCCGGGTTGATTTACCTTGCCCCTTCGGGGCGTAATTCTAACAACTTGCCCTGATCAAATGCCGCACATAACGAGGCAATATCCCCAATCGCTTCGCCAAGCTGCGCCGGAACGATTTCGCAAACTTCCGTTGCTTGTGGTAAAGCTTCTTGGTAAAAAATTGGTTTGGCTGGAGCAAGCAACACCTTTTCGAGACGCATGCCGATTCCACCCAGAATAATGCGTTCCGGATTCAGCAAATCAGCAAGGATGGCGAGTCCACGACCGAGATAGAGCGCGGCGCGCTCAAATACTGCCTTGGCTTGATCAGCGCCAGCTTTGAACGCTTCGTAAACTTCAAGCACGGTGGTGGATTCATTCCAAAGCGCTGGATACATGAGATGGGCCAGCTTGGCGATGCCGGCGCCACTGCAAAATCCTTCCAACGATCCGGCTTTGCCGTAACAAAATGGACCATCTTCGGCAATGCGAATGTGGCCGATTTCTCCGGCGCAGTCGCTGGTGCCGCGATAAAGTTGGCCATTGAGAATCAATCCCGCGCCGAAGCCGGTACCCATCGTGATGAAGATGAGGTTCCGAAAACCTCTGCCGGCGCCGAAATAGAATTCGGCCAATGCTCCGGCATTGCCGTCATGTTCCACATAAACCGGCAACGAAAATTTTTCTATCAGCATCTTTTTCAATGGAATATTCACCCAGCCGGGAAGATGGGGTGGCGATTTAATGATGCCTTGGAGCACCTCCAACGGTCCGCCGATGGAAACACTGATGGCGACCACATTTTTTTTGGCAATTCCCAGCGCTGCTTCGATGGTTCTGACGAGTTCATGGAAGACAATTTTGAAACCGCGTTCCGGCTGCGTGGGAAATTGCTGGCGCCATCGAATCTCGCCTTGCCGTGATCCTAAGACGACAGCGGTTTTCGTACCACCGATGTCGAGGCCGAGAATTAGTTTTTTCGAATCATTCATAACGCATCTTTTGCCCCAATCCAAAAGACAAAATAATTGACTGCGTCCGTAGGATGAAAATAATTTTGTCGTTAATCATTTTGTCTTTAGCTTGGATTATTCACAAATTTTCACCGCGAAGACGCCAAGTCCGCAAAGAACAACACTTTGCCATAAAAGCTATCATCAAACTCAGTTTGAAGGCTGGCCTCTATCCAAACCAAACAAAACCAAGCTTTTTCAAACTTCGCGTTCTTCGCGTCTTCGCGGTTCTGAATAATTCAGGTTAGAAAATCTTCGCAGTTATGATAATTTTTTCAAGGCAATACTATATTATTTCGTCATACAGATAAAGGCAGCCAACGGATTTCATCATGACATAAACACAAAGTTCGTCTGATCCGTTGGAAGCAGCTTTTATGTTGCTACTCAATCGCTCTTTTCAAGAACAACTGCATTCCCTCGCCGAGCTTGTACTTCCCCGGAATCGTGACCGGCAGTTTTCCGGTGACCGCAATTTTTCCGATGATGGCTTTCCCAATTGCGCGCTCACCGATCGGGGCGCCGGTGTAAGGTGTCATCACCACTTCAGTGGTGGGAAGCTTTGCGAGCACGTAAGGATCCCCAAATGCAACCGTGATGATCGGTTTTGGCAACCGGCCAATCTGCGCCAGAAATTCTTCTATCGCCGGAGCGAAACGGTGGGCACCCTTCCATGCGCCGATGGAGAAATAAACCCCCATTAAAACCGCGTCGAATTCTTTAAAATTCACAACAACCTGCTGGATAGATTCCTGACTTGATTCATTGGACAAACGCGTTACAGCAACTGCAGCAACGTGTGGCTGAAGAGCTTGCTCCAGCTCTCGCCCAACCTCGAGATTAGGCGCCTCCGTGATCGTCACGATGTGAACTCGCGCTGTTTTCGATAACGGAATCAGATTGTTGTGGTTGCGCAGCAGCGTGACCGAGGCGTTGGCAATTTGCTCCGACAGCGCTTCAGACTCCGGAGCTCCGACCTCACGCGAAACATTTTCGATATCAACAAAACGAGATTGATCCAAACCCAGCCAAGATTTGGCCACCAATATTCTTCGAACGGATTCCTCAAGCCGTTTCTCGCTGAGGCGACCGGATTTCACTGCCGCGAGAACGCCTTGATAAGCTTTCTCAAAGTCGGCCGGAACCAGAATCATGTCAACCCCAGCAGCAAGAGCAAGCACGGCCGCTTCGTCAGCATCGTAATGGTTGGTTATGCCTTGCATGGTCATGCCATCGGTAACGACAATTCCTTGAAAACCGAGTTTCTCCCGCAGCAATCCGGTGATGATGGGATACGACAACGTCGCTGGACGCTTTGATGGGTCGATTTTGGGCAAGGCGAGATGAGAGGTCATCACCACTTTCGCGCCGGCGGCAATACCGGCTTTGAAGGGAATCAATTCGACCGCGTTGAGACGATTCTCATCAAAAGGCAAAACCGGCAGCTTGATATGCGTATCTTCTTCCGTGTCGCCGTGACCGGGAAAGTGTTTGAGCGTGGCCATCATGCCGTTGGCTTGCAATCCTCGCACATACGCCTCGACAAATTTCGCGACTTGGAGCGGCTCTTCGCCAAATGAGCGGGTGTTGATGATTGGGTTGTGGGGATTGTTGTTGACATCGGCGACCGGTGTGTTTGTCCAATGGATGCCGATGGCACGGGATTCACGGGCCGTCACTCTTCCCAATTCATAAGCATACTGCGGATTCCCGGTAGCGCCAAAGGCCATCAATGAAGTAAAGACGGTGCCGCCGCCAGCAACGTAACGAGGCAATTCCGGCCCTCTGCCGCGAAGATACCGCCAAGGATGCAGAAACGCCAAGCCGCTTTCGAGGTCGGCATTGATGAGCAGCGGAATTTTCGACTCGCGCTGCAGCGCGTTGGTCATCAGCGCGATGTCGGTGACCGTGCCACCGGCGAGAACAAAGCCGCCAACGTGGTAACGGTGCAGCATTTTGATGGCGTAGCGATAATTCGGGCTGTCGTGATGGCTATACACCGCAACGAGATCGGCAACAAACAATTGTCCGACTTTCTCCTCGACCGTCATCGAATTCAACGTCGTCTCGACCCAGCTCAAGTCTTGGGATTGGATAGGCATGAGAAAAAATGGTGTCATTTGAAAAAGAAAAATATCCAAAAAAATTTTCCAACGGATGGAAGCACTCCACCTATGATGATTTGGTGTCCGTTGGGGTGATGGTTTTTGACAAAGAAGCATCGGGGTTGGGCTATGATTTTTATGCACGCGTGTACGTTGTTTCCTCGAATTTCACACCCAAAGGCTTTTACAAGTTCTATCATTGCAAAAGGGCTTTCCCGTTGGCCAGTTAGATGGTGTAACAGTCAAACGAACCAACTTTGGTTCATCCGGGTTGCTTGCCCATGGGCGTTGTCCCTTAAAATAAAAGTAGGGTAGGCTCGCCGCATCACCACGAAAATTATCGTATTGCTCACATTATAACAAAAAAGCACAAGTTTCTTGACAATGTCAAGGTTATTGCTCAGGGAGGGGATCGAAGGGAGTCAATATGATTCTAAGTTTCTGATAAAAACCCAAAGCATTTTGTATCTCTATGCCGTATTCAAGGAGATGCTTTTTCAAATTTTCGTCATCCAATATGTCATTATCCTCGGAAACCAAAAACTGAACACGTCCTAAAATGGAGCAATCAACGAACTTGTCATCATTGGGATCTCGACATAGCTCTAATGAAAAGGCTGGCTCCACGAAGATCGCCTTTTGAGAAATCAATTCGACCAACCTGTCGACTTGCTCCAACTCATATCCATATTTCTCAACCAACCATGGACGCTTCAGAACTTTCTCAGCTTCTTTGAGTATGTCTTTGGATGTCATTAAGAGAAAGTCGTCGTCTTTCCAATGCCCGATAATTTTGTCACTAATATTTCCCTCTCGGATCAAAGATCGCAGGAAAATATTCGTGTCTAAAACAGCTCTGACGACTCTAATCCGTTCGCCCACTTCTAACCTCGTTCAGCGCCCTTGCCAAATCGGCTTCGACCTCTGTTTCTGAAAACTTGGCAAATATTTGACGAAAATGTGCCGCCACTTTTTCCCACTCGGTCTTCCAGTCGATACGGGTTCTGCTTTCAAGAAATTGTCTGAGTTCTTCACGCTCGACTTCACTAAGTCGATTAATGAGAGGAATGACCTCGTCAATGGTGACCACATCTGGCATGCTCATACCCATAGTTCTCACCTTGCTTGAATTGGATTAAAAAAACTAGAACCAGGTAAAGAGGCCACTGTAAATGGTTGATATAATAAAAATAATACTCTCCCGCCACAATGTCAATTGCAAATTTGATCAGTTAGAATTCAATATGCACCGTCGTTATCCCACAAGCCCCGGTTGTGATCTTGTGATTTTGTTGGGACGAGAGTGCGTTTGTTGGCTCTTCGTTAAGTTTTGCCAATGTAATCTTTTTGACCGGAAGATGCAACGACAATTCGGTTGGCACCTCTTGGTGCATGGGATTCCACCATCTTACTATCGCCGCTTGCGCATCCTCGCTTTCTTTGATGGCGCTGAGCACGAGGGTCTTTGGCGAAAGTGTAAGCAGCGATTCTTTCAGTTGCAATTCTCCGGTGTTTTTGCGGCGCACCGCGAGCAGCGGATAGTGAAATTTTTCGCATTGCTCGTTGAGGCTTTCCATGGTCGCAAATTCCTCGGCGCGATGCGGGAAGATCGCATATCTGAAGGTGTACGGGCCCAAGCATTGCGCTTCCGGCGTTTCATTGTGCCAGCCGGCTTTGCCGCCCGGACGAGTTATCAGATTTTCACCCGCTAACAGACCGACACAACGTAATAACGTAAGAGCAATGGTGCCTTTGCCATCCAATTTCAATTCGTACTCCGGTAATCCGTAAGAAAGCAGAGTCAATGCTTGGTCGTCATCTTTGACGGTCACAAAGCGCTGCATCGGCGCGACTTTGGCGGGATGCTCGATGGTAAACTTTTTGAGATCGTATTCCTTTTGCTGGCGCTCGACCACGCAAAACTGCGAATCGGCGTAAACTCTGTCGGTTTTGATGCCGGACGGAAAGAGCACACGAAAGCGATGATCTTTGGCGTTGTTGCCGACCGTGGTCTCAATCTCGACGGCGCGAGAGTATGGCGTGAGATACAGCGTCGTCGTGATTGGAATTTTGACGTGCTTGGCGCTGCGGGCTTGCTTGTCAGCGGTCGCCGCTTCCGGAATGCGCATCATCAAATTGACTTGCAACGCGGCGCGGAGCGGGCCCTTTTCAACCAGTTTGATCCGCGCTTTACCTTTATTCGAGTAGAGCCACTGATCTTTTGGCGGATACGAATAGTTGTACTCGTCGCCCACATCGCCGGAGTCTTCGAACACATTCAGCCTGGTATATTTGCAGCCGTTGGTTTTGTCTTTCAAAGTCACTTCACCGTGCGCGTTGACTTCAACGCGAAGATAATCGTTTTCGATAAAATTCCTGCCGGTTTTGAGATTTGAAGCATACTTGGGAAAACGATCCGTCTTTTTGATCACGAGGCCTTTGAATCCCACTGCGGGTACGTCACGAATATCGACCAGCACGGAAAACTTTTCGGCATAACTTTGCTTGGGATAGTTGTATTGCGAGTAAGTAATGTCGTATCCTTCTGCACGCCAGAGAAGTTGATAAGGCACTTCTTTCCCCTCTCCATCCAACAAAACAAAACCGGAAATCGGCGGTAGCTTCGGCGCGACTTTCACCTCGGGATTCAAGCCCACCACGATGTCCTGCAGATAAAAATTGATCTGCGCTTCGGCAACTTCGCTGCGCGCAAAGGGCGAAGGATTGAAAAAGAAAACGTAGCGATCGTCGCGATAAGCCAGATCATCGTAGGGAATGAGATGATTCAGACAGGTTTCAATCACCGCGCCGCCGATCTCTTTGACGGCTTTAAAGCGCGTCATCATTTCGCGATGCACGCTGTCGATGCTGCAGCTGCAGATGCTGTCATGCGGATGATTTTGCAGTAGATTTTTCCATGCTTGGCGAATCGGCGGCGTTTGCGAGCGCATGCCTTTGGTGATGGCAAAAACATTGAGCGGTTCGACATAGCGCTCGAGCAACGTTTGGCATTTCCAATTTTCTTGTTTAAGATACATTCGGCTCGAATAAACGCCGCCCAAAACCGCAAACGCATAGCGATAGCCAAAGCGCAACTCACCCGCGACTTCCGGCAGGCCATTGACTTCTTTTTTTACTGCTTCAAGATAAGCCGGGAGATTGCTATGAACAAAATTCCCTGCAAAATTCTTGCGCAAGAGATCGAGCGTCTGCGGTAGTTTCGGATCGGGCCAATGATGATCGCCGCCGTTCATCAGCAACCGCTGCGAGGTGGTGGCGCGGCTATCCAGCTCGTTTTTGATTTCGGCAAAGCGCTGCAAAATCTGCTCGGGCGTTTCCTGATGAAAGTAGCCGGCGCTGTAGCCATGCCGAAAGAGATGAATCATCAAGCAGCGCGAGCCATCCGGCGCTTGCCAGCAATACTCCGACGTCTTTTGCTCCGGCTCGCCGCCGAAGCCGCGATAGAGCACGGCGCTGTCAATATCGAAGCCTCTGAGGATTGCCGGCATCATCGCAATGTGGCCGAACGAATCCGGAATGTAACCCACCTTCATTTCCGTGCCAAACTGCTGTGAGAGGCGCCGCCCGAAAAGAAGATTGCGAATCGTGGCTTCCCCGCTGACCAAAAATTCATCCGGCAAAATATACCACGGCCCGATGAGCAAACGGCCTTCCGCTACGAGACGGCGAATCTCGTCGGCGCGCTCCGGTTTGATCGTCAGATAATCTTCGAGAACGATGGTTTGGCCGTCGAGCGTGAAGCATTTATATTCAGGATCGCACGCCAGCAAATCCAAAAGATCATCCACCATGCGCACGAGCATGGCGCGAAATTGCTCGAAGCTCAAATACCATTCGCGATCCCAGTGGGTGTGAGAAACGATATGATAAGTCGGGGTCATAGGCAAATTGGAGTAATGAATTGTTGGATCGAAGGATTGTTGACTTTTGGGAAATCTTATTGCTCTGTCACTCCATCAATACGCTTTTTTAGTTCAGCTCGTATTCTCCCCCTGATCCTCGTGGACAGAACATCATCATGCACACCAGCAACGCGCCGTAAATGATCTGCCGCATATTCGCTCCAACCGCATTCGGCGTGCCGAGAAAACGCAGCATCTCAGGAATCACAATCAAAACTGCCACGGTGGGCGCCCGCAGGGGCTACGCGCGTAGGCTACGCCCGTAGGGGGCAGGCTTCCACAATGACATTTTTTCCCCACGAAATCTGATGGATTGCACTGGCTTTCGTTTTTCAGCCCATAAGCTTTAAGGCTGTACCAGGCGAGATGCACTTATTGCAACTTCGACAAAAGATAATGGGTTTCAAATTATTTAGCAAGAAGAAAAATTACCGCCCAGCCCAATTTTCCGCTTGCAATTCTGCCGAACATTTCGTAGCATACCTTCCGGCTGAAAATAATAAATAATAGCAGAGGGTTATTTAAAATGAAATTTGTCGCAGATCTCCATCTGCACTCGCATTTCTCCCGCGCCACCAGCAAACAACTCGATCTCGAGCATCTGAATAAATGGGCGCAATTGAAGGGCGTGCGCGTTGTCGGCACCGGTGATTTCGTGCATCCCGGCTGGCTGGAGGAAGTGGAGAAAAAATTGGCGCCGGCCGAGGAAGGGTTGTTCAAGTTGAAAGAGGAATACGTGCAGACCACCGCCGCGGAAGTTCCCAAAACCTGCCGTGCCGAAGTTCGGTTCATGCTGACCGCAGAAATCGCCAACATCTACAAGCGGCTGGGCGAGGTTCGCAAGATCCACAATCTTATTTTCGTTCCCAGCATAAATGCCGCGCGCAAAATTCAAGCCCGGCTCGAGGCGATTGGCAACATCCGCGCCGACGGCCGGCCCATTCTCGGACTCGATTCCCGCGACCTGTTGGAGATCACGCTCGAATCCGATCCGCTGGCCTTTCTCATTCCCGCGCACATTTGGACGCCGTGGTTCTCGATGCTCGGATCAAAAGGCGGGTTCGATTCCGTGGACGATTGCTTCGCCGATTTGACGCCGCATCTTTTTGCGGTGGAAACCGGACTCTCTTCGGATCCACCGATGAATTGGAGACTGAAACAACTCGACCGTTTCGTGCTGGTTTCGAATTCGGATGCGCATTCTCCGCAGAAGCTGGCGCGCGAGGCGAACCTGTTCGACACCGAGCTTTCCTATCCGGCCATTCTGCAAGCGCTGAAAGATCAGAACGATCCCGGTTTTCTCGGCACCATCGAATTCTTCCCGGAAGAGGGCAAGTATCATTACGACGGTCATCGCCTCTGCAAAACCCGCTTGCATCCCCGCGAGACAAAAGCGCATCGAGGCAATTGTCCGGTTTGCGGCAAGCCCGTCACTGTCGGTGTGATGGCAAGAGTCGAGGAGCTCGCTGATCGTCCGGAGGGAGAAAAAGCGCCGCGCAGCCGGCGCTATTGCAATCTCATTCCCCTGCCGGAAATCATCGGCCAGGCAAAAAATCAAAAACCGGGTACACAAGCTGTGGAGGAGATTTTTAAACGCTTGCTGGCGGGCTTGGGAAATGAATTGTTCATTTTACAGGAAGCTCCACTGGCAGATATTGAACACATTGCCGGAAGCCTGGTGGCTGAAGGCGTCCGGCGCATGCGCGCCGGTGAAGTGCAAATTGCGGCAGGATATGATGGCGAGTACGGCACGATTCATTTATTCACACCGGCGGAGCGCGAGCGGTTGACCACGCAAGTCAGTTTCTTGGATCGTGAGATGGAGGTATCACCTCCGGCGAGCAAAACAAACAGGTACAAAGCGCCGGCCAGGGAATCAACTTATGCGGAAGTGGAACCTTCGGATATCTCGATGATTCGCGAGGAAGCAAGTAAAACTTATCAAGCCCCAAGTCCGGTAACCCCGACAGGCGCAGCCAGCATCCCGGATCAGGCATCCAGGATCAAGGATCAAGCCTCGAGCTTCCAACCTCGGATTCTCAATTCTTCGCAGAGACAGGCTGTCACGCATGGCCGCAGTCACCTGCTCATCGTCGCCGGACCGGGCACGGGAAAGACGCATACTCTGACGCATCGTATCGCGTATGTAGCGGAGCATTTCGCCAAACCGGAAGAAATTCTCGCGATCACATTCACCAACAAAGCCGCTGAAGAAATGCGCCAGCGCATCGAGAAAATGGTTGGTGCGATTGTCCCAAAAATGACCGTGGGCACATTTCATGCTTTTTGTCTCGAGTTGTTGCGGACATATCATCGGCAAGCGCAATTGCCACCGGACTTCGAAATTATCGATGAAGAAGAACAACGCGAGCTGGCAAGAGCCTTGTGGCCGGCGATCAGCACCGGCGAGCGTGAATATTTATTGGAAAAAATTTCGCGCTGGAAAGCCGCGGCCGGCGCCGGAGATCATGCTGAATTCAAAAATTACCGGGAGTCGTACGATTCAGCTTTGCACCAGCACGGCAAATTGGATTTCGACGATTTGTTGTTGGAAACCATTCGCTTGCTCAGCGCGAATGATGGCGTTTGCAGAGAAGTTCACGACCGCTATCGCTGGATTTTTGTGGATGAATATCAAGACCTCAATCCGGCGCAGCATCGATTATTGCAACTGCTCGTTCACGAGAATGCCGTGCTGACTGCCATCGGGGATCCGAATCAGGCAATCTACGGGTTTCGCGGCGCCGATGTCGGTTACTTTTCACGATTCTCGTCTGATTTCCCCGGCGCAGTCGAATTGCGTCTCGAAGAAAATTATCGCTCGGCGCCCACGATTCTTTCCGCCTCGACACAAGTGATCGAAGCCAGCGAAGAAGCCTTTGCCATGCCGCTTTCTCCGACGCTGTTGACGCCGGGCCGATTGACGATTCATGCCGCACCGACGGATAAAGCCGAAGCAGAGTATGTCGTGCATCAAATCGAAAAAATGGTGGGCGGCACCAGCATGTTTTCGCAAGATTCCGGCCGGGTGGCGAGAACAGGCGAGGGCGAACGCACGTTCGGTGATTTCGCGGTGTTCTATCGTCTCAATGCGTTGCGCCCGGCGCTGGAAGAAGCGCTGGCGCGATCCGGCATGCCATATCAAATTTCCGGCGATGCGCCGTTGTTGAGCCGTCGCGGTGTGCGTGAGTTAACGACCGCAATACGTTTAATCTGCAAGGCAGCCAAGCCTGCGGTTTTCCCGAGAGAAGCCCAAAATTTATCACAGCTCTTGCAATTCGCCATTTCCGGCATTGGCGAGCAAACGGCACAGCATGCCGAAGCATTCTTCAAGCAGTTGGATGGTTTCGACGTGAAGGCCCCGGCTATTTTTGCGCAGCAAGACAAAAGTCTAAATGAGAATCAACGGCAGGCACTTTTGAACTTTGCATCCGAGTTGCAGGAAGTTGCACGCCAGTTCGAGAAAGCCGGCCTGGCAGAAGCCATCCAACTACTTCTCAATTTGCCCACATGGAAAAGATTGAGGGCAAGCGATGAGAGGCTGGCGAGCAATTATCAACGGGTGCTCAATCTCGCCCGCGCCCACACCGCGGTCTCTCCTCGCATCTTCTTCGATACCCTCGCCCTCGAAAGCGCCTCCGATCATTTCGATCCGCGCGCCGAAAAAATCGCGCTGATGACGTTGCACGCGGCGAAAGGATTGGAGTTCCCGGTGGTGTTCATCATCGGCTGCGAAGAGACGTTGCTGCCCATGCAGTTGCCGGGCTTGACCAGCACGGTTGCGGAAGAACGCCGGTTGTTTTATGTCGGCATGACGCGCGCCAAAGAGCTGCTCTATTTGCTGCGCAGCCATCGCCGCCCGCTTTTTGGGCGTGTCATGGAAAATCCGCCTTCACGTTTTCTCGCCGACATTGAAGAACAACTCAAAGCGTATGAAAAATGGCAGGCGCCGGCGCGAAAGGAACCAAAAAAGCGAGGGGATGAAGACCAGTTGACATTGTTTCGATAAAATCGGGTTGATGGAAAAGGTGGGGACAAATGCGGGCAGCCTCTCGTCATTTTCATCTTTTGCGATATGCCCCTTGCTGCCAATCAATATTCTGCATACTTTGCGTAGCCGTTCTGCACCATCAAATCGTTCACGTTCATCCAGGTTCCATCCTGTTCGACAAAAATCTCTGCGAGATAACGGCCATATTTTTCCTGCCGGTCTTTGATGGTTTGAATGTGAACATCCTTCCCTTGAATGAGACTTCGCAAAAAATCTCGTGCAGCCAATCCGGCAGGCCGTTCGATGCCAGTCAGTTCCGGCGCATCGATGCGGGCCAGGCGCAGTTTTTCGTTATGTATCCACGTACGCAAGCCAAGATCGATGTCGACGTTGCAAGTATCGCCGTCATACACGGAAACCACTTTGGCGCGATAGTTATAAAGATTCAATTCGTGCATATCAGAGCCTTCTGCTGAAATTTGCCATGATCAGTTGCCATAAGGTCAATGTACCCGTGTGAGATATTCGGCGTAAACAAACTTTGGCGAATTCTCCTTGTCGTGACATCGCAAGCAAGTCGCCTGGGTGGTTTTGGCAAAATTGTTGGTCTGATCGTCGGCGCGAACATGGTCGCCGGCGCGGCCGTGGCACATTTCACAGCCGACGCCAGCCAGATATGGTTGCTTGTTTTTTATATCGTACCCGTTTTGCTCTCCGAAGCCAACGGTGTGGCAGCGCAGACACTTCGGATTGGTGGCCTGGCCATTAGCCACCAGGACCTCGAGCGCACGGGCGTGCTTGCTGTCACGCCATTTTCCATAAATCTGCTCATGACAAAGCTTGCAGACCTCGCTGCCAACGTAAGTATTCGCCGACAATTCAGGTGGCAGTGACTGCGGCTGCGACGGCGATTGTGACGGTGATGGTGACTGCGGTTGTGATTGCGGTCGTTGCGGTTGCGTTTGTGTCGGTGGAGATGGCGCCTGTGGTGGGGATTGGCTGCGTTTCCGGAAATTTTCCAGGATTGGTGCGGCTTTGGGTGAATCCGGAATACGATTATCCAAAATAATTTGATTAAACTTCGCTGTGCGCGCGCCGCTCTTCTTTACTTTTTCAATGGTAATGAACCCCACTTCCCGGCCTCGATCACCGGCGCCAATGACGATCGCTCCACCATCCGTTGTTTGCACTTGATTCATTGGCTGGTAAGTGCCATGAGAAAGCAGCCAAAGATCCACCTCGGGGAAGCCCTGCCGCAGCGCCAACACCTCATTTGCCGGGCCATGATAGATGACCACAATCAGATCGGCCTTTTTCTGGCGTAATATTTCCAGTTGGGTTTGCAAAAAAGTTTTGGGATCTTTCGGTTCGAGTGCGTGACCTTGCTGCAGAAACGACGAAATGGCTTCGACGACGCCAACCTGATACGACTTTCGCTGGATCAGGCGAATGGGTTCCGCACCCACGTCAACCGCAGGCTTGAGATTGCCGCTGAGCAAAATCTGTGCAGCGCCATTTTGAGCCGCTTCCGTAAGAAAAGCCGGGGCGAGATCCTTCTCCCCGAGACCGATGACATCGTACCCCATCGTTCGCATGGCATTAAACAACTCAACCGTCTTCCACACGTAAGCGCCGGTGGCCGCATCGCCAAAATCGCCGCCATCGATCAAAATCAAATCTGGATGCACACGCCGCAAACTGTCAATAACTGTGATACGCTTGGCCAGACCGCCACGCCTGCTGCCGCTTCAGCCACACGGCTCGTAGTAGCCTACCGCATCACTGGTGTAAAGAATGTGAACTTTAACGGTCTTGTCCGCAGCCAACGACGAGGGTGGGTTTGAAGCCCAACCGAAAATCACAAGAAGTATGGCGAATCTCAAAATCATGCTCAGTTTTGTGACTATCATATTCAACCCCTGTGAAAGTTAAAGAATGTTCAAAAGTCGACTGTTTTGATGTTTAACAAAAATATGAAAAACTGGGAATTTAGTCAAGTGCAGATTTGCAAAATCACTTTAAAACTGTCATCTTTCTGGTCAAAATCCTGCCTTCGAATTTCAAGCGATAGTAATAAACACCTGAAGGCAGAGGCGAAGCGTCAAACTGGACGGTGTGGCGTCCCGCCGCCATCGGCTCGTTGGCCAGCCTCAGCATCTCGCGGCCCAGCATATCATAGACAACAAGCTCGGCAGTGCCGGAATTGGGCAGATCAAAGGCAATCGTTGTAACCGGATTGAATGGATTCGGATAGTTCTGATACAACGTGTATTTCGCCGGCAGCTCGGACACTTCTGCCACGGCGCTGACATCTATGGTCTTGAACCTCCAAATTTGTGACCAATTACTCACACCGATGGCATTGGTGGCGCGCACCCGCCAGAAATAAAATCGATTGCCCTCGAGCTGGCTCACCGCGTACGCTGTGTCAGTGATCCCTTTTACCTCAGCAACGATGGCGGTTGAATCGAACGTGAGGCTGCGCGCCACTTGCAAATGATATGAAGTTGCCGTGCGCGACGTATTCCACTTGAACGTCACATTAAGTGGGATGCTGGGAGTATTGTTAGCCGGATATGCCAGCAAGGGTGCAGCCGGGAATCCGGTCGTAAAACGATATGCGTTTGAAAACGCGCTCGTGCCTCCCGCGTTGCTCGCCTTGACGCGCCAATAATAAGTCTGCTGGCCTTCCAATCCTGCAACTACCTTGAACGTGTCCACGATGCCCGATTCATTGACGGCCAGTTGCGTGGCAAAAGTGGAATCGGGCGAAACCTGCACCTGATACGAAGCCGCGTTGCTAGGATAATACCAACGCAACGTCACACTTGCGGGTTGATCAAGCGCACCATTGGCCGGAGAGGCCAGCAGTGGTGTTGCCGGCGGCGAAACCAACAACACACTGCTCATCGCACTTTCATTGGCATTGCGGTCAAGCGCAGTCACAACATAGTAAGCAGGCCCACTTCCGGCTGGCGGCGTTTTGGGCATGGCGATCCGCCCGCCAATGACGGAAACGATTTTGCTGGGATCATCGAGATCACTTTTGGAGACAGAAGAGGTTGCAAATCGGTAAACCACGTAGCGCGAGGCGGAATCGCCGTCGGCTGCAGTTGCCGGGAGGTCCCAGCGCAGCCCAGCGGTGCCGGTTCCGGCAAGGCGTTCATATCGGAGATTCTGTGGGAAGTTTGGCGGCACAGAATCTTTCCAGGCCATGATGGGAAATAATGAAGGATGGCGATAATAATCAGCTTTCAAGCTGTCGACAAACCCCAGTGGGTTATCCCGAAGACTGAGGGCACGAAAAAAAATACTGCCATATACATTTGGCGTGTTGCGATTGAGACGGATTTGTCTCGGCATCTCACCAGCGGTCCAGCTCGAGATTCGATAGACGGCTTGGCCGGGATAAAGATGACGGCCCTTCGTCTGCGCTGCCCACCACGGCAAAAGCTTGCCATAATCCTGGCCGCCGCCGAAAGGCCAATAAAGCTGTGGAGTCAGATAATCAATAATCTGTTGATTCAACCATGCGACCGCGTCACAGTAAATTGTACTATATGCATCCAGCCCGGTGATGCCTGGCGGAACACCATTTTTCCAAATCCCGAAGGGACTCATGCCGAATTTCACGTGAGGTTTGACAACCTGAATGCTGTCGTGAACCATTTTGATCAGCAAATTAACATTATCGCGCCGCCAATCGTCACGATTCGTAAAACCTCTTGAATATGTTGCAAACGTTTTATCGTCCTGATTCGTAATTTGGTTGGGAGGATAGGGATAGAAATAGTCGTCCATGTGGACGCCATCTATGTCATAACGGCGAACGACATCCATAATCACGTTGTTGACATAATCGCGAACCATCGGTATGCCAGGATCCAAAAATTTATAAGTCCCCATGGTGATTACCCAATCGGGGTGTTTGACAGAGACATGTTTCGCATCAACTGGATAGCTGCCGACGGCACGCACAGCGCGGTAGGGATTGAACCACGCATGCAGTTCCATCCCGCGTTTATGCGCTTCCGCAGTCGCAAATTCCAAAGGATCATAGAACGGAACCGGCGCTTGTCCCTGGATGCCGGTCAGATAGTAGGACCACGGTTCAAAGCTAGAAGCGTAAAAGGCATCGCATTCCGGACGGATTTGAAATACGACGGCATTTACACCGGATGCTTGCAATTCATCGAGGAGACAAATCAATTCATTGCGCTGCGCCTCTGGCGTGAGGTTCGGTGACGAAGGCCAGTCGAGATTGGTAACCGTCGCGATCCAGGCCCCGCGAAATTCGCGTTTGGGGGGAGTGCTGCCGGCAAGGGCGTGAATGGATATTAAAAGAGAGAGCAAAAAAATGAATCGTAGCTGTTTTTTCATAGCGCCTTCATCCTCAATCAAAGTTGCAATAAAAAAGGCATCCGAGCTTAAACGCTCAGGTGCCCTGCTAAATAAATCCCACAATGATCCACATGCTATAACCTTGCCGTCGAATAACGATGGTTGCTTGACTCTTGATTGGCTTTTTCTTGTGTTCTTCTAAATATAGCCTTTGCTTTTGAAAAATCAAGCGAAATTTCTGGTCATTTGGAATGCCGCATTTACGGGTGGAAACCATGGCGCAGTCATTCCTGGGGCGTAGCCTGACACCCCTCGTCGCTGAGGGGGTACGGCCATTTGATACTATTTGACCCTTGCCATTTTTCTCTTTTGAACAAACTGACCGGCCTTCAAAAGACAAAAATACACGCCACTGGGAAGATCACCACCATCAAAATCAATCGTATATCTTCCCGCGTTGAGTTCGGAATTGGCCAGGGTTCTCACCTCTCTGCCGAAGATGTCGTAAATTACGAGTTTAACATTTGATTTTGCCGGTATATCGAACTCTATCGTCGTGGAGGGATTGAAAGGGTTCGGATAGTTCTGCATGTATCGAAAATTTGTACTAACCGGATCGCGCTGTGCAACCGAAGTCACCAGCCAGGAGGCGGCATACTCCTCCCAAACAAAGGGCAAAGCAATTTGGGAATACTCCCAAAGACTGACGCCTGCATAGCGGTAGGTTTGCTGTGACAGATTGCAAAAGCTGCGGATATCGCCTTGCTGGATGTCGTTGCCATATCCGAAATATTCGGCCTGACCGAGTGGCATGATGGGCTTGGCAGCGGCACTATCGCCATGGCTCACCCATATCTGGGTGTAGTATGTAAATTCGCTACTCATTCTGCTGAGCTCTGCTTGTGGAGTAAGTGGTCGCGCTGCCCAGTAGGTCTGGGGCATGTTCACCTCAACCCGGCTGAGAAACGTCGTCCATGGAAAGGTGGCATGTACGGAAATTCGTGCCCAAGAAGTCAGCCCGAGGAAACTTTTGGGATGATGCGCTCGAATCGTGTCAAGATAGGTTCTGGCGGCTGCCACCCGATTCGCCAGCACATCATATTCTATTTCCGCATCGATCAGAAGGCCGTCAAGGCCCTTCACATTGAGTATCTGGTTGGCGACTTCGGCTTCCGACACGCCAACACCCCACTGCGGAGTCCCGTACACATACTGGTATCCGAGCAATTTAATGCCATGGCGATGAAAGATGCTGACCACACTATCCATGCCGCCATAACCTGCTGCCCAATTGTAGAGCGATTTACCGGGTTTATTATAATAGCTGTCGCTATCTCCCATCTTTGCAACCACCCATTTCACGCCGGTCGCCTTCAACTTGTCAATGACGGCATTCAAGTTTCCGCCGTTCGCCGACCACAGTTTCCATATCCACATTCCCTTTGCGGCCACGGGAAGGGAACTCGGTTGCGCGAATGTCCTTGTCGTCAACGAGAGCAAAAGAGATATGAAAATAATTCCTTTTCTCATCACGATCATCTCCCTTGGTCACTTGTCGATCCGAAACGAGGCCAGCAATCGGTCAAACTGTTGGATGGCAACGTCGGTGGTGTCTTGCAGGGATCGCAGCAGCCCTTTCTGCAATTCCTCCGCGGACAGCCTCTTTCCGTCAATCACTTCTCCGGGTTTGCCAAATGCCCGGTCCTGAATCATTGCAACCAGATAATACTTCCCGGCTTTTTGCGTGTGGCAGTTGATCACACATTCCCACATTCCCATTCCCGCATACACCGTCCAGTATTCACGAACGAATTGGGTGAAATTGGTCTTGACGGTGTCCACCAAAATCCGATTTTTCAACAGGTGGTGCGCTTCCGGGCTGGTGTAAAAAAGCCGTCCTCCATAACTGCCGGGCAAATCAACAAACAATTGATCGGAGGTCAATACGTAGGCCATTGCCGTTTTGCCTGTGCCTGTTTTATCCGCAATCAAGACCATACTATAGCCGGTGCTGTCTATCGGCTGCGTTTTGCCGACTTCGGCAAAGGAAATCCCGAGAATTTTGTCGTGGATCATCTTTTCTTTACTTTTGACATCAGGCCCAACTTGCTGAGAATTCGCAAACGGGCTGGAGATCAAAAGAATGATCATGGAGATCAACAGCTTTCCGAGCATGTTTTTATCTCCTTTCTCATCTTTTCGTGATTCTTTGAGCCAACAAGTTATTTTAATACCCCAATTCTTCAGCTTTGTTCATGATGAAATCCTTAATTCGCCTGGCTTTTTCAATCGCAGCCCTTGCTTCCTCAACGTCAATTTCTACTGGAACATGACCCGGGTAAGTCATCTCGACCTTATATCTCGTCAAATCGATACAATCCTCGCGAAGTTCCTCAAACGTTTTGTCCTGATGAATGCTAATGCAAGCATCAAGCAGGTCATCCAATTCATGCAATTTTTTGATTTTTTTCTTATTGAGCATCAGATACCCTTTTAGGCTATATTCTGCAACCATGTGAGCCAAGCGACAAGCTGTATCCGTCGGTGGGTCTTCAATATCAAAAGGAGCGTTTTCCAAGAATTTGAGGTCATGCTCCGCTTTCCGAAACCACTCCTTCGTACGGTGACGGATGTGCTCACTTAATTTAGGCTTTCTGTTCATAAAGCGTTTTACCTTCGTTGAGAATTTCTAAAATTAAGTCCCATTCACCTTCATTTTTATTAATAACGTTATGCACCTCTTCATCCGTCAGTACAATTACGTCCAACCCAAATCCCCTGTGAGGAAACAAACGCAAAATTTGACCATATCGATCTCGCCCTTTTAACAACGCAAGAGGATTTTTTCTATCAATAATCACCAATAAGTCAATATCGCTGTATTTCGAGGCCGTACCTTTTGCCCGAGAACCAAAAAGGACTATCTTCTCAGGGTTGACTTTGTCAACGATTCGCTCGCACACGGCACGGATGACCTCAGGTGTTACTTGCTTCGGACGAGTTTCGATACGGCCGAAATCAAACTCATGTTTTACAGTTGGCATGAATTACTCCTCGAAAAATTCATTGTACAAAATCTAGCACAAGATAACATAAGAAATTACGAAAGTCAATCGCAAAATCGCAGTGGAAGGAACGCCAATTTTTGCGTCATGATTTTCGCATTTTGATCTCAAAAATCAAAGGCCGATGGGAGAACCCCACCGGCCTTTTGCTTGTCCGCGCTTTATTGAAACAAATGGCCCTTATTTCAAGACCATGAGCTTCCTGGTCAAGCTTTGGCCGGCAAAATTCAAACGATAGTAATAAAGGCCGGAAGGCAAGGCCGAGGCGTCAAGCTGAACTTCGTGCCGTCCAGCGGCTTTCTGCGCATTGAGAAGGGTCATGACTTCTCGGCCCAGGAAATCATAAATCACAAGTTGTACCAATCCCGCTGCCGGCAGATCGAAAGCAATCTTGGTGATCGGGTTAAACGGATTGGGATAATTTTGGTACAACGCGAATTGTTCGAGCAGCGCTTGACGGCGCTCGGCGACACCGACCGGCTCGGTGGATTTTTTCACCAACCGGAGATTATCCAAAAATATCTTTCCGCGAACCGCAGCGCCCTTCGTATGGGTCAATTGAAAACTGTCAAACCGCAAGGAGGGCCCATTCAAAACGCCATCGCCGATCCATTGCCCGACGCTGTTGGGATCGCTGAGCTTCCATTCCACCAATCGCCAGCCGTACCAGTCGAGAGTGATCCACTTGGAGACTTCATGAAAGGCGGCTTGATCTTTTGTACTGTCATCCACACAAAAACGGAATTGATTATTGCTGCCATCACCAAAGACATAGCATTGAAGCGTATAATTGGTGGTAAACAGAACCTCGCGCGGCGGCCCAGTGTACAAATATTCGCGAATCAAAAAAGCCGATTGGGTCTCGTCCCATTCGTAGCTCAAGAATGGCGTCCTCCTTTGCACGCCCGGTACGACCGGCAGGAAAGCCTCCGCCGAGGTGCCAAAAATCGTATTGGGCACGACAATGCCAACCGTCGAGCCGCTCGCGCTCGGCTGCCACCAATTGCCAACGGTGAGAAAATTGTCGATAAGGATGGTTTCGACGTAACGCTGCGCTGAGGTTTTAAAAGCGATATTCAATTCGGTCGCCATCCGATTGCCCAACGTATCCGTAATCTCACCGGTCAAAAGCAAAGTATAATCCGTGGCCGATTTGAGTGGCGTCAGCGGTTGCACGCTGAGCACCGTTTTGTTGTTAACCGTGGTGAGCCCAAAATTAAACGAAATATCCGTACCACCTTCCTTTAAAAACACAGTGTTTTTATTGACCGTGGCCGGCTTGACGATCTCGTCGAAAACAATGGTCATCACTTCGTCCACATCGAAATCATCGACTGGGAAACGAAAATCAGGACGGCTCGCCCAAATGATGGGGCCGGTCACGTCTTGCGCCAGCGTGCGGAAATGCAAGACAAAGGCATCGCCACCACTACCGTCGCCATTGCCGTCGAGCGGCTTGCCGTTGATGTCGGTTGCAGTTGGAGCGATGGTCAAAGTATAATCGGTGGCGAAGGCAAAGCTGCCGTCAGTGATAATCGTCAGAGTTTTATGGTCACTTGACCAGATGCGTTGGCTGATCTTGACGGGAGGGATAAAAGACAAGGCTCCATCCAAGGAGCTCGTTTGCATGGTCTTGGAGAATGTCACCACCACGGAGCTGTTGACGGGTATGGTATCTCCTTCCGCCGGGCTGGTGGCAATGACGACCGGCGCAAAGGAAGGAATCGAGTCGGTTGGCAACGCATTCGAGATCGCCGATTCCTTCCAAAAGCGATCAAGCGCTGTGGCGAAATAGTAGTAAGTGCCATTGAAATCCTGCGTGCCGGTGAAAATGTCGTTGAACGTGTAACTGCTCTTGCCAAAATGAATATCAACAATCTCATCCGCATTGACATCGAAATGAGCATCCGGTGAGCGATAGATCGCATATCGTTGATTATCACTTGCCGAGGCAGGTGGTGTGACGGTGATGGCATAGTTCAACGGATTGATTTTAGTCAACGTGATCGCCGGCGCCTCCGGGGGATTTCCTGGCGTGCCTGGAATCGACCGGACTTTGGTTTTGCGCTGAAAGAATGTTGCTTTGGCTTCCTCCCAATATTTCTGATCGCGCCAGGAGCCGTAGCTGAAAAATTGGAAGCCGTCCGCCCATGGCACCGTCCGCACGCTTTGCACGATTTGCGGATGGCGGTTCCAGATTCTATTCTCGGCCAAGGTATAAGACGGCGGGCCTACCGTGAACAATCGCCCGGCTTGAATTCCCGGTTGAATATATTGCCCCCAACATTCGGGACAGCCGCCAACGAGTAAGCTATAAAACTCCGGGCCAGTAGTCCAATGATAGTGCATGCCGGCGATTTGTTCGATATAACCCTGGTTGAGCCAGAGTGCAGCGTCTTGATAGACGACGTCGTAACCGTTCCAGCCTCCCCAATTGTACCTTCCCAAGGCGGCGACGGAGAGACGCACCCACGGTTTCACCGCCTGAATGGAATCGTGGAGCGTGCGCACGAATTCTGTCACCGACCAACGCCACCAGTCTTCCCAAGTGGCAAATCCGGCAGGGACGCCGCTGAGATAGGGATGTTCAATATCGTATAAATAACGGCCGCCAGGATTATTGAGCAGCTCGTTGATCTGGGCGTCGCTGATTGGCCCTTCCGAGAATCGAGGCTCTTGATCTGATTTCGCAAGTTGCGTTGTGCTGGTTTCTTCGTTCCACCGTACGTAATCCAAATGCAGGCCGTCGATATCGTACTTCCGTACGATTTCCATGGCGACCTGGACGAGATACGCCCGCACGGCCGGCAAACCCGGGGAAAGCGCACGGCGTCCGGTCATGGGATTGCCGTCACGATCACGACAAATCCACTCGGGATGAGTTGCAGCCGGAGCGCCTGCGACGACATCTCCTGCTTCAAAGGTATTGAACCATGCATGCAGCTCCAAACCGCGGGCGTGCGCTTCTTGAATCGCATAAGCCAAGTGATCATAGCCGGGATTTTTGTAACCAGCGTAATTTCCCCACGGCTCAAAAGAGGATTGATAGTACGCCGTGCCGCCCTGCCGGGCCTGCCAGAGCACGGCGTTCATGTTCGCCTTTTTGTGGTCATCGAGGATCGTGCGAACCAGGGCCTGATTGGAGCTCGGGCTGGCGCTGGAGCTGATGTGCTCCCAGGTAATGACCCAGGTGGCGCGAAATTCTTCGTTGCCCTGGGCGAGCAGTACTTGATTAAAGGCCCACATTAAGAAAAGCAATGCGAGACGTTTCATGTTTGCACCTGATCGCAAGGATAAGAAAAGAATTCCATATCGTTGCTTATGGTAGGTAGAGCTAAAGTCGGGCGATCAGTTTGTCATAATCCGTATGTGATCCGATCCAAAACCAAACGATCTCATCTTCATCAAGGGTCCCGACTGCACGATAATCAATATTGATTCGAACCGAGTAGATCGGTTTCACTGGATGAATTTGCTTGAAGCGCAAGCTCGGATGATATGGATTCTGCATGAAAAGCCTGTACGCTTCTCTTGCTTGACGTCTCGTCTGCTCCGGCACCTGTTGGAGCAATTTACGGAAACGTTCTGTTGTATAGGATTTCACAGCGTCTCCGGATCAAGCTCGAGCGTTCGGCCAGCACGATGCTCAGCGAGCGCTTCATCAGCCAACTGTGCAAGTAAGTCCTCAGAATTGGCAAAGGCTTTTCTCCAGCGTAGCTCAGAAAGAAGTTCTGCAAGTATCCAGTTAGCTAATATATTCTGCTCCTGTTCGGGGAGTTTGGCAGCTTCTTCAAATGCTTTCGTTAAAAGTTGAGTCATTGCTCATACCTCATTATCTTTAAATTTGTAGTGGAATTGTCTTGGTTGATTCTACTCTATCAAATTACAAATTGTTCATGCCTCGTCTGCTTACTCTTTTTCATCACTAAGCGTGATGCACTTGAGGCCTTTGATTAAGCCTCTATCTCGAGCTCTTCGATTCTGGATTGCACCTGACGAAGCTTTTTAATCCGCACATACACTACCGGCTGTCCCATTTCAGCCTGCTGCTGCGCCATGCGGTGGCTCCATTCATTGAAAGCGTCGTCACCTTCCATTTCCATCACCACGAGTGCCCCATTCGGAATGGCCTCGGCAAACTCAGGATTTTGGATGATGTAGCGGTCAAATTCCGTGACCAGTTGCACGTTTTTTTGTTCGAAGATATTCATGGGAATAGCCCATGTCGGGTTCGACATCCGATTATGATAACAATGAATGTACATAGTGACGCCTTCAGGCGTTCAACTTTTGTCGGGCGCCCGACGCCTAAAGGCGCAACTACGAACTTATTTTCATAAGAAATTAGTTAAAATAAATGACGCATTCAAGTCATTTTTAAAGCCAAAAACACAACAGGGCATCCGAGCATTGACTCTCTCAGATGCCCTGCAAAACAAATTTACCAGACAATTGACTGAGTGTTAAGTACGCGAGCGTGCCTGAAGACACGACTACGAACGATCACTTCATGACCGTCATCTTCTTGGCCAGCCGCACGCCGTTGGATCTCAATTCATAAATATAAGTTCCGGACGGCAGCCGCGCGGCGTCGAACATGACTTTGTGCTCGCCAGCCAGTAGATTCTCGTTGACCAAAGTGGCCACTTCGGCGCCGAGTACGTTGTAAACTTTCACCGTTGTCAGGCCGGCCTTGCCAATGGAGAACCGAATCTCAGTAACCGGGTTGAACGGGTTGGGATAGTTCTGCGATAGTGCGTAACCCTCGGCCACGACCGGATTTCTTTCCTCAACCTTGACCGGCTTGCGGACAAACATCTCGACGGACGGATCCGTGCCGTTGAAGCAGCCGACGTATACCGTATCACCACCAACGCTGAAATCGATGGCTCTGGGTCGCATTTCAACCCCAGGAGTCTTTTGATACCACAGGAGGCTATCCACAACTTGACCGGTGGCGGGATTGTAGGCATACCAACCATTCGTTCTCCAGTAGGTTTTGACGCCAGGAAACATGTTCGCCGGAGTCAGCGGGCTTCCCGCACTCGCCCACAAATAGCCAGTCTTCTTATTCCAAGCCATGGATTCACAGGCGAATCCTTTGAGAATGGTATCAGGGACGACGCCGAATGGCTCAAATTCACTGGCACGCTTGTAAACGTAGATGGCATTGAGGGTATATGGCGCCCAATACACTGTGTTCCCGTCTTTGGATACCTCCAAGGTTCTGGAATATCCTCTTGAGGTGTCTACCACATTGCCAAGGAGGTTGAAATCTTTGTCCAGAATTTGGATCGGATTGCCGGGAAGCACCTTGCCACAATAGACATCGCCCACAGCACTCACGGCTACCGCAGTGAGAGTTGCATTCGGTTGCGGCTGAGCTTTGGCCATGCCCTGGCCGGTTTTATAGTTGATCCGGTAGACAACATCAAAAACCGAAACCAGAATGTTCCCCTCGTGGTCAGCTCGCATGCCACGACTGCTATTATAGAGGGTATCGGTTTTGCCACCTATCGTTACCGTCTTGATAGGCGAAAATGGGGCAGGCGTTCCATCCGGGTTAAAGACATAAACCACCCTGGTTGCTCTTTTCTTTCCCGAGGTCGCATCAACAATGCTGTCTGATGGGTTGTAAACATGAATCCAAACTTTACCTTCCGGGTCAACCGCAATGCCGTGACACCCCAGATATCCTGCAAAACTTTCATTGGGAAAGTACTTGACGAATTCCCATTGCGATTTCAGCAATTGCGCATTGCTGGTGGCGCAAAACAGAATCATCAAGATGGCAACAACGGTAAAGAATCTTAACATGAGACCTCCTTTAAAATTGTTCTGTAAATGATTGGGTAAAGAAGTTGATAAATATACTACCTACACCTTTCCCCATAAATAACTATCCTCTAATTTCCCTCAACAATACTGCCGAAAAAAGTTGAACGTCTCGTCATGACGTGCGAAGCCTACAGCCACAGACGAAGTAATCTCACCATCGTCAAAGCAGCGAATCAAAGATTGCTTCGCCGCGCTAAAGCACTGCTCGCAATGTCAATTTCAAGTTCTTCAACGACCTCGACATGCCTTGGGGTGGTTACTGAATAATTCCGAAACACATTACTGCCGTCCGTAATAGGGTGCACCATTTTTCTTCGTATTGATTCTAAGGATCGTTTGCGGGGTGATCTTCCCGGCAGCGTCAGTGGTTTTCTCCCGCGTGAGGTATAGCTCCGTACCTTTGCCCCAGGCAAACAACAAGGTTTTGGGTTGGAACAACCCCGGGTACAGCGGCTCGTAACTCTTGTCAGGATGAATCACAAAGATGGCTTCGGGCGCGTCGGTGCCGAGATACATGTCGCCGTCAGCCGCGAAGGTAATCGCGTAAATCGCCGGCCCGGCGGCAATCGCGGAAAAGTTGAAGTACTCTTCTTCAGCTCCCACTTCATCGGCCGAGATGATGGGCAATCGCCAAACCTTCTCCAAGCCGTCACGATTGCCGGCGAGATACACATATTCCGTGCCGCCATCTTTGAAGACACGAACCGAGCGGACGTTGGCTTTAAAAGGAAACGATTTCACACTTTTGTCCGGTTTGACACGATAGATGAAATCATTGCTGCCGCCGGCCCAAATATTCTTGGCGGAGTCGAAATCCAAATCATAAATGGTGCCCAGGCCGGTGGAGACAAAAACTGCGGGTGGGCCGCCGCCAGCCGGAATTTGGAAAATGACGCGTTGGATTCTCGCGGCATAGAGCACGCCATTGGGCCCCATTTTTAGCGCCGAGTATTTCAATTCCGTGCCCTTCGGCGCATAGTCGCTGATCACACCGGCCGGGGTGATTTTTTTGACGCCAACGCCAACGTTGTACGAGACCAATGAGGCATAAACGTTGCCCTCGGCATCGCAGGCGATGCCCCACGGCTCATCCGCAGCCACAAACTTCACCAACTCCGCCACCGCCGGTTCGAGCTTATATAACATGATGTTGCTAAAAAGCGCCACTTTGTGCACTGCAACTTTGACTTTAATGGAATCGCCCACCAACACCGGCGCTTTGACTTTCAGTTGCGTGACAGAGGCCTCTAAAACTTGAGCCTGGAGGTTATTGAACCATACGAAATTTTCCTCTTTTTTCGCAGAGAAGTTCGAGCCCGTGATGGTTACGACGCTGACGCCAGCCAGAGCGCCATCAGTTGGTGAAATGCTGGTAATAACCGGAGCTGTACCTGTCGGTTCGTTGGGATTGTACAAGCTCGGCGGATAATCATTCCTGCAGCTGACGACAACTACAAGAATCAAACTCAGAAAGACCACCAATGGGGATCTGATCAATATCTTACGCATAACGGTCTCGCTATTTTCTTCAGTTAGCGAATGATGACGAATTTTCGTACTGCGGTTTCACCTTTTCTGTACAATAATCTTCCAGTATTCGAATCATAAAAATCTTTTGTTACCTCAAAATGGGCAATATACACCCCACTGACCACCACCTGCCGCGAGGAGGTGATCGAATTCCAGGCCTCATCGCCGGTGCCATTGGTGTGCTCGATGGTTTGAATCAAATCGCCGCGCTCGGTATAAATTTTGATTGTGCAATAAGCCGGGATGTCCAGAAACGTAATTTTATCCGGCTCACCGGGATATTGCAAAAGACGGGATTTGATGCTATATGGGTTTGGCACAACCCGGATGCTGTCCAGGGCGGAGCCGGCTTTACGGCGCAAGTAGGCGGGCTCGGTGGCACGCGTATAAAACCTGTTGCTGTGCAAGGGCCCTCTGGGATTTGTTGCACCGGATTGATTCTTGCTGCCGTCGTTGAAGGCAACAATGTAATAATAATAAGAAAATCCGCGCACCGCTGAATAATCATCATATTGGGTCACCCCGCGCGGCAAGGTGGCAATTTCTTGATAGGTCGTGTCCGGTTTTCCAACGGCGCGGAAGATCTTGTAACCGGCAAAATCCGGCTCGCTTTCCGACTCGCTGGCTGACCAGGTCAACATGATGCGATCACCGCCGGATTGGACGTTGAACATCATCGGCGGCCGAGGAGGCTGCGGGATGTTGTAACCCGAATCAAAATTGCGCTTGGCCCGGCCGAAGGTCAAAAGAATCGAATCCTTACCGGTGTAAACCCAGGCATTCTTGAATTCATTCTTGTCATTCGTCGTTCTTCCATCCGGCAGCTTGTAAGGCGCCCTTTCTTTGAGCCAGTCGCTGCCGATGGACTCACACAGTTGGCGGTTAATGCCGCTCACGCCTTCGGCTTCCACGATGCGAACACTTTCTCCGGGAGCCAGATCAAATGGCCCGTAACAAATCCACAGGTTCGTGCCGCCGGCATCATTATGCACGGTAAACGGATCGACATTGGTCTTTTGATAGACTTCATCCATTCGATTCGTGCCGCCGAGACCCTGATAAGGCTTTCCGGACAACATCTCATAGACTCTGATCATGTTGGGTTCATCTGACCGTTGCAGATTGCCTACACTGGGGTAGGTGTCGCCGGCGTGCCAACCCAGAACCGCCGGTTGGTTGGGATCATCACTCTTGTCGGTGGCACTTTTATCGACATGCAGAATGGCAATTCCGGCGTGTTGCGGCGCGGCCAATCTGCCATTGCCTTTGACATTGGGGCCGCCAATATTATCGAAGCCGTTGAGCGTCGACTGGCCGGCCCAGCAAAAGCCGCAGCGCAGCCAATCGACAATGGGGTTCGCCTCGGTGATTTTATCCGAGGCATGAGCCGGATAATTTTCGCCGCGTTTGGTCACCCAGGTATGCTTACCCCAGGATTGTCCGTCACCAATGTAAGAGGCACCATCACGGCTCACACTGTAACGAACTCCCCAACCGATGCGCACGCCCTTTAATGGCGCTTTTAGCTCAATCTCGCTGTCATAATCGACGTTGCCGGTGTTCGTAAAGGTGTACTCGAAGATAAAGTAATTATCATGGTATTGCTGGCTGAAAGCCAAAACGCGGCGCGTCATGGTCAGGCCGAGGGAGGTGTTCACCACATTGTTGACGATCCGATCCGGGATTTGATCGGGATCGAGGGCATCGATTTCACCACTATAAAGCGCGGTCAGATAATTGCCATCGACATAGACTCGGGGCAGCTCAAATTTCGCCGTTTGTTTGAGCTCCATGGGAAAAAGAGAAATATCGACCCAGTCCTTGGAAAGGTAAAGCGCATAAGCCTGCCATTTTTCGCCTTTGGGATCGGTGAAATCCTGGGCGGCGATCCAGGCGCGGCGAATGACGGCATTGTCCTGATATGGATAATCTGCCGGCCAGATCAAGCCTTCATAGTAAACATTGTTCCAGGCCCGCTCGGAGCCATAGGCCGAGACATGATTCTGTAAAGAGCCGATGCGAATGTATCGTCTTTCCGTCCCAGCCACCTGCGCCGAGGCAGAGGACAAGAGGCCGCTCAATGTCATCAGGAAGATTATCATCACAAGGAGCGAGGCTCCATTATCGATCTTTCGATTCATCAATCACGCTCCGATTTAGCTAAAAAATAAAAAACTTATGGCAAAACGATTTTGGGCAAAACTATTAAAAATCGATCTTCAATCCAAAGCGAATGTCTCTCGGATTGAGAAACGTGAAGTAGGTCAAATTGGGCATGTCGATATACGCCTTGGTTTCCAAAATCCGTTTCAAATCTTCCGGTGTTTTGGTCGGATCGTTTGGATCATAACGCTCATAAGCGACGCCTTCCTTGCGATAGTCGCCGATTTTGTCGTTGCCGTGCTCGGCGCCTTCCTCCCAGGAGAAGTGCAACGATTCCAAATAATCATTGTAGTCAAAGGTATTGGAGAATCCGGCAAAGCTGAGATACTTGGTATTGAGGGCATTGGTGACATCGAGGTAGAACTGGACGTCATAACGATTGATCCGGACGAGCTTGGAGAGGCGCAGATCGATATTATAGCGATCCTTCCAGCGCACGTTATCGACGACGCCGGGGAGATTGTTCGGGTTGAAAGTGGCGTAGGCGCCGGCTTTCCAGCTTGCCAAAACAGAAAGATCCATGCCACCGAGCAGATGCTGGCCCAGCCATCGCGGTCCGAAGTCTTGTGGAGTGCGAAAAACCAAATTGGCTCGGGCATAAGGCAGTGGATGCGGCCGTTCCTGATACGGATTCAATCGCAAATAGTCACGCTGCTTGTTCGGATCTTCATAATAGCTTCGCAATCCGAAATAACCGTAGGTGCGCACTTCATATGTGTAATTGATGAACCCGGCCAGCCACGCGCCGGCGCTTTTGCTCAGCGTAATTTCAAAACCGCGAATATCTTCATAATTATTATTGGCCGGCTTTTGATATTGCACGGAAACCTTGAAATTCTCGTAGTAAATCCATCCCGGTTGCCCGGTGACGTCCTTGTAGTAGGCGGCGATATTTAGCAGGTATTCATCAAACAGGCTGTGTGCATAACCCAATTCATAAGCGATGGTTCTTTCGAATCCCAGGTTGGGATCGCCAATGGAAGTCACCAAGCCATTCGCCTCGCGCTGCAGCCGGAACCGGTAGGTGGAAGCCGGTTCCTGGGTGAAATGCCCATAGTTGAAATAGAGCTTGGAATTCACCGTAATGGGGTGAGAGATGCCCAGTCGGGGACTCCAATACGAGACCGGTTTGGCCTCTTCGGTTGGTACTTGCACTTCAATCACCTTGCCAAAACCCTCGGCAAAATACTTGCTATAAGGGTCTAACACATAATACGTTCCGTTCGAGTTCGAGTAGTCATACCGCAGACCGAGATTGGCAATGAACCCTTTGAATTCCAGCTTATCCTGCAGATAGGCTCCGATTCTGTAGGGGAACCGGCGATAGATCTGGCTCCGTGTCCAGGTGCGCATCGAGGGGCTTTCGGTCGATGATTTGATGTCATAATCGTTATAGACCACGTCGACTCCGGCCTTGACCTCATTGACGTTATCCAACTGGCTGGTAAAATCGGCTTTGAACTTGGTGGTGGCGATGACGCTTTTATCGCGACCGAGATTCATCCAGCCGCCCATACTCATGCCATCGATACCGGTTACGCCATAACCCCAGTAGCCATACGGCGCCTCATCAACGAAAATCCCCGAAACTGGCTCATACTTTTTGCTGGTATCCCGATCCGCAAGCTTGAAGGTATTGTACCGATTGATATTGTGCTGGAGATTGACTTCGTAAAAGGTGCGGGCGCTCAACATGTGGGTGAACGTGGCTCCGAACATCGTGCGATAGATCGAGCTGGGGCTGTAGTAACCGGGCATGTATAAAATGCTGTTGCCGCTGCTGCTGTTTACCAGGTCGGCGATTTCTTCATTTGTTCGTAGAACGTAACCGGTCGGCGTGGTGGTCCAATCATACGGGGATACGGAATGAATCTCACCATACAATCCGGTCAAATTCAATTTCATGCGCGGTGTGAGATCGGTCGAAATTTTGAGCTGGCTGACATTCTCCTGATAATCATCTCGCGACAGCGGATAGATGAACATTTCGCGGTTGCGAAAATGTGAAAAGAAAAACCTGGCATCGAGCAGTCGCCGGCTTACCAATGGCACCGGCCCGCCGAATCCAATATCGAGAACATAATCAGGCCTGGTAATATCGCCCTGCCGGCGATGCTGCCATTCCCACAAGCGTTTGGCACCGGCCGGAGTCAAATCGTTGCGCGGATCATTGTCTTGTAAGGTGGCAGCGGAAACCGCATTCCAACCCTCGAAGCTCGGATATTGCCTTCGGGTATGGGCATCCCAGGCGCCGTTGTTCGTTCCCGTCCAGCAGACGGCATCATCCATGTACGGCCGGGTAAAATAGGTATAGGGATCATAGATGGAGGGGCCAAAGTGTTTCTTTGCAGGTGGCCGATATTGGAGGGTGATACCGGCATTGTAGGTGGTGCGGTCGCCTTCGCGCGTGACCACGTCGATGATTCCGGAACGCACGTTGCCATACTCGGCATTGAAGCCACCGGTTTGGACTTTGATTTCCTTGATCGAATTCAGGCTCAGCACGGTGTAAGGCAGGTTCGAGCGTTCATCATTCAACGACAGGCCATCCACCATAAACGCAGTTTGATTCGCGCCGCCGCCACGGATTCTTACCCCATCGCTGGTTCTTTCAATGCCGGCTTGCAGCGCCAGCACTTCACGAACACTATTGACCGGCAGGCTTTCGATGGTTTTGGCTTCGACATGCATTTCGCTGGCGGAGACATCACGGGTAACCACCGGACGCTGCGCGACCACCACCACTTCCCCCATCGTCAGGGCTTCCGCCTTCAATTTGAAATCAATCGTGGTGGTCTGATCCATTTTGACCACGACATTTTTCACGGTAGCCGGCGCATAACCGATCATCGAGGCTTTGAGCGTGTATGTGCCGGGTGGCACATTGAGAATGACAAAATTCCCATTGACATCGGAGACTGCGCCGATGGTCATGCCTTCAATCATGACATTGACACCGGCAATAACTTCACTGTTCTCCGCATCAATAATTCGCCCGGCAATTTTACCGGTGATGCCGGCAAAGCCAGCCACGGCGGTTACCAAAACGGCAAGAACAAGAATAGTAAAAATTTTTCTCACCATAGTCATCTCCTTGGGGATTTCAAGGCTTGAAATTCGAGATTTCCATCGATGCAGCCAAGCCCAAAGGCTTAGTGACTATTCAGGCTATTTCAAAAGGCAAAACCATTTCGGGCAAAACCATTATTGATGCTTGCAAAAGTAAAAGGAAAATGTCATGCTGGAAGCATCTTTTTTAATTGAGCACAGTGGTGGATTGAAAAAGGCTACGCCCGTAGGGATTCCTTCTGAATGACATCAACCCAAGGATCGCATTCCGTTTTCATTGATTAATGCAAAGCTCAATAAAACTTCAGGACAATGGTTTTGCCCCTACGGGCGCAGCCATAATAGTTTTGCCTTGGAATCACAGCCCCAGCCGGAACGAGAAACGATTGACGCTGTCAAATACACCGAACGGCGTATAGGCATAATCGATGGCGACACTGTGAGCGCCGAATGCCTTCTGGAGGCCGAATCCCGTTGTGATGTTCCGTTCATCATAATTATAGTTGTACCCGGCGCGCAGAGCCAGCATATTCATGAAGACATATTCGCCGCCGATATTGAGCTGTTCGGAGTAGTCGCGCGGGTGAATGGCATCCACAGCCACCAGAAAAGAATGCTGATCGTTCTGTTCCATGAACAGGTCGAGCACATTCATGGAAATGCCAATCTTGAACGTCAAGGGTAATTGAAAGCCCTCGTTTTGATATTTGACTTCCTTTGAGAAATTTCGCACCGTCATGCCAAAGGCAAGACTTTTGAAACCGGTTTGATAAACCGTGCCAAAATCAAAAGCCAGGACCTGCAATTCATTTTTTACCTCATCGGTCGAAATCACGTTGTTCCGGTTGTCGAGAACGGGCAAAACACTGGATCCCAACGATTGCGAGACATATTTTATATGTCCGCCAACCGAAAACCGATCACTCAAGGCTCTGGCATATCCGAGGCCGATCGCATAAGCACTGGGCGAAAAGGTGCCGGTATTGACATAACCTTTTTCGGTCGTCGGATCGACCATGGTGCCAAAAAAATCGCCATAATCCACCGATAAAGCGCTTATCGCAAAGACGCCATACTCGCCGCCGGCAGGGTTGATCGCCACGCTGGCCGAATGGTGAACAATTTCTGCAATCCACTCATTTCGACTGACGGCAATGTCAAGAAATGCATGTCCCCGGGCCATATTGGCCGGGTTGTAGAAGATGGAGCTCGAGTTGCCGGCAACGGTGGTAAAGGCTTCGGCCATCGCCGCCGCGCGTGCCTCGGTTCCCACGCTCAAAAACTGGAAGCCGGTTTGCGCCAGTTTTTTCTGCGCATAAAGGTCAGACTGGGCGCCTGCCAGCGCCGTGATGACGACCCCCATCATCAAAATGTATGTTCTCATTTCACGTCTCCGTGAACAAATTTTTATCCCGCTGTCTATGAAGACAAGACCAAACACAATCAGCGGCTACGGGGATAAAATAAAAATCAAGCCAACAGAAACAAGCTTAATTTCGCTCACAGAAAAGGAACTCTCACTGAAAAAAACTTTTTGAATTATTCCGTGAGAGTTCGATTTCTGTGAGCCCTATTTAAAATTCGTCCAGTAGATCAAATGAAAATTATGAAGATTGCAAGATGTTCACTGCCGGCCGTAATAAGGGGCGCTGTTTTTCAGCGTATTGACTCGAATAATCGTCTGCGCAGCTGTGGCCGTTCGCTCACGCGTGACATAAAGCTCGGTGCCTTTGCCCCAGGCAAACACCAAACTTTTGGGTTGAAACAGTCCCGGATAAAGCGGCTCATAGCTCTTGTTCGGATGAACGACAAACATGGCTTCGTTGGCATCGGTGCCGAGATACATATCGCCATCCGCCGCAAAGGTGATGGCATAGATGCCGGCTCCGGTAGCCCCGGCCGGGGTGGCCGAAAAATCGAAATACTCCTCCTCTGCGCCCACCTCATCGGCAGAAACAATGCGCATACGCCAGACCTTTTCCTTGCCATCGCGGTTTCCGGCAAGATAGACATAATTATCGAAGACACGCACGGAACGCACATTAGCTTTGAAGGGGAACGACTTGACACTCTTGTCCGGTTTGACGCGATAGATGAAGTCATTGTTGCCACCGGCCCAAATATTTTTTCCGGCATCGAAATCCAAATCATAAATGGTGCCCAGGCCAGTGGAGGCAAAAACCGCCGGCGTGCCACCGCCAGCGGGAATTTGGAAAATGACGCGCTGAATTCTGGCGGCGTAAAGCACGCCATTGGGCCCCATCTTCAGCGCCGAATATTTCAGTTCCGTACCCTTGGGCGCATAGTCGCTGAGCTTGCCGTCCGGCGTAATTTTCTTGACTCCCGCCGCCACGTTGTTCGAAACCAATGAAACATAAACATTACCCTCGGCATCACAAGCAATCCCCCAAGGCTCCTCATACGAAGCGAATTTCGTCAACTCAGCGACTGCGGCCTCGAGCTTATAATAGATCGTATTGCTGAAACGATCGGCTTTGAACACCGCAATTTTTACCTGGATGGAATCCTTGACGAGATTCGGCGCTTTCACTTTCAATTGCGTGGCCGAGGCTTCCAACACCTCGGCCAGTTGATCATCAAAATAAACGAAATTTTCCGCTTTGGCCGGAGAGAAATTCGTTCCCGTGAAGGTGACGATGCCAATCCCGGCAAAAGCGCTATTGGGCGGAGAAACGCTGGCGATCGTCGGGCCAGGCCGGCTGGTCACGTTCGGATCATACAGGCTGGGGGTGGTCTCGTTTTCGCATCCCACGACAAGGATCAGCACCGGGATAACGAAGAGAAAACATGCCATTCCCTTTATAGCAGAACATGAAAAAGTTTTTTTCATTTTCATCCCATCCTTTTTATGAAAGTTTGTAGTAACGCCCTGCAGGCGCAGCCTTTAGGCGTCAAAAGTGACCAGTGAAAGAAAATCAATGAACTTTTCTCACGATTGCCAGCTTTAGCGCCTAAAGGCACTACTACAAAAATCAAAATGCAAACAGCACGGAAAACCGGTTGACGTTATCAAAGACGCCGAATGGCGTGTAGGCATAATCGAGCGCGAATGTGTAATTGTTGAACGACTTCCGGAGACCGGCGCCCGCGCTGAACCCGTGCTCGTCTCCCGGGGTGGAATAGCCGGCACGCAACGCCATCAGGTTCATAAACAGATACTCGCCGCCGATATTCAACTGCTCCGGATAATCACGCGGGTGCACGGCGTCGACCGTAACCAGGAAGTCATGCATCTCGTTGCCTGGCAGGAACAGGTCTTTCATATTCATCGAGAGCCCGATCTTGAACGTCAGCGGCAGTTGGAAACCCTCTTCTTCATATTTGATTTCCTTGGAGAAGTTCCGTACGCACATGCCGAAATTCAGGCTCTTAAAGCCGGTCCGATAAATAACTCCAAAATCGAAGACTGCCACGTCGGCATCATAACTGTTGGAAACGGGGCTGCCATCGGTTTGATATTTCACGATGGCGCTGCCCAAGTCCTGTTTGGCGTATTTGACATTGCCACCAATCGAAAATTTGTCGGACAGGGCTTTGGCATATCCGAGTCCGACGGCAAATGCCGAGGGGCTGAAATCGCCGGTCTCCTCGTAGCCGAGCGGATTGATATCGGATCGAACCGTTCCCATAAACTTCCCGTAGTCCACCGAGATCACCGAGATGCCGAAGACACCGAAGCGGCCATCGAACGGATTGATGGCAATGCTGCCAAAAGAATAGTCGATATCCGCAATCCATTGGACTTGGCCGAGGGAGACCGAGGCCAAGCTATTCAAACGCGCCAGACCTGCCGGGTTGAAGAACATCGCGGCAGACGGAACTTCCAGCGAAGTGAAAGCTTCGCCCATGGCACCGGCGCGAGCATCCGTGGTCACGCTGAGAAATTTGAAGCCGGTCTGCGCCAATTTCTGCGTGGGTTTTCTGGGGGCTTGGCCATATCCCACGGCCGTTACCATGAGCAGCAACGCGCAGCTTAAGGCAATGACAAGGTTATATTTTTTCATTGACGTACCCATTAACTGATGGTTCAAACACCTTTATCGCACAATGACGAACTTCACGATCTTGCGTTGGCCGTTGCGCGTGTCCGTAACGACGGCGATATAAATACCGCTGACGACGACCTGGTTGGAAGAAGTGAGACAATTCCAGTAAGCATCGCCACTGCCATCGGTGTGCTCGAGCGTTTGGATCAATTCACCTGCTTCCGTAAAAATCTGAATGGTACATTCACCGGGTATGTTCAAAAAGGCGATTTTGTCCGGCTCACCCGGATAGCGCAAGCGGTTGGGGTCTGCACCGAGACTGAAGGGGTTGGGCACCACTCGAATCTGATCCATGCTGGTCCCTTCCGGGCGTTTGAGATTGGAAGGATCGTATGCCTGGGTGTAATAGCGGCTGCTTTTCAAGGGCCCTCTTGGTGTCAACCCGGTGCCATCATTGTTTGCCGGATCGCCGACGGAGACAATATAATAATAGTAGGCCACGCCGCGCGAGAGATTCCTGTCATTATAACTGCGCTCGGCAGGGCCGGCTTTGTAGACGAGGCGGTAAGTGCTGTCAACTTGTCCAGTCGCACGGTAAATTTCGAATCCCGTCAGATTCTTTTCGCCGCCATCGTAAAGTGTCCATGACAGGGAGATGCGATCACCACCACCGTTGACCATGAAGGTTCGCGGCGGCAGGGGTGGTTGCGGAATGTTATAACCGGACTGATAATTGGCCTGCGCGCGGCGGAAAGTCTGAAAGAGCGAATCTTTACCCGTGAGCACGATCTGGTTCTTGGCTTTGGCGGTGATGAGGCCTTTCTTGTATTGCGCACCAACCGATTCCTGCAATTCCCGGCTGATGCCGGCCGCGCCTTCGGCCATGACGAGGTGAATGCTTTCTCCGGGCTTTAAAGTATAAGGCCCATAGCCGTTGCAATTGGAGAAGCCACCTGGGGTGCCGAGGGCGGGATCACCGGTTGGCTCATCGAATTTGCCGGCTGGTTCGACTTTGTCGGCATGGCGGGGCGACATGTGCCCGGAGGACATCCATTCATACTCCAACGTCATTTTCGGGATGTTATAGGCGTCATTATTCGAGGTCAACGGCTCATCCGAGCCACGATAACTCGTGGTCGAAGGTTGCCCCCAATCATCTGACTTATCCGTTGCCGACTTGTCGGCATGCAGCGTTACAATACCGACAAATTGCGTGGCGCCGAGACGTCCAGTAGTGTCGGCTTTGGTAGTATAAATCGTGCCATCCCATGCCCAGATCGGGCCACCGATATTATCATACGCGGTGAACACCGGGTATTTCCCATGCCAGGCGAATTGCACTCGGAGATTTTCGCCGGGTGGATCAGGCTTCACGCCATCGCCGCGGGTATCGAGCATGGTATTGATGCCCCAGCCGGTGGCATTGCCAATCACATAGCGCGTGTTGGCGCATATCGCATAGCGGTACTGGAAGTAAAAATAGACACCTTCCAGGGTTTGATTCGGCAATTCGATTTCGGGGTCATCATCCACATTTCCGGTGTTGGTGAAAACATAGTCATAGACGATGTAGTTGTCGTGATATTGCTGACTGAACTGAAAAATCTTCCGGGTCATGGTGATGCCAAGCTGGCAATTGGTCACGTTCTCGATGATGCGATCCCACTTCATGGACGGATCAACCCGGTCATTTTCAACCGTGGCCTCCCCCATTGACGGCGCACCATCCACAAAAACTTCTGGAGGATCGAAGCGACTGGTCATTTCAAACTTGATGGGAAAGAATTCGCGGGTGCCGGTCACTCTGGGGCCGACATGCACGACTTTATGCGGAAAGTATGCGCCTTTCTCGTCGGTAAAGTCCTTGGCACCAATCCACAAGGCTTTGGCGGCCTCCATGTCCTGATATTTATAAATTGCCGGCCACCGCAAGCCATCCTGTTGCCGTTTAATGCGACCTTCTTCAATTTCACAGCCGATCGCCGAATACCAACTGTGAAGTGAGCCAGCCGACATCCATTTGATGGCGTACTGGGCGTAGGTAACGGTCGAGCCTGCGGTCAGTACAATCACGCAGACCCAACTCAGCAACAAAAAAAACCGTTTGCCATGAGAGAGTATTTTCATGGGTTCCTCGACTTGAAGTGAGCAGAGGGCATGGGCGCATCGGGCATGGCGTTTTTAGGCGCCATGCGCCATGCGCTTAGCGCCATGCGAATTAAAAAATGTCAAACGTCACATTCACACCAAAGAAGACATCACGCGGATTAAGAAACGTGAAATATTCCTGATTGGGCATATCAATATAAGCCTTGTCCTTCAAAACACGATCGACAAAGCCTTGATCAGCCTGTTGCCAGGCACCATTCACATATTCCATATAACTTCCGGCATCTTTGACATAATAAAGCAGACGACGCCCAGGTTCTATTTTGGGTGGCGTCGCCGGAAGACTTGCCGCTGACGCAGCAAACTCAATCGGAACAAACGCCACGCCGGACTTGCGGTAATCGCCCGGACGATCATTGCCTGGGATGTTGCCGTAACCCAGCGGATCACCGATGTCCTTGGGCAAATGCAGCGACTTCATATAAGCGTCATAATCTTTGGCATCAAAAAAGCCATAGCCGATGTAGCTGGGCGATGCATTCATTTGCTTGAGGTTCAAGGCATTGTTGACGTCCATAAAGAACTGAATATTGGCACCAGCCAGTTTCAGGGTCTTGCTCAAGCGCAAATCCAGGCCATACGTATCGCGCCATTGGACATTGTTGACAATACCGGGAATGCTGCCGCCGCCAGCCCAGGTAAAATGGAATCCTGATCTCCACGCACCCAAGATGTTCAGGCGGATATCTTCCAGCGGATAAAAACCGGCGACTTTCGGACCAAAAGCCACAGGAGTAAAGAAATAAAGATTGGCGCGGGCATACGGTCTCGGAACCGGCTTCTCCTGATATTGCGAGCGCGTCTCCCGTTCATAGCGCCGTTGATCAGCAGGATTCTCATAATACTGGCTGAAGCCAAAATTACCGGCAGTGCTGACCTGATAGGTATAATTGACAAATCCTTGCACCCAATCGCCGCGATTTTTGCTCACCGTCAGCTCGAAGCCGCGAATGTCTTCGTAATTATTAGGCTCGGTGACCGAGTAATTGACTTTGGTGTCGCGACTGGTGTAGGTCACCAATCTTGATTGCAAGGAAACATCTTTGTAGTATCCTGCCAGACGAATGAGAAACTGATCAGCGAGATTTTGCTCATAACCAAGCTCGTAGGCCACGGTTTTAGGCAGCGGATTGTTCGGATTGGCCACCCTGGTTACCTGATTATTGTCCGAATAGCGTCTGATCAGATACAGATTTTCAGGCGTCGGCATTTGCCGGAAGTGCCCGTAGTTGAAATAGAGTTTGCTGTTCACCGTAATCGGGAAGGCCACGCCCAGACGCGGGCTGAGATTAAAGATGCGCTTGGTGGGCTCTTTCTGCAGCAACGTGTCTATTCCCAGCGATCTTTCCGAAGTGAAAGCCTTGTTGTACGGATCATATGTATACCATTCGCCGCCAGCGTGCGAATAATCGAGGCGGAGGCCGAGGTTGGCGATCATCCCCTCAAACTCCAATTTGTCTTGAACGTACAAGGCTCCGCGCACCGGATAAGTATGCCATTTCGACCGCGAACGGCCGCTGGGCAGGAATTCATCAACGGAGGCATAATTGACATTATTATCAGTATAAATGAATTCCACGCCGGTTTTGATCTGATTGTAACGATCGAGCTGGCTGCTGAAATCCACCTTGGCCGAATACACGGTGACTTTGCTGCTGTCGCGGGAATTGCTCATGCCGACGCCCGAGCGCATGCCGCTGCCGATGCCGAAAGCGGGACGCGGCTCGAAGCCAAAAGGCGCTTCATCCACATAATAGCTGTTGCCGAACAAGTAGATGGGGGAACGATCACGCGGACGGCCGGGATGGGTCTCATACTCGGATTTAAAGCGTGACAAAGTCGCTTCATAGAAAGTCGAAGGGCTGAGCACATGCGTAAATTTCGCACCGATGCTGGTGCGTGTAATCGCCGTCGGTGCCCAGTAATCGGTGGCAAACATTCTGGTGTCGATATAGCTGACCCGGGTCATGACTTCCGCAATGCTTTCCGCAGAGCGAAAGATGCCAGGCAAACCGGCATTGTTGTCATTGGTGCCGACTGACCGGCCCCGAATGCCTTCCACGACCAGCTTCATTCCGGAGGCGACATCCGCCGTGACCTTCAACTGTGCACTGTAATCCCGATAGCCGTCTTTTGAGAGTGGAACGACATACATTTCCTGAGTGGTTCGGTATGAGGCCAAAAATCGCAAATTTCCCAGCCGCTCGCCAAGCAGCGGCAAAGGTCCGCCCACACTCATATCAAAATCATAATCCGGATCAACAATATCGAGCGCTCTCCGATGCTGCCACAAAAACAGCCGTTGCGCGGCTTCCGGCGTCAGATCATTGGTCGGATCAGTATCTTTCAACGTTTTTAGAGCAATGGAATTCCACCCTTCAAACTCCTGATACTGTTTTTGAGTGTAGACATCCCAGGCGCCGCTGGTGGTTCCAGTCCAACATACCGCATCGTCCACGTAGGGACGTATCCAATACGAATTACGGTCATGCGGCGCAGGACCAAAATGCTTTTGGGTGGGCGGGCTATAGCGCGAAAGCATGTTGACGCTATAACGATCTTTCTTGCCTTCTTTGGTCACCACATTGACGAGTCCGGAACGAATGTTGCCGAACTCCGCGTTGAAACCGCCGGTTTGAATCTGAATCTCTTCAATGGCTGTGTAGCTGATGGCCGTGTACGGCGTATTGTTGCGTTCGTCGCGCAACGTGATACCGTTCACCACAAATGCCGTTTGTTCACTGCCGCCACCACGAATTTCCAAGCCCCGAACCCCGGCTTGCAAGCCGACCACGCTGGCGACACTCACCACCGGCAGGGATTCAACTTCCTTGATATTCAAGTTGGCCTGGCTGGCAGAAATGTCTTTTACGACAACAGGGCGTTGTGCCACCACCACCACTTCCTCACCGGCCAAGACTTCCGGCTTCATTTTAAAATCGATCGTGGTCGTGAGATCGATTTTCACCACCACCTCGGTAACGCGGTAATTCGCGTAGCCAATGTAACTTGCCCTGAGGGTGTACGTGCCGGGCGGCACATTGAGGATCACATAGTAGCCGTCAATGTTGGTCGCAGCACCGATGGTGGTCCCCTCAAGGATCACATTGACACCTGGAAGTGGCTCACCGTTGTCCGCATCGGTGACCGTGCCGGCAATTTTTCCAGTCGTACCGGCGAGAATCAGTTGAGGTAACAATACGAGGGCAATGAAGGCGAGAAGAAGCAATCTCTTCATTATTTAACAACCTCCTTCCTCTTTGATAAAACATGCCTTTTTTATGATAGGGTGAGCTGCATGAGGCAAAATGATGATAGATTTACCATGCCATCATCATGAGACGTTAGGGAATTATAAACCGAAGTCTTGCCGGTTATTGACTTCAAACCACTCCGGCACAGCGAAATGCCTTTTACAAGAACAGATGCTGATACCAACACTCGCGCCAACGTCGAAGGTAAGACAAAACACCAATGAGGATCAAAAGAACGATACGAATATTCAAGCAGGCGTAATATAGCAAATAATTAAAAGCTTGTCAAGGTGATTTTCTGAAGAATTATTGCAAGTTGAACTAACCGAATCGCAGAGACGAGGGCTAATTAATCTCGATGGACTTTTGGTTATCCATTTTGCTCTGAAAAGTCTTTATAACGGCTCAACCGCTTGATTTGATTTCATTCGCACCGTGATTAATTGTCGTGTGAATGAGAACAACCTGTAATTGTCTTGAACCGGTTCAGCTGTGTTGCTGATTTGATTGGAATGTTTGAGTATTTCGCGATTTTATAAAGCCTTGCTCAATCTATTTCAAAGAACAACTTTTGTGCCGAAACAATTATAGCACATCCAAGCATTATCAAGTACTTGGATGAATGACAGAATGACAGGGTTCCGTCGTTTTCCTATTATTGAGAAAAATCGTCTGAAATTTCTAAAGTTTGGCAAAGTGAAGATTTGATTTGCTTTTTCTGAGAACCGAAAGCAAACTTGCTTGGTTCATAAAAGTTTGTGGGCCCCAAGATCTTGGCGCCCTGGATGGAATGTCATTACGGAAAGGACTGGTTCGATGAGAATCCTTTTTGTATCTGGCACGGTGGACTGGAAAAAAGTCTGCCTCAACAGGCGGCCAGGAATTCCTGCGTGATGGCAATGCAAAATAGATTAGTGTTCAGATCTGCTGAATTCTTACTCTGATTTCAACGGTATAGCAAATACTTCTCCCGCTTCTGCCGGTACTTGCCCAGCTCTTTCTCCCAACCCGCGACAATTGTCTCCGGAGACTCGCCTCGCAGCAACGCCAAGCGCACCTGATCCGTGCCCATCGCCTGGTCAAAGCTCCTTACGCGTTCGGAATTGAAAATTTGTTGCTCCGGATATAGCTTTCGAATGGTCGCGAGAATATGCAACTGCGTCAGCATCGGCCGGAAAATACGCGGGTTCGAGAGATGAATTTGCACACCGGCAAGTTGTTGGTCCTTGTGGGAAAAATAATATGGCCGGAAATACAACGGCCGAAATCGCACCCCAGGGAGATTGCGCTGATTCAGTTCATTGGCCAGTTTGTCAGGATCAATCCAGGTTTGGCCGACTACCTCGAAGGGCAACGTGTATCCCACGCCCTCACAGAGAGTATGCAACTCGCCGATGCAGCCGGTTGCGGCAATATGAAAAGCGGTTTCTGAATGCGGCACATGCGGCGAGGTGAGCACCCACGGCAAGCCGGTATCAGAGTAAATCATGTCTCGCCGCCAGCCTTCCATCGGCATAACGGTTAACTTTACGTGAATACCAAACTCTTCGTTGAAAAATTTTGCCAGTTCACCGACCGTCATGCCATAAATGGAGGGAATGGGATAGAGTCCGATCCCGGATTTGAAGCGCTCGTCCAACACCGGACCTTCGATTAGATTTCCTCCAAGAGGGTTGGGTCGATCAAGCACGATCACAGATATGCCGGCTTTGGCCGCGCCTTGCATCGCCAAAGCCAACGTGTAAATATAAGTGTAGGCACGCGAGCCGATGTCTTGAATATCGTAAATCAGCACGTCGATGTTCTGCAGCATCTCGGGCGTTGGCGGCGCCATCGGGCCGTTGTACAAGGAGTAAATCGGAATGCCGGTTTTACGATCAACACTGTGGCTGACTTTCTCGCCGGCAAACGCATCGCCACGCACGCCATGTTCCGGGCCGAAAAGTGCCACGAGTCGCACTTGCGGCAAACCATGCAGCACATCGATCGTCGAAATCAAATCCGAGGTGACGCCTGTGGGGTTGGTAATCAAGCCGACCCGCTTGCCTTGAATCAGATCCAGATGCCTGGCGACGAGGACTTCGATGCCGGGCTTGACTTGGGAAAGAAGCAAATCAGGAAGGAGGCAAAATAAGAAACCAAAAACAAATCGCAAAATCATCCCATGAAAAAAGAAATCCCGCGGAAACAAAAATAATTTGAATTCATTTCTGCAGGATTTCAAATTTTGCGGGCGCAAGCAATCGTTCATTTTCAACTCTTCAAATTACACTGAAAAGGTACGCCGCTCGTGAAAATTTTTGTATGCAGATTTGCACAGATCAGCGCAGACTGCGTCCATAGACAAAAATCAGTGTTGATCTGCGTCCGGGAAATTGGGCTGCTTCCGAGGGTTGCAGCTTGATGTGGCATTACAGTAAGAATTTAGCCAACTGAACAGGATGTCATTCTGGAAGACTGCGTCCGTAGGCCTGCGGCTCGTAGAGCTACGCCCGTAGGGAATCTTTTTTGATATCTGCAAGCATCTGCTTAAAAAGTAAAAAGATTCCCTGCGGGCGTAGCCTACGGAATGACAGTTTTAGTTAAGGCGAAGTTCAGGCGGCTAAACTCTTACGCATTACACAATAGCAAAGGCTTTTTCAAGCCACTTCCTTTTTGTATCGCCAGAAAATGCGGCTGATTCTGGCGCCGGCATAATGCGTATAGAAACGCACCGGGCCGACCCATGGAATCACGGCAAAACGATGCCCCTGTGCCTTGATGTCTTGCAAACAGCGCAACAACAGCACCCCGCCAATGCCCTTGCCCTGCAGCGCCGGGTCTGTTCCCATCGGGCCGAACCAGCCGGTATTGAAGTTATTGCCATCGTGAGCCGAAAATGCGATGATGCGATTTTGGTATACTGCCACGTGCAGGCTGATCGGATAATTGAGCAAGGTGCGATCCACTTCCGGAATCCAGGCTTTCCAGTGTTGTTCCAGCAGTCGCATCAAGTCCTCACGGTCGCCCATGATGGCGCGACGAATCTCGATGCCTTTGGCGCGTAACTGCTCTTCCATGGCGCTGGTATCGAAATCGCGGCTGGACAGATCAACTTCCATATTCATGGTTTCTGCAAAACGTTTGTAACCATGATGCTCGAAAAAAATCACGGCCTCGGTGTAGCGGGGATCCAGTCCGGGCTGCAGATAATTCGGATGGCTCTCGATCAAGCGAATATGGGAAACGCCGGCATTCCATAAAGCCAATTCAATCTTTTGCAACAGTTGTGAACCGATGCCCTTTCGCTGCATCGCCGGCTCGACCACGATCAGCTTGATGAAGCCAACTTTATCATCGCCGAAGTCGCGGGCGATGCCCATGATGAATCCGGCCAACCGGTTTTGGTCTTCAGCCACCACGGCCCACTCGGCCCGGAAATCAGGATCGTCGAAAACCTTTTCCTCGAACAATTCCGGCGTCATCGGGTCGAACCGGACAGTGCGGTTCCATAGCGCCAACACCGCCGGAATATCAGTATCAGCCAACTGGCGTAGATTCATTGCATTTCCTCCCTCTGAAAATTTCGGATATCAATTTCTGTATAGCTGCCACTTCGTCGCAAAAGTGCCCGTGCACGCTCATTGAAAATCAATCTGCTCGGAAACCTCAGATCTTCGATCACCGGTGCCAGTTCGATCATGGATGTTTGTCCGGAGGAGACCACGCCGAGTGATTTGCCGAATGTCCATTCGAGGCGCTCCAAAACCGCCGTTTGCATGTCAATCAACAAGCTGCCGCTGCGATCGCTTGTCAGGAATCTCACGATATGTTTTGAACGGCCATCCTTGCCCATAGCCTGGCCATCAATCAGTAAAAACGCTTTGTTGTCCCGGCTGATGCGATCCAAAAGTTCCCAAACTATCGTCATGATCGGATCTTCCCCCGGCCGCTTTTCAGTTCGCTTTGCTGGCTTGATTTTCACGGGGCATTCATACTTTTTGACAATTTCAGCCTTGCCGTCGCTGCGGTATGAAAGCAGTTGAACACGGATGCTGTCCTTGTCATGCACCACACGCCATTCTTCGCGCACCCGGGCCGAATCATTTTTATGATAAAACGTGCCCCTGAGATGAAGCTGGTAAGAGAAAGTCAACTTTTGCAGCAAAGAATCGTTTTCCGAGAGGCGACTGAGCATCATGGCGAAAACACGTTGTGAGGCTGTTTGGCTGAATGCCGGCGCCGTCATCAGACAAAAGCCCGCCCAACCCATCCAAAGGATGCTGGTCATCAATGTTAGCCAATTCATGGTGGGGCGAGGTGTCCGGTAATGCAAAGTCGGCAAGATGATACCTGCAATTGGAGGTTGTTGTTTCGAATCGTTACTTGAAAGGTCAAGACTGACTGGCATCGCAATTTTCCGGCGCTGGTTCCACCACCGCGCTCATCGAGCCCTGGCAGTACGGGACTCGCCAATCCGGCCCGTAAGCGTGAATTTGATCACGTTTCAGCTCGGCGCGTTCTTTGGTGGTGGTATCGACAATCACGCGGCCGGTGCCGTCAACTTCGCACGCCATGAGAAACGCCCGCTCCCGGCTGTGGCCGAAGAGCTTCATCAACATTTCAATGACGTAGTCATACGTATGATCGTCGTCATCCAGCAATACGACATGATAGCGCGGGATCGCAAGCTCGCGCGGCCGTTGTCGAACATGGGCGCGGCTTTTTTTGATTGGGACAACTACTTCTGACACAACGGCTGACATAATCAAAAAAATCCGGAAATTTCAAACGGTACATTTGAACTTTTGTTGCCCCGGCCCGGTAGCCTTAAAACAAAAAAAGCATCCTCCTGCTCGAATCCAGTCTCCGACAGGATATGCTTTGTAGTGAGGAATCGATTTATTTTCCTACCTCTCGTCACGCCGTTCTTTTTTAATCACATTGATTTCATCACGCAGCCGCGCCGCGTCCTCAAAGCGTTCCTCGCTGACGGCTTTTTGCAGCTCGTAATTCAAACGCTCCAGGCGATCCACCGGCATAATCTCGTCTTCCATGCGCTCCGAGTCTTTGTCGCTGACCGAAGCCTTTTTCATAACTTCGTCATCGACAAAGATGGGAGCTTGCGCCCTCAGCGCAATGGCAATCGCATCGCTTGGCCGGGCATCCACTTCGACATGATTGCCGTTCATTTTGAGGCCGATCATGGCAAAATAGGTATTTTCCCGCAGATCATTCACCACCACCCGGGAAATGCGAACCTCAACTGAATCCAGCAAATTTTTGACCAGGTCGTGGGTCAAAGGCCGGGGCGGAATAATATTCTCCATTTGCAGCGCGATTGCCTGGGCTTCCGAGGAGCCGACCACGATCGGAAGCCAGCGATGATGTGCGTCATCTCTGAGAATGACCACGAAACGGTTGGCGGTGGTATCCAATGTGACTCGATCAACTCGTACGGCGACTAACATAACCCACAACCTCTTAAAATTTGCACGTGAATTTGGGTAAAACCCGGAAGCCTGTTGAAAAAAACCACTGTATAGGCATTATAAAGAATAAATTCACAACTGTCAAGAAAAATTCTCATAAGATTTCCCGTCGCACTTCAGCGGCTGGACGAATTTTACTATTTGTTCAAAAGCACTGGCGGCATGAAAATGGGCTCGCGCTTCAGATTCCCATTTTTGCCCGTGCACAAGCAGTTTTCGCAGAACACCAGGGTTACCACACGCGCTCATCTTTCCGCAGTAGTAATTTTAAAGACGACTTGACTATTACGGCGCAGCTTGATAAGTTATGAGCATGTCATCTTCATGCCTTAAAATGATATTTTGTAGTTGCACCCTGCGGGCGTAGCTTACAGCCGTAGGCCTTCAGGCGCCGTAACGTAGTGAACGTCCGGCTCCTAAAGGCCCACGCCTGCAGGGAGCTGCTACGAAAGTTATTTTCATAAGAATGAGTACAATTCAGGTTTTCCAGAGTCGGTTTAAAATATCGGTCAAAACCCGATTGAAGGATAAAAATGAATCTTGTTCTGGCACACGGTTTTTTGGGTTTCCAGAAACTCTTTGGCATCGAATATTTCAGAAACCTCAAGCAACATCTCGAAGCGCATTTCCCGGTTAAAATCCTGGTGACCAAAGTCGATCCGGACGATGGCATCGAAGTGCGCGGCGGGCAGTTGCGCCACCAAATCCTGGTGGCGCTCGGCGAGTTGCCGCCCGAGACGGAAGATGAGCGGGGCATTGCCAATACGCTCGATCCTTCGCAAAAAACGCACATCATTGGTCACAGCATGGGCGGCCTGGATGCTCGATTCGTTCTTTCTCCGGCCAGTCCAGACCACATTGCGACTCGTGTGGCCTCGCTGACCACGATTTCCACTCCACATCGAGGCTCACCCATTGCGGACTTGATCGTTTCCAAATTGGACGGGAAAGGACTTTCTGTTTGTGACCACTGGCTTGAAAGACGGCTTCGCAAAATCATCACGGCGCTTGGCATTTCGCTCCATGGATTGCAGGATTTGACCGCAGACGCTTGCGCTGAATTCAATCGGCACTGTAGCGATCATCCCGACGTGCGTTATTTTTCCGTTGCCGGCAGAGGTCGCGCTGCAGGCCGGCCAACAGCCAAGATCCTGCATCCCGCTTACAAATATATCAAGAAGAAAACCGGTGAAGAAAACGATGGATTGGTTACCGTCGCTTCTGCCCAATGGGGCACGTTTGATTCCGACCTCTGGCCGGCGGATCATGCGGATGAGATCGGACATGATCTCGACCGAATCGGACAATCCGGTCAATTCGATCATCTTGCGAAATTTCGGGAGTTGGTGACGAGATTACAGAAAATTTGAAAAAAGTTTCAGCAGCCATCACCAAGATACACGGGCGCCTCAAAAAGCCCTCCTCCTTTGGCAAGCTCCGCTACATGGAATGTCTTTCAACTCAGTTCCCCGAACGTTGCCAGAATCTTCATTGCCGCCACCAAGCCGGCGGTTTCCGCGCGCAAGCGACGCGGGCCCAATCCCCAAAAGGTAATTCCGGCATCGCGGGCAATTTGCAATTCGCTGTCGGAAAAACCGCCTTCCGGCCCGATCATCACCAACCCTATGCGAGGTTTGAGCGGCCGGCTTGCCAATTGCATGAGCGGATCACCGCTTCCCTCATGCGCCAACAACACAAAGTCAAACTCGCGCAAGCGCCCGGAATGTCCTGCAGAAAAAGCCGCCGGCAGCGAAGAAGCCCGGCGGCAAAGCGCGCCAAACATCACCGGCTCGCTGACGGTTGGACAAACCGAACGGCAACTCTGTTTCATCGCCGCCAAAGCGAGTCGGTGCCAGCGCTCGGCTTTCGCAGGGCTGGGCCTCGCTTCGCTGCGCTCGCAAAGTAATGGGATAAATGCCGACACGCCGATCTCAGTGGCTTTTTCGATCAGCCAATCGAAACGATGACCTTTCAACACCGCCTGCGCCAAGGTAAGATGAACAAAAGGCTCGCCGAGACGCCGGTTTTTTTTAATGATGCGCAGCCGGGTTACGGTACGGCCGATTTCGATGATTTCGCATTCGGCAGCCAAACCCGCACCATCCACCACGGTAACGCGATCACCAACTTGGTGATGCAAGACGCGCGCAAGATGTACATGCTCATCGCCACCAAGCGTTATCATCCCGGTGGTAAAATCATCAGACGGGCTGTAAAAAAATTCACGACGCGACATTTCCGTGAGTAGTTAACCTTTTCCCCTCGGCACCCAACCGTGCCGGGCGATGGATCATCAGTTTAACCCCGATAATTCACATGGTGCGTAAATCGACAGCACTCTGCTGTTGGCTTGAGCCTGAAAATATGCCTCATGAATTATCGGGGTTAAAATGCCACTCCGATATCCGCAATGCGCTCGACATGACCATGCTCATCGAAACCCAGTTCCAGCCGCAAAAGATAAATGTATGGCAGATGGATGTGCAGACCGGCACCAAACCCGCGCAAGCCATTGGAAAAATCCGGATGCCGGCCTTGAAACCACGTTTGACCGTAGTCGGCAAAAATGCCGGCGCTGATGCCGAATTTCATATTTTGCATGTACGCCGCAAACATCGGAACATCACTGAGGCTGAAGTAGCGCCACGGCAATATCGGGAAACGCAGCTCGACGCTCGCCATCGCGAGATTCTCGCCTTCTCGGCGTTGATAGAAATTCCCCCGCACGCGATTGGCATAACCCAGAAAAACCCGGTCGTAGAGCGGAATCGGGTCATGTGACAAATCGGTCATAACGCGGCCGCCCAGGGACAGACCACGATAAATTTTTTGATAACCGCGCAGATCGGCGCCATAGCGTAAATAATGAATGTAGTTGCTGGTGAAACCGTTGCGTCGCGCCCACAATTTCACCAGCACGCCGGAACGGGGATATTCAAAAAGGTCACGCTTGTCAAAAGTGAAAACCACACCCAAACTCGGCAACCGGTCGTGACCCGAGGGATCAAGTGTCTTGCCGGATACCGGCGGATCATATTTCAACTCAGTATAGCCAAAACTCAAGCTGAGATATGTGAACAGATTGAAGCGGCGGCCGATGCTCCAATAACCACCGAGGTATTTCTCGTTGACATCTTTCATGCTGCTCTCCAAACTGCGGCTCGCGACTCGCTGCGCAAAGAAACGCAAGCTCGTGAGCAGTTGCGCCGGCCCGAACAGCCACGGATTGGAATAATCAACCTGAAGGGCGGGATTATAACCGGCCCAGCCGGAAACCGCCAAAATTTCGCTGCGGCCACGAAAATTCGTATGCACCACGCCCGCGCCAAACGAGATTTTGCTCCAATCCCGGTCAGTGATAAAAAAAATCGGAAACGGGAGAAAATACAGCCGCTCCGTGACGCCAACGAGAATATGCAGACCTTCCGGTCTTTGCAGCGAATCGATCTCGACGCGATTGAACAATCCGAGATTGAGGATGCGCTTTTGATCCGCTTGCAGTGTTTCAATGTCGAGCGTGTCGCCCACCTGCGTTTTCATCTCACGTAGAATAATCGGGGTCTTGGTGTGACGATTGCCCGTGACCAGAATCCGGACGATGGGAAGAGCAGGGATCTTTTCCCGGACCGAAACGGATTGCTCCCTCAAGGTGTCGGCCTGCGCCCGTGCTCCCGTCACCGTGCCACATAATAACAAACCAATAATCAGAAGATGAAAGCACATGTTCATAGCATTCGGCTAAAATTTGTCCAGAATACGAAAGGTCACCCGCCAGTCGTCCCGGCCCCGATCAGTGCGCTTGGCGAAATCAACGCGCAACAGCCCGTCGCTCACGAGCAGAGCAAGGCCGACATCACTGCGCAGATCGCGTAAATTGAAACTGCCAAAGTCAAAAATACCGGCATTTTTATCATCCGAATCGGCGATCCAGGCATAGCCGGTTTCAGCAAACAGACCGATGGAGATGATTTCCCAGAAGGGAAGATAACGCAGCGGCAGCTTGCGCAACAAACCGTCGAAGGCCGATTGCCCGATGACATAGGTGGTGTTGGCATACAACAAACGATTACCGACAAACTCCTTTTCGCGATAGCCGCGCAAACTGCTGAGACCGCCCAGCGTCAGCAGATGCTGGTAAGCAAAACTGCCTGAACGTGTACCGAACATCACTTTTGCCAACAATTTTTGATCGCTCAATGTGGGTTGATAACGCTTCACCGTCAGGAACATGCCGTTGGTCTCGAAATCGTTGCCCGTGCGCTCAACATAACTTTCCGCCTGCCAACCCACATTGGGAAAAACCGGATTGTCACGCCAATCGAAAGCGGCAATCAGTCGCACCGCCACTTCCCGGCCTGCCTCGAGACCGAAAGCATGAAAACTTGACGGCCGGGGATTGCCGGGATAATCCTTGCCGCCGCCAAACAGACTCCAATCCGAATTACGCTGCAGGGTCTCGTAACGGTGCGCCCCGACTTCTGCACGCAAGGTGTGAATCTGCGCAAGCTGATAATCGAGAAACACGCGGCCACCTTTTTTGCTGAAGAAATCCATAAAATCCTCGTGCAGAAAGATGCCGGCCAGCGAATTCTCCAATTCGCTGACGATCCAACGATCGTTGGTGTCTACTTTATAAAAATATTCCGCACCGATGGTGAGACGGTTGGGAATGGAAAAATCTTTCTGCAACCCGGTATTCCAGCGCGGGCGTTTTTTCTTTTCGTTTTTGAAGCCATAACCAAGGTCGCCGTAAAGTGTTATCAGCGAGGCTGTACCGGGCTGTTTGGAAAGGCGCGGCTGAAGTCGCATGCCCAAGTTTAGGTACAATGCTTCGACGCGATTGAAATGGGAATTGGTATATAACGTAAAAGTTTTGGACGGTTCAAACGCGAGGTCGTTTGAGACCCGGTCAATTTTGAATTGTGCCGGTGACGCAGTAACGAGCAAAAACAATAAACCGGCTGAAAAAACCAATTTTCTCAGCATGCCATGTACTCCTTTTGATCCAGGATCATTTCGTTCCGGAAGTGGTCAAACCGCCAAAACCTCCACCGGTCTCGGGACTTCAAGAATTATCGAACAAACAAAGTTAAAAAAACTTCAGTGCATAAGCAAGAAATCTTTTACTGTCGCAACATTTCGTGCTTGACTTTTTGGCAAAATTCATCTACAATATTCACACAGAAAAAAGTGTCTTCTGTTCACAATGGTGAAATTGAGCTTGGTCAACGATAAAAATAGGAGAGCGCAACATGAACTCCCAATTTACCCAGTTCATGGCCGGTCAATATGGCTGGTCCGAGCCGTCGGTGGAACTGGGGCGCGCAGCTTACCCGCTTGAAGCCGGCCAGCAGCAGAAGCTTGCGGAAGTGCAGGTGCGTTTACCGCTGGCATTGGGCAACCGGCACGGCCTGATCGCCGGCGCCACCGGCACCGGTAAAACCCGCACGTTACAGGGAATGGCAGAACAACTCTCACTCAATGGCGTGCCGGTCTTTCTCGCCGACATCAAAGGCGATCTGAGCGGATTGGTACAGCCCGGAGTGATGAATCCCAAATTGCAGGACCGTTGCACCAAGCTGGGCATCACCTTTCAGGGCCGGGGCTTTCCGGTGGAATATCTCAGCCTGACCGGAACGAATGGTGTGCCGGTGCGGGCAACGGTGAGTTCCTTCGGCCCGCTGCTGCTCTCAAAAGTGCTCGGCCTGAATGAGACCCAACAGAGCGCGTTGACCATGGTGTTCAAATTCTGCGACGACCGGCATTTGCCACTTCTGGATTTCAGCGATCTGCGCGCCGTGCTCACGTATTTGACCGGCGACGGTGCCGCGGAATTGAGAACTTATGGCGGACTTTCAACGACTTCGGTTGGTGTTTTGCTGCGGAAGATGGTGGAGTTGGAGACGCAGGGCGGCGACAAGTTCTTCGGTGAGCCGGAATTTGATACGGATGATTTGCTGCGCACGGCGCCGGATGGCCGTGGTGTGATCAGCGTTTTGGAAATTTCGGATTTGCAGGACCGCCCGATGTTATTCAGCACCTTCATGATGTGGTTGCTGGCCACGCTGTATCGTGATCTTCCCGAGCGGGGCGATGTGGAAAAGCCGATCCTGGCTTTCTTTTTTGATGAGGCACATTTTCTTTTTGACCAGGCCAGCAAGGCTTTCCTGGAACAACTCGAACAAGTCGTGCGTCTCATCCGCTCCAAGGGCGTTGGCGTTTATTTTATCACCCAAACACCGAAGGATCTTGATCCGGATGTGTTGGCGCAGCTCGGCCATCGCGTGCAACACGCGTTGCGCGCCTTTACGCCCAATGACGAAAAAGCACTAAAAGCAACGGTCAACACCTTTCCCAGAAGTCAGTTTTATGATCTCGAAGAGACGTTAACCTCGCTCGGCATCGGCGAGGCGTTGATCACCGTACTCAATCCGCGCGGCGTGCCCACCTCGCCGGTGGTCACTGTCATGCGACCACCACAATCCCTGATGGGCCCGGCCCCCCAGGAAATCCTGGACAAGATCATTCACGACTCGCCACTGTACAAAAAATACCGCACGCAGATTGATCGCGAAAGCGCACGTGAGTTATTGGCAAGAAAGATGGCCGACTTGCCTGATGACGAACCCATCGAGAGACGAAAACCCGAAAAAGAAGAGGGCGTGCTCGGCAAAGTGGCTGGAGTTTTGAATTCGCCGCTTGGAAAAGCCATCGGCAAAGAAGTGGTGCGTGGTGTTTTTGGATTGTTGGGTGCGACACCGAAAAGAAGAACGCGGCGCGGTCTGTGGTGATGCTACAGTAAGAATGTCAGATCACGAAATCGCGATTGCGCAATAGATGCAGATTTACTCCGGCAGATATGGGGATAAATCCAATTATTCCTTCAAGCCGGAGGCCATGATGCCACCGATGTAATATTTCTGCAGTGCAAGAAACACGATCATCACCGGCAGGATGGTAATGACGGAGCCGGCCATCATCAGCTCGGTGTCCTGCACGTGCTCGCCGGTGAGATTGGCCAGCGCCACCGGCAGGGTGTACATCGAATCGTCGGTCATCACGATCAATGGCCACAGAAAATCATTCCACGTCCCCATGAACGTGAAGATCGCCAGCGTGATGAGAATGGGTTTGCACAGCGGGAGAATGACCGACCAGTAAATGCGAAAATCGCTCGAGCCGTCCATGCGCGCGGCTTCGATAAAACTGTCCGGAATGGAAAGCGCGAACTGGCGAATCAGAAAAATGCCGTAGATGGTGGCCATTCCCGTCACAATCACGCCCAGATAGGTGTTGATCAGTCCCACTTTGTTCAGCATGAGAAACAGCGGCAGCGTCGTCACCTGCGCCGGAATCACCATCTCCGACACAAGAAAGCGAAACAGCCGGTCTCTTCCCGGAAAACGATGCTTGGCGAAAGCATATCCCGCCATCGAATTGAAAAACAGCGAAATCAACGTCACGCTGACACTGATGATCAGGCTGTTCACGAGATAACGCCAGAGCTGCAGCCGGGTGAAAAGCGTAAAATAATGGTCGTAGGTGATCCGTGTTGGCAGCAGTTTGGGTGGAAACGTGCTGGCTTCACCTGCCGGCATAAAAGAAGCAGAGACCATCCACACTGCCGGCGCCAGCGTCACTACCGCAATGATGATCGCGATGCTGAGAATTAAAATTTTACCAAAACGGTTCATCACAACACACCTCGAAAAAACTGCCATTCCGCTGACGGGACGAAGATTTTTTGCACCACAAAGAGCAAAAGAAAAACCTCTACGGCTATGACCAATTAAGCTTTGTGTCCCTGCGGGCGTAGCCTTTGTGCCTTTGTGGTGAGGTAAGGGCGACGACATCTATGCCCGTTTTTGTAATCTGGACTGAATCAACGATCCCAGCAGAATCACACCGAAAAGCACGAACGCAATCGCCGCGGAATAACCCAAATTCCACCAGCGAAAGCCCTGCTGGTACATGAGCAGCACGACGCTGAGCGTGCTGTTGACCGGCCCGCCCTGGGTCATGACGTATGGCTCGGTGAACAGTTGGAAGTTGCCGATCATTGCGATGATGCTGACAAAGACCGTGGTTGGTGCCAGCATCGGCAGCGTGATGCTTTTGAACTGCTGCCAGGCATTGGCGCCATCCAGGCGGGCGGATTCATAAAGTTGCTCGGGAATATTTTGCAAACCGGCAATGAAGATGATCATGTTGTAGCCAAAACTTTTCCAAACCGACATGAGGATGATCGCGGGCATGGCCCACTTCGGATCGCCCAACCAGTCTATGGGATCAATTCCGAATAAGCCGAGCGCATAATTCAACAAACCAAAACGGGGATGGTACAGGAAGCGCCAGACCACGGCAACGGCCACGAGGGTGGTGACCACCGGCGCAAAGTACACCGTGCGGAAGAAACTTTTGAAGCGGACGAACTTGGAATTGATCAACAGCGCCGTGCCCAGCGAGGCGGCAATCGCCAGCGGCCCACCCACCAACACATAATAGAAAGTGTTGGCCATCGCCTTCCAAAACAGCGGGTCGTTGAGAAGCTGGAGATAATTTCTCAAGCCGACGAAGCGCGCGTATTGAAAATTGCTCAGTGCGTAGATGTCGAAATCGGTGAAACTCAAAAGGAACGCCGCAATCGCCGGCACGAAGAAAAAAACAAAAATCGGTATGAGCGCCGGTGCCAGAAAAAAATACGCCGCGCGCCGCAGACTTTTGATCTCGACGCTGAGCGCGCGCGGTTGATGATTATCATTCGTTCTTCGACGAACCAACTTTCTCATGTCCTCTGGAACAAATTTTGTGGCTATTCGGGGAGTATTGTTGAAAGCCAGGAAACCAAGGCAAAACTATTGACCCCGATGATTCATGAGCCATATTTTCAGGCTCGATCCAGTCCCGTGAGATAATAACTGTCACAGTATCTCACGGGGTCGATTTACGCACCGCGTGAATTATCGGGGTAAAGGGCAAAACGATTGTTCTAAAAGCGTTAATCGTTTTGCTCCAAATGGTTTTGCACTCTAAAAAGACCTGTATAGTATCAAAGTTTTTTGAATACGGACTGCGTCCGCAGGATGACTCGGATATGACGGATTTTCACTGATTGGTATTTACTTTATCTGCGACAATTTGTCCAATCCGTGCAATCCGTGTTCAAAAAATAATTGGTGTTCACCTCCGTGCCAACATCCACCGCCGCTTTTCCAAAATCAAATCCACCTCTTTGTCCAAAGCGGCGAGCGCTTGTTCGACGGACATCGTTTGTCGTGCTGCTGCTTCGGCATATTGCTGAATCTTCAACGCAATCTGTTCCCATTCCGGCACCGGTGGCGTCGGCTGCACGTGATTGAGCTGCTCGAAAAACGCGCGCACGTACACATCTTGCAGCGACGAATCCTGCCACGCTTCCTTGCGCGCCGGCAAATCACCGGTGATTTGATAGAAGCGAATTTGCTGCCCCGGCTCGGATAGGAATTCAATCAATTTCCAAACGGCAGCTTTGTGTTTTGAAGTCTTGAACATCACGAGACTCGAGCCACCGGCCAATGAAGCGCCGGGAAATCGCGCCGGATCGGGCGAGGGCAGCGGCGCAGTCATCCATTTGTCTTGCATGTTTTTTGGCAGGCGCCGCTTGAACTCTCCGATGTTCCATGGACCGGAGATGTACATGTTGATATAACCTTCGGCAAAACCCTGGTACAAATTGGTGATTTCAGTGATGCCGACCGGCGCGAGCTGGTTCGCAAAAAAGTCGATATAGAATTTGAATGCCTGCGCAAACTCCTTGCCGCGAAAATCGCCGTAACGATTGCCGTCGCGCAAAAAAGACGATCCGGCTTGCATGCCCAACACAATCGGCGGCATGTATTCATTCGTCGGCAAGAAAAATGGATAGCCTTTGCGCCGGCCCATCTGCTGTTTGATCCTCTTCGCCGCGATCATCCACTCCTCCCACGTCTTCGGCCCCTCGGGAAATCCGGCTTGCGCGAGCACGTCCTTGCGGTAAAACAACACGCGGGTGTCCACATACCACGGAATGCCGTACAGCAAACTGTCAATGCGATTGGTTTCCCATATACCGTCGAAATAACTTTCCTTTTTGACGGCAGCAGATTTCGCCAACCAGGGATCGAGATTTTCCAGCGCGTTGAGCAGGGAAAATTCCGGAATCCACGTATTGCCGAGCTGGCACATGTCCGGCAACGAGCGGCCGGCATACGCAGTGAGCAGTTTCTCATGCGCCGCCACCCACGGCAGCATTTGCACTTTCACCCGAATCTCCGGATGGCGCTGCTCGAATTCCGGCATCAGCTTCTGCACATGCTCGCCCTCCGCACCCATCGCCCAAAATTTGATGAGGGCTTTAGTTTCATGATGGGATTGACATGAAAAGGCGGCGAGCATGAACAAAATTATCCCAACGGCTGGAAGCGACCAACGGATAAAAAGCTTTTTTAAAAATTCATTGTCAGCATTTATCCGGTGGTAAAACGAAGAATGCCCGGTCCCTGAATTGTCATTCTGGAAGAATCTTTCTACGGTAATGAGAAAACATTTCAATGCTTCAGTTCTTCCCAAGAGCGAAAAAAGATTTCCTCCGGGCGCAGGCCTGCCGAATGACAGCCCTGGCGGGCGTCTCACAAAAATGAAGGCCATTGCAAATTTTCTACTCCACCAGCTCAAACCGTGCCTCCAAAACTTCCGTCGAATTCGTTCCCACCATCACTTTGAAGCTTCCCGGCTCGACGACGAGCTTCATTTCCTGATTATAAAAAGCCAGCTGTTCGGGCTGCAAAACGAATTCAACCGTTTTGGCCTCACCGGCATCCAAGGGAATTCGGCGAAAATCTTTCAGCTCTTTCACCGGTCGCGTAACGCTGGCGTATTCATCCTGCACGTAGAGCTGCACAATTTCATCCCCTTTCATCTTTCCGGCATTTCTCACCGTGACCGACACGCGCAGCGAATCCTGCATCTTGATGCTATTTGCGCTGAGCCGCAAATTGCCATACTCGAACTTTGCATAGCTCAAGCCATAACCAAATGGATAGAGCGGAGTGTTGGGGATGTCGAGATATTTTGAAGTGAAACGATCCTTCTCGGCAAATGGCCGGCCCGTGTTTTTGTGATTGTAATAAATTGGCACCTGCCCCACTGAGCGTGGAAACGTGACCGGCAGCCTGCCGCTCGGGTTGGCCTCGCCAAACAAAATATCCGCCACGGCGTTGCCATGTTGAACGCCGAGAAACCATGTCTCGAGAATCACCGGCACGCGTTCTGCCAGCCGCGAGATCGCCAGCGGACGTCCGTTCATCAACATCATTACCGTCGGCTTGCCAAGCGCTGCGATGGTTTGCACGAATTCCTCCTGTACACCAGGCAAATCCAAATTGGAGCGGCTTGCTGCTTCGCCGCTCATGCCGGCATTTTCACCGACGACAAGAATCACGACATCAGACTGTTTGGCCAAACGTTGTGCTTCGGCAAATCCAGCCGTAGAGTTACCAGTGATATCGCACCCTTTGGCATACAGGATTTTCGTCGATGCTGGCACCTTATTTTTGATGCCTTGCAACACGGTGACCACATCGTCCTTGTTACCGGCGGCACGCCAGGGTCCCAAAGGAGCATCGCGATCATCGGCCAGTGGCCCGAACACGGCAATGGTTTTCAACTGTTTACTGAGCGGTAGAAGATTTTTTTCATTCTTCAAGAGAATGATGGATTTCTGCGCCACGTGACGGGCGAAATCCACGTGTTGCTTGCTCAACAGGATTTCCTTTTCCAGCGTGGGATTGCAATTGCGATACGGATTATCGAACAGACCGAGATTGAATTTGGTTTGCAAGACTCGCCGCACGGCGTGATTCACGATTTCTTCGGAGATCTTTTTCTCCTGGACGACGGCTATCATTTCGTTTTGATAGATGCGGCTTTGCATGTCCATGTCCACGCCGGCTTGGAGCGCCAGCATTCCTGCGTCGGTGCGGGTGGCGGCCACACCGTGCGGCTGCAGTTCCTGAATGGCGCCCCAATCGCTCACCACAAAGCCTTTGAAGCCCCATTCGTTGCGCAACAGATCCGTCAGCAACCAACGATTCGCCGTGCTGGGAATGCCGCTGATTTCATTGAACGAGGACATCAGACTGCCCACGCCGGCATCAACCGCGGCTTTGAAAGGCGGCAGATAAATCTCGCGCAGCGTTCGTTCGGAAACATCGACTGTATTGTAATCTCGTCCGGCTTCAGCTCCGCCATACGCCGCAAAGTGTTTGGCGCAAGCGAGAAGAGAAGTCGCTTCGCGCAAATCACTTCCTTGAAAACCGCGTACGCGCGCTGCTGCCATGATCGCGCCGAGATGCGGATCCTCTCCGGAGCCTTCCGCAATGCGGCCCCAGCGCGGATCACGCGCAATATCCACCATCGGCGCAAACGTCCAGTGAATGCCGGCGGCCGTGGCCTCGATCGCGGCAATGCGTGCGGCTTGTTCTACCGCCGCGGGATCCCACGTGCTGGCCTCGGCTAACGGGATCGGAAAGGTGGTGCGAAAACCATGAATCACATCCAACCCAAAAATGAGCGGAATGCCGAGCCGGGATTCTTGCACGGCAATTTGTTGAATCTTCCTCGTCACTTCTGCGCCGACGACGTTCAACAACGAGCCAATGAGTCCCCTCTGTACCAGCGTTTTTTGTTCGTCGCGAATATCCCTGTTCCAATTACCGGACAACTGATTCAGTTGCCCCAATTTCTCTTCCAAAGTCATGATCGCCAGCAGCGAATCAATCTTGCGGTCAACCGCGGAAATCGTGAGGCGTTTCGGCAACGTCGCATGTACACTGGCGGCCACCACGCGTTCGAAGAGAATTTGATGGCCGTGATCATTCAAGTGAATGCCGTCGCCGCAATCGTAGATCGGTTTGATGCGACCGAGGCTGTCGGCAATCCCGCTCCAAAAATCAATGGCACGGCTGCCAAACCTGGCCAGCGTCGAATCCCGCATCGCCATGAGGTTTTTGCGTTGAACGTCTGGCAGGTTGCGCGGCTGCGTGGTGGTGATCCAAAACGGAATGTTTTGCGCTCGCAACTGTGCCAACACCGCATCATAATTGGCCAATTGCTCTTTGAGCGTGTATCCGGCGGTGACATCATTGCTCGGCAGGTTGATGATGACGGCCGCGGGTTGCAGCGCCAGCGCTTTGGTGACGTTGCGCTCCACATCCGGTTGCGGCCTGCCGGCTGGCGGTATAAAACCGCTGGGCATAATTTGATAAGTCGTATAACCGCCCTTCGCCAGATTGATGACACGGTAATTGGAATCGAGATGCTGCAAGTAAGCGCGATAGCGATTGACCCAGGCATTATTTTTATCAACCGGCCCGGTGCCCTCGGCGGTCGAGGAACCCAGAACGACAATCGTTGTCCTTTGCTGCTGGCCATTGGCAACCGAAAAAATCAGCACAAGCCAGATGAGGATGAATGAAAATTTTTTCATAAGATTTAATTCTGTGAGAGTTCCGCTTCTGTGAGCTCCAAAAAGTTAGTTTGTTTGCAAAGATTTATGGCCATCAAAATCTTAGTGGGTTGAATAATTCAAAACAATCTTCGCAGGCAACTTCTGCACCATCACTTCTTTGGCCGTAAAAGTCTTCGCGGCTATTCCATTGAGCAGCACACTTTTCACCTCAGCGGCAAGCGGCGATTTGAGAATGATTTTGCCCGGCGGCATTTTGATGGTGCCGTCCAATTCGACAACGAGCTTGTCGCCTTCCATTTTCATCTTGAAATTCAGCACGCCGTGGTAAGTTGGCAGGCGCCTGACTTCGATGCCGGCAGGGTCTCGCACCCAATCTTCCAAAATTCCGGCGCCGATTACGAGGGCCGAATCTTTTTCTCTTTCATAAACGAACATGCTGCGAATGGATCGCACGAAATCCGAGCCCACCCAGGTGTGTGGCATGTCGCCGATCATTTTCGGCGTCACATGATCGCGCCACACGACTTCGGCCCAATGGTTCCATCCTGCGGGCCGACGGTCTTTCATGAAGAAATCGACCAATTCATGCGCACGTTTTTTCTGATCGAGAAAGATGAATGTGCCGATCAGGCGCGTTTCATAAGGCGTGTAATTGATCCACTCGATGTTGTTATCGCGCCGCTGCACGAAAAACTGGTAATATTTCTCAAACGTATTGTGCAATTGCGGCTCGGGAATGTTTCCCAATTCATTCACCGGATGGACGCCAACGGTCGTCGAGGTCGCATCAAAGTCGCCCAACTCGACACAACCGGGAATGTAGTCGATGTTTGTGTTGCTCATTGCCAGGCGCATCGAGTTGTAGAGACAGCTGCGAAAGTCGTCGCGCTCGGCGGCAAATTCCTTTTCCAATTCCTTCTCGCTCAGAATTCCGGCAATATTCGCAGCGTCCTTCAATCCCCGCAACACGAAAAAATCATCCCAATATGAATGCATCGGTTTTGCCGAGTAGCCCTCGTGGCTGATGGATTCGGGCACGAGGCCATAGCATGCGCGCTGCTCCGGCGTGCCGTTGCGATAAATTTCCGTCATGCGCTCGCGGCGCAGCTCTTGAATGTAGCGCACGGCTTTGACGACGTGCGGAAATTTTCCTCGGAGCCATGTCGTGTCACCAGTAAAACGAAAATACTCCATCACCGCATAAATGAATTGGCCGTGGCTGTCATGTTCCGGCACTGGATCGGCGCCCCGAACATCCACCACACAGGGAATTTTGCCGCTGGGATATTGATGCGGCGCATACCAATCGAGGTATGTACGCACTTCTTCGGCATGGCCGGTTTGCAGCAACGCCGCGGAAGTGAGCGAGCCATCGCGAATCCAGGCGCGCTCGTATGTGCGCGAGCCGGGTTGAATCGCCGGGCCGTCACGATTGATCAGGATGTAGGCAATTTGTGACTTGAGCGTGTTGGCCAGTTCTTTTGCCGAGTCCGGCAGTCGAATTTCAACATTATTCAACTTGGATTGCCAAAATTTTCTGGTTTCATCCAAACTCTGATCAACCTGCCAATTGCCTTTCCACTCCTGCCCAGTCTCGTGGAAGGGAACAATAATCACAACTTCCCGTGACATCGTCGGCGCCAAATTGAAATCAAATTGCAAAGCACCGGAAGCGAAACCGATGCGATCGGTGACCCGGCTTTGCGCCGGCAGAATTCCCTTTTGCAAATACTCCGTGATGTCGCTCTGATCAAATTCCGCCGCACCGAAACCATCCGGTTGGATGAGAGGAATCACGCGTTTATTGTGATTGACACGAACAACACCATCAGCATACCGCATACTGTCGATGCGTGAAACGCCACCGACAAGGTTGAGCTCCTGCCACGGCGGAAGCACTTGAAATGGGCGCAACGCAATGAACAATTTACCCGGCACGGATGAACTGCCGTTGTTCTCCACTCGATAACGCGCCACCAAATATGATTTGCCCGCCTCGCCAGCGGCAAAAGCCGTAACCGTCAGTCGGAAATTTTGGTAATCCCATCGCACCGAGGGAATGGGCAGATAATTCTGTTCCAGCGACTGATGCAGCGTGACCTCATTCCAGGTCACCAACATGTTGTCGAGATAAAGAAAAGGTTCCAGCGAGAAACCGGCTTTATCGACTTCAATGGTGCCGTATTCGTTGATGAGCGCTTCTTTCGTATCACCGCTGGCGCCGACGATCGTCCAATACGTTTGCTGCTGGGAGAAATATTTGGGATAGTGGCCGCGCGGCGCCTCGGCCGCAATCTTACCGAAAAAATCATTCGGCGTCGCGGAAAAATCCACGCCTTTGATCTCGATTTTGTCGATGCGGTAACCTCGCTGGCGATTGCTCTTTGTAAAATTCAGCCGCAAAAATTTCGTGTCGGTTTCCGGCAGATAAATGTAATCGCGGCCGCCGTTGCCCTTGTTGACAGTGTAGGCGCTTGACCATTCCTTGCCATTATGGGAAAGCTCGACTTCATACCTCGTGGCAAAATCATCCTGATGCCAATTGATTACCAAGCCACCGATTTCTCTTTCTCTTTGGAAATCGAGCATGAGCCACTCCTGCTCGGAATTGCCAGCACTCGTCCAATTTGTGATCGTGCTGCCATCTGCCGAAATGCGCGGCGCGTTGCCGGGCTTTGCCGATGAAACCTTGACTTCGGGCTTCGTGATGGCGGACTTTTCGACTTCTTCCATCGGCACGAGATTGAAGTCGTCTATGAAAATTTTCCCTTTGCCGCCGGTACCGGCAGAAACCACAAATTCGATGCGGTCGACTTTTCTAATCTCGCCGCCGGATGGTCCCCAGGCAAAAGTGATATGTCGTTTTTTGATCGTCTTCTTCGTCCATTGGCGCGGATAGTCAATATTCAGTTGTTTAATCCAATAGACATTTTCCAACGAGTCCAGCAGCTTGAATTCGAAATTGTTGACCGGCGTTTCGCCCCGCAGATAAAAAGTGAATTTGTAATTTTCCGGCAAATTGAGTGGCAGGCGCTTTTGTGCAATGGCATAACCGGAACCGCCATGAAATTCAAAATCGAGCGCCATCGCATTCCCGGAGTGTCCCGGCGCGCTTTCGATGGTTGCCGTCACGCCGTCGGAGACGATGGTTTTCCATTCCGAAATATTTTCGAAATCGTCGAGGAGCTTTTCCTGGGCACTGAGCGGCTCAAATAGGACAATGAGGATAAAAAATTGCGGGATCAGCAGAAATCGCCAAATCATTCTTATCACCTTGGTTTCCTCTAAAATGTCCAGAAGATTGGTAATGGGTCAGTCCACATATCACCCTTAGCGGGGTTCAGAGACGTTTATAGGGTAATGCCTGCTATAAACATGTTACCGCTACGCGGTTTGAATGGCCAGTTTCACTCCAGAGATAATCTTTAAAGGCTCGGTCCTAACCCCGTTAGGGGTGTCATGTTTATAGAAAACTTCTTGCAAAGCGATTTTCATGTCATTATATTTCATTAGACATTGGAGGGTTTTATGGCAACAATTGCAATTCCGATTTCCAAAAATTTGCACGAACGACTCGGTGACGAGGGGACGCAAGAAATCGTTTCCATTCTCAATCAAATCAACACGGCCCAGCTCGAAGAAATGGAGCGTTTGAACGGCCGTACGTTTGAAAAATTTCAACAGGAGCTCGCACTGGTCCGAGAGCAACTTGGCAACCAAATTGAGCGAGTGAGCCTTGCATTTGACAAAAAACTGGCTGATCAGCGTGCCAATCTCCTCAAATGGATGTTCATATTTTGGTCAACAACCATCATCACCATTGTTGCTGGGTATATACTAAAATAGTTCACTGACTCACGGGGACGTCGCTCAGCCATCCTCCTCTAAATCCTACCCGTCGCCATCCACGAACATTATAAAGATTTTTCTTCATCACCTTGCACACGAAAACATTCTTGTATCATGATTGTTTCTGCGATGCGGTCATGCACGGTTTGTAGGTTTGCATGTTTTTTCCACAAGGAATTTCACGGATCTTTGTTTGCGTACACCAGCCATCGCACGCCAAAGTCAGGGTGCGGCATTTTGCAAAATTATTTTTGAAGCGATATCCGTGTACAGGCACGGCAACGCCCGCGCCTAACGTCTGGCGTGTCGACGCTGTCCGGTGGCGGATTAGCGCGGCCACAGCCATCCGAATACGCCCGCCGTCAGCAGCGCGTAGATCAAGCCGTCCACCGTCGCCTTGATCGTCGTGCTCCAGGCGCGGCGGTACCAGATCGACATCTGCCAGAGGGCGACAGCATAACCGATGAAGGCCGTGGTGCCGACGAACCGGAAGACAGAAAGGTATTCCGCGCCGGCGGGCAGCGCGCGTCCTGCGACGTACGCCGCAAAAACTCCGACAACCGCAGAGTAGAGAAACCAGAGCACGAGACTCGTCCCCATCGACGTTGAGCCGTTCGGCAAAACTGTAAATACCATGACCGGGCCCTTCTTCAGCTTTTCGGCAAACTCGGCTGAACGCATTTCCTGTGAGCTGACAGCGCGAGGCATCATGTAATCGCCCGGGGGGATGGCGAACGGCCGCAGCGCGTCCATCACCTTTTCTTCGTTCGGTACTTTTTGGTAGTCGTTCTTGTGCCACGGCAACGCCATGTGGATGATGGAGCTCACAACGAAGACGACCACGGACGACAGCAGGATGGGGAGCCAAAGCGCAGTTAGTTCTGTCATAAATAACCTCCTCCGGTTTTTGTTGGTGAATAATAAACCGATGCCTTTGGGCATGCGGATAACTTATTGTCATCTCGAATTATTTTGCATTCTGCAACCAGCCGCCGGAAAACCCCGCACGCTGCAAGCCGTGCACAATGTGCGGATTCTTCTTCATCACATTCCAAACGAAATCGTTGCGCAAATTTTCGATCATGATCGCGATCGGACCCTGATCGATGCCGAGGTAATCGTGATCGAACCAGCCGTTGGGTGTTCTCGGCGTGACATAAGTCGGATTGAAGGAATCGAGAAAACCGTATTTTCCCCAAAGCAGTGTACCGTATAAGGCGCGCATGGCTTTGAGCGCGGGAACGCAAATCTCCGGTGCAAATGCCACCGAGCCGCCGGCAGCCGTGGGCGCAATGGTGCCGTCATCCTCGACCCAATCGAATGAAACCCCGCGCGCGCGATAAGACCAAAACCGGCGTTGGCGTCCATCGACTACAAATGTCGTATCCTTCGGTCCATCACAGGCCGTGAAGCCCCAAATATTTTCGCCGTAATCACGATAGGCCCGTGGATTTTCTCGTGCATATCTTTGCTGGCTCAAAGTCGCGCGTCTTGAATTCTCGAAGTAGTCGAGTCCCTTCCTTCTCATGTAATCGTCTCGAATACCGCGAAAGTCGATCCAGCAGTGCGAATATTGATGGCCGAACAACGGGCCAAAGCTGACGAACTCGAGGCCGTAATACTCGGCCCACACATAAGGCTTGGTCCACGTTTGCCACACGTTTTCAGGAACCGGATGTGTCGGCGAGCCGAGCGCGAGAATGTACAAAATCATCGCTTCGTCGTAGCCATCCCAGATATGCTCGCCGAAGCCGTGTTTGGGCCGCCACGCGGTTTTGATGCCGTTGGTATCGGCCATGAACCAATTCCAATCCGCGCGAAAATAGAGTGAATCGGCGAGGGCGCGAATTTCCTGCTCCACTTGATTGTCGCCATCGAAATAAGATTGCGCAAACAGCACGCCCGCCAACAAAAGCGCCGTGTCAATTGAAGACAGCTCGCAATTCCATTCGCGTGTACCCGAGGGAATTTTGAGAAAATGATAGAAAAATCCCTTGTAGCCCGCAACGTTGTCGGGCTGATCACTTTGTGGAAGTTGCCAGAAAAATCGCAGCGTGTTCAACGTGCGCTGCGCTGCTTCTGATCTGGTAATGAGCTGGCGTTCGGCGGCAATCGGATAAGCGGTGAGCGCAAAACCAACCGCCGCGACGCTGGATGGACTCGGCGAGGGCCAGCGGTCGGGCGTCAAGCCGGTGGCTTGGTCCGTGGTTTCGAGAAAGAATTTTAGCGTTCGAGCTTGCAAGGTGTCGAGAAAAGGATCCCAGGAGACAGAAGCAGTGGCAGTTTGAGTCCGTGGCGTTTTTTCTTGACAGCCAGCCAATAAAGTCGCAGGCAAGAAAGCAAGGCAAAATATCCAAATTGTCTTCATTGCGGACAATCCTTTTTTTGCGCAGCAAAATCAATTTCCTGAATATTCTGGCAGCATTAATTCTCCCTTTCTGGCTTGCCCAGCGTCACCACGATCCGATGCGTCGATCCCGCTGCAAATACCGGTAGTGCCGGCTTCGACGCGCCGAATTCATATTTCTTGCCATCGATCAAAATCTCCTTAACCCTGCCGTTCACGTGCTCGGGATTTTTTACTTCGATGAGATAAGTTGCATCACGGAAACGGCGACGAAGTTTGAACCCCTCCCACGCTGAGGGGATGCACGGATCAACCATCAAGCCTTCATCAGTCGGGCGGATGCCGAGAATCCATTCCAAGCCGGCTTTGAAGAGCCAGGCGGCCGAGCCGGAATACCAAGTCCAACCGCCACGGCCATAGAATTTTGAATCGGGGCCTTCGATGTTGCCTGGCGTAACATACGGCTCGGCAAAATATTCATCGGGGTTTTTGCCGCGATGAATGGGATTGATTTTGGAAAACATTCTGTACGCTGTTTCGCCACGGCCCAACATGGCTTCGGCAATCACCGCCCACGTTGCGGCGTGCGTGTACACGCCACCGTTTTCGCGCATGCCGGCGGCGTAACGGGTCAAATAGCCAATGTGCCTGTCCGGCGTTTTGTATCCCGGATACAACAACAGCGGACCGGCTTGGTACTCCAGCTTCTGCTCGACTTGATTCATCACCTGCTCTGCACGCTCGCGATCAGCGACACCGCCAATGACCGCCCACGTCTGTGCGTTGAGATAGATTTGCCCTTCGACATTTTCTTTGCTGCCGATCTTCTCGCCGGAGTCTTTGGTGGCGCGATAATACCATTCCCCATCCCAAGCATGCGCGTTGAGTGCCTGTTTCAAACGTTGCGCGCGTTCACGATAGCTGCGAGCATGTTCCGTCTCGCCGCGCTTTTCCGCGACGACGGCAAAATCGTTCAGAATGAGATGCAAAAAATGCCCGAGCCAAACCGATTCGCCCTTCATGTCCAAACCGACGGCGCTCAAGCCATCATTCCAATCACATGCGCCAATCAGCGGCAGCCCGCGCGCGCTGAAGCGTTCCAATGCCTTGTTGATGGCGCGCACACAATGATCGTAGAGCGAAGCCGGAGTTTGATCATCGACAAACCGTTCGCGGCAGTCCAGAATTCCCAGATCGTTGGTTTCGTTCAAATAACTCATCACGACGAACGGCAGCCACAGAAGATTGTCGCTGATTGGATTATGCAAGCCAATCTCCGAAATCGGATGCCACCAGTGATACACGGTGCCATCTTTGAATTGATGCCGTGCGTGCAAGAGAATTTGTTTTTTCGTCTGCTCGGAATCAATCGGCAGGAAAATTTGGCTGTCCTGCAATTGATCGCGAAAACCGAAGGCGCCGCCGGTTTGATAGTACGCCGTGCGTCCCCATAACCGGCCGGAGATGGCCTGATATTTCAGCCAGGTGTTGAGCATGAGGTTCATCGCATCGTCGGGCGTGTCAATTTCAACCGTGCTCAACAAAGCCTGCCAACGTCGACTGACATTTTCCAATGCCGTATCAACTTCGGCCGGCGTCCGATACTTGGCGATGAGGTGCGCCGCTTCATCCCGTGATTTCGCTGCGCCGAGTGTAAAGATGAGCGCTTTCTCCCCACCAGGCTCGAGCGTGAGGTTGATTTGCAGGCTGGCGATGTGATCGAGCCAATTGCCAACGCGTTTCCTGAGTTTGCCTTCGCGCACGGCTTCCGGCAGGCGTTGATTGCCGTACATGCCGAGAAAAGTTTCCTTGTCGCTGTCGAATGCATCAGGTTTCACATTGACCGAATGAAACGCCACGTAGCCCCACTCGGCATTCCAGTGGCCGCGTTCGGTTGGAATTTCCCACAACCGTTTCGTCGCGAGCAGAGCGTTGAGCTTGGTGTCGTAGCTTGTTTCGATGAACGATTTGTGGAACTCGCGGTGCCAGTCCGGTGCGTGGCCGAGGCACCATTCAAAGAAAGAAAACAGGCTCAACGTCTTCGGCTTTTTCGTTGTGTTCCGCAGTGTCAGCTTCCAAATTTCCAACGGTTCGTCGTTGGGGACAAACAGCAGCAACTCAGAATCTATTCCAAAATTCGAGGATGCGATCACGCTGTAGCCGAGGCCGTGCCGGCACACGTAACGCTCCGGCTCATGACAGACCGGCTTCCATCCGGCGGACCAAATGTTGCCCTTTTCATCGCGGAGATAAATGTACTTGCCCCATTCATCTTTGATCAGATCCTGCTCCCAGCGCGTAATGCGATTGAGCTGCGCATGTGTACGCCAACTGTAGCCGCTGCCGGTTTGCGAGACGATGATGCCGTAATCGCCGTTGCTGATGACGTTGATCCACGGCCGTGGCGTGCGTGGGGTGGTGATGATGTATTCTTTTCCGTTTTCAGAAAAATAACCGTATTTCGTCTTGAAGCTTTTCAAGGTTGTCCTCTCCCGCTTATACAAGCCGTCGGTCGGTTCGATTTAAAGCCGCCAATTGACTTTCCATGTTCTATTTACTATATTTAAATGTGTTGCAATTTTTCATTTAAATGGAGCAATTTTTCATGGAAACAAAAATCACTCTTGATGATCTTATTGAAGACCTTGTCGCCGTTGAGCCTTTGCTGCTGAATTATGAAAAAAAGTACAGAGTTCGTACTCCTGATTTTTACAAGCTCTATAAACAAGGCAAACTGGAAGAACGCTGGGATTTTATTGACTGGGCCAGCCTCTACGAGATCAAATTGGATCGTGAACAAGCCTATCAAGCCTTGATCGGTGAAGCCTTGCAAAATCTTCCGCTCAGAGAAGAGCTTGTTTTACAGGAAACTTGATACTTATGGCGAATCCATTAGCCAGTGCCGAGAGCTATGAGAATTTTGTCTATTTGCTTCAGCAACGTTTTCCACCGATCAAGATCTCAACGCTCGTTCTGAAAAGGACTGGAAAACTGTTTGCCGAGCTTTCCGGGCAAATTTTCTTTGACAACAAGATCCGCATTTTTGTCAAAGAACGCGTCGATTTCAAAAATGCCGTAATCAAAGGTTATGGCTACGAAATTTGGCGCGGCAATGAGAAGCTTTATTGGTACGATTCACAAGAGCATCCCAATGATCCTACTCTCGCCAGCACCCACCCTCATCATAAACACATTCCACCGGATATTAAACACCATCGCATCCCTGCGCCGCACTTGTCTTTTGATCAACCCAATCTTCCGTTTTTGATTGAAGAAGTCATCAAGAACTTGTTGGCATAGCCAAACAGCTCTCAAAGTTCAGAAGATGACGAGTTCAATCAAAGGCAATCTATCTGATGGCGTTAAAGACGATGGAAATGCCCGATGCGTGTATTTTAACTCCCATCCTCCACAAACCCCACCTTCTCCAACATCGGCGGAATCTCCGGATTCGACATGAACAACTTCCAAATCAATCCGGTGCGATAATTTTCGATCATTACGACGATCGGCGCTTGGTTCAGGGCCATGTTCACGTCCTCGAACCAGTTCTGGGTGAGATTGAAGCCGTCGCGGAAGCCGTAAATGCCCCAGAGCTTGCTGCCGTGCTCATAATAAAAATGTTTGAGCGCGGCCATGGACTCTTGGGGAGTATATGGAAACGAAGCGAGACTGGCCATGCAATTGATGGTGCCGTTCTCTTCGCGCGGATTCGGCCTGCCGCCGCCGGAGTTGACGCCGGCGGATAGCCCCCAGCAACTTTCGCCAAAACCCACGCGCCGGTTGGGATTCGCGATGCAATACGCGCGGTTGATGAGCGCGAGGTTGCGATTGTTTTTGAAGTAATTCGTGTAGCGATCTTTCTTTCCGCGCGGATCGAAGCCCATGAACGAAAAGTGTGTGAAGAAAAGATCACCGCCGGTGCCCACGCCGACATCGAGCTTGATGCCGAAATAGGTGTTGCCATTTGTATAATGATCACCCTGCGTGGTTCGGCCCCAGCCTTGGCGATAGCGCACCGCCAGATCGGATTGGCCGGCCCAGCCGGTATGATACAGGCTCGCGGGCACCGCATGCGTGGGCGAGGCGATGGCCAGCAGGTAAACAATCATGGTTTCATTCCATCCGACCAAGGGATGGCTGATGTGCCACGCGTGATCGGGCGACCAATGCCAATAAAGGAAATCACTCTCCGGCGCTTTGCGATACCAATCCCACTCGACGGTTTTCCAAAGTTCCGTGATCGTCTCGCGAATCTCGGCCTCGGTTTTCGTCGCGCGATTGAAATATTGCCGCACGACGAGCAGGCCTTGTACGAGAAACGCAGTTTCAACAAGATCACCGCCGTCATCATACTTTCCGAAATATGGGATCACTTTGCCGGTGCGGCCATCCAGGAAATGCGGCCAGGCACCGTGAAAGCGATCTGCGCTTTTGAGAAAGCGCACGATTTTCAACATGCGCTCCACAGCCTGCGGCCGCGTGATGAAGCCGCGTTCGACCGCAACGACCAGCGCCATGATCCCAAAACCGGAGGACCCGACTGCAACAAGATTTTCATCACCAGGGAGAATCTCGATGGCCATGCCCGCATGCGGATGCGCAGCTTCCCAATAATAACGAAAGCAGGCTTCTTGCACCATCGTGAGCAGTTCTTCATCGTTCATCTGTCGCGTGGTGGCACTGGCTGCAGATGAAAGCGCGGATTCATGATCATGCGCATCGAGCGCACTGATTTTGTAGTACGCCGTCTTGCCTTGCGTGCCAATGAAATCCACGTAGCGCATGAGATGGCCTTTTTGCATGCCGATCGGCGTGTAGGTTTTGCCATCCCACGAACGATAAATCTTGTAGCTGAACGGATTGGCTTCGTTGTTGATCTGCCAGGTCAAATCGATGTGGCTGTCGAATCCTTTTGCGGCCAGGCCGCCCGGCGTTGCCGGCGCATGGCCGTCGTTGGTTGTGTCATCCCCAATTCTCACCTCATCAATGTACAACGTGTGTTCTTTTCCATCATCGAGACCCTGAATGAAAAAAATGCTCGTCAGGCGACGCAAATCGAAAATGAATTCATCGGTCGAGTTGACCAGTGGGACGAAGGCGGTGACGGGCAATTTGATTTGAACCCAGTGCTGCGCCGGCAGCTTTTCGAGAGAGCCGATGAGCTTGATATCGGGCGTTACGGCGCCACGGGCATCTTGCAACGCGATCAGCGGCGACTCTTCACGCGAAAGTTCGGTTTCCGAATAACAACGCAAAAACAACGTATTGCCGGAGAACTCGAAGCGCCGGCCATAATGCGAGACCACTTTCAGTGCCATGCGCCAATCGCCGCCGAATTGCGAATTCCATTTCAGGCGCAGGGAATTGGGGGGAGTGAAAAATTTCTGATCCTCGACCGGAAATTTACCTGCAACAATCTCCAGCGTGCTGGGCGCGACGGCGCTGCCGTGACTATGGTAATAAAAACGATCAGCAAGACTGTTATCGAAGATCACGTGACGGTCATATTCCGATTGCGCACATAAAACTCCGGTCATACCGATCGTGAATGTCGTGCTGATTGCGAGCAAGAACTTCACGCGCCGGCTCATTTCCACAACGGCAGGAATCCATGTGTTGCGAAAGCAGGTCAATGACCACCGGCGCAGGTATGGTATTCCGGGATCAAATGGTTCGTTAATCACGTGTTACCAGTAGTTTCCGCTTTTTTTGTAATGAAATTGCCAATCGAAATTTGCGGCATTGAATCTGGCCGGCAACCAATCGCCTCGCAACAGCGATAAACGACGCACCGCCGCGAATGTCTGGACCCGGCAGAGAAGATTTTCAAAATCAAAAGAATCTTTACACACCAGTCCGGATCTCATTGATTCTGTCGGCCGAAATCAAAAAGCTTGTAAAGCGCGATATGATAATGGCTCACCACTTCTTCAAGCAATGTATCGCGCACGACCAGCAATAAATCTCCGGCAAATTTATCCGCTTGAAAAGCACAGATGATTTGACTCACCAGCGGCTCGAAGCCATGATTATTCAACTCCAAGGGACCAATTTCATCAATAATCAACCAACGCGGATGCTCTTTGAGCGCGGCGCCGAGGAGGAGCCGGGCTCTTGCGAAGGCGGACTGATAAAAAGTAAACCTGCCAATCGTTACCTGATCTTCGCCGGCAGTGGACTCGCGCTCAGCCTGAAAGGGGAAAAACTCACGCGCGGCAATATCATACAACTTGCGGATGCCGTTTACCTCCGGTGTCAGAATGCCGGCGACATTATCTTTTCCGGCGAGCCAATTCATCAGGGCTGTTGTCTTGCCACTGCGAATGGGGCCGGAATAAATGTAGATCGGCTTTCCTGTCGCAACCCTCATCGCCATGATTAAAAGACATCCAACTTCTCCGGGGTTTGTTCAACGAGGGCCGGTTGGTTTTCGCCTGGTGAGGTGGCACGGTCGAATGTCAAGGCAAACATAATCAATGCCATCAGAAACTCCTTCCACCGGTGCCAGCCTTTTTTGTCCGCAGTCTCCGGCCACAGCAGTTTCGCATATTTTTTGAACTGGGGGAAGAGCAGCAGGGCATTCTCGATTTCTTCGCGGTACAGGCTTTTTTTGTGCTTGAGAAAACGCTGCAGAAGTTTCATGAGCAGCGGTGCTGCCACGAAGACCCAGAATCCAAGAACCACCAACACACGCAAAACCACATATAATACTTTAACATATCTGTTTGTCACCGGTACCAGCAGCATCGACGTTGCTGCGATGATGAAGAGCAGCAGCATGAATTTTGCCGGTTTGCGTTTCCACCATGGCGGGCGTGAATTCCCGGTGTCGTACCGGAGAGTGGCGGTCATCGCTCTTGTTGCAGAAGCAGCCACCGGATGGCGCAAGGCACTTCGAATCTCTCGAGGGAGAACACCGGCAAGCCATCCGACAAAAATACCGGCAAAAACATGAATTCCAACGTAGAGACCGATCAGCCACAAGCTGGCTCTGAAGTTGGCTGCAGCAGCCATCACCCCGAATTGTTGCGCAACATAATTGAAGAAGATGTCGATGGATTCCCAAATTGAATTGCCATAGATGATGGTCACAACCAGCAGTCGTTGGAAAGCCGTTTCGAGCATGCTGATCATTCCCAGCAGCAATGCCGCCAGGCGCAGATTGGACAAAAGGGCGAAGAGCATGGCACCCGCCAGCGCTTGAAAACTCACCGCAAAGTAGGCCAGCAGCGGCGAGTGCGGGCTGACCATGATTTTGATGATCAGCACGATGGTGGTCGCTTTCAGAATGGCGGGCGTGCGTTTTTCCGCAAAGTATGCGATCAGGGTAATGAGCACGATGGCGACACTGCCAACAAAAATTCCTGTGAATGGGCTGTTGACAGCGTGCAAAATGCCGCCCAGACCGGCTTCATTCAAAGCCCACAGCGCTGTCAGCCGTTCCACCGCGACCTCAGAATTGTTTTTGTCGAACGAAGTCGTTATTTTCATTCCGTTACAGTGAAGTCCTGCGCTGGCACCCTTCTCGTCATATGTATTCAAAAACTTTTGTTCCCGAGCTGTACGTGAGAACGCCGGCTTTCACCGAGTTGCCTGGCAAAAAAGGAAATAAAAAATCGCAGTCTGAAAACCTGGTGTAGTTCATGACAAGCATTGGGTCACTCAAAACCTGACACCGAGGGAAAAGCGTTGTGCCTCCTTCAATCTTCCGTGGTCGGCCCACCCGTAATCAAAATGCACGGTGGAACTGCCAATATCGTATTGGAAACCGGCGCCGAAAGTGAGGCCGGATTCGGAATCCTTCTGGAAAAGATTTTGGTAACCGCCGCGCATGGCGAGAATTTCAAAGAGTGTCCATTCGGCGCCGAAGCTCATACTCTCGGTGTTGTCATTCGGGTGAAAGGCATCGACGGCGAATAGTACTCGATTATTCCTGGCGAGCTCGACCGGCCAGCTCAGGCCCACGCGAAACAGCACGGGCAGGGGAAATTTCTCCGTAAAGATCTCGGCGGGCAGGCTGCTGTTGTCGCCATATTTGTCCGGATCGCGGTCATATTGAATGCGCAAATCGCGGCCGGAGTAGCCCGCTTGCAGGCCGAAGTTGGAAATACTGGCGCCGATGCGCAAGCCGTTTTCGGAAATCCGATAGATGGTTCCGACATTGAGGGCAAAAGTCGAGAGTGAGCTGTGCCAGATGGTTTCCTGAATGTAGCTCAATTGCAGGCCCACGGCGAAACGGTCGGTCAACTGCCGGCCATAGCCGAGACCGAGGGCAAGATCGGAAACCGTGTAGCGCTCGCCGGTACCGAGCGGTTGCTCCACGGTGCGGACGTCAATTTCTCCGGAGCTCAGCGAAGTCACACTGAGGAATAAATTGCCGAAATTACCAGCGTGAATGAAAGCAGCGGCATAATCATATGAAATATCCGCAAGCCACAGGCTGTGGGTGAATTGGGCGCCGTAACCGCTGAGCTGGCCGATGGCGGCAGGATTGTAATAGGCCGAGGCAACCTCATCGGACATGGCGACGCCGGCGTTGCCCATGGCAGCGGCGCGGGCGCTCGGCTCGATCAACAGAAACTGGCCGATGGTCGTGCCGGTTTTGCTCTGCGCCCAAGCCTGATTGTTCATCCACAAGAGGCCAACGCCCAACAGGAAAACCGTGCACCAAAACATGCGACAGGCAAAGCGGGTATTCATGTTCCAACTCCTTATTGCCAGGTTTACGATTTACTCGAATTCACTTTTGGGACATATCGTTCAAACCACAAACCACCTTCGCGCGCTCCATCGACCAAGGCTTTGACCCGGCCGTGAACAACAAAACCATTCCGATCGAACACCACACGCTTGATATTCATGGCCTTGGCCTTCGCTGCCAATGTTCGGCCAACGATTTTACCCTTTTCACTTTTGTCGGTGAGATTTTTCAACTGGGCGCGCAATTCCTTGCTCGCCGATGACACCGTGATCAGCGTCTTTTTGGTGGTGTCATCCACCAGTTGGCCGTAAATGTGCTTGAGACTGCGAAATACCACCAACCGAGGACACTCGGTGGTGCCATAAACCTTCCTCGGTATGAATCGCTTCTTTGGGAAGCGTCGTACTTGCTTTTTGAAACGCTGGAATCGCATAGGCCCTCCTCCCAGTCCTTTTTGGTTAATTCTTGGGTTCACTTGAATAGAAAAAAAATTGATGTTATTCAGGCTCACACGCCCACGCGGGAAGTTCTGCGACTATGGCCGCGCACACAAATCATCAGACCGATAAAATTCCCGCCGGGCTCAATTTCAGGCCTCCTGAATAATAACGAATTAAACCTTATTCCTCAAGTGAATTTTTCAAATCACGCAATGTAGGGCCATGAATCCACCGGGTCACTTGATAATTGCAAACTTGCCGATGAAATTACCGGTTTCGCCACCATCCACATGGAAAAGATACAAACCGGGTGCAACATCGAGATTGTCTTTTGTACGCAAATCCCACGCCACCATGCCGGTGTTCGAGCCGTCGTGACGGAGCGTTTGAACCAATTCGCCACGCACGGTGTAAATGCGGATCGTGCAATTCGCCGGCAACGAGCGGAATTCCATGCGGCGCTCGCCACGGCCGGACACGGCAAAGCGTTCGGCTTCAAAACTGGCGGCACCGACGTAGGGATTCGGCACCACGTACGGCTCCTGTTTGAATTCATCTTTCGCCTTTGCCGCGTTGATTGATTGTCCGGTCGTTCGGAAGGAAAACACGTCAACCGGCGTCAGCGGAAGATTGAGCACCAAGTGGTAGACATCACCCTGCTTCGGTGGCACGATTGGCCCGCGTTTGGATTGACCCGTGGTATCCAACTCCACGCGCCAGGTTTCCTGCTCACTCGTGGTTACGTCCGGAATTTCTGTCAGAATCGCAATATACTCACCGGCTCTACTGAGCGTGCCGTCGCGATCGGAATCGAACATCCCGAATTTCAAACGCAGATCGCCACTTGGGGTATGGGCAACGATGCGAAATTTTGCCGGGCGCGCAGGCCGTCCGATACCGAAATTGACGGAAGTATCAACGGCAACATCGGCAAAGGTGATGGTGATATTGTCGGGAAATCCCGGTCTTCGCAAATTGATGAGGCGCGCACTCTTGAATTTATCGCGATTCGCAAGAGAAAAATTGATGGCGTTCTGAAAAGTAAATTTGAGCCGGGTATTCGTTTGGCTGGTACTGGTGAAGCCGGTGCGCAAGGAGTCGATCGTCATGGTCGACGGCGTGGTGACAACCGGTAGCAGGCCGAGACCAACCGGGCCGCTGCCCACACCTTCCAAATCATAGCCGTTCGTGAACACCACCTTGCCGGCCGTGCTGTCGATTAAATCATAAAAGTATGCGCGAACGCTGTCCGGCGAAGTGGTTCTGAATCTGACATTGAAAACATGATTATTCGGCACCAGCTCCGAATTGACCATGTTGACCTCAACCGTGCCAATTCCGGTGCCGGCAGTATGCGTGGCAGCGGAAACGCTGGCCGGCACGAAACCGAGCACCTTGGGATTCGGCCGCACGGCCACGACATTTTTGGGCAAAATCGTGCCGCCGCGCGGCGTGCGGGAAACTGCAATGGCATTTTCCGAAGGATAGAAATCGAGAGAATCCGAACCGTGATCGTAGGCGCAGACCGCATAATAGTAGAGCTGCCCGTTGATGACTGTGGTGTCCGTGAAAGTATGCCTGAGGCCGGTTTCATTTCCCAAATAGAACGCCACTCCTTCGACGACCTGTTTTGAAAATCCCTTTTTGCCGTTAATGAGATCGAATTGCGCGATTGGCCGGCCGTTGCCAAGCGGGCCGGTGCCGCGCCCGGTGGTGATAACTCGAGGATCGCGAAACTCCGGGTCGGTCGCCCGATAGATACGATAGCCTTCAAAATCATTTTCCAAGGTCACCGGATCGGAGCCGCGCTCGGCCAGATCATCCCACGACAAACGAACATAGCCATCGCCGGCTTCGGCAGTTACGGTCGGCGCCTCGGGTGGTGTCGCAAATTGATAATTGGCATTATAAATTTTTTGCACCACCGAGACGGTCTCGCGCAGCTCAGTCAAATCGGCGCCATAAGCCAGCGCCAGACTGAAGCGTTCGGTTTTACCGGCAGGTAAAGTAAATGGCCCGGAAGCGAAAAGGAAGCCGATGTTGTAGTTCAACACCACGGCCTGATCGAAGCGTGCAGCGGGATCAAAGGCAGTGAATTGTTCGTACAACAGTCGCGGCCAATTTTTGGTGCTGGAAAAGAAGACGATGTTGTCGGTTGGCTCGCCAGTGAGGCTGCGAATGCGATTCATCTTGAAACCGGTCAAGCCAATTTGATCGGACTCGTTGAGATCAGTGCGATCGAAGTTGGGCTCGCCATATGTGGGGATGCCATCGCCTTCGCCGGTGTCTTTGGTGCCGAAGACACCATCAGCGCCGGTGTCGTGCAATTCCGCCACCCAGTCCAGATCTTCGTCGCCGGTCCACCAGCGGCTGGCGCGATATGCGGGACGCGATTTGAAGTTGGTATAAACGAAGTTGAATTTTGACACATTGTAGTTGGCATTGATGTAGTTCTCGATTTCCGGCTGACTGGTCAGCAAGATCCCCGGTCCGCCATCCCGTTTCTCATCCGTGATGCCATCATCATCATTGTCGATGCCATCGCCGGGCTTGCCCGGAGTTTCCAAATAAGCATATCCAAGATAACCGGTGACGCCGCAATTGCCGCTGAGGTCCCGGCCATGGCCGTATTTATCCCATGTATAAGTCAGATTGAGTCCAAACGATTTGTCATAGAACGCATTGTCATCGTCGGATTCATAAATGCCGTCACAAGAAAGCGCCGAGCCGCCGACACCGGAATCGAAGTACAAGCCGAAAATGATGTTTTCATTATAATCAGTCGTGCCCTCATTGGTGATGTCATAATGCCAGAAAATTACATTCTGTGACTGCGGGTTGGCCCATTGAAAGCCGCGCACTTCCACGCGCAATCCGAGGCCGCGCCGGGTGGGATCACGGCTGTCCGGATAAAAATCCCAGGCATCATAGAAATCGTCATCCATCACCGTAAAGCTTTCCTGGTCGGCATTGGGACGTTTGCCAAAATAACCGTTCCAACTTCCCCTCCAGCCGGGGTCATCGGGATCATTTTCCTTGTCGGGCCAAAATTCCGGCCAGGTACGCGGGTCATTGCTGATCGCCGGCGAACGTCCCTTGTTGAGATTGGGATCTGCCTGGAAATATCCCGGCCTGGGTTCGAACCGCATCACACGATTTTTGAACGGGCTTTCGGCCTGGCGTTCGCGATAGCCGGTTTCCATGATATAGGCCTCCTCGCCATTACGCTGCTTGATTTTCGCGAGCACGAAGGGCGTGACGCCGTCGCTGTAATTCATACCGCTGCCTTTGGGCGCTTCGACGGAATGAAAAACGCTCAAATCGACATTGCCGGGATCCGGTGGGTAATTACCCACCATGCCGTAGTTCCAAAACTCGGTGCGGATATTGTTGGCATCATGGAAGCCGCGACGTTCGGCGTCCACCCGGCCGCGTTTCTCCTGCGGCACCACGGGTTGCAATTGGGCGAAGGTTGTTGCGACACGCATTGCGACAAACATCGCCAAAAATATTTTGGTTGGACGATTCATAACTGATCTCTCAGTTTTAATGAATGCGAAGTGGTTCTCAGCCTTCAATTGTATGTCATTCTGGAAAATGTCCATGCAGCACGCGGCACCCGCGAATAAAGGGAAATCGGAGTGCAACGGTTCACTGTTGCAATGCCAAGGCCTGCGGCCGTAGGCATCGTACTCCGGTGTATTTTCGTGGTAATCTTTTTTTGATGCAAACACTGTGCTCAATACTAAAAAGATTCCCTACGGGCGTAGCCTGCGGAATGACTTCTTTATTTATGCTGCATAGTCGCATTTTTCCAAATCCGTTGGAAAAATTTTTGACAATCATCCAGACTAAACTCACAACGGCGAATTGAGAGTCAATCCGATCTCAATGCGACGGGGTGGATAAAAGCGAGTCGGGTTCGCCAGGGTGGCGCGATCACCGACCGGATTGAGCGAATAAAAAGGGCTGCCGGTATCGCTAAAAACAAAGCCACCGAAGGCAAAGCGTGCATCCAGCAAGTTAAAGGCACGCGCGAAGCAGCTCATGTTCATGCCGCCAAAGTTGAAAAATTTTTCGGCGCGTAAATCTACCAACACGAACGAAGGCTTGCTTCCGGAATTACGTTCCAGGCCGGCACCAAAGCCGCTGCCAATCGCCGGAGTGTACGGTTGGCCGCTGCCATAACGAATCACTGTGCTGATCGAGAAATTTTGCGGCTGCGATGCGGTGATGGTTGCATTCAACGTGTGGCGTTGATCCCAACCGAGCGGAATGAGCTCCGGTCGGGGGTCTTCGCCGGCCGCGGCACGAGTGGCGGTCTCGCGCGGGTCGCTGGAATTGCCCTGCGCCCGTTGCCAGGTGTAATCCAAGGATGAACTAAAAATGCCGACGCGACGCTGATCGAACGCAATGGTGAATCCGAGCACGTTGCCAAAATCGACATTGGTCAAGCGCGCGTATTCGGCGTCATTGTAGGTGGAAATAAATTCCACGCCGAGCAAATCACGAATATCTTTGTAGAAGATGCTGACGTCGAGGCCGAGGAAATCGGTCAGCGCGTGTTTGTAGCCGAATTCATATTGCACCGTGCGCTCGGGCTTGATGTCGGGATTGCCGAGCACGCCGTAGCTCACTGCGCTGGCCTGGAGCTCGTTCAAAATGTTATAATCGGCATTGGAGAAGATCTGGCCGAGAGCGGGCAACTGATAAAAATGCCCGTAAGCGAAAAATACCGAAGCCGTCGTCGTGATCGGATATGAAACCCCCAGCCGCGGCGCCAGCGAGGTTTTCTTCGTCGTTGCTTTCGGCACCGAGACGGGCACGCCGGCTATGGCGTTGGCCGGATTCTGCAAATCGCTGGGCACGGTTGACCTGGCATCAAAGTATTCAAAACGGATACCAGCCCGCACGATCAAATCCTGCCATTCCAATTGATCCTGCGCATAGGCCGCTAAAGAAACCGGTTTATACGTCGAAATGCCCAGAAACTTCGGAGGCCGGGAGAGAAATGGAATCAGGGTTTGAAGTCCGGTGACCGTGTCAATGACGGCCTGGATATAACCCGGTGCCCCAAACTTCAAGTTGGAAAGTTGAAGTTCCGCCCCCAGCTTGACGAGATGATCCCGCCGCACCTGGCTGGTCAGCGCGCCTTTTAAAACATAGCTGTCGGTTTGCTGCTTGAAACGGCTGAAGTCAACTCCTTGAACGACGGCAGTGCCCAATTCATAAGCATCGTCACTGGTCGGTAATCCGGCATCAATATACCGCGGGTCAAACACATCTTCATAAGCGTAATCTTTATAATCAAAGTAATTTTGGCGGAGGTTGAGATTGTAGAAGGTCTTGGCCGACAGGGTATGGGTCCAGTCCAGGCCGTGCACCAGCGAAAAGGTTCGTTGCGTCGTGAGGCCATCAGGGTTGTAACGAAAAGCAAAGTTGGTACGCCTGCTTTTGACCGCATTGAAAATGGCTTGATAACTCAACTCGACATTTTTCAACGACCGGTTGGTAACCTTTGCCAGACCGGACCATTCACGCGTGTACCCCAACGGCAGCTCTTTGCCATCGCCAGTGGGCCGGAAAATTTTGTTTTGAAAATCCGATGAATCGGTGGGCACGAAGCGCCGGATGGCGTACAAGTAACCGTCATCAAGAAAATGGCGGCCGCTCAGCAGAAAAGTCGTTTGCGGAAGAAAAGTTGGGCCACTCACACTGAGCTGATAATTCTGCCGGGAAAATGGTTTGAATTTGTCCTCACCGAACGTGCTGATGGCTTCGATTTTACTGGCGCGCTTGCTGGTGGAGTAAAAATAATCGCTGGTAAAAATTTCGGCGTTCCAATTGAACCGATCTGAGCCGCTTTTGAGCACGGCGTTGACCACGCCGCTCATGGCCTGGCCGTACTCGGCATCAAAGGTACCGCTGATGACTTGAACTTCCTGCAGCAGGGAACGATCGATGCGCAGGGTCGAAGAATTATCGTAGGCGTTGTTCACGGTCACGCCATTGATTTGGTATTGCACTTCCCCTAATCTGCCGCCGCGGACATGGCCTTCCACCACGCCAGCCTGCAGGTTCACAACATCCTGCAGCTCTTGCACGGGCAGCTTGGCAATATCGGCGCTGGTCACGGTCGCCACCGAGCTGGTCAGGTTCGTTTCCACCACGGGACGTTGCGCCGTGACGGTCACCGTGCCAACGGTAATTTCCGCCTCCTGCAGCTCGGCATTGATCGTCGTCGTTTTGTCGACGGTAACGAGCACATTTTCCACCACCATTGTGCCGTAGCCGATGTAGCTGAATTGCATGCGGTAAGTTCCGGGCGGAATGTTGAGTACGGTATAGTAACCATCCACATCCGTAACCGCACCCAGCCGTGTTTCCAAGAGAACGACATTGGCGCCCATGAGCGGTTCCTTTTGCTTGTCGGTGACCCGTCCGGCGAGCTTGCCGGTGGTGCCGGCGTGAGCAAAAGAGAAAACAGCAAAAAGCAAAAAGCAAACAGCAAGCCAGGCGAAGTTGGACTTGCGCTTCGAGATGAGAGTCTCCTGCGAAAGCCCGGTTTCATCACAAACTGATTGTGTTCGTATGAACATTTCGCGCCTCGCGATGCAATTGTTGTTGAAAAATACATCGATAATTGCTATATTAGAACCAAAAAAGGAGTTGCATTATGGCTAAAACAATGACTCTTGATGGCATTCTCGACGACTTACATGCCATTGAGCCGCTGTTGGTGCAATTTGAAAAGAAATACAAATTGCTGAGCCCTTACTTTTACAAACTCTATCAAGCCGGCAAGCTCGAATGTGAAGAGGATTTTCAGGAATGGGCGGCCCTTTATGAGGCCAAACAACATCGGGAACAACTTTTTCGACAACATCTTGCTGAAGCCATTTCCAACATGCCATTAAGCAAACCTGTTGAAATTGGGGAATTCTCATGATTCCATCGCTGGACAATCAGCAAGAATACGAGTTGTTCATTTACTCCATTCCGACGCTCTATCCTCAAGTCGAAAAATCGACATTGGTTTTTATTCGTCTTGGCCGTTATCTCGCCAAAATTACAGGCGAGATTTCTTTTAAAGCGGATATTCGTTCGAAGATTTTACAAGTTGTCGATTTTGGCCGTTCCGAAATTCTACGTTACAGCTATACGGTTTTTCGAGATCAGGAAGAAATTTATTGGTATGACCCACAGCCGCATCCCCACATTTCGGCTTTAGCGAGCACACATCCCCACCATAAGCATGTTCCACCTGATCTCAAACACAATCGCGTTCCTGCTCCGGGGTTATCATTCACACAGCCCAATTTGCCTTTTCTTATTCAAGAAATCATCAACAACCTGTTAAGTTGAAGCATTGTTTCTTGTGCTCTTCTCGCTTTTGCGCATAGCGCAGAGAGCAACGACGCTCTGCGCTATGCGCTTTGCGCTCTGCTATTTGATGACCATCATCTTCCCATACAGCGTCGCCCTGGTTTGCTTCATCGCAGCGGAAGCCATCTCCAGACGATACAGATACACGCCGGAGCTGAGGGTCTTCGGATCGAATACGATTTCCCGTTTGCCGGGTTGCTGCCAGCCCAACTGCTGGGTGAGCACATGCTGTCCAAGTACGTTGTACACCTTGAGCGTGACTTTGCCCGGCTCCGGCATGGTGAATTGAATCTTGGTTGACGGATTGAAGGCAGACGCCCATAGGGGGTTCGGGTAATTGCCCAACAGCGCGAATTCCATTGGCAGGCTGTTTTCATTATTCGCCGCGACCCCGGTGATGAGCTTGTTTGGATCCATGTAGGCCCAGGCCGGACCGGCATCCCCACTGCCTTCCCGCATCCACCACACGCGCGTCCCGTAATTGTCCGCCGAATTCGCAAAGTTCTCGCCATCATACAACGTGGCGCTGAGGAACAATACTCCATCCCCACGACCGGCTGGATAACCCAACTTCGTCAAGTCAATGGCCAACTCAACCGTGTAGCCTTGATCAGCGTCGTTGAAATTATTCACCGTGGTCCCCGGCTTCAGCGCCACGGCCGCTGACGCGCCTTTCAACGAATCCGCCACAAACGGCAGATCATCCGCCCGAATGGCTTTACCCGTTGCATCAAGGCGCACCGTCAATGCCCAGCGTCTTAAATTATGGTCATCCGGATCGAAGGCCGCACGATCATTGATGATGAACATGATCGCATCCCATTGATCCCGGTTATCAATCGACCACACCGCCTGGTCGCGCACATCCGCCGCCAGATACAACATATCGTCCTTGAAAAACCACTTGAGCGTCGCATCGCCAGGATCTACAACCGAAGCCAGCTTGCCATCTATCGCCGGCTGTCGTTGCCCGCTACGATACGGGCCATTGGCAGGATAAGACGCGCGCAAGGCATCATCTCCATACCGAAGATCAAGACCCGGCGCATTCTGCCATACCGGCTCGTCAAGCTTGCCGTCGATCGTTGGTGCAGGATAGTTGGCTCCATTCGGAATGATCACCTCGGGACCAACTTCCGGCACGGGGCCAGAATTCACGGTCACATCCGGCCGGGCATAGATCCGGACCACATCATACCACGAAGCATTGCCCCACGGCCCTTGGAGCCATGTCCGGTTGCCGCTGAACCGCCCGGGTTGTAGCGGCCACTGCCAGTCGGCATCATAAATGGAAATATTAAACTCGATGATATCGCCTTCGGGCCGGGTCACATTGTAGCCGCCACTGGTGCGTCGTTCGCCGGTTTGGGGGTTCAACACCCAACTCCGAGTTTCAAGATTGAACTCGATTTCGGTAGTCCAACCGGCGTCGGGGGTGGCGTCATCATTGGAAACACCCTGCACCGTAGTGGCAGCGTTCCATATATCCGAGAGGGGGAAGCCCTCCGGTAAAACTGTAGTGCGCGGTCCACCGGCAAAGCCGAAGAACCCGGGCGAGGCGCCGACATTGCCGGTGCTCGGATCCGCCCAGCCTTCGGTGACCCAGCCGTAGAAATATTCAAACTCCGGAGCAATATTCGTGTCGGTGCGGCGTGTCGCATGGCTGCGCATATTCATCAGGAAGCCATCGAACTTGTTGAACAAACCGCCGCCGACAGAACTGTCTTTGACTACGGCGGCCATGTACAGCTTGTTTCCTTTCACCAGAAATTTCAGGGTGGCATCCACCGGGTCGCCGGGCGGATTGACGCCGCTCTCATCATGCCAGCCGCTGCCGGGAATCAGGGTGTTGCTTTTGCCATACTGAACCCGAACCGACTCCGCCTTTGCCCACGCCGCCTCATTCAATTTGCCATCCAAGGTAATGGGATCGCTGGTCGCCCGCGCCCAAATCACATTGGTGCGGTGGCTTGTTTGTCCGTACGCCAAGGCTACAAGCAACGCCAGCACACAACCAACAACAACAACGACGTATCTTGATTTCATGACTCCGATCCTCCTGTTTAGTGATTATTTTTAAACTATTCATTAGGTATTTCAAAAAAGCAAAACGATGATGAGCAAAACTATTGAACGGCTTGGCGTTGATGAGACAAGGGCAAAAGTAATCTCTCGGTTATGCGTGAGAACGTAGCGCGAAATCCATCAGTTACGGGTGGAGAGGAATGTCATTCCGAAGGCTGCGCCCGTAGGGAATCCCTACGAGCGTAGCCTTTTTTCAATCCAGCACTGTGCTTGGTCGGAAAAGGATGCTTCCAGCATGACATTATAGTAGTCCACCGAAAATGAGGTATTACCGTAGCGCAGAACTCTTGTCTGCAGGCAAGGATGCCTGCGCTACTTCCCACGCAACTTCCGATTTTGTCCTCCTCAACGCATCACAACCAGTTTTCTCACCGCGATCCGGCCTTCCTGTGTCAACTGTGCCCAATAAATACCACTGGCAACGGTCGCGCCGTGTTGATTGCGCCCGTCCCAATTGACAACGTGCTCTCCAGCGGCTTGCGATCCATCAACGATCACGTTTACCAACTTGCCATTCAAATCATAGATCGCCAGATGCACCACACCAGCTTGGGGCAGATAATAGCGCAAGCTGGTGCCGGCATTGAATGGATTGGGGAAATTCTGCTCCAAAACAAAACGTCGCGGCAGCGCATCCCCAGTTTTCTCCTCCACCGCCGTCGTAACATAGCCCGCCTTTTTCATGGCTTCCTGAATCTCCGGATTGCTCATGAACAAATTCCAGATCAACTGGCTGCGATAATTTTCGATCATGATCACGATCGGGCCTTGATCGATGCCGATGTAATCCGGATCGAACCAATCCGGGTCGGCCTTGAGGTTGAAGGCGTCTTTGAAGCCGTATGGTCCCCACAAGCCGTCGCGATGATGATGGTACATGTAAACCAGAGCGGCAAGGGATTCCTGCGGGGTGAACGGCATCGAGGCCAATGCGGCAGTGGGCGCGATGGTGCCGTCGTCGGATTGAAACGGACCGCGCGCTGCATAACCTTGAAATGGCGGGAAACCCGGACCATCGCAAGCCGTGAGTCCCCACAAACTGTCGCTATAGCCGAACGTTCCGGCTTGGCTGATGCAATATTGGCGATTGATCAAAGTCGCGATACGGCTGTTCTCGAAGTAATCGGCATACGCGTCGCGTTTGTTGCGAAAATCAACCCAACAATGGGTGTATTGATAAGTGAACAGCGAGCTGGAAAGGCTTTCCACCGGCAGGATCATGCCGAAATAAAAACGATTGCGCCGGTAGGTCGAAGCCCAGCCCTGATGATAAGTCGAGGCGGGCACGGCGTGCGTTGGCGAACCCAGCGCGAGAAGGTAAACAATCATCGCTTCATTGAATCCATTGACCCGCATACCGAGCGAACCATAATTTGGAGACCAATGCCAACTGATGGTTTGTAACGTATCGCCGTTATTATTGCGCCGCAGGAACTGCCAGTCGGCGGCATGATACAGTTCGGTGGCGATTTGGCGAATTTCGGTTTCCACGGCATTGGTGCCGGTAAAGTATTGCCGGCAGGTGAGCGCGCCGGCAAAAAAGTACGCGGATTCGACGACGTCGGCGCCATTGTCTCTGTTGAAAAGCTCGATCACCCTGCCGGTTTCCGTATGCAAAAAGTGCGGGAAGAAGCCATGAAAGCGATCGGCGCGGTCGCGATAGAAACGCAACACTTTGAGCGTGCGCTCGGCAGCTTGCGCGCGCGTAATCCAGCCGCGTTCAGCAGCAATGGGATAAGTAGTGAGCGCAAAACCGGTGGACCCGGTTGCGCCGAGGGTGGGGTTGGTCATGCGATCCAGCGACACGCCCGTATTGGGGTTGCTGCCGTACCAGAAGAAGTAAAACGCCGCACGCTGTTCCAATTCCAAAAGATCGGTTGCTGGTCCGGACATGGGCGTCACCGCGACCGTGTTGGAAAATCCGCTCTCATTGGTGGAGCTGTCCACGGCGGTTACCTTGTAATAATAAACCGTGCCGTTGGCGACCGGCGTGTCGAAATGGTACGAGGCGCGCACCGCGTCGCTGCTGAGGCGTGTGAACGGCCCGGTGGCATTGGTGGCGCGATAGACCTGATAGTCGTATAAATCGGCTTCCGTGTTGTCATCCCAATCCAGCTCGACCAGACGATCATAAGGTGTGGCTCTCAAATTTTGTGGCGCGGCCGGCGGTTGCGTATCTCTGGCTTTCTTGATGAGGCGAATTTCATCGACCCACAAGGTGAGCGTGTCGGTAGCGGCAGCGCCGTTGCTGAAACGCACGGTTTTCAATTTGTCCAAATCGAAATTGCCGAACGGCTGAAAGGCGGTAAGAGGAACGTGAGCGCGCTGCCAAGTCGTGAGATCGGCATCCAATCCGGGAAAATGCACGGAGAGGGGCGTCGTATTGGAAAGTTGATTGTCGGTGTCTTCCAAACCGAGATGGGGCAGCACGTCACCGCTGACGGCTTGCGGGCCGTTGAGGTAAAAGATGAGCGAATCGAAACCGGTCGCGTTATGGGCGGCCCAATTATCCGCGGCAATAAACAGACGCCACTCGCCGCCGGCTTTTTGCTGCCAGCGAATGATGCCGCTGTGCAGGCCTTGATATTTCTGCGCGTTGTTGATGGGCATCTTATCCTTGCCGGGCCCGATCAAATAGAGAAAACTCGTAGTGGCATTTCCCCACGAGGCATCATAATAGTCCTTGCCGGTGGCATCATCATCATCGAAAATGACAATGTCCTGAGCCAAAGTCAATTCCACCATCATCAGCGACAAAGTGAACGTGGCGAAAAGCTGGCGCATCCTTGTATACATTTTCATGATTTCGACCTGAGTCTCCGTAAGTGAAATTCATCAACGAATTTAAAATTTAGAACCGCAGAGCAAGGGAAAAACGATGCACCGAGCTTAACCGTCCCCAATCCGCCCAAGCATAATCCACTCGCAAGTTGGTGGAGCCGATGATGGCGGAATCGAAGCCGGCGCCAAAGGTCAACCCTTCTTCGCTGTCGCGGCTGCCCAGCGCTTTGAATCCGGCGCGCAGAAAGAGCCATTTCTTGAAAGCATATTCGGCGCCGAGGTTCACATTCTCATTGTCATCATTGGGGTGAATGGCATCCGCCGCAATCAGGAGTCGATTGACTTCGCTGTCGAAAACCGGCATAGCAATGCCGACGCGAAAGAGCAGCGGTAGCGACCACTTGTCGGTTTGTAAATGGGCTGGCAGCTTGTCATTGTCCCCAAACTCCCACGGATTTTGATCATAAAAGACGCGCGTGTTCTTGCCTTCGTAACGCATTTTGTTGCCGAAGTTGGAAATGCTCATGCCCAGCCTCATGCCATGAAAGCCGGTGGTGAAAAGCGTGCCGAAATCGAGGGCGACGCTGCTGGCGCTCATATCCCAAATGTGTTGGCGAATGTATTTGGCGGTGAAGCCGATGGCAAAGCGGTCGGTGAGCATGCGCGCATACGAAACGCCAGTGGCCACATCTCCGGCGCCGAAACGCTCGCCGGTGCCCTCGGGATAGAACACGGTGCGTACCTCCATCTCCGGCATGGAGAGCGAGGTGACACTGGCGCCCAGCGTGCCGAATGCACCCAGCGGCAAGACCACGCCGGCGAAATCAAAGTTGGTGTCGGCCAGCCAGTCCGCATGCATCAAATGCACTTCGCTGCGCTCGCTTCCCGCAATGCCCGCAGGATTCCAATAAAGACTGGTCGCATCGTTAGCCGCGGCGACGAAGGCGCCGCCCATGCCGATGGCCCGGCCGCCAACGTCGATTTTTAAAAACTGCGCAACGGTGGTGCCGACTTTGGTGATTTTGCTGGAGAACTGGGCGTGCGAGGTGATCGGAACGGCGAGCAAAGCAATTATGGGGATTGTAAGTTTTGTTGTGGTCATGGTACTCATCCATCTACGACGTCAAGTCGGACTTCGTTCAGCTCCGACATCCTTTTCGATGGCACCGAATTCATACAAATGTGTGGACAAAAGCTTGTCGCTGATTATGTCCCGGAAGGGACAAACGACAATAGCCCACCAATTCATTGGTGGGAAATGAAGCAAATTTTACCACCTTCAAGTCCCGCAAGGGATGATTGAAAACCAACGATTGTGATAACGCCAACATATCGTTTTCATCCGTCCCTTTGGGACTCTCAAGGTGTTTATAACTCATCTTTTCCTCTGGGCTATTTTCTTCAAGTCCCGCAAGGGATGATTGAAAACCAACGATTGTGATAACGCCAACATATCGTTTTCATCCGTCCCTTTGGGACTCTCAAGGTGTTTATAACTCATCTTTTCCCAGAGATAAATCTCTGGGCTATTTTCACGGTGTCCCTTCGGGACAAAATATTCGACGGGCATTTATCTTGACTTAATGACATGAAGACATCAGTTGTCGCTATTGCCAAGTTAACGTTTTACTCCCAAACCCCGGACAAACCCGGCCTCGGACTCCTCGACTTCGGACTATTTCACTATCGCAAACCTCCCCACCTTCTCCCCCACCGGCGACTCAACGTGATAGATATACATCCCCGGCGCGGCATCCATGCCATCACGGGTGCGGAGATTCCATGACTCGGCGCCGTCATCAATGGCGCTGTCATGCTCGAGCGTCTGGACCAAATGGCCGCTGATCGTAAAAATGCGAATGGTGCATTTGGCGGGAAGATGGATGAAATCGATCTTGCGGTCACCGCGGCCGGAGGCCAACAATCGCGTCGGCTCCCACTCCGCTGCAGCCAAATAGGGATTGGGTACCACCGCAATGCGATCTAATTCCTCGCGTGCTCTCTCGGTATTCAATTTGGGTGCGGCAGTTTGAAATTCGAACACATCGCCGCTGCGAAACGGGGTATCGATATGAATGTAAGCCACATCACCGGCTTGGGGATTGCGCACTTCTCCGGCCTGCGGCGGAATGAAATCGAATTTCCATAAACGGAACCAACGGGTGCCTTCACGAATCCAAATATTGATGTAATCGCCGGCATTCAACAGACTGTCTTCCTGACCGGTAGCATCGCGCAGATAATAGCGAACTTTCTTGCCGGAGAGAACATCCCATACTTGAAAATTGCTGACGAATTGCGGCGAGTTGAAGAGCCACGAGGTGTCCGGAATGCCGACGCGAACCTCATAGCGCGCCGGATAACCCTCGCGCCGCGTGGAATAACTGCGCAAGCGCTCGCCGATAATCTGCAGATTGGCATTGCCTTTCGTCCATCCCGTCTTATCAGGATTGAAACGCACGGTGTCATCGCGCACGAACAAACGCAAGCCGTCGAAGATGCGATTGGCATCCTCGCCATTGGTATAGACCGAATTTTCGAAGATGGTTTCGCTGCTGCCATCCTCTTTGATGCGATAAAGCGAGTAGCGAGTTTTATTCGTGGAGGTATCATCGAACACGATGCGATACTCGCCGCCGTCGCGGACTTGGCGCGGATCAACAATATCGATCCAAACCGCACCCGTACCCGGACCGCTGCGATGAATCATGCCGTTGGGCAGGCGCGCGCTTTCATATCCGGCCGCCGGCGCATTCGGCGTCACCATCACCGTATTTTGATCCAGTTTGACATTGCCGGCGATGTCGCGCACGACCACTTTGGTGCATTCAGAGGGCAGCATTTTTTTTGCCGCGTCGCCGCGATCATAGGAAACCACGGCGTAATAGTAGGTGCGACCGTTGACCACGCTGGTGTCCGTCCACGAGTGCCGCAGTCCCTTGTTATCGCCCAGATAATACAGTACGCCCTCGATGGAAATCGGGAAGAAGCCTTCGACTTGATTGCGAATATCGAACTGGGCGACCGGCTTGTAGAGCGATTTGTTGCCGAAGCCATCGGTGACAATGTAGGAATCGTTGAACCCGGGATCGGTGCTGCGATAAATTTTATAGCCCTCGAAATCATAGGGCGGGTCGGAGAAAACATCATAGGACTTCTCGGCGAGATCGTCCCAATACAACGTCACCTTGCGATCGCCGGCGACGGCGCTCACTTTCGGCTTGTCCGGCGGCCGCGCAAAGTTGTAGTTGGCATTGTAAATCTTTTGGACGGTCTCTTTGTTGCGGCGCATCTTGTCGAGATCGGCCGCAAACACCAACGCCAGTGAAAAACGCTCGGTTTTAAAAGTGGGAAGCGGGAACGGCCCGGAACCATAAAGGAAAGCGATATTGCCATTCTGCAATTGCGTATCAAAATGGCTCACGAAAATGCGCTGCCAAATCGTCTCATCATCCCGAAAGGACACGCCCGAGCCGATATAAAACACGTCGAACGCGGTCAAGCCGATTTGATCGGATTCGTCGATATCGGTGCGGTCGAAATTCGGCTCGCCGAGGGTGGGCAGGCCGTCGCCTTCACCGCGATCGCCGCTGCCGGCCACGCCATCTTCGCCCACATCATCACGTTCTTTGTCCCAGTCGTTGTCGTTATCAACGCCGTCGTCCCGGCGCTCATCGATGAGTGGATTGTCGAATCCTTCACCGGTGAGATAGTTGAGATATTTCAGACCGACATGAACTTTCGATTCATCAAGGAGGCCATTGAAGTTATTGTCGAAGCCATCGCCGGGAATCTCGCCGGGCAGCACCGTGCCGGGGCGCAACACAAGGCGCCGGCCGCGTTGCCGCGTGACGATGGAATCGGTGAGCGTCATGACCGTGCGCTGATAGGTGTCATAATCCACCACGACAACCTGATCCCCGGCGCGCAATTGCCGGGGAGCGGTGGCGCGCTCCAAATCGGTTTGCGTAAAAATCGGGCCTGAGCCTTCGAGGCCGTCGCGATCATCATCAAGGCCATTCAACGGATTACCCGGGCTTTCCAGAAAGGCGTATCCGGCGAAACCGGTCGGCCCCCAGCCGCCTTCGCCGAGACTATTGGTATCCCATGTGTAAGTCAGATCGAGATCGAGATCGTACAACGCATTATCGTCGTTGGAATCGAACTGGCCGCCGACACCGGAATCGACATACATGCCGAAGATGGTTTTATCGTAAGGCGTGGTTCCTTCGTTGGTAATTTCGTAATGCCAGAAAATAATATCCTGCGCCAGCACATTCGACCATTGAAAGCCGCGCACGCCGACGCGAGTCGCCAAACCGCGACGATTTTTGTTGGTGGAATCCGGATAGAAGAGATGACCATCGTCGGCTTGATCGTCCATGACGAAATAGCTCTCTTGATCGGCATTGGTGCGCTGGCCGAAATAGCCGTTCCATTTGCCGGCCCAACTCGGTGGCCGATCCGCCCATACCTCCGGCCACGAGTTGGGATTGTCACTCATGGCAATTTCGTCCTGATGTGGATTGAAAAATCCGGGACGAGGTTGCCAGCCGCGTTCGACGCCGGTCGGCGAAATGTCCATCAGCTCGCGATAGCCGGCCTCGACGATATGGATGGTATCGCCGCGGATGGTGACGACTTCCGCGGCGACCAGCGGGGTAATGCCGTCCATGTAGGAACGCCCGGTACCGCGCGGCCACACGCCGGAGGGCTGTTTACCCCACCACGCCACTTCGCCGAAATTCCAGAACAGGGTTTCAACGAGATTCCCGTTGTGCGTGCCTTGCCGGCGCCACTTGCGATCGCCGAGCTGCTCTTTTTGCTGCGCCAGCAAGTTGGCGGTGAGCAGCAACAAAAGGAGGATGAGTGGAAATTTTATTTTCATATAACGTAAAAGTTTCGTAGTAGCGCCCTACGGGCGTAGCCTTTAGGCGCCGAAATTTTGATAATGAGATGATACTTCATCCACGTAAAGAATTTTGTGCTGAACCCGAGCGTCCCACGCCTAAAGGCGTCACTACAAAAAATTTAAAATCCAACTGACAGGCCCAAAACCATCTGTCTTGGCTCCGCATACCAATCCGGCCGGCGGAGAAATTCTTCCAAAGTATTGACGCCACGCACGTCGCCGGCATATCGCGAAACCAGCGTGTAACCAGCACGTCCGGTGTCGAGATAAACAAAATTCTCATTGCGGCGATCCAGCAGATTGAATACACGCAGAAAAGCCGAATACTCCAATCCGGCAATCCTGAAGGTTCGGTACGCCCGCAGATTGAAATTATATTGCGGCGGTTTGCGCGCGCTGTTTTCAATGTCAATGCGAATATTCTGCTCTTCCGGCGTGTATGGCAAACCACTGCCGAGCTGCCCGATCAAACTGATGCCCCACGTTTTCGCGTCGCCAACCGTCACGTCAAAATTCAGCGTGTGGGTTTGATCCCAATCCAACGGCACCACTTGAATCTCGCTGGCGCGCGGCGGATTGCTTTGCTGGTTGTAAAATACCGAGCGCGGATCGCTGGCGTTGCCCTCGGCCACTTGATAGGTGTAATTGACATTGACACTGAACGCATGGGAATGCCGCTTCGAAAAAGCCAGCGTCACGCCGCGCACGTTGCCATAATCGCGATTCACATAGCGCGCGTAACGGTCGCCCAAAATATACAGCTCGTGAATTTCCGTGCCCAGCAAATCGCGAATGTCTTTGTAGAAGCCGGTGACATCCATGCCAATCGACTCGCCGAATTGCTGCTGCAAACCGACTTCATAGGTGACGGTTTTTTGCGGCTCGAGATCGGCGTTGCCCACCAAAGTGGAAAGTCCGCCGGGAATGATTTCGAATTCGGGATTATCATATAAAAATTGATAGGCGGGAATTTGAAAGAAGTGGCCATAAGAAAAATGCAGCACGCCGCGATCGGTGATCGGATAGGCGACGCCGAGACGCGGACTGATTTGCTGTTTCGCCGAGGCGTTCACATAGGCCTGATTTTCCGGACGAGGATAATAGGTGTTGCTGGGGTCGCGCAAATCGGTGGGCACTTTGCCATGCGAATTGAAGTAATCGTAACGCACGCCAAGATTGATGATCGCGTTTTTGAATTCCATCTTGTCCTGCCAATAAGCAGAAAATTCCTCGGGCGTGCGCACGTAGCGGTTGTGGTTGTAAGCGTCGATCTTTTGGATGACCGGCAGAGAAGAAATTTCGGGGAAAAATTGTAATTCGAATTGATGCAGCCACAGCCGATGCCGGCGATATTCGATCCCAGTTTTCATTTGATGGCGTTTGGAGATCTGGCTGGTCCAATCAAACCGGCCCGTGAGACTGGTGGTGCTGCGGTAATTGTGCCACATGCCGGTGCCGCCGGTATGAAAACTGAAAGCGCCGTGCCGGAATAGCCGCTTGGAATCCACGTAGCGTGGATCGAAAGGATCCTCGAAAACGTACGATTTGAATCCCGTGTATGCGCGCGAGGCTTTGATCGTGTAAAAAGTGCGGCTGCTCAGGGTGTGCGTCCAATTGAGCGTGTGGGTCTGCCCATTGCTGAAGTGATGATAATTGCCTTCCGGATTCAGCTTGAAGAGATGATCATAATATTGCGCGTTGACATCGTGCCATAATAAGGAATAAGCCAGCTTCATCGCAGGCGCCAACCGATAGGTGAGTTTGCCGAGCATCGAGTATTTGCGGTAGGGATTCATCGGCACGATCTTGCCATCGCCGGATTTCTCGATGTACCAAAACTGCGGATCGGGGCTGTCGAAATTGGAAGAATCATCCGGCATGAATACGCGACGGCCGTATAACCATCCTTCATTGTAAAAATAGCGGCCATTGAACAGAAACGAGAGCTTGTCTTTCATCGCCGGAATCGGGCCGCTCAGATTCAGCTCCAGATTGCGCAGCGCGGTGGGGCTAATCTCGTCGATATTCAAAAAAAGGGTTTTGTCGCGACTGAGGTAATCCCCGCCGTAATAACTCACCTCACCAGCGAGTTTATTGCCGCCGTCTTTGGTCGCGATGTCGATCACGCCGGACATGGCTTGACCGTATTCGGCGTTGAACGTGCCGCTGACCACCTGCAATTCTTGCACGGAGGCATTGCTCACTTCCACCGCGATGGCATTGCTGAAGGGGTCGGTCGCCAAAACGCCATCGATGAGATAGGCAACTTCTCCGGCACGGCCGCCGCGAATGTGCAGCTCGCCGCCGCTGCCTTTAGTCACGCCGGCTTGCAACTGAATCACGTCGCCGATTTCCTGCACCGGCAGTTGTTCGATCTCCGCAGCGCCAACCACGGCGAGCGAGGAAGTCAAATCTTTTTGCACGAGGGGACGCTCCGCCACCACGGTGACCGCCTCTCCCAACTCGAGGGTGGTGGCACGCAGCACGAAATTCACCACCGTGGTTTGGTCACTGGCGACGCGCACGTTGGTCGTGCGCATGGCTTGATAACCCATCATGCGCGCTTCCACTGTGTGAATGCCCGGCGGCACATTGAGAATGATGAATTCGCCTTCGAGGTCCGCCGCAGCGCCGAGTGTCGAACCGGCGATGAGAATATTGGCGCCCGGCAGCGGCTCGCCGGTTTCGGCGTCCGTCACTTTGCCGGTGATTTTGCCGGTGGTGCCGGCGTGGGCGAAAGAGCAAAAAGAAAAAAGCAAAAAGCACACGGCAAGCCAAGCGGCGGAGACAGTTCTGTTGAGCGATTTACGCATATTCAAAATAGAGTTTGAGCCACTCTTCGCAGCGCGGCTTTGGCTGCAAACAAATTTTTTGGACGCAGATAAAATCCGATCTCCGCAGATCACTCATCAGCGTTGATTGGTGTCCTAAAAATCTTCACGGTTCAAAACATCTTCACCATCAGTATAATTCGTCCGAGACTATACTCTACTGCCCCAAAAGTAGGAAAATCCGTAACGCCTTAGTGATGAGGGGAGGAATTGTCATTCCGGAGGAATTGCCATGTGCGTTTTCACATCCATCGCGATGAAAATGTAGCGCAGACATCCTACGGACGCAGTCTTGTCTGCAGGCTGGAAGCCCGCTACGGTATTTTCGTAGTAGACCCTTCAGGGTCAAAATGGTCAGCACTTCCGGCGCCTGAAGGCTACGCCCGTAGGGCGCTACTACAAAACACATTTTCATTGTGATGGGCTACGCCCGTAGGGTGTCTAAAGGGACATGGCAATTCCTTCGGAATGGCAACGTTATTTACTGGACATTTACAATTGAGGAAAGCCCTGCTCGGCAGCACAGAACACAGGGCTTTCGCCGATCGTTATAGCGTCCGGACGGTTGACCCCAGACATATCTTTCGGTTCAAAAAGCAAAGAGGGCGCCAGCACCGTCCGGACGTTCATCGGTTATCGCACCAACAACATCTTTTTGGTCGCCGTGAAACGATCCGTGCTCAGCCGATACAAATATACACCCGATCCGACTTGCCGCCCGGCGTCATCACGACCATCCCAAATCACACTGTAAGCGCCGGCCGGTTTGAGACCATAATGCAGCTCGCGCACGCGCTGGCCCAGCATGTTGAAAATCTCTATTTTTACTATGCTGGTCACCGGCACGGCGAATTGAATCTTGGTCTCGGGATTGAAGGGATTCGGGAAGTTCTGCAACAGGCGAAATGCCATCGGAATCGGAGAATTCGGACGTTCTTGCACTCCCACAGCCCCTGGGCCTGGCACGACCATGATTTGATCAACCCACATCTGATGCCATTTGCCATCTGCCGGACCTTTGCTGAACCAGGCGTCTTTCAGTTTGGCGAGACTAAATTGTCCGTAAGGCTTAAAGGCGCTGAGTGGAATCGAAACGCGTTGCCACGTGGTCGTGTCGGCATCGATCGCGGCCAGATAGTTGCCCAATGGGATGGCGCTGGCTTTATTGTTCGAGGCGTCTTCGAGGCTGATGTTGGGAAGAGTCGATCCGGGGTTCTCAGCACCAGCAGGAGCATTCACATGAAAAACCAGTGAGTCGTAGTTGGTCGCATCCATGGCCTTCCAGCCAATCGAGGCGATGAAGAGCATCCAGTCACCGCCGGCGGCATGGTTCCAGCGAATCTTGCCGGCGTGCTTGCCAGCGTACACGTGAGTGGAATCAATAATCAATTTGTCTTTACCAGGCCCGGCGAGTTCAAGTTGGCTCGGCGCTGTGGCATTACCCCAAGAAGCATCATAATATCCAGCACCAATAGGATCGTCTTCGTCGAAAATGACCAAGGGCGGTGTGACTGAAGCAGACGAGAGTACGATGCCGCGATACATGTAGAACTTGTCGAAATTCTTATCCGCCCATTCACTGCCCCACCAAGTTTTGCCATAATCGCGGTTGTGCTCGTCATTGTCATCTACCGAAGAATGATCCATATCCCACAACACCAAGCCAAACCAGACGGTATCCGTAGCCGTATAGCCCCATTTATCGGCATGGATCACAATCTCCATCGAGTATCCCTTATCCGGATCGCCGGCTTTCGTACGTGTCACCGTTCCGGGAAACTCGTATGAGACGCCTTCCGCGCCGCCAGTGGGCACATTGGCATTGACCTCGAACACCGCCGGTTTGCCAACCTCGGTACCAAAATACATCAACTTGATTTCCTGGCGCTGACCAGGATCGGGTACCGTAAACGGATCGCGCATCCATATAAATGCACCATCGGCCTCCCATCCGGGCGCGTAATTGGTGACCGATTTATCGTCAGAAACAATGCCGATGTAGACATCTGTCCCTTTGTGCAAAAACTTTACGGTCGAACCACTGGGATCATCGTAACTGTTGAGCGTGTCGCCCCATTGCATGTACCACCAGCCGGTGATGCCTTTGCTGCCGGGCTTCATGAAGATTGATTTGGCGCCAGCCCAATCTGGTTCATCCAATTTGCCGTCAAGAGTGATGTTTCCTTTTGTAGTGAGCGCTTCAACAACCGGAGGATCGGAGAGGATGAGGGTGCGGAATTCGGTACCCCATTCACTACCCCACCAACTCTTGTAAAAATCCGCGGTCTTCTTCGACGGGGTGCCACACGCGGTAATGTAATCCAAATCGAATACCGTAATCGCCACCGGAATATTGGTATCGTCGGCCGTATAACCCAACTTGTCGAGATGGATCACCATTTCCAACGTATAGCCGGCATCGGTCTTGGTGGTATCCTTATTCGCCACGGTGCCGGGGAATTCATACGATTTGCCTTCCCCAGAACCCGCCGGCGCATTGCCACTGGTCTCGAATTTGGCAGAGGCGCCGACCGCCGGATCAACATAAAACAATTTGTATTCAATGGCATTGCCGGCTTTGTCTTTCACCTTCATGAAAATGCCGTCACCCTCCCAACTGCAAAAGCGCTTGCACACGGAAGAATCGGTGGAGATCAAGCCGAAGTAGAGATCGGTACCGCGATGCAGGAACATCATTTGCGCGCTGGAAACATCATCATATGCGGAACCATTCACCTCAGGCTCCGGGGGCATGACCTCGCCGGTCACCGCAAAGGTGACGTCATCAGGTTTATATTGGTGCTTGAAATTCAGCGCGAAAATCCGCCGCTGCCAGTCGGTCTCATTCAACTTGCCATCGATGACGATGGGCTTCTCTGCCGACATGACTTGTAATGAAGGCGGGTCAGTGTGAGGTTTCGGTTTGGGAACCGGAGGTTCCCCAGATACGGTTTTTGTTGAGAGCACGATGCCGCGATACATGTAGAACTTGTCGAAATTCTTGTCCGCCCATTCACTGCCCCACCAGGTTTTGGCGTAATCCTTTTCGTGTTCCAAGTTGGCATCGGCGGAGGACTTATCCATATCCCACAGCACCAGACCAAACCAGACGGTGTCAGTGGCGACATAACCCCATTTGTCGGCGTGGATGACAATTTCCAAAGAATATCCCTTGTCCTCGCCGTTGGTTTCGGTGCGGGTAACCGTTCCTGGAAACTCATACGATGCGCCTTCCGCACCACCGGTCGGAACCGTACCGCTGACTTCAAATACGGCTGGCTTGCCGACATCGGCGCCGAAATACATCAACTTAATTTCCTGGCGCTGACCAGGGTCGGGTACCGTAAATGGATCGCGCATCCAAATGAAAGCGCCATCGGCCTCCCATCCGGAGGCATAATTGGTCACTGATTTATCGTCAGAAGTTATTCCGATATAAACGTCCGTCCCTTTGTGCAGGAATTTGACGGTCGAGCCGCTGGGATCATCGTAGCTGTTGAGCGTATCACCCCATTGCATATACCACCAGCCGGTGATGCCAGCGCTGCCGGGTTTCATATAGATCGACTTCGCACCAGCCCATTCCGCTTCATCCAATTTGCCGTCCAAGGTAATACTCTTCGTGGTGGCAAGCGCTTCGACAACCGGCGGATCCGAGAGGATGAGCGTGCGGAACTCGGTACCCCACTCACTGCCCCACCAACTCTTGTAAAAATCCGCGGTCTTTTTTGACGGTGTGCCGCAGGCGGTGATGTAATCCAGATCAAAAACCGTAATCGCCACCGGAATTTCGGTATCATCGGCGGTATAGCCCAACTTGTCGAGATGGATCACCATTTCCAACGTATAGCCGGCATCGGTTTTGGTGGTATCTTTGTTTGCCACGGTGCCGGGGAATTCATAGGATTTGCCTTCGCCGGATCCGGCCGGTGCATTGCCGCTGGTCTCGTATTTGGCAGAAGCCCCGACTTCCGGATTGATGTAGAATAATTTGTATTCAATGGCATTACCGGCTTTGTCTTTTATCTTCATGAAAATGCCGTCACCCTCCCAACTGCAAAAGCGTTTGCACACGGAAGAATCGGTTGAGATCAAACCGAAGTAGAGATCGGTGCCGCGATGCAGAAACATCATTTGCGCGCTGGAAACATCATCATACGGGGAACCATTCACTTCAGGCTCCGGTGGCATGACCTCGCCGGTCACGGCGAACGTGACGTCATCGGGCTTGTACTGGTGCTTGAAATTCAGCGCAAAAATTCGCCGCTGCCAGTCGGTCTCATCCAACTTGCCATCGATGATGATGGGCTTCTCTGCCGACATGACTTGTAAAGAGGGCGGATCGATGTGGGCTTTTTGTGCATTGGCCAAACCAAAGAATCCGACCAAGGCCAGACAACACAACCAAATAACCAAACGTTTCATGGGAGACCTCCAAACTTTTAGGTTCTACAAGATAGCCAAAGCTGTGCGCCACAATCAGAATTTTTATTTTTGCATTAAAAAATACTCTTGCCGGTTCTCACCTCCTTTCAAAATTTTTCGCCGGTGTTTTTATGAGAAGAACAGCCACAGGATTCTCGTATTGCCAAATTCGTTGGGACAATGGCATGGTGCACGGTATGCAAGTTCTTCTCCCGAATGGCATGAATGAGCTTCTGTATGGCCAGGGCGCCAAGGTTACTGATGGGCACGTGGACCGAGGTCAAGGACGGTGAGAGATAACGCGCAATTGGAATGTCATCAAATCCCGTGAGTGCCATTTCCTGAGGTACGGCTACACCCAATTCGCGCAATGCGCTCATGGCACCGATCGCCATCGAATCATTCGAGGCAAAAATGGCAGTCGGCCGTGGGCGCAATTCCAGAATGCGCTTGGCTGCCTCATAACCTGAGTCTTCCAAGAAATTGCCGGCGAATTCAAGATTCTCGGAGCAATGGAGGCCAGCTTCACCAAGCGCGAAACGATAACCGCGCAGACGTTCTTCTGCGTCCAGGTTTTTCTCGGTTCCTTTGATGATGGCAATGCAACGATGCCCGTGGGCAATGAGATGGCTTACCATTTGGGTGGTGCCGCCGTAATTGTCGATATTCAGCGAGTCAAAGGCATCATCTTCGATATAACAGTTGAGCAAAACGACTGGCAGACTTTTGGGAAGGTTGACTTTGAGGGTGTGCGCATCGATGTGAGGAGACATAATGATCAAGCCATCCACCCGGCCGCGCATGACTTGCAGCGCGGCTTCGATTTCTTCGCGATTGCTGTGGGAGCTGGAGACGAGCAGGTGAAAGCGGTTTTGCTGGGCGGTTTCATCAGCGCCCCGAATGACTTCCGAGAAGAACTCTCCGTGCAAGTCTGGAAGGAGAAGCCCGATGGCATCGGTTCGTTTGGTGCTTAAGCTTCTGCCCACCGCATTGGGAATGTAGTGCAACTCTCTCGCCGCTTCCCGGACGCGCCGTCGGGTATCATCATCTACAGGCCCGACGTTATTTAGAACACGCGACACGGTTGCGGTTGAAACCCCGGCCTTTTGTGCGACTTCCTTTATGGTGACGCGCATCGAAATAGCACTTTCTCGATCAAGAGTTAACTACGCCATGCGTTTCGCGTCAAAATGAAACGTCTTAAGCTCTATTTGCACGGGAGTTGCTTTATAAAGCTTAGAAGGAAGCTTGATGTAAACGTTTACATTTTCAGCCATAATAAAAAGCGACAAAAACGCTTTATGTAAACGGTTACAGTATAGTAACTATATTTGTAAAAGTCAAGAGGAAATTTCAAAAAATTTTTGTGAAACGGAACCCACAGCGTACCCCCTTGCTGATTCATGGGAGCACAGGGGGAGATGCTGTATTCAGTTGGTGGCAGCAGCACATGACGCAAGTCCTTGTTCGCTACGCTTACAGCGGATTTACGTCATGTGCTGTTTGGGCAACCCGCTTGGGTTTTGATAAATTTTACTCCCGCGTGGAATTTTTCCGGTTGTTGGATGGTTATTACTCAATTGGAATCAAGCATGGAACCGGAGAAAAATTCTAACGATGACACCAATTCCCTATTTGTAGGCATGCCAGGATGGGGAATATAATCCCCCAACCAAAAATTATTGACGGATACTTTCTCAGGTATCACCTCAGTTACAGGTGGGTAGCGCAGACATCTTGTCTGCAGTCAGGATGACTGCGCTACGTTTCTCCACCGAAGACTGAGGCATTACTTTCTCAGTAAGATTGTTCTTGACATTTCTGGCGCAATTAATTATACTCATTAAAAAAACATGTGTGTGAGGGCTTGCCGCCTTGCCACTCAACCTTCTACGAACATTTCATGGAGAAAAGTATGCGGAGGATATCTTTGGCTTTATTCAGTTTGCTGATTGGCCGAATGTTTGTCGCATCGGCTCAGGCGCAAATCATGATGCCATCAGCTGTGGAGGAGCAGCAGCTTCGCAGGAGCTATCCGATACCCGGCTCGGACCTGCTCTGGAAAGAACAACAGCAAGTTCGCGATTATGTCGCACAGCATCCAGACATGATGCAGCAGATGAAGCTTCAGAAAAGCACCGTTTGGAATTTCAAGGTTGGTGATACCAACCAGTGGTACGCATATGATCAGACCACTTCCCAGTACTATTTGGTGCCATCGACCTGTCGGGCGGTTGGGACAAACTGTTACATTTTTGTCGAAAATGCGCTTTGGGGAAGCAGCGTCAATCAACGCGCGGTTGATTCGGTCCGCGTGGCTTTCGACCAGCACACGCCGGCAAACAGTAAAAAGGGCGTTTATCAGATGGTGGTGGAAACTTTTGGCGACCCTCCGAATGTTGATAACGACCCACGCATCATCATCCTGATCTTGGATATTAGAGACGGCTGGGAAGGAACCGGCGGTTGGGTGGCAGGAAGGTTTGATCCCAGAAATGAAACCACTCTGCCTAACAGCAATCGTGCGGAAATTTACTATCTGGATGCCAATCCCACGGAGTTGAATGATTCCGAGGGTTTGGCGGAGGCCATGAGTGTAACCGCGCACGAGTTCCAACACATGGTTCATTGGAATTATGATCAAAGCGAAATACGCTTTATGAACGAGGGCTGTTCCCTGGTTGCCGAAGTGCACTGCGGTTTTCCAATTTTTGCCCAATACTATTACGTCAATGAAACGAATCATTATCTTCTGGATTGGCGCAGTGATATTACGGAGGCTCTTGGCGATTACTCGCGCGCGGCCCGGTTCATGACTTATGTGCGGGATCAGGTTGGTATTGGCGTTTTCAAGCATATTGTTGCCAGCAAAGCCACGGCAATTGCGGGTTTCGATGATGGATTGCAAAAATTTGGCAGCACACTGCGCTTCAATGACATTTTCAGAAACTGGGTGGTGGCCAATATTCTTGATGATCGCACGCTGAATCCGGCGTACGGATATGTTTACCCCAATCTTCCCAAAGCCACAAGCCAGATGTACATCAATCCCAACGTCCCTCTCACCGGCAGCACCGTCCAAAACCTGGGAGTGGAGTACTTGACGTTCAAATACGGTACTGATTTGCGCGCGAAGTTCACCACCGAGGGGCAATCGATTTTGATCAAGGCGGTGGAGATCGGTTCGTCGAGCAAACGCGTTTTGGATGTGACACCGAATGTTGAGTTTGCCGAACCGGAGTATGGCAGCACATATAAAGAGATTCATTTTGTGGTCGCCAATACCAACCAGTCATTCCCGCTCAATTTTTCTTATCAGGCTTCGGGGGTGCTCAGGGCAGTTGAGCAAAAATGGGACGAAACCGAGCCGAACGGATTTCTGCGACTGTCGTTCTCCGACACGATCTGTGTGACGTTTGATGCCATTCCCGGTGGCAAGTTGGATTCCATTCGTGTGGCGCTGCGTCGCAAAGGAGCGATCACCGGCGGAGTCTGGCAATTTACCGGCAACGTGCGCCCGACACCCTTGGGCCGGGCGCTGGCGTTTCCGATCACGGCTTCCACCAACGAAACGCCACCGGTCGTCAATCCGGGCGGCGAATTTCCCTATCCGGTTCCGTATCCCAACTGGCGTGGAGTGGATTTGCGTTCCTACAACATCAGCACTGACCAGCCGTTTGCTGTCGGGTTCGTCATTCGCGTTCCCGATACGCCGGCCGTGCTGATCACCAAATATCCAGGACAATCGCCATATCATAGTTTCACTTATCTCAATAACCCCGGTAGTGGCAGCACGCCCAACTGGTATTACATTACCGCTGATGCCAGCAACATCTGGATTTATCTCATTCGGGCGTATGTCAGCGTCGGAACCGTCGGTGTCGAGCAATCGATTGAGCTGCAACCATTAACATTTGCATTGTCACAGAATTATCCGAACCCGTTTAACCCCAGTACCACGATAGAATTCTTGCTGCCGGTTGCAAGCCGGGTGGCGCTGAAGATTTATAACGCCTTGGGTGAGGAAGTATCGACTCTGGTAACGGGAAAGCTCGCGGCGGGTAAACACCAAGTCGTGTGGAACGCCAGCGGCCTGCCAAGCGGTGTGTATTTTTATCGCTTGGAAAGTGGAGGGGGCTTCGTCGAGACGAAGAAGCTGCTATTGATAAAATAAGAACTTGATGCGGAAGTCATTGTTCTGTTCAACCACCGACTGGTCACTGCGAGTGTCCGGTCGGTGGCACAATACCCCCTCATAAATTTTATTGACATTGCGGCGATAAATTGTTATTATTAAGAAAAAATAAGGGTGCATGCCATGGCTCAGCAGATGGTTATAGATGAGACAAAACTTCAAGAAATGATCGCGCGTGAAGTCGCTAAAGCATTAAGCTCCGGCTTTCAGGATATGGAGGAAATTCGCAAATCCCCAGCCGGCGCCATCATCCGTATCGAAACGGAGCTTGAGAATTTGCAGGAAAAAGTGGAAGTAATTGAAGAGAAAGTTGATCGACTCAGTGCCCAAGTTGAGGCGCATCGCGCCGAGACGAAAAGAGAAAATGCCGAATTACGCGCAGAGATTGCGAAAAGTAACGAGGCCCTGCGCGCAGAGATTGCGAAAAGTAACGAGGCCCTGCGCGCAGAGATTGCGAAAAATAATGAGACCCTACGTGGGGAGATGCGAGCTGAAAATCAAAGCTTGCGAAATGAAATGGCTGCAATACGAAACGAAATGGCTGCAATACGAAACGAAATGGTCACCAAGAGCCATCTCACTCTTCTCTATAGTCTTTTGATCGCTTTGCTCGGTTTTGTCGGAACCATAATAGTGAAGATGTTTTTTTTCGCACCGTAAAACTGTTTTGTGATCTGTAGGCTTACGATGTGACGTTTCAAAAGGGCGTTTTATTTTCAGCCAAAGAAACAGAATGCCGAACGGTTTTATCACCTTTTTTTCGGTGGGTTACTCTCCAGAAATGAAAACTGACTATTGTTGAATTTTGTCAGCTAACTCCGCCAAAACATTTCGATGAATCCGGAAGGCGATATTTTCAGGTACGTTAGCCGCATCGAACCACTGTGCTTCCAGCGCATCGTCGCCGGGCCGCAATTCCCCGGCAAGGATCTCCCCGCAATACACGACCAGCAGAATTTCATAATCCAGATAATCCTGGCCAGGATAAACACCGTACAAATCGCGCACAGCAATATCTAATCCCGTCTCTTCTTTCACTTCGCGAACAGCGGTTTGCTCCGGACCTTCACCCCACTCAATAAAACCCGCTGGCAGGCTCCAGTCGCCTGCGCGCGGTTCGAATTTCCGTTTCACCAGAAGAATTTGGTCATTTTGTTCGAGGATGACGGCCACGGCCGGGACGGGGTTTTGATAGAAGACAAAACCGCATTGTTCACACACCAGCCGTTCCCGGCCCTCGGTAAAACGCTGCTTCAGATGGCCCCCGCACTTTGGGCAGAAATGATATCGCATCAATGAATAGAACAAAAAGACATTCTTGTTTCTGGTTGGTTATTGTCGATGGATCAGCCACTCAAACTTGAAACTCAAAACCTGTAATCCGCAATCAAACTATTTCGCAGCTTTGACAAATTCCTCGATTCCAGCGACAATGGCCTCGGCGGTTTTCTCCCGGAAGCCGGGATCAAGAATCAACGCTTCCTCTTCCGGGTGCATGATGAATGCCGGCTCGACGAGCACAGAGGGCATGCTGGTGACGCGACACACATTGAGATTGTCATAAAACAATCCATAATTTTGCAGCTTGAGTTGCTTCAACATCATTTTCAAGATACTTTTCGCCAGCGGATAACTCTGGGGATGAAAATAATATGCGCTGCTGCCGCGGTTCTTGTCGGGATCAACGCCGTCGGGCAAGGCATTATGATGCAGGCTGACAAAAACATCTGCGCCGGCCGCCTCAGCGAGCTTGGTTCGCGCGGAAAGAGCAATTCCTTCCGAACCCACGCGCGTGAAGATAATCCGGCTGCCCTTGGCTTCGAGTTTGCGCGCCACGACCTCGGCGAGTAAATAGTTGGCGTCTTTCTCAAAAAACCCGGTTGGGCCAATCGCGCCCAAATCAGGTCCGTGGCCGGGATCGACGCAGATCAACAAATTGCGCAACGGACTCCGTCCGATAACCGGCGATTTTTTGATCTCCAAAATCAAATTGTTGTTTTCATAAAATGCACGATAGCCCCATTGCTGCTTCTGGTTGAGGTCGATACTGAGGCGATAACGCCCCTCGGCTTCTTGTGTCCAGCGGATCTCCTCGATCAGCGGATCTCCAAAATCGTGGCGAATCCAGTCCGTGTCGGAAGTGGCGCCGTAAATGATGGCATGCAGGCGCTGGGGTTTTCTCTCCTGTTCAATTTTGTAAGGCAATCTCTCGGAAAGAAAAATCGTGACGCGCGTATGTTTCGCAAAATTTTTTGTTCGCACGACCTCGATAATACTCTGCGGCGGTTGCGTTCCCGCCGGCAAAAAAGTCACACTGCTGGTCGGCACCCAAACTGATTCTCCTTCCGCCAGTCGTGCGCGGTAGAAATTTCCTTCGCGCCCGGTGATCCACAATTTGACGCCCGAGGGCAGAAATAATTGATAGCCTTTCCCCGGGCTGGTTCGCGCGATGGTCAATTCCTGCGTTAAACTCGCAACGCGAGGCACAGATGATGCCGTGATGGTCAATTTGCCGGGCGCAATCATCTGCAGGCGATGACCAAGCGTATCGGCAATTTCAAAACGAATTGTCGCATTCGTGACATTGTCTTGTGAACGGATGAGATACACGCCGGTATAAATGCCGCGCACTTCCGGGGTGGCCGGAGGCCGGGCCTGACCAAAAACTGCTTCACCCCAATAAAAATTTTTTTTCGGCGGTTGCTCGGACATGGGCAGATCCGCAGCAACGCCGTCAATGGAGAACCGCGCCGAGCATCCGGGAGTGGCTTTCAGCGCGACACCGAGAACATCGCCCGGCATCAATTCCAGATCAACGCTCGGAAAAACGTAGCTCGTATCCGCCATGAGCGTGTCACTTGGAGAAGTGGTGAGATAGTACGGGATGTAGACGTTGCGATCCACGACAATGGAATCGGCAATTTCGCCGGCTTCTGTGACCGGCCGGAGCACGGCATGAAAAGTAAATGGGCCCGGCTTCACCGGCACGACCGCCAGATAGGTTTTGTTCGGATAAAGCCGCGCCGGAATGCCATTGATGGCAAGCGCGATCTTTGACGGTTGCTCTGCCGCTTCCAGGCCCAATGGACGATAATCAAAATTACCGAAGATGAATGTGGATTCGGCAGCAGTGACGGTCATGCCTTCGCGTGGGTAAATGACTTCCAGTTTGGCATACTGCGCCAGCAGTGGCGCCGCGCTCGACAGCACCACCATCGCGACACCGAAAAAGAGCGAGAATTTAGCCGATTTCTGCAAGATGATCCTCGAGAATATTGGGAGGGGTTTGATTGAGTAAATAGCGCAGACCGAAGAGCAAGATGGCGACGTCATCGACCTGGCCGATGAGCGGCAAAAACAATTCCGGAATCAAATCGATGGGCACAATAAAATAGACAATGGACAGGACAAAAAGCACTTTACCGGCAAGCGGTACGCGCGAATCCTTCATGAGACGCCCGACCAAACGAACGAGTTTGGGCAGGTGCAGAAGCAGTTTCCAGAAGGACGGCTGGCGTATGGCATTCGAGCTGGAGATACGGTTGGGCATGAGAAATGTCGGGTATGTTTGCGATTCTTCTGTTGTTCAATGTGACTGATGCTATTTTGATCCAAGATAATCAAGCGTCAAGTGGAAAACAAGCAGATTTCAGCAACAGCAAAAAACAGTCACAGCATCATACGAATTGTTCATCCACGAACAGAGTCATGAATCGGCTCATTGAAATGACCAATACCACGCTTCTCCTCGACGGCGTTCAACTGTTTATTCGCCTTCTCTTTTCACCACATTGCAGCGTACTTTGAATTTCTTCTGAAGTTCATCAGCAAAAGCGCGGGCCTGATTGCGGTCGAAAAATTCTCCAACGAGAACTTGATAAAAAACTCTGCGGCCCTCTTGCTTTTCATTTATTTGGGTGGAATAACCGGCTTGGGAGAACGCGAGCTGTTGGTTCACCGCATTCTCACGCCGCGCATAAGCTCCGATTTGTACGGCATATTGCACCGGCGGCTTTTTTTCAGGCTCGCTGGTTTTGTGTTTGATGGGTGTGCGGAGCTTGGCGAGATCTTCGGCGGCAAATTTCGCCATCCAGGTGCCGGGATATTTCTCTGTACAGTCGGACAACTCCTCTTGAGCGGCTGCGGCATAACCGGCGATCATCAGCGCTTTTGCAGCATAGTAAGCAGCTTGTGAGAGCAGGCGCGATTGCGGGTATTGCTCACGCAAATCCAGGAAATACTCCCGGGCCCGCTTGTAATTACCACGCGCAAAATGATATTGCCCCATTCGAAACAATGCCCGTTCGGCATAAATTGAGCCGCGAAATCGGGTGGAAATATCCTGGAAAAGCTTGACGGCGCTATCCGCCTCCTCTTCGAGCAAGGCACGAAAATAAGCTGCCGTTGCCGAACCGGGATATTGCCGATAAACCTGATTCACCTTTTCACGAGCCGTGGCCAAGTCGTGTTTTTCGAGCAAGGCCAACATTTCCTCTTCCGACATCTGGCCCAGCGCCATGAGCGGAAAAAACAATCCCGCGACGACCAGAGGAAAAGCGATGCGTTGCATGTCCATCCACTCCCGGATAAGAAAACGGGTTGGCAATGATGATCACCAACCCGTTGTCTCATTCTGATCACAAAATTACGACTGCGGCTGCGGTTCAGCAGCGGCACCCGCCTCAGGCGTACTCTCTGCAACCGGCATTTTCTCGAGAGCTTCTGGTGATGCCGGAGTTGCATCAACCAGAGCGACTTCATCCGCCGCAGCCAACTCCTCGGGCGTGAGCTTCACTTCGACGGGCTGAGTGACTTGCGTGTCACTGGCTTTCGCCCGGGCTTTTTTCCTTCTCTTTCCGCCTTCGCCTTCGCCCGCCGGCTCTTTGGCTAATTTTTCAGAAAGGATAATCTTTTTGTTATCCTTGTTGAACTCGATCACCACAAGCTCGAGCTCATCGCCCACGGCATAGCCGTCGGCCGGCTTGGTCAAATTGGACTTGGCGAGATGCGACAGCGGCACGAACCCATCCACCTGCGCCGGCAGTTCGACAATCACACCCTTGTCGATCATGCGCAGAATCTTGCCGGTGCACTTGGTATGGACGCCGTACAACCCCTCAAACTCATCCCACGGGTTGTCTTTCGTCTGCTTGTAGCCCAGCGAGATGCGACGATTGGCCTTGTCGACATTCAGCACCACCACTTCGACCTCTTCGCCCTTCTTCACGACTTCGCCGGGATGGCGGATCTTCTTGGTCCACGAAAGGTCGGAGATGTGAATCAATCCATCGATGCCTTCCTCCAATTCAACGAAGGCACCGAAGTTGGTGAGGTTGCGCACGATGCCTTTCTGGCGCGAGCCAACCGGATACTTGAGTTCGATGCCATCCCATGGGTCCGGCTCGAGTTGCTTGAGGCCGAGCGAAATTTTGCGCTCTTCAACATCGATGCTGAGCACTTTGGCCTCGATCGTCTCGCCCACCGAGAGAATTTTGCTGGGATGGCGAATATGCTGGGTCCAGCTCATCTCGGAAATGTGAATCAAGCCTTCCACGCCTTTCTCCAACTCCACGAACGCACCGTAATCAGAGATGCTGACAACCCTGCCGCGCACCACGGTGCCGACCGGATATTTTTTGTCAACTTCGATCCACGGATGCGGCTGTAATTGCTTCAAGCCGAGCGAGATGCGATCTTTGGCTTCGTTGAAGTCCAAAACCATCACTTGCAACTTCTGATCCAATGAGACCACTTCGGAAGGATGATTGACCCGGCCCCAGGAAAGATCATTGATGTGCAGAAGTCCATCCACACCGCCGAGGTCGATAAAAACTCCGAAGTCTGTAATGTTTTTGACCGTGCCTTCGAGCACCTGACCCTTGGCAAGATGGGTAAGAATACGCTGCCGCTGTTCCGACATCTGCTCTTCCACGAGAACGCGATGCGAGACCACGATATTCTTGCGCAACTCGTTGACCTTGACGACCTTGAATTGCATCATCCGGCCGATGAACTGATCAAAATCGCGAATCGGCTTGACGTCGATCTGCGAGCCCGGCAGAAAAGCGTCGATGCCCATCAAGTCCACAACGATGCCGCCTTTGATTCTGCGGGAGCATCTGCCTTCGATAATTTCGCCCTTCGCATGCGCCGCCAAAACGCGCTCCCAAACGCGCATGAAATCGGCTTTCTTTTTGGAGAGCACCAATTGGCCGTCCTTGTCTTCGACATTGTCGAGATAGACTTCAATTTCGTCGCCGATTTGAATGGCCTTGGGATCCGGGAATTCTTCAATCGGAATCACTCCCTCGCTCTTGAAGCCGATGTCCACAGCGACTTCTTTGTCGTTGATCGCCGAAATTTTCCCGGTGACCAGTTGGCCCTCGACAAATTCCGCCAGGGTATCCTCGTAGAGCCGCTCGAAATTCTCCTGATCATCATCGGAATACTCACGTTCTTCCTGGAGTTCCTCCCTGGTCACAACTTTCACCTCATTGCCGGCATAGGCCACGGGCTTGCCGTTTTTTGATGGCAGGTTTGAAGCAAGGTTGGCGTTTTGTGCCTGCAGTTCATCACCTCCTATCTGGGGGCTATGACCCACGTTGGCTTCCGCTGGAGCGGATGTTGATTGAATTGGTTGAATCATGGATAAATTTGACCTCCTACAGGGTTTATTTATGAGTTCTCCTCTTAAGGGGAGAACACGAGCTTTCTCCGCAAGGAGAAAGTTATCGCCGATCTCAGACCGCCCCTGCCATGTCTCGAATCCGAGCGAACACAGCATTGGCTATTTCCCGGTAGACCTCCTTGGGGGCGGTTCCATTTTGCAGGAACGGCCCGACGGAAATGACCGGACCGAACATGATTTTGATGCGCGGCCGGCGCAGCAACGAGCCACGCGCACCAAATAAACCATCGACGCGCACCGGCACGATGTCGGTGTTGTTCATTGCGGCAATCATGCCCACGCCGGATCGGGGTGCGCCAATTTGTCCGGTGCGGCTGCGCGTACCCTCGGGAAAAAGCAGCACCGCCTCTCCCTCTGCCAACAGCTCATTGATCCGGCGGATGGTGGTATGGCCAATGTCATGACGATCCACCGGGATGGCGCGATAAAACCGTATCAACGCACCCAGCAACGGGTTATGAAACAGTTCTTTTTTGGCCAAAAAATAAAGAACCCGCGGCACGAAACAGCCGACCAGCGGCGGATCGTAAGCGGAAACATGATTCGCCGCGAGAAGTATTTTGCCGCGCCGGGGAATATGCTCCCGGCCTTGCACCTCGATACGAAACAACAGACGAAAGAATATCCTGACAATAAATTGCGAAACTCGAAAAATCCAACGCATGGATCACCGCGTCATGATTTTTTTTTCAAAGCCTGCACGATGAATTCAACCTGTTGCTCGATGGTCAAACTGGTGGTGTCGAGCACAATGGCATCGGCGGCACGGCTCAATGGAGCAACTTTGCGCCGGGAATCGTTGTGATCGCGCCGGGCGATTTCTTTTTTCAATGTCTCGAGATCACGCACAATCCCCATGACTGCGAGCTCTTCCTGCCGGCGGCGCGCGCGTTCTTCCAAAGAAGCTTGCATGAAAATCTTCAGATCTGCATCCGGGAAAACGACGGTGCCGATATCTCTTCCCTCCACGACCACCCCGCCGTTGCGGCCGAAGGCGCGTTGTTTTTCCACCATGATCTCACGAACTGCCGGATTTTCCGAAATCGGCGCAATGGCCTCGGTCACTCTCGGCGCACGTATGGCTTTCGTCACGTCACAGCCATCGAGCAAAACACGGTTTTTATCCTCCTCCGGCTGCAATTCGATTTTGATTTTTTCCGCCAGTTTCACTATGGCAGCGGTGTCTTCGGGCAAAACACCTTCGTCGAGAGCTTTCAGCGTCAAAGCGCGATAGAAGGCGCCGGTATCAAGATAGGTGTAACCAAGTCGTTTTGCCAATAGACGCGCCGTCGTGCTTTTGCCCGAGCCAGCCGGGCCATCGATCGCAATAATCAGCCGTCGTTCTTTCAAAGGTGTATCTTTCATGCGTGATTTGTCTCGCTTTGCAGTTCAACGGCATTCTTCAATTGCTTGATTTCACGCCCGGTCAAATATCGCCAGACTCCCGGCTTCAACTTGCCCAGGGGCAATGGCCCGATGCGGGTGCGTTGCAGTGCTTTGACGCGGTAGCCGAGTGCAGCAAACATCTTTCGCACCTGGCGATTTCGGCCTTCAAAAATCGTGACCTCACAAAGACGATTTTCCCCCTGGACAGGAAAACCAAGTTCGCCGCGAACACGATGTGTATGATCGATCACAACTCCTTCGCGGAATTGCCGTGCATCTGCCGGTCGCAGAGATTGGTTGAGCCAAACGCGATAAACTTTCGGCACTTTGAAACGCGGATGCATCAAGCGATTGGCCAATTCACCATCATTGGTCAACAGCAGCAATCCTTCGCTGTCCCGGTCGAGACGTCCCACCGGAAAAACTCTCACCGGTGTGTTGACCAATTCAAAGATCGTTTGTCGTCCGGCTTCGTCTTTCGCTGTCGTCAGGTAGCCGGCCGGCTTGTTTAGCATAATGTAAATTGGCAGCATGACCGGACGCACGATCTCACCACCCACAGCAACTTCGTCGCGGTTCAGCTTCACTTGCGTGGCGAGATTGCGAACCACCTCCCCATTGATTTTGACTTGCCCGCCAATGATCAGCTTTTCCGCTTCCCGGCGTGAGCCCAAGCCACACAGCGCCAGGTAGCGGTTCAGCCGCATGGTATCGAGGGCTTGGAGAGTCTCGAAAAATCCGTTTGGTGCCGCCTTCATTCGGTTACGTCCGGACATCGGATTCCATCCCCACCCACGTCATCAATTTGTTGACTGCGCGTTTGATCCAGTCTGCCGCCTTTTCGCGAAGAGACACCCATCGACTGCGCGTGTTGGCAATGGTTTCGGATTTTTCTGCAGTTGCAGCATCGTTCCACAAGTCAGTGCGCAGTGTTTGCTCATCAAAATTCTCCCGGCGCAGATCTGCTTGTTCCGCCTCCATCTGCATCTGGCCCATGCTTGCAGAAAAATGTTCGAGCTCACCACTCGCATGGGAATCCGAAGTCAATTCATCAAGACCGGGCGATGGGGCTCGATCCGGCGGAGTCACACTTTCCTCAATTGTGACTGCTGGAATGCCATCATTATGATCTTCCGTTGGCCGTTCCTCGCTCCGTATCTCCCCGGGCTTGTCCAAAGACCAATCGTCGGTCCTCAATAGAAAATCCGGCTCGGCGATTTCTTCTTGCGAGAATTCCTCCGCCAACCATCCGTCGATTTCAGCAGCCGGATCAGGAACGAGATCAGGCGCAGCGTGAGTTGAGGCTGACAAGTTTTCTTCAGTAAAATCTGCTTCCTCCTGGCCGGTGGCATCCAAAGTATCCAACAAAACTTCGAACGTATTCTCGAAGGTGTCTGGTACAGTCTTCACCGCCTGCAACTCTTCTGCAACCGCCGGTTGCGAAACGAACGGCTGATGAAACGTAACGACATCTGCAGTTGTGACAGGATGATTTTCGATCACCCTGGGAAAGAGCGAGCTTTCGTCGACAATCTGGGGTTCGTCCAAAATTGACGGCGAGTCGACAGCAATCGTGCTGCTTTCAGGAATTCCGGCCGGCTCGACCATTCGACTCTCTCGAGATTGCAATTCCGGTGAGGCCTCAAAGAGCTCATCGACGCCGGCTGCCAGGGTCTCTGGTGCTATCTCGTCGGGTTTGTCCATCGAAGGATCGGCAGCCTCCAGCTCGGCCACTGCTGTCATTGTGTCGATATTCGAGTCAAGTGCCAGGTTTTGTAATGGTTCCTGTTCCTGGCTGTCCGGGGTTTGCACGGGAAAAGGAGTGGCCGCCGGAACCTCAGCGGTTGGTTCCGAGGGATCAGGATCACCAAGGGCCTCAACGACTTGATCGTTGATGTCCATGGGAATGACCTCCGGTTCGGTCTCGGATTCGGCAGTAATCGGCAGGCTGAGCTGCGGATCTTCCTGACTCAAGGCTTGCACTAATTCTTCCGGCATGCCTTCCTTGCCGAACAATTCTTCGATCTCGCGCGGTTTGGGCAAATCCGCCAGATCGTTCAAACCGAAATATTTCAGAAACTCCGGTGTTGTGCTGTACAACAATGGCCGGCCGACGGTCTCGGCACGCCCACTGATCGTAATGAGCCGGCGCTCCAGAAGCGTGCCAATGACACCATCTGAATTGACACCGCGAATTTGGGCGATTTCGACGCGGCTGATCGGCTGTTTGAAGGCGATCAAGGCCAACGTTTCCAAAGCCGCTTGCGAGAGGCGGGTTCTTTGGCGGCCAAGATAAAGCCTTCGAATCCAGCTCGCGTAATCGGGCTTGGTAACAATTTGATAGCCGCCGGCCACCTGGCGAATTGCGAAGGTGCGCCCGCTTTCCTGATATTCGCGGTTCAATTCGTCAATCACGCTGTTGAGATCAAATCCGTTCTGCAAACCGAGCGTTTCCAAAATGCGCTCGGCACTCAACGGCGCATCGGCGGCAAAAACCAACGCTTCCACGATGCGTTTTATTTCGTGCGTATCCATCCTGCGGAGGTGATTAAATTCTGCTGATCCAAATTTCTCCAAATGGCCCGGACTGGGTCGCGACCGCCATGCCGCGCTTGATCATCTCCAACAAAGCAATAAAGGTGACAATGATATAAATCTTGCTCGGCAACCTCTGCAACAACGTCATGAACAGCAGTTGCTTGTTGATGTGCAGCTCCTGCAAAATATACTCAATTTGCTCCTCGACACTGACCGGAATATTCTCGACTTTGTGTTGAATTTCCTTGGGCACGCGCATGAGCACTTGCTTGAAAACGGTCATCAAATCGAACAGGCTCACAGTCCCTGCCGCACCGCCATCCGTGGCCCAATCACTGAAGTCATAACCATCAAGATTGAGTTCAAGGTGCCCGCGCGGGAAAAAATCCCTTTCGTGAACTTCAAATTCGGCAAGATGTCCGGCGACTTCCTTGTAACGTTGATATTCCAACAAACGGCGCACCAATTCCTGTCGAGGATCTTCTTCCTCCTCTTCACTTTCCTCCGGCGGCCTGGGAAGCAACATTTGCGCCTTGATACGAATGAGTGTTGCCGCCAAAAGGATGAAATCGCCGGCCCCCTCGAGATCGAGCATTTGCAGAATGGCAACGTACTCGAGATACTGCTGGGTGATTTCAGCAATCGGAATGTCGTAAATATCCACCTCGTTCTTTTTGATCAAGAAAAGCAAAAGATCGAGGGGTCCTTCAAAATTGGTCAGTTTAACGCGATACGGCATTCGAACAACTAGTGCTTCCCAAAAATTGAAATTTACATGTCAATTCGTTTCCGAGCGCTTGTGAACGGTACAACTGATTTATCGCCGGAATCCAATCAAGCCTCGCCAGCTTCAAGCTTCCCCCAGCTTCATCGCCTTGTGCACCTCAGCCATGGTCTTCTGCGCTTCCTGGCGAGCCCGTTTTTCGCCATCAATCAGAATATCTTTCACCTGATCCAGGTGCTTTTCGTAATAAGCCCGTTTCACTCGCATCGGCGCCAGGAATTCGGCAATCCGCGTGGCGCAGCGTGTTTTGCACTCAACACAACCGAGCTGTCCGCTTTCACAGCCTGCGCGAATTTCGCTTTCTTCCGTGGGATTGAATTTGCGATGATGCGTAAATACCAAACAGATATCCGGCCGGCCGGGATCACCACGGCGAATTTTCTGCGGATCGGTCACCGCCTTGCGCATCTTGGCGAGGATTTCTTCCGGTGAATCGGACAGCAGAATACTGTTGCCCAATGATTTGCTCATTTTGGCCTGGCCATCCAGGCCGGGCAAACGGGCAAATTGCGTCACTCTTCCCTCAGGCTCCGGAAAAACCGCGCCATAAGTGGTATTGAATTTCCGGGCAATTTCCCGGGCAATTTCAATGTGCGGCAGTTGATCTTCGCCAACCGGCACGACCTGGCCTTTATAAAGAAGAATGTCCGCAGCCTGCAGAACCGGGTAACCGAGATGGCCGAAGACCAATGTATCCAAATGCAGATCCCGCGCCTGCTCTTTGACGGTTGGATTGCGCTCGAGCCGCTCCTTGGTGATCAGCATACTAAAAATGAGAAACAGCTCCGCATGCTCTTTGATTTGCGATTGCCGGAAGATCGGACTCAAGTCCGGACGAATGCCCGCAGCGAGCCAGTCGATGACCATGTCCAGAGTGTTTTCGTAGATCCCGGAGGTGTCGAGATCAGTGGTCAGCACATGGTAATCGGCAATCAGGTGAAAATTTTCATAAATTTCTGAGGCAGAATCTTGCGCCGTTGGAGAGGCCGTACCGCTCTCGCCAGCAGCCGCGGCCTGTACGGGCGCAGCCTGGACAGGCGCAGCCTGCAATTTGACCCAATTTTCCAAGGCACCGACATAATGGCCCAGATGCAGACGGCCGGTCGGTCGCATCCCACTCAAGATTCGCTTTTTAATTTGGTTCATATCTGTCTGAGCCCCGCGGACGCATCCTGCGTTTGACATCATTAAAGTCCTTTCGGTGAATCCGTTTTCAATTTGAAAATAAAATGCGTCCAAGTCTGTGCGCCCGTCGTCCCGTTCTCTCGGACATAATTCTTGTGCTTGAAGAGAGGTCGGGACGAACCCTGTGAGCATGGCCATAGACAATGCCCTCCGGGCGCAGCCGAAGACGAGGACGCTGCAAATTTGCTTGTGCAAAAGCTAAGAGGAATTGCTCACCTCAAATAAAATCAAACCGCCAAGTATTCTTCTCTTGGACCAATTACGACGCAAACCTTATCGCCAGCGGTTAATTCATAAAAAGATAAGGTTTCCAACGCTCGTCAACGACTCCGACAAAATGCTGAATGAAGAAAAGATGATTCGGTTTTTGCGGTTTTTTGGCCAGCCGCATGCCAGCCTCTTCGGGTGTACGGTTGCCTTTGCGATTGTTGCATTGCACACAAGCACAGATCAAGTTTTCCCACGAGTCTTCCCCGCCACGATTCTTGGGAATAATGTGATCGACAGTCACCGGTTTATGTGTGGCACCGCAATATTGACAACGGTGCCCATCCCGCTTGATGATGTTCTTGCGTGAGAGCACAATTCGCTTGCGAGGCACATGAATGTATGACACCAGCCGGACAATGCTCGGGAAAGGAAAAACCTGCCGTACCGACCGAATCACCCAGCGCGGGTGGCGTTCGATTATCTCCGCCTTGCCCAAGTAAATCAGGATCACCGCCTTCTTCACGGTGACCACGCTCATCGGCTCGTAATTTTGGCTTAAGATCAAGACATTGTGATTGAGCGATACCATAGTCTCTCACCCTTCGGGCGCAATATTCCAGGGCGCAGCCCAATCATTACTCCATTTGGTTCCAAAATCTGTAAACTTTTTCTAATTTACGAGAAATCAGCCAAAGAGTCAAGATTTTTTCTCCCCGGAAGCGTTGCGCCGAAATGACGGAAGTTCAAGTATTGCCATCACTTCAATTGTGTCCTCAGGAGGCTGATGGTTGCTGGCCGTCTGGTTTATATTCAGGTGGTCAGCACAAGCTACCAGTCACACACTACATGGGCTCGGCTTCATCAATGAGCATGATGGGAATATCATCTTTGATGTTGTATTTCAGGCGGCATTTGTGACAAAGCAATTTTTGTTCCTCTTCCCGATACTCCAATTTACCTTTGCATTTGGGGCAAGCAAGAATTTGCAGAAGTTCCGGATCGAGCATAAACAACCTCCATTCGATAACAGTCAGGATTAACCCCGATAATTCATGCGGTGCGTAAATCGACAGCACTCTACTGTTGTCTTAAGCTTGAAAATATAGTTCATGAATTATCGGGGTTAAGATTGCTTATTCCAAACTTTGTTCAAAGTAAAAATCTAAAGAATTGAATGACGAGAAGCAATAATTTTTTGAAAATTCCACGGGATTTTGCCAAACTGGAAGGCATTGGCTTTGACAATTCCGGTGCAGAGATTTCCGCCGTGCACCGGCATAAAGATTTTTATTGCGATTCTTTCAAAGGCTGGTTATATTAGAACTTGTGTTATCAAAGCCCATAATCGGGTTCTTTGGATTTTGCGATAAAAATCGAACCCTAATTTGTTGTAAGGTTGTCAATAAAGACACCAGCGCGTTACTCAGGAGTTTTAAAGTCATGCGGCAGTTTTTCATCGTCCTCAGCCTTTTGGTTTTTTTATTGCTATCCTTTTTGCCAGCAGCCGGTCAATTGCCCGGCGAAAAAACCGAAAGTAATCAATTTCTCAACGACACCAGCTCCGAATCGTTAGATCTGCTCGAACGCTATTACCAACGGATTTTTTCACAACCTGGCAAGCCACGCTCCTCACGCCTCGGTGCCGATTCGTTGAGTGACCCCACTGTTTTAATTCTTGATCAGGTGAAAAGAGCCTTTGGTTTGGAAGGTCCGATTGATCCTGCCAATTACATAGTTGGTCCCTATGATGTATTAGCCGTCAACGTTTGGGGTGTGGCGCCATTTGCTCACGTCGGCCCGATCACGCCGGAAGGCACACTCATCCTCCCGACCGTCGGTGAGATTGCTGTTGCCGGCGACACCCTGAGCCAGGTCAAGAGAAAAATTCAACAAGCGGTACGGAAAAAATACACGGCCAGCGAGATCAGTGTCAATTTGGTTTCATTGCGAACTTTCAAAGTCACCGTCGTTGGAGTTGTGAATCATCCAGGGACTTATGCGGTTACTCCTGTTGATCGGGTTGATCGCGTTGTATATCTTGCCAATCTCGGAGCTAACAGCAATAATGAGTCAAGTGCTGGTAAAAAGTCAAAGCAGCCTGGCGTCAGAGAAGGAGCATCAGCGCCTTCCATTTCGTTGCGAAATATCAAGCTGTATCGCGCGACCCGAGATACCATCGAGGTTGATCTTGTGCGCTATTATGCCACCGGTGAAACCCGTTTTAACCCATACCTTCTCGACGGCGATGTTATTTTCGTTCCTGCCGAAAACCGCCTTGGCAATCGCGTAAGTATTCTTGGTGGCGTGCGTGTGCCGGGTAGCTTTGAATTCCGTGACGGAGATAGTTTGCAAACCTTACTGAAAATCGCCCAGGGGGCAACGGCGCTCGCTGATCTTGAGCATGTCGAAGTGGTGCGCTTTTTACCGGATGGCCGGCAGGCGCAGATTCTCGTTGTCAATTTGCACGCGGGTCAAAACGGCCAAACGCCGGATATGCCCCTGCGACCCAACGACCGCATTTTTATTCGTGAAAAGTGGGAATTGCGGCAGGAACGCTCGGTTTACGTGAATGGCGCTGTGGTTAGGCCCGGTGAATATGCCCTACTTAACGATCATATGACGCTTTCCGAGATTATCGAGCTTGCCGGCGGCTTTACCCCGGAAGCCTCACTTGCCGAAGCCAGACTCATTCGCAAATACGTCAACCCGGAGCAATTGCTCAACAATCCTGAATATGTGCGTTTGCTCGATATTCGGTTGACTGACCTTAAACCGGAAGATCGAGAATATTTTAATTACGAAATGGTCATCAAACGGGGAATCGTAGCGGTCGATTTTGCCAAGCTGTTCAATCACCAGGACAAATCTGCTGATGTCTTACTTTGGGATGGCGATGAAATTTACGTGCCTTCGATCCGCAACACGGTTAATGTGTTTGGACAGGTCATCAATCCCGGCTATGTGACCTATGTTGAGGGGATGGATTACCGGTATTATGTGCAAAAGGCCGGCGGCTTCAGCAAGGAAGCAGACCGTGACAAAGTCCGCGTTCTGAAACGAGACACAAAAGCTTGGATGAAACCGGAAGAGACCAAGGTCGAGCCTGGGGATCAAATTTTTGTGTCACGTGCCGTGCGACAGCCGTTTGCCGTTTATTACAACACTGTTCGCGAAATCTTGCAAACCACCGCGGGCCTTGCAACGGTAGTGCTGCTCTATCTACAGGTGTCAAAGTAACGTTATGGGAACCATGCAGAAAAAAATCGATTTGTTGGATTATCTACACACGCTGTTCCGATGGCGAAAATTCGTTGCCGTCAATGTTTTTCTTGTCGCGCTCGTTGCCTTAATCGTCAGCTTGTTGTTGCCCAAGCAATATTTAGCTACCACGACCATTCTCCCTCCCAAAAACAAAGGATTGCTCAGTGGCTTTTCTGATGTTTCCTCGTTGTTACGCGGATTGCCGGGAATTTCACTCGCTGGCGGTGCCGTATCGGCCGAGTTGTATCAATATATCACCATCTTGAAAAGCCGAACCGCGTTAGAGCAGGTGGTGCGCCGTTTCGATTTAATCAAGGTTTACGAAATCAACAAGGGCTCGATGGGAAAAGCCGTCAAGGAGCTTTTGAGCCATCTGGTTTTCAAAATCGAAGAGGAGGGCACTCTGAGCATCGGCGTGACCGATCGGAATCCGCAACGGGCAGCCGATATGGCGAATTATCTCGTCGAGCTTTTGAATGGAATCAATATCGAGCTCAATACCCGCGAAGTACGCAGCAACCGGGAATTCATCGAGCGCCGTATTGAGAAAAACCGTGCTGATTTGACCGCAGCCGAAGAAGCGCTCAAAACGTTCCAGGAAAAACACGGTATCATCATGATGCCGCAGGAGCAACAGACTTCCATTTCCGCCATCGGCCAACTTTATGCACAAAAGACCAGAAAAGAAATCGAGCTCAGCTTGCTCGAACGCTCTTTAGGAACCGACAATCCCATTCTGCAATCGACGCGCAACGAGCTGTCAGTGCTGAACACCAAACTCAAAGACATGCCCGACCTCGGCACGGAATATATTCGTCTCTATCGTGAGTACGTGATTCAAAATAAAATTTATGAAGTCATTGTACCGTTGTGGGAACAAGCAAAATTTGAAGAGAAGCGCGACACGCCAACGCTCTTGGTTCTCGATAAAGCCGAGCTACCGGAACGACACATCTGGCCGAGGAAATCCATCATCGTGCTTATTTTTGCAATGCTGGCTTTTATTATCAGCGTGGCGATTGCTTTTGTGGCTGAGCATTTGAGCATGCTCAAGCAGGAAAACCCCACCGAATACCAGAGATTGCAGAATTTCTGGTTAGAGCTTCGCCATTTCCTGCCCGGCAAAAGATCAACCGGATGAAGTCCAGATGACCTGCCATGTCACAGCGCCAACCCAAAGTCAGTGTGATCATTCCGCTTTACAATGCCGCACCATACATCGCGGCTTGCCTGGAGAGCATATTGGCGCAGACATTTAAGGACTTTGAGATTGTCGTGGCGGATGACGGCTCCACGGACGCCAGCATTGATATTGTTAAAAAGTATCAGCAGTTGCATTCGGATAAAATCGTTGTTTGCGCCCACCCGGATCATGCCAACCGCGGCATTACCGCCACGCGCAATCTTGCCATTCGACATGCCCGTGGTGAATATCTGGCATTCATCGATAATGATGACTTATGGTTGCCTGAGAAGTTGACCAGGCAGGTTGAAATTTTGGATCACTTTCCCGAAATTGTGCTCGTCTATGCAAAAATCGGATTTATTGATGCCAGGAATAATTCGATAACGGTTGATGGCAATCAGGAATTTGGCAGCGGCACGCCGCATCGGCCGGCGTCAATCTTTCGGCGCTTGCTGCTGAAAAACCCGATTCCTTCGGTGACCGTTTTGGCGCGTAAATCCAGTGTGGAAAATGTCGGCGCTTTTGATGAAACCATGCGTTACAATGAGGACCGGCTGGTCTGGAGCAAAATGGCTGTTGATCACCCAGTCTTTTTCATTCCCGAGAAGTTGGCGCTCTATCGCGTGCATGAAACTAACTTTTCCAGAAAACTGGCGCAATGGCATGCTTTTACGGAGTCCGAGTTCCAATACTTGCACAAATTGATCGACTTTCTTGCTCAACAAGACGTCAAGCTGTTGCCGCGTTCGGCGCTTTCTACCGCGCTGTTCACATTTTTTATCCGAACCTGGTTATGGGGAGCTCCCCGACGGCTGCTGGTGCAGTACGCACGAGCTTTCTTTAAACAGTTGCCATTTCTAAAGTATCGTTTACCCTTTCTCGGTTTGTTGGTGGGATTGCTTTTGGGGCCGCGCCTCGGTATTGGCTTAAAACGTCTCCATCGGACCAAATGGGCAGAAAATGGTGCGTCAGTTCCTTAAAGATAGCTCGGTCTTTTCCGCCAGCCGTTATCTGATTCTCGGATTGGGATTCATTCGTAATCTGGTTATTGCCAAATTTCTCAGTCCGGCAGATTACGGAAGTTGGGTGATCATCACTCTGATTCTGACTTATGGGGATCAGATTCATCTCGGCTTGCGTCACGTTGGCGACAAGGAAATACCCTATCGCCGTGGTCGCGGAGAAGAAACCACCGTATTTACGAACATTATTTATGGGGGTGTGATTTTTTTCTCTCTGAGTGTATTTTTGCTTTTGACGATTCTCGCGGTGATCGGCAGTTGGATGGACGCAGCACTGCGAACCGGCTTGTTGATTACCGGCTTCATCATTGTTGCGGATCAGGTCAATCGTTTCTATTACATGCTCATGCGCGCCCACCATGAATTCGTGTTCGCCAGCAAAGTTGAATCGCTGTTCGAGCTGCTGCGAACCCTTTTAGTGGCTGTTGGCGTGATTGTATTTAAATTTCAAGGGGCGCTGGCCGGAATGGCTATCGGCTCTTTACTGCTCACGCTTTACTTGAACAGGCAATACCGCGGAACGTATTGGCCGCATTTTCATCGGCAGCATCTCATAACCCTGTTGCGCTTGAGTCTGCCATTGTTTGTTAATGGGTTACTATTTATTCTCCTGAGCAGCCTAGACCGGTTGGTGGCCGCAACGACACTGTCGCCACATGAATTGGGGCTATACGGACTCGTGGCATTATTGGTTGCCATACCATTCAATGCGACCCAGGCGGTTGGTTTTGTCATTTACCCCCGCCTGAGCGAGCAATTTGGCCGGCACGGCAAGGTTCAAGAATTGGAGCGCTTCTTTTCGCATATTTTGCGCCTCACGGTTCATCTCGTTCCACCAATCGTCGCCGGTGCATTTCTGATCGCGCCATGCGTCATCACGGGGTTTTTGCCCGCATACATCGAAGCCATCCCTGCGGTTTTTGTGCTGATGCCCGGGGTATATTTTTTTGCCATTGTCCAACTGCCGACCGCTTTTTTAGTTGCTGCGGAAAATAACCGCTGGTACATTGCCGTCGAGATCACAACGATTCTACTCTTGATTCTGAGCTATTTTGTAGGGTTACAAATCGAACGCAATTTCATAACAATTGCTGCGGTAACAGCGATGGGCTTTTTTCTGTATGCCACCATGCTGCTGGTCATCTGTTATAGAATCTTGGAGCATTCCTTGGGTTCGATAGTTAAAACGATTGGGAAAGTTTATGCTCCATTTTTTTTCAGCATCATTGTCATTTACATTTTACTGCGGTTTTTCCCCTACCCGGCCACGAGCCAGTTCCGTGATAGCTTGTTTTGGTCACTGCGACAATTGGCTATTTTTGTTGTGGCGTATGGCGCGCTTTTCTATTGGTTTAATTGGCGCTCCGGATATTGGAAGCGCTTGCGAGCTGAGGTGACCACATGAAAATTGAAACGACGATCGCACTGCCGGCCAAATGGCTCTATGTTATTCCAGCGGTCAGTGCTGCTTTGGGCTTAGCCATTGTTGCGGCCTTTTCAGAGCTGCACGCCCTGGCATTGTTTTCCGGCATCGCTTTTTTAATTGCCAGCCTTCATCCTCGCATTCGACTCTGGAGCTTGATTCTGCTTATGCCGTTCGTGTACAGCGGCATTGGCATTGAGCTAAAAGGTTTTGGCATTTTTGATCTGTATGCGGGACTGTTCATTCTGCTCTTTGTTTTGCGCAAATGTCGAGAGGGACTGCGTTTTGATCGCGTTCCCGCGCTTGGCTGGACTGCCATCATGTTCATCGCCTTTATGCCCAGCTTGCTGAATACCGTTAATTACAGAACAAGCATAATCGGCTTCCTGCGTTTTTTATATCCGATTATGCTCGCCTGGGCGCTTTATGAGACTGTTTTACCGCAGCGCAGCATCAAGCTCGTCAAATCGATCCTGCATTTATTTGTCATTGAAACTGTCCTGATTGGGCTTTATGGCATCTATGACGCTTATGCCCACCGCTCTCTCCTGAGCGCTTTTATCGGCCGAATACAATTCGGACTCTTCCCGGAAGTGAATTATTATGCCTCCTACTTGATGTTGGCGGTGCCGCTTACCTATGCTTTGTTATTAGCCGAAAAAGGGCGTCGGCGAAAATGGTTTTTCTTGTCTGCGTTGGTGTGTCTATTTTTTGCCATTGTGCTTACGGTTTCGCGCTCAGCAATGGTTGCCATGCTGATTGTCTTTATTGTGTTCACTTTCTACATGTTCCGTAAGCTCAGCGGTATCAAAAAATTGTTCAGTATCGGCTTACTTGCCATATTGCTGACCATGGTCGGGTTGATGGTTTTTACCGAGACCGGCCGCAAAACCGTGGATGTCATTGCGCTGGTTCACCGCGTGCAATCGGCGTTTAGCGGTCGGGATGTTTCTTTTAAGCAGCGTCTGACTATTCTCGAGATTGCCACTCGCATGGTTGCAGATCATCCGGTAATTGGCGTCGGGTTCGGCACATTTGAGCAGACTTTTAATGATTATCAACGCGGCAATTTTTCGACGCAATCGGCGCGCTCGGCACACAACACCCCGCTGCGCATGTTGGCCGAAACCGGGATCATCGGATTCTTGGCGGGTGCGATATTTATCGTAAGCTTATTTCGATATCTCTTCAGCGCTTTGCGGGCAGTCACCTCCCCATACTGGAAGACGACGCTGTTTGGCTTGATCATGTCATTACTTTCCTTTTTGCTGTTGAGCCTGGCGCTTGACCAGCTCAATGATCCACCGTTTTGGATCATCACGGCTTTGGCGTTAGTGGTGGCAACATTTGCACATGAGGGAATTTTAGATTCTCCCAGGGAGTTTGTAGTACTTTCAAGAGCTGAACCTGGAGATGAAATGCCAGAGCCTGAAGGCGATGCCCATAAAGCGCCACAATAAGCATGTTGCTAAAATTTTATGGCTCAAATATTATGCCTAAATCCGGGGCAAGACGTCGGTGGCGCGGAAGTTTATCTTGCCAATATCGCTCGGCATTTAGCCCAACGCCACACGCTTTATTTGCTCGTGCATCCGTCCGATAGCATCGTCGAATATTTTCAGCGCGAGCTGCCGAGCCTCCCGCTTGAAACCGCAGCGATGACCTATACCGGTCTGCCGCGGTTATTGGCGAAGACTTCCCAAATCATTCGTGAAAAGCGAATTGATGTCGTACATATCAATGGCCGGCGCCCGGTTGTGCTCGCACCTTTTCTCAAGTTGAAGTGCGGACAACCGAAAGTATTGCTTACCTTTCATTCGAGCTATTTTAATCGCGATGAAACACTCGTGAAAGCGCTGGCTTTGTGGCTGCTCCATTTTTTACCGCTGCATTGGTGTGATCGCGTGATTGCAGTTTCCGACAAAGTTTATCGAGAGCGGCGATGGCAATTGTTCCCCAAGAAAAAACTCCGTTTAATTAAAAATGGTATCCCGATGGAGCAGTTTGCGCTTTCGGAGCAGATTCGACAGTCGCTTCGTGCGGAAATACGACAAAAATATGAATTACATGATGCCATCGTCGTCGGCGAAGTCGGAAGGTTGGTGCATGGCAAAGGCCAGCATATTTTATTGAAGGCGTTGGCGCTCTGTCGTCAGATGGGGTATGACTGCAAAGCTTTGCTCGTCGGCGACGGTCCGAGTCGATTCGAATTAGAAAATCTGAGCCGAAGTCTGCAAATTGAATCTTGCGTCATCTTGACCGGACATCAACCGGACACCCGGCCATTTCTCGCGGCAATGGACATTTTTGCCTTGCCGTCATTGAACGAAGGCTTGCCGCTTTCACTGCTGGAGGCGATGGCTATGGGTTTGCCTGTGATTGCCACCCGTAGCGGCGGCATCCTGGAGGTGATTGAAGACGGAAAAACCGGGCTTTTGCTACCATCCATTGATGCGAAGTCATTAGCCCGGCGCTTAAAAGAGTTGAACGAGAAGAAGACATTACGGCAGCAGATCTCACACAATGCTCAAGCCTTTGTTCGCGACCAATTTGACCAGAAAAAGATGCTGGCGCTTCATGACAGCGTTTACAATGAGTTGATGGTATCTATTTGAGTTCTGAATTCTCAATCGAGGAAAGCTATGAATCTGCTTGTAATCCTATTGAAGATGGCAAAATGGGTTCGGCGCAGAATCTTCAAATTCTACACCTTGAATGACGCGAAGTATTGGGATCGCTATGTTCTGCAGTGGAAATTGAGCGGCAAGGCCAGACAATTTGCGCATTTAGGCAATGAATGGAAGAATGAAGAAGTTTTTCTCAAGCTGCTGCAAAAATATGCTGTGGGCCGATCAAGCGCGCTCGAAATCGGCTGCGGGGGGGGAAATAACGTCAAAGGCTTTGGAATGGTTCGACCGGATTTACGCGACGGACGTTTCCCGGCGTATGCTGCAGCTTTCCGAAAAGGCTGTGGGACAAAACAGCAAGGTACAATTTCGCCAAATCGATGGTTTCACACTGAAGGAATTTGCCGACAACAGCCTGGATTCCGTGTATTCGCATGACGTATTTGTTCACTTTTCCAGCTTGCAAATATATCCCTATCTGCGAGAAATCAAACGCATTCTCAAGCCCAAGGGCCTGATGATCATCTCATTTTGCAACTTCATTCACCATTTCGAGCTTTTTAAACAAATGGCACAAGAGTACCATAATGATCGGCGCCTCCCTCCCCACATGCGTGTGCATTTTGTTACCGAAGAAATGATTCTCACCATGCTCAAGGATTTGGCACTGCGCCCTGTGGAAATCAATAAAGAGAATTTTTTGATTGTAGTGGCAGAGAAGTAGTTTTTGCCTTTTTCTATTTTGTCATTTTTTACTGTCCCCTCCCCATCAGCATCACATAACCCGTGTGCAGCAGAATCTTTAAATCCATGGCCAGAGACATGTTCTCGACGTAGAAAAAGTCGTATTGTAATTTCTGTTTGACATCTTCAATGGTGTTATCGTAAGTGCCTTTGACTTGTGCCCATCCGGTGATGCCGGGCTGCACTTTGAGGCGACGCATATAAAAGGGGACTTCCTTCTTCAGCTTCTCGACAAAATAGGGCCGCTCCGGACGCGGGCCGACCAGGCTCATCTCGCCGCGTAACACATTAATGAATTGGGGAAATTCATCCAAGCGCCATTTGCGCAAAAAACGACCGACCCGCGTGATCCGAGGATCATCTTTCTCCGCCCATTTCGGCCCGGTTAATTGCTCGGCATTCTTCACCATCGTGCGAAACTTGATGATCGTGAAAATTTTCCCATCCTTGCCAACTCTTTCCTGCCGATAAAAAACCGGCCCTGGCGAATCGAGCTTGATGAGCAAGGCGAGAAGCAACCAGAGCGGCACGCCCAGAATCAAAATAGCCAGCGCCACGGTCAGATCGATTAATCGCTTGAAGCGCCGCTCCCACACCGGCATGATTTGCGGGAAAATCTCGATGAGCGGAAAGCCGTAAATCTGGTTGGTCCGGGCCTGCCCCATCACGATGCTATAAAGATCGGGAATGATTTTCAACGTGACTGGCAGTCCGGTGCATTGGTTGACCACCTCCGTCACTTGCCGCCGCTGAAAAATATCCAGCGCGATTAGCACATTTTCAACTTTCTCCTGTTGCACGATTTGGTTGATTTCATGAATCGCACCGAGTACCGGCACATCACCGTAACCCTGATGAGCTTTCGGCGTGCGCACATCAATGAAGCCAATCACACGATAACCCAGTGCGGGAAATCGCTTGACTTTGTCGAGAAGCGCCCGCGCCTTTTTGTTCCAACCGATAATTAAAGTCCGGCGCATGCCGATGCCGGCTTCGAGCAAACGCCGCTGAATCGTGCGCAGCAGCATACGGCCATTGGCAACCATGAACGTCATTAGCAGCCAATACGTGATGATCAACAACCGGCTGAATTTCGGCGGCGTTGTCAAATCTCGCTCGAGATCAAAGGTGAGAAAAAAGATAAGAATCACCCCAAAGAAAACGGTTTTAATCAATGTTACCAGCTCGTCAAAGCGCGAATGGGCGTACCAAGTTCGATACAAGCCAAAAAACAGAAACAGCAAAAACCAATAGGCAAAAATGAAAATGGCGGTTCTGAATAGCTCGAACGGTTCCGTAACCGTGTAAAGATCCAATCTCCCCCGCAGCCAGGCCCAGATCAAGTACGAGCCGACGATCGCCACGAAGTCATTGATGAAAAGCAAAGTCCGCTCGATGGCGCGCGGCATGATGATGGCGTAATCGCGATTCTTGGCGTTCAACAAATAGCCATGCTTCTGAAAAAAATAAAACAGCGCCCACAAGTGTTTCCAGCTGATGGCGCGGAAGAAATTGCGCGTGATGCGACGTTCGTAGTGCATGATCGTCGCGTGCGGATAATAAAAAATCTTCCAGCCATGCGATTGGGCGCGCAAACAATAATCCACATCCTCCGGGCCATAGAAAATTTTTTCGTCGAGCCAGCCCACTTCTTTGAGCACTTCGCGACGAATGAGCTGGCAGGCGCCAATCACATAATCCACCTCGCGAATCGAGCTGTGATCCCAATCGGCCATCACTTGTTCGCGAAACGCGCGGCTATTACGAAACCAAGGAATAAATTGCAGCCGACGCAGGAAGGGAGTAAAAATCGTGGGGAAACGCCGGCAGGTGAGCTGCAGATTGCCCTCGGGATCAATCATTTTGGCGCCGATGATACCGGCATCGGGTTTGCTATTTGCGAAGGCTACTAAATCGTCAATGGCTCCAGGAGAAATACGGGTATCCGCATCAAGAAGTAAAACGAAATCACCGGATGCGACTTTGAGTGCCTGATTTCGCGCCGGCGCCACGCCGCGATTCTTGGGATTCTCAATCAGCCGCACATTCGGAAAACGGCTGCGTAGCATCTCCACCGTGCCATCGGACGAGCCATTATCAACGATAATGATTTCAAACGTGACTTTGGTGGTACCAGCGTAGATGGACTCCAGGCAGTCTTGCAGAAGCTGGCACGAGTTCCAGGTGATGATCGTGATGGACACCTCCGGCCGTCGCTTGGGCACAGCGGCGCGCGGGCGTTTCTCACGCGAGGCTTTCAAGGTGCGATCGCGCTGCTTGTCGTCCATGAGAATACTTGAAGTTAAACTCGCTGCAGCCTCTTTGCTGATTGCTTGACCCCGATAATTCATGAGCCACATTTTCAGACTTGAGCCAACAACAGAGTGCTGTCAATTTACGCACCGCCTGAATTATCGGGGTTAATGAGCTTGATATGCGTATGAATTGGGCAGGAAACAGAAACATCAACGATTTGTCGAATCAAAAAGTTGTGTGATTGATCTGCGGCGCAAGAGAGTAATACGGTAAATCGGAGTGCAAAACGGAAATTTTGCACTCCGATTTGTTTCAGCTCATTCATGCGGTGTGCGCAGTTCCGCCGGAATGGCATTCGTGCCGCAGCCCAGCCGGATAATCTTCCTGCGATCGATTTTCACATCCTTTGTGGCATTGCGCGTGTCGACCACCAATTTGGCATGCTTCACGATCATTTCATAGTCGTAAGCATCATGATTGGTGGTGATCACCACGCAGTCCACCGATTTGAGCAGCTTGGGGTCAAGTTTTTTGGAATGATAAAGTTTGCCGTTTACCGTCAACGCCGGCACGTAAGGATCATTATACATCAAATGCCGGCCGCCACGATTATACAGCAACTCCATGACTTTGATCGCCGGAGAGTTGCGTGTATCATCGACGTTTTTCTTGAATGCCACGCCGAGAATGAGAATCTTGGAGGTCGTAATGGCGACACCGTGCAGGCTCAAAGATCGGATGATGAGGTCCAAAACATAATACGGCATGTTCTCATTGGTTTGTGCCGCCAGCTCGATGAAGCTGGTGTGAAAATCATACTCTTTTGCCTTCCATGCCAAATAGTAGGGGTCGACCAGGATGCAATGGCCGCCGATGCCCGGACCGGGATAGAATGGCATAAAACCGAAAGGCTTGGTGGCCGCCGCCTCCACCACTTCCCAAATGTTGACACCTTCCATACGATCACACAGTTGAGCCAGTTCGTTCACCAACGCAATGTTCACAGAGCGGAAAATATTCTCGAGCAGCTTGGTCATTTCCGCAGCTTTCGGCGAGGAGAGTTCTTTGACCTCGATAATCACTTTGCGGGAAATCGCTGCGGCCAGTTTGGTGCACTTTTTCGTCACGCCGCCAACCACGATCGGGGTGGTGGCGGTCGTGAATTTTTTGTTGCCCGGATCGATGCGTTCCGGCGAAAAGGCAAGATAAAAATCCTTCCCGACTTTCAAGCCGGTCTCTTCCAAAATCGGCTGCACGATTTTTTCGGTGGTTTCCGGATAGGTGGTCGATTTCAAAATGATCAATTGTCCCCGGCGCAGCCCCGAAGCAATGCCTTTGGCGGAATCGATGATATACGAAACATCCGGATCCTTGTTCTCGGTGAAGGGCGTCGGCACACAGATATAAATGACATCACAATCACCGATGTTTTTGTAAGTGGTGGCGCCACTAATTTTTCCCGCTTTCACCAACTCCTTCAATTTGCTGCTGTCAACATCCTCGATATAGTTTTCGCCACGATTGAGCTTGGCAATTTTTTCCCCGCTCACATCGATGCCGAGTACTTTGTAGCCGGCGGCTGCGTATTCCACCGCCAGGGGCAGACCGACATAACCCAAACCGATCACGCCAACTTTTGCGGTACGGTTCTCAATTTTTACTTCCAGGCTCACAGGTGATCTCCTTACGGTTTGTGTTCCAGTGCAAGAAGCAGGTCATTTGTCAAATTTTGTAATGCTTTTTGTAAAATTCGAGATACTCACCACTTTTTATTTTCTCCCACCACCAACGATTTTTGACATACCAATCGACAGTGAATTTGAGTGCGCTGGTGAAATCATGCTTGGGCTTCCAACCGAGCGTCGAGAGTTTGCTCGTATCGAGCGAATAGCGCCGGTCATGGCCCAAACGATCGGCCACGAAAGTCATCAGGCTCTTCGGTTTTTTCAGCGTGGCGAGGATCATCTCGGTGATTTCAAGGTTGGTGCGCTCATTGGCACCGCCGATGTTATACACTTCACCGTCCCGGCCATGCTCCAGGAGAAAATCAATGGCATCGCAATGATCTTCGACATAAATCCAATCGCGCACATTTTTACCATCGCCGTAAATGGGTAACGGTTTGTTCTCGAGTGCGTTGGTGACAAAGAGTGGAATCAACTTTTCCGGATATTGGTATGGTCCGAAATTGTTCGAGCCACGGGTGATGATCACCGGCAAACCGTAGGTCACAAAATAAGAGTAGGCCAGGCGATCAGCGCCGGCTTTGGAGGCGGAATAAGGACTGGAAGGCATCAGCGGATCGGTTTCTTTGAATGACCCGGTCAAGATGCTGCCATACACTTCATCGGTCGAGATTTGGATGAATTTCCGAATTTTATGCTGCCGCGCCGCTTCCAGCAGGACAAAGGCGCCAAAAATATCAGTGCGAATGAAATCATCCGGCGCGCCAATTGAGCGATCAACATGGCTCTCGGCGGCAAAATTCACCACCACCTCCACATCGGCCATGAGCTGATTCACCAGCCTGGCGTCGCAAATGTCGCCGTGCACGAAACGATAACGTGGATCTTTTTCTATATCGCGCAAATTGTCAAGATTGCCAGCATAGGTGAGCTTGTCGAGATTGATGATCTCGACCTCCTCGCGCTGGCGCAGAAGGTAATGAATGTAGTTACTGCCGATAAATCCGGCCCCGCCGGTTACAAGAAATTTTCTCATGCTGACTCCATGAAAGTCGATCAAACAACCTATTCGCCTTTTGGATGACTAAAAATTTACAGAATAAGGAAATGAAAGTCAACCCTTAAAGGCTGAATCAAGAGTGATTTATACCGACAGCAAATTATTCCTGCAGAAGACATTAAAAGCACGTAATATGTTCAACATTCATAACCCGAATGGCCCGCGCAGCACTTGGCCGGCCAATTTGCCGGTAAATTCTCCCTGGTCGATGACAATTTCTCCATTCACCAGAACGAATTTGATTCCTTCCGGATATTGATGGGGCGCGGTCCAGGTGGCGCGGTCGATGACTTTGTGAGGATCAAAGATCACCACATCTGCATGATTGCCGATTTGCAGAAGGCCGCGATCCTGCAGACCCAGCGTTGCTGCGGGCAGGGAAGTTATCTTGTGTATCGCCTCTGTCAGCAAGATGAGTTTCTCTTCGCGCACATATTTTCCCAAAAGCCGTGGGAAAGTGCCAAATGCGCGCGGATGGGGATTGCCATAACGAAGCTTGCCGGTGACTGCCAGCGCCGAGGCATCGCTGGCAATCATGGCATGCGGATAAGCCAACACTCCGCTCAGCTCCTCTTCACTCATGCCGAATCCCACCATGCTGCCGCCGCCTTTTTCCTGAATCATCACATCAACGAGCAGGCGAAATGGATCGGTGCCGTCTTGCGCGAGCTCCGCCAGAGTCTTGCCCTCATATTTCTCCCGCTGCGGGTTTTGCGGCAGGCTGGCGATCATGACGGATTGCCAGCCGCCAATCTTCTCCGCCTCGGCTGTGACTTCGCGACGCAACCGTTCATACAACGATGAATCTTTCAAGCGCTCGACAAATTTTTCCTCCCCGCCCTCACGGCTCCAAAGCGGAAAGAGCGCAGAAAGGTCGGTGTGGTAGGCAATGTAGGGATAACGGTCGCATGTGACTTTTAGTCCGCCGAACCGGGCTTGATCGAGCTTTTCGAGAATGCGCGGCAATTTATGCCAATTTCTGGGGCCTTGGGCTTTGAGATGCGAAATGTTCAGCGCCACCCCGGATTCGCGGGCAATGCGAATGGCCTCGTCGACCGCCTCGAGCACCGTGTCGTCTTCGTTGCGCATGTGGGTGGAATAGATGCCGTGACCATCCATCGCTTTGCAGACTTCGATAATTTCTTCAGTGCTGGCAAAACTTCCCGGCGTGTACTCCAGTCCGGAGGAAATACCGTAAGCACCTTGCCGGAAAGCCTCACGGGCGAGCGACTTCATTTTCTCGATTTCCTCCGGAGTGGCCGGGCGATCGTCTTCGCCCACCACATACTCGCGCAACGTGCCTTGTCCCAGCATGCTGGCAACGTTGGTGATGAGCTTGCCTTTTTCCAACCGGCGAAAATAACCCGCGAAATCAGTCCAGTCAATTTCAATGCCATAACGCGCCTGGAGTCGCTCGCTGCGTTTAACGCGCATTTTTTCGGTAAGTGGCGCCATCGAGTCGCCATCCTGGCCAATGATTTCTGTGGTCACACCTTGACGAATTTTCGATTGTGGTTCACCTGCGAGCAGCAATTCATCATCGCTGTGGGAATGGAAATCAATAAACCCCGGCGCGACCGCAAGGCCATTGGCATCTATTTTTCTTTTGGCGGATTCTTTATTTAAATCGCCAAGCGCTGCAATTCTGCCATTTTTGATGCCCAGATCACCAAGAATGCCGGGCCGGCCGGAGCCGTCGTAAATCAGGCCGCCGAGGATGAGTACATCAAAATCTCGAGCACGACCGCAAGCAAACGATAACCAGGGCAGGGTCACGATCGCTCCGGTGGCGGCGGTTTTGAGAAATTCACGGCGGGAGACGAGTGACAAATCAACCTCCTTGAGGAATTCATTGCATTATGTCACCATGCACCATCTGACGCGACTGCTTTGCTACAAATTGGGATAAAATAAATGGCGTGGATAAACGTGAGCATGCATATGAGTGCCTGGCAACAAGCAACCCTCCGAGCACAGGCGGCGGCTATGTTTTCACCCAAACCATCTCCACCTCCCCACGATGCGTTTGCCCGGGTTCGAGAATGAGCAAATGTGCCTGTTCGCGAAAGCCTCTGGCAAACAGATTGTGCGCATCGCCACTGCAAGTTTGATTTTCCACACAGAGAAAATCCTGGCCGGCTGGCGAATATATGAGCAGATGGGTGAAATCCTCGGTGGCGCGCAGTTCCAAGCGTAATTTTTCCCTTGCGTACTCAATCCATGCCGGTTTGTCCGGACGCATGCCGAAGTAGACCGCGTCGATATCAACGTGCGAAAGATTTGCCGGCTTGCTGAAATCCGGTTTCGTCTTGTTGATCGGAATGCACCTGCCCGTGGGCAAAAGTGTTTTCGGCTCGAGCTCCATCTGGTGCGTGGCCGGAGCGCAGATGATGATGTCATCGCGGCTGCCCGGAACGCGGAACCACGGATGCAGGCCAAAACCAAAGGGCAAGCGACCGTCACCGGTATTCTCTACTTTGTAAGCAATCGATAAACCATCAGGCACCAGCGCGAAGGTCATCGTAATTTTGTGGGGAAAAGGAAAAGCCGCATAGTTGGGATGCCATGGTTCCAGCTCCAGCCAGGCTGAGAATGAGACACTGGTTGCGTTGATTTTTGCCTTTTTGGCTTCCCAGGGCTCGTCAAAAACCAGGCCATGAATGAACCGGTCTTCATTATTTTTGCGATGCTGGTAGATTCTGCCTTCGAATTCGTACCGGCAGTCGCGCACCCGATTGGGGGTGGGAAAGAGAATCGGAATGCCGCAATAGAGCGTGAGCATGTCACTCCAGCTTCTGGGTTGGCGCAGGCGTTCGATGCCGTTGACGATGTAGGAAAAGAGTTTGCAACCCGCCTTCGGTGCAATGCGGGCTTCCTGCTCCATTTCGCCGCCCGTGGCAGTCAAAACCACGATATCGCCTTCCCAACCGGTTCGGCGCTCGATTGAATGAGAAAAAATCATAGTTGACAATTGGATTGTTATTAAATATTTTTTATCGAACCTCGATCATTATGCCGGTAGCCGGGAATCCCTCTTCGGAGTTGTAAAGTTCACCCTTTTGCCGTGAAAGATAAATCCTGACATAATACCATCCCGGCTTTGCCTGTGTAAAGGCGGCAGTGACCTCGAATCGGCGATTCTCCTCATCAAAGCGAAACTGGTTGAAGAGTGCCAGATACCGGTTCTCGGTACCATCCGGATAGATTGTGGTGGAATCCAGATATGACACCGACACGGGTTCAGGCCAGGGCTCGTAATAAATCAACAGAAGAAACGGATAAAGCTTTTCCGCCAGCACCTGGCCGCCAAAGGTTATTGTTTCACCGGCTTGAATATGGCGCGGGAATTCATCCACTTGAAGGTAATGATTGAGGAATTCCTGCGCATAGCTGAAACGTTTTGCACCCAAATAACAGCCGATTCCAATCGCGTTATGATTGGGGTCGAGAATGTTTCTGCGGTGATAATCATCCGGCGGTTTTTCATTGAGGAACCCGTTGTGGCCGGCGTTCATAAATTCCAGACACAGGCGCTCATTCGAAACGTCAAATTTCCCGGACGTAATCTTGGAAAAAACATTTTCAACAATTGCAGCCGTGCCGCCAGCCCGGGCATAACGATGATAAGGCTTTTCGCCCCTGGTGTTCCAGTGGGAAACGTAGCCGAGCTCCACCATCTCACGGCAATGTTTATTCGCCACCCGCGAAGCCAGGATGTCAAACGATACGGGCTGTAAACCTGCTGCCACCCGACTTTTGTTAACAAGCTCCAAATTCTGCAATTTCAGTTTTAAAATTCCATCACTATCTTTGAATTCCTCGAGCGTACCTGCATGATCATTTTCTCGAAATGCTTTCGACGAGTCATCAAGAGCAAAAATTCTCTGGGTCGATAATTGAGGGAGGGCGAACTCAGGAGATGAAAGCAGCAGAAGAAAAATCGGCAAGCCAATCATAAATGAATTCCTGTGCAGCGCAAAACCTTGCATGTGAATCCCTGTCATATCCAACCCTGGAGTCATTAAGATAAGGAAAATTTATCGAAATGCAAGAGGATTTATGCAAAGCAAAGTAATGCCTTGCTGGCGGAATGGATAATCCCCATGAATGTCATTATTCCGTATCCCCACTATGGCACAGTTCACGAAATCCAACGCATTGCATAAATTCTCTTGCGCATGGGCCTGGTGTTGGTTAAATTGAACTCGTTACAGGATTACCCCATGAAATTATTACGACCGCGAAGATTTTGGAACATAAATTTGCGCAGATCCCTCGCAGACTACGTCCAAAGGACTGCGTCCAAAGGATAAAAATCCGTGCAAATCAGCGTTTACCCTGTTGGATATGTAAACCGCAGATGCTACCCTTGGATTTGCTTTTATTCAGCGGCGAAATTGGGCTGCGCCCATGGGCTGCGCCCGTCGGGCTGTGGCTTGAAGGCCGCGGTACGGGGTATGAAAGCATCATATGGGAATCCGGATGCTGTTGGAAAAGTCTTGGTCTTATTTTTCAGGATTTGGCTGTATGAGTGAACCTCAATGCTCTGGAAAGGAGAGGCAATGGCCCATCTTGTGAATGCGTTGGTTGGATTTCTCGCCGGCATGCTCGGCGGCGGTTTCGGAGTCGGCGGTGGAATTATCATCGTACCGGCGTTGACGATTTTTTTCAGCGTGCCGTATCATACCGCGGTCGGAACTTCTTTGGCGATTATCATCCCGATTGCTCTGGCGGCAGCTTTGCGACATTTTTCTTTTGGCCGCGTGGATTTGAATATCGCCTGGGCCATGGCGATCGGCGGGATTGTCGGTTCCGTATTTGGCGCCACCCTCATTCAAAAAGTTCCTGCCATGTATGCCCGCCGGGCTTTTGCACTCTTGCTGATTTACATGGCTTATCGAATGTGGAGTGGAAAGTAATGGTGGCATCTGATACGACTTGTTATCATCATTTACCCGACGGAAAATGAGAAGGATGTGGTGATCGAAGCAGAAGCCTGATGGAACCCTGATCGTGCCATTTATCATTATCATCAAATCCCGGCGGGAAAAGACCCCAAAAGTTGCACAACCAAAGGCGAAAACACTCCGTTTTCGCCTTTGACATCTTGTCCTCTAATGTTTGACCTGTCCCAAAATCCAATCTCCCATCACCTGCAACGCCAACGGTGAAATCGTCTCCTCGATTTTCATATATTCCGAGGGCGAGCCGGTTTCCGCGGTTTGGAACAAATGATTGAGCCCTGGCATTTCCTTGATGGTAAAGTTCTTGTTGCCCCCTGCTTTGAGAGCCTTCGCGATGGCTGACAAATTCTCTTTGGGTGGCACCTGCAAGTCCTTTTCGCCATTGATCGCCAAAACCGGACACTTGACTTTCTTCAAAGTTGGCCGGGGATCGTAAATCAGAAAATAACGAAACCAGGGTGACAACATCTGTTTGATTTGGATTTTCACGAGCGTATCGAGGTTCGCACTGCTGAAACCCAATGCTCTTTTCTCATCGTCAGTCAGCTCCGTCAGCGCTTGGGTCAAAATTGGACGTAATTTCCTTTCCGCCTCCGCCTTGTCGGTTTCCTGCTTGATCACGGCAAACAGACGTTTTTGCAGGTCACGACTTTTGGCAATGGTTTCTTCGCTTGCGCCTTGGGCTTTGGCAATCAAAGCGCCCTGCAAATACAAAATCTCTTCGCCGGTGATGCCCGTCCCAGCCATCAAGACAATAAAAGCGACTTCAGGTACCTGGACTGCCACCATCGGCGCGATCATGCCGCCTTCGCTGTGGCCAATCAGCCCGATTTGTTTTGGATTGATCTCTTTTCGGCTCTTGAGATGCTCGATGCCCGCCATGACATCATCGGCAAAATCTGTGCTCGTCGCTGTTGAAAAATCACCCGTTGATTTGCCGACGCCACGATCATCGAACCGCAGCACCGCGATCCCTCGACGCGTCAGGTAATCCGCCAGCACGAAGAAAGGCCGGTGACCAAAGACATACTCATCACGATTCTCCGGGCCGGAACCCGTAATGAGTACCACCGCGGGAAAAGGTCCTCCCGCGCCCGGCATCGTCAACGTTCCGGCGAGTTTGATCCCCGCCTTCCGGTTTTCAAAAACGACTTCTTCTTCCTGATAGGGATAAGGTTTTTGCGGTTCCTGCGGTCTTCGAACTTCGGGCGCTTTTTCCGAGCGTCTCAACTCCAGTGGCAGGGACAGACCGGATTGTTCCCATTTTCCGGTAATCGTTGCACCATCTTCGTTCATCTTCCCAGTGTAGACACCGAGTACGGCCTTCACTTCGATTTTCACATTGCCATCTTCAAATGTGACCTCGCTTACTGGAATGTCTTTTGCGCCTTGATCCGGACTGTCCAACGTTGCGGTGAATTTGCCCTCGGGCGTTTTGGAAATGTTGAACACAATCCTGAGCTCAATGCCGGAAATTTTCAGGACACCCTGCCAGATGCCTTCAAGGCCTTGTTGGAATAGAGAAGTTCGGAACGGGCACGCGGCAAGACTTGCCATGGTCGCCGCGGTCAAACCGACGCCAAGCACCACACCAATTGCAAGCGCGTGAATCTTTCTCATCATTTCTGGCCTCCGCTGGATAGAGTCATGGTTCCGAGCGTAACGCTCAACATTGCTTTGTACTACGGCAAAATTAACAGAGGTTCTGCACGCCAAATAGTGATACCCCTCAATCACGGGATTATTCAGTCAAGTCTCGAACAATCGTGATTGCCTCATCTCATTCCAAGCGGAGCGAGGCTCACGGCCGCAAGCGAAGTGAGGCCTGACGAAGTTGTCTCGTCAGGCTCCGGTGAAAGTCATCGACTCATTTGGCATGGAAGTCAATCATTCGCTGAATCGCCGCAGTACTGACCGGTCCGAAATCGCGTGTTCCGGAGATCATAATGGAGCGCAACGTCGGCCGATAAAGTCCCTTGGCCAGATAGCCGGCGCCTTCAAACGCGCCGACTTTGTTCCAATACTGTTGTTTGGCAAAAAATTCGTCCAGAAGCCTGGCGTATTTCTGCCGCACGTTTTGTCTTTCCGCTTCGGTTTTGGCTGCTTGCAGAGCCTTGCCGCGCTCTTCCTCGAGTTTGAGATAGCCGGCCTGGTCCCATGGCGTCGGGATCGGCGTGTCCTTTTCAACGAACTGCCGCCATTTCACCTCGGGGGGATTGAGCAGCCGGGTGATATTGGGTTCCCACGGCTCGACACCGGACGGATAGGCATCCAGGTATGCGACCTCGCTGCTGAAATATTCATCCGCCAATTGCGTAAAAGCATGGCCGAATTCGTGCACCAGCACATATTCACTGCGCTCATTGTCCACCGTGGTGCAGGCATAAAAACGGAAAATCCCGCCGCCGCCGTACTTGGTTGAGTTGACCAAAATAATGATGTAATCGAACGGCACGTTGGCCGCGGCATCCTGAATGGCGCGATTCTCGAACGACATCATGTAACGGTCGGTGTCGAAAGTATTGAACGACATGCCGAGGGCCGTGTTGCGCCATTCGCCGCCGCGTGGATTGTCCGGTCCTGCTTCCGTGGAGGCGACAAAGACCGCCGAGACATTGAACTTGGGTTTGTTTTCCTTGAATGGTGTATGCTCGAAAAAAATATCCGTCATTCGTTGGGCATCGCTGATGAATTTTTGTCTCTGGTTGGCGGTGTAGCCTTCTGCGAGCAATGCAAGATCCACCTTGTTTGCCGGTTCGCCGTTCTTGATCAGGGGAAAAACCTCCGCCGGCGTGGCACGCTTCTCATGACTGACGAAGCGCGAGCCGGGATCGATCACGGTGGTGAACAATTGCTGCGAGAAGTAATTCTGCCGGTCACGCCGTAGAATCTCGACGATCACCGGTTTCTTCGGCAGCGGCATGCAGACGGTTTCATGCATGGTTTTGAATACGCCGCGTTTTGCCTCCTCGGTCGTCTGCCATTCATTGAACAAGGTTGCGTAGCCGCGCGAGAAAATCATTCGATTGGTCGCGGCATCGCTCACGCGCAGCAGATAATTGCCGAGGTTCAAATCATCGATCAGCCGCGTGCGACTTTCCGCCCACTCGCCGCCGGCATACACTTGATCAATGGCAATTTTCTCCTCGGTGGCGGTGCCGCTGTGGAAATAATCAATTCGCAGAATTTGATCGGTGAAAAAACTGTCAAATGAATCAGTCGGTTGCGCGCTGGCAATTTGTGCCACCATAACCAAAACAATAAACCATTTCATTCTCATAACCGCTCCTTTCGCCGGATTTTTTGAAACAGGGCTTGGTGCTTGTTTAATCCAAAAGCGCGTTGTTTATTGAAGCGATTTCTCATACTTGTCAAGGATCATTCTTACAATGTCATTGCGAGTGGAATATGGCCTAAGGGCCGTTCTATCGGACAGAAATGCACCCCCTGAATGTCATTCCGCCAGGAATCTTCCCACGTACTGGCACCGTACTCATGCGGGGGAAGATGCTTACAGCAGGACAAAAGGAGGAGCGTTTCTTGGAGGCGTTTCTCAGCCTGCGGCCGCAGGCGAAGCAATCCTTTGAAAACTAAGAGATTCGTCGGCTCCGCATTACAGAGTCCCGAAAAGCGGGACAAAAAGCGCCTCACAAAGACTGCAATTTTAACCCTAAACGAGTATAATTCAGAGGCTCGACGCCCGGAAGGCGTAACTACGAGCTCACTTCATTTCTTCGAACTCCCCCCGTTCCCGATTCTTCCGCACGTTGTCCCACGCAAAGTACTTTCCATTCATGGCAATATAAACGCCGGGCGGCAGTATCTGCACAAAAGACAGGGCGCTGCCGAGATTGAACATGCCATCGGAGCTGCCGAAAGCGTATGGAATCATGGCGCCGGTGAGCACGATGGTTTTGTCCGTGATCGCTTTTCCCAAGAACTTGGCGGTTTCGACCATGGTGTCGGTGCCGTGGGTGATGACGATTTTGTTCTCCGGCGATTTCCTGCAATTCTGCAAAAGGATTTCACGATCGGCCTCGGTCATCTCGAGGCTGTCGATCATCATCACGGTGCGCAGGTGAACATTCAGGCGGCAACGGCCGTGCTTCAACATGTCACGCACGTGGGTGTCTTTGAAATAGAGCGTGCCGTTGATTTCATCGTACTCTTTATCGAACGTTCCGCCGGTGATGAGGATTTTGATGGGCATGGGACTCCTTTAAAACGTAAGGCGTAAAACGTAAAATACAACTTACTTTTTACGTTTCACATCGGCTCATCCGCGCTCGGGCCGTAAATCTGCGGCACGGTGGAACCCATCGGCCGCAGATAGGTGGAAAGCTGGCCGCGATGGTGAATTTGATCGAACAAAAATCCCCAGGCATATTCGTAGCCGGTGTCTTTCATGACTTCCTGGCCTTGATAGAGAAACGGAATTTGTTTTTCCCAGACCGCATGATCGAGCTGGTGGAGCCGCTTCGTCAGATCATCGTGCCAGCGATCATAGGCATCGAGAATCTCTTTGACCGTTGCCGGCGCCGGCATGTTCGGCCAGTCGAACTCGCCTTTTTCCAAGCCGTCGACGAGCACTTTTTCCTCCATCACGATGAGCCACGCGATCTCCCGCGCGTTGCGCGATTTGGGATCGGGTTTGTAATCCGATTTTTCCTGCGGAATGCGCGAGATGACTTTGCGCGTGGCGGGAGCTTCTTTCTCCCAAAATTTCATGAAGAGTGCTTTTTGCTCCATGGTTAATCCTTTCCTTTCGTTAAAGTGAGATTTTAGATGGCTGAACTCATGCACCGTGACGCAAAATTCCCACGAAGCCTGGCGCGACCTCTTTTGCAAAATCGCTAGAGCCAACGTCGTGAATGAACGCCAGATCGTCTTTGTAGCCGGCCGTTACTTTTTCACGCGATAAGTAACCAATACGCAGCCGTTCTTGAAAGGTTTGCACTCCAGCAGCTCCAGATCGATCTGGCGTTTCATTTCATGAAAAAGCGGAACGCCGGCGCCGAGCAAAACCGGATGAATGTTCAAAACGATTTCATCAATCACGTTGGCCTCGAAAAGAGATTTCGCAAACTCGCCGCCGCCCATCACCCAAATATCTCTGCCTTTTTGTTTTTTCAAGGCGCGGACAAACTCGGCCGCATAGGTAGAAATGATCTCCACCTGGTCATCACGATTTTCCCGCCGCGTTCACGAGAAGACGTAATTTTTGAGGCCCGCAAACGTTGCCATGCCGCCGAGGCGTAGCGCCGTTTCGTAAGTTTTCCGACCCCACAAAATCGTATCAATCGTCTTCCAAAATTCCTTCATGAACGACTCGGCCTCCTCACCCCACAGGAGCCAATCGACCGCATGATCTTGGCGGGCGATATGATTATCGAGACTGTTGGCGACACTAAAGGTTACTTTTCGCATTTTAACCTCCATAATTTGCGGATGAGCGGGCTTATCGAGAAACTGTGGCGAATCTTTCTTGACAAACCCAGTTCCCAAGAAGCTTGCGGCTAATTCTGCCAAAAACTTTTGCACGACTTCATGGTAGAGAAACCTCCCAATCTGTTGACATTTGCCTTGATTGATAAAGAATATAAAGTCTTGGGTGTGAGATGCAATAACTTTCTACGTGGGTTTTAGAATGAATGTATCGCTAAAAATTGGTCAATAAATTGCCGAACTCGCCTACAACAAGGGCGGCGAATGCGGAGGGGATTGGCAGTAGCCATTTGTAACGCGATAGGCGAGACGACAAAAGTGACTTTGGCATCATTCCCCCGCTGTTTTGTTTCGTCCAGCCAATTGTGTGGCAATATAATCAAGTACCTCACGGATGGTCGGTTGGATCGAGGGTTCAAAGGTTGGGCCGTTATGAAAATGGTCGGGAAAAGTTGGAAGGGCAGGATGATGCGGGGCGTTATCCCATCTGACCAGCAATCGACCCTCAGCATCTTGCCAGTGATTGGCTAACGAAAACCGCGCGGGTTGGTGGCTTCACTGATGATCAGCCGTGAGCCTCCGGCAATTTCGATGGCCATCTTCAAACGCCGGGTGCTTTGCGTCCGTTCAAATTTGAGAACTTGATAACTGAGGATGAACGGATACTCTGCAAAAACTCCGGTCAAGTCTTCCATGTCACAAGCTCACGCAGGCGCTGCTCGCATTCCTGCCGGGCGCTCTCGGCGGTTTCCCAGTCCATATAGTCTTCCCATTTTTGGAAATTCTCTTGCTCATCGGCGTGCAGAGCAGCCTCAAATTCTGCAAATGTTTTTTGGTATTTTCGCTCAAGCATGCGGCACTGGCTCTCATAATAAGCCAATTTCAGTTGAAGATCCTGCCGCAACAGGCTGAGAAAATCATCTTCCGCAACCCAGCTTGGCGCTTTGATGGTAATTGCATTTGGCATAAAACAGTATCCCGTCAAAGATTTTTATCTGCTCACCTGAAATCGTGACTGATATAGAATATAAGGTTTTAATCTTTAGATGCAATAACTTTCTATGCGGTGGTAATTGGACGCGCTCAGAATCATTCGGCCGCAAAAAAATTTCCCAAATATCCCTTGCCTATCACCGAAAAAATTTGTATAATATTGCACTTTGATCAGGCACCTTGATCGAACCATGTCGTGACATAATCTCAGGCAGTTTATGGCTGGCGCGAATTTATTCTATTTCAGCAGCGGTTGACTTTCCGACGAGCATTTCCCTTCCGACTCTGCGAAATCCCCTTTTAATGGTTCGTAGTAAAGCCTTTAGGCGTCCATGTCCGATCCTTAAAGGGGACTACT